>NZ_CP044125.1:0-600000 GCF_016864575.1 Rhizobium sp. BG4
GTGCAGCGGCTGAAGGGTGCGCTTGGCGAGGGCAAGAAGGCTTACTGGATCTGCCCGCTGGTCGAGGAGTCCGAAGAGCTTGACCTGATGTCGCCGAAGAGCGGCATTCGACGCTGGTTTCGGCCCTTGGGCCCGGCATCGGCCTGATCCACGGCCGCATGAGCGGACCGGAGAAGGATGCCGTCATGCTCGCCTTCAAGAGCGGCGAGATCCGGCTGCTGGTCGCGACGACCGTGGTCGAAGTCGGTGTCGACGTACCGGACGCGACGATCATGGTGATCGAGCATGCGGAGCGTTTCGGCCTGGCGCAGCTCCATCAGCTCCGCGGCCGCGTCGGCCGTGGCGACGAGGCCTCGACCTGCATCCTGCTCTACAAGGGACCGCTCGGTGAGACCGGCCATGCGCGGCTTTCGATCATGCGTGAAACCGAAGACGGTTTCCGTATTGCGGAAGAGGACCTGAAGCTGCGCGGCGAAGGCGAGCTTCTGGGCACCCGCCAGTCAGGCACGCCCGGGTTCAGGATCGCCAGCCTTGAAGACCATGCCGATCTCCTGGAGATCGCCCGCAAGGATGCCGCCTATCTGATCGAGCGCGATCCGATCTGACGAGCGAGCGCGGAGAGGCCGTGCGCACCCTGCTCTATCTATTCCGGCGCGATGAGGCGATCCGCTTTCTTCATGCGGGCTGAGGCCTTCGGCTTCAGCGCCGCAGGCTCGGCGCCCGGCACGACCGGCAGATATTCCGGAGTGACGAGACCGCCGGAAACCAGAAGCTTGGCGCCGTCCTCAGCCGTCATGTCGAGCACGACGATCTTTTCGCGCGGCACGAAGATCAGAAAGCCCGCCGTCGGCACCGGGGTCGGCGGCAGGAAGACGCTGACCATGTCCTTGCCCATCGCATTGAACTTCGAGGCGATCTCGCCCTTGGCGTCGGTGGCGATGAAGACCAACGACCAGAGGCCGGCGCTCGGATATTCGATCAGACCGACCTTCTTGAAGGAATCGCTGCGCTCCTTGAGCACCGTCTCGAATATCTGCTTCAGGCTCTTGTAGATGCTGCGCACCAGGGCACGCGGCGCACCAGCGACTCGCTGAACTGCACGATCGTCTGGCCGATCAGGTTCTTGCCGAGGAAGCCGATGATGGTGATGAAGATCATCGCGATCAGCAGGCCGGAGCCGGGCACGGCGAAATTCAGGTAACTGTCGGGATCGTAGCGCGCAGGGATATAGGGCTTCACCCAGCTATCGGCCCAGCGCACGACGGACCATGTCAGCCAGAGCGTAATGGCGATCGGGGCGCAGATGATGAGGCCCGCAAGGAAGTTGTTTCTGATGCGCGTGGCAATCGGCAGGCGGGGAAGCTTGTTGGTCATCGCTCGCGATGAACTCCTTGAGTCTATCAGCTTTCGTGATCAGGCGCTCCCCCGTACCTTCGTAACGAAGCTGCCAGAATTCGGTTCCCGGACAAGCCTCGTCCGGGGATTTCAGGCTTCACTCCACCGTGACCGACTTGGCGAGATTGCGCGGCTGGTCGACATCCGTGCCCATGAAGACGGCCGTGTGATAGGCGAGCAACTGGATCGGCAGCGAGAAGATCATCGGCGCGATGATTTCATCGACATTCGGCAGCGTGATCGTCGCCATGGTCGGCAGCTTGGAGGCGCCGGCACCCGCTTCATCGGTGATGAAGATGATACGGCCGCCGCGGGCCGCGACTTCCTGCATGTTGGAAACGGTCTTTTCGAAGAAGCGGTCGTAGGGCGCGATGACGATGACGGGCATGTTCTCGTCGATCAGCGCGATCGGGCCGTGCTTGAGCTCACCGGCGGCATAGCCTTCGGCGTGGATATAGGAGATTTCCTTGAGCTTCAGCGCGCCTTCCATGGCCAGCGGGAAGCTGGTGCCACGGCCGAGATAGAGAACATCGCGGCACTTGGACAGCTCGCGCGACAGGCTTTCCATCTGCGGCTGGATGAGGTTCAGCACGCGGCTCATGATGCGCGGCATTTCCGAGAGATGCTTGACCAGAACCTTCTCGTCCTTGGCGCTGAGTACGCCGCGGGCCTTGGCGGCGCCGAGCGCCAGCGAGGCGAGCACGGCGAGCTGGCAGGTGAAGGCCTTGGTGGAGGCAACGCCGATCTCGGGACCGGCCATGATCGGGAAAACGGCATCGGATTCGCGGGCGATGGTCGACTCGCGAACATTGACGACGGCGCCGATCTTCAGGCCGTTGTCCTTGCAGTATCGCAGCGAGGCGAGCGTATCGGCGGTTTCGCCTGATTGAGAGATGAACAGTGCCGCCTGCGTCGGCTGCAGCGGCATTTCGCGGTAGCGGAATTCCGAGGCAACGTCGATCTCGACGGGCAGGCGCGCATAGCGCTCGAACCAGTACTTGCCGACGAGACCGGCAAGATAGGCCGTGCCGCAGGCCGAGATCGCCAGGCTGCTGACCGACTTGAAATCGATCCCGGCGGCATTGGCGCCGATCGTATTCTCGGCGAAATTCACATAGTGGCTGAGCGCGTGGGAGATGACTTCCGGCTGCTCATAGATTTCCTTTTCCATGAAGTGGCGGTGATTGCCCTTGTCGACGACATAGGCCGTCGCCTGGGAAATCTGCTTCTGGCGCTTCACGACATTGCCGTTGAAATCGACGATCGTCGCGCCTTCGCGGGTGATGATCGCGCAGTCACCGTCGACGAGATAGGTGATTTCGTTGGTGAAGGGCGAAAGCGCTATGGCATCCGAGCCGAGGAACATCTCGTGCTTGCCGTAGCCAATGGCGAGCGGCGGGCCGGAACGCGCGGCCATGATCGTGCCCGGATGATCCTTCAGCATCACCGCCAGCGCATAGGCGCCGGTGACGCGGTTCAGCATCTTCAGCATCGCCGCCTGCGGCTGCAGACCCTCGCGCAGATACTTCGCCATCAGGTGGGCGATGACTTCGGTATCCGTCTGGCTTTCGAAGACCGAGCCTTCGGCGGTCAGGTGATCGCGGATTTCCGAGAAGTTTTCGATGATGCCGTTATGGACGACGGCGACGCCTTCGACGAAATGCGGGTGGGCGTTGGTTTCGTTCGGAACGCCATGCGTTGCCCAGCGGGTGTGGGCGATACCGGTCGTGCCCGGCAGCGGCTCCGAATCAAGGCGCTTTTCGAGATTGAAGAGCTTCCCTCGGCGCGGCGGCGATCCATGACGCCGTCATGGACTGTCGCGACACCGGCGGAATCGTAACCCCGGTACTCCAGGCGCTTCAGCGCATCGACCAAACGCCCGGCAACCGGCTTGCTACCGACGATCCCAACGATACCACACATGAAATAATCCCCAACCGCTTCGAAATAGTGACGCCACTCCTAGCAATTTATTCTTATTTCTCAATCGGTCAGGCGGTCACTTTGGATTTCGGGCCGTAACTCAGCCCTTGGCCTTCTTCTGAGCCTTGATTGCCAGGGCGCGCTCGCGCAGCAGCTTGGCACGGTCAGGCTTTATTTCCTGTCGCGCGCGGCCGAATGCGAGAGCATCACCGGGGACATCATCGGTGATGACGCTGCCGGACGCAATGTAAGCGCCATCCCCAATCTGGACAGGTGCGACCAGCGAGCTGTTCGACCCAATGAAGGCGTTGGCACCGATTCTGGTCTCGTGCTTGTTCACCCCGTCGTAATTGCAGGTGATCGTCCCTGCCCCGATATTGGTGTGCGCACCGACCACGGCGTCGCCGATATAGGTCAGATGGTTGACCTTGGCGCCCTCGGCGATCTTGCCATTCTTTACCTCGCAGAAATTGCCGACCTTCGATCCCTCGCCGAGATCGGCACCGGGGCGCAGGCGGGCGAACGGGCCGACGGTGGCGCCGGCGCTGACATGGGCGCCCTCGATATGCGAGAAGGCATGGATGACGGCGCCGCTGTCGATCGTGACACCGGGCCGAAAACGACATTCGGCTCGATCAGCGCATCCTGACCGATGACGGTGTCATGCGACAGGAAAACCGTTTCTGGCGCGACCATCGAGACGCCTGAGATCATCAGCTCGTGGCGGCGGCGCTCCTGCCAGAGGCGCTCGATATTGGCGAGCTCGGCACGGTTGTTGCAGCCGGTCATTTCGACCTCCGGCGCATCAACGGCCGTAACGCGCCACCGAGCGAGCGGGCGATCTCGACGAGATCGGTCAGATAATATTCGCCCTTGGCATTGCTGTTGCCGATGCGGGCAAGCAGATCGAGAGCCTTGCGGCCGTTGATCGCCATCAGGCCGCTGTTACACCACTTGACGGCGCGCTCGGCATCCGTCGCATCCTTTTCCTCGCGGATGGCGATCAACTCGCCATCCCTGACGAGCAGGCGGCCGTAGCCGGTGGGCTTTTCGGTGTGGAAACCGATGACGACGATGTCGCTGCCATCGGCCAAGCCCTGACGTGCTGCCTTCAGCGGCCCATCGGTCTGCAGCGGCACATCACCATAGGTGACGAGGATGTCGTCATAGCCGCGGGCGATCGCCTCGCGTGCGGCGAGCACGGCATGGCCGTGCCAAGCCGCTCCTTCTGCAGATGCGTCTCGACAGCAACGCTACCGATCGCGGCCGCCTTCGCAACCTCATCGGCATCACGGCCGACGACGAGCGCAACCGACGAAATACCCGCCTTCGAGACCGCATCGACCACGTGCGCGATCATTGGCCGGTTGGCGACCGGATGCAGAACCTTCGACTTCGAAGACTTCATGCGGGTGCTGTCGCCGCGGCGAGAATGACGGCAAGGCAGGTGCGTTCCATGTGCAGGCTCCGGGAATCCATTATTCGACGCTTTGCTGTGACATAGCAGCAAGGCGAAGCGGCGACAAAGATGAAAAATCGGCTTACGCCGCTAGGCCGAGACGCGGCTGATCGTCAGAAAGGCTTCATGGACGTGATCGCGCCCATCGATGATCACGTCTTCCATCGCCTTGCGGGTAGCCGCGACATCACCGGCGGCGATCATATCGACGATGCGCATATGGGTGTCGGCGATATTGGAAAAGCCCTGAGTTGCTGAGATGGCGGCGTGCTATGCGGAACATGCCGACGAGTGCGGCCTCGATCAGGCTTCCGAGCGTGCGCATGAAGGGATTGTGCGAGGCATCGGCGACCGCCAGGTGAAAGCGAAGGTCGGCGAGCGCCAGGCTTTCGGTCGTGTGCCCGGGCTCGGCCATGACAAGCGCCAGTTCGCGGAGGTGGGCGATATCGTCGCCGGTGGCGCGTTCCGCCACCAGGCCTGCGGCGAAGGGCTCGAAGGCCAGACGGATATCGTAGAGCTGCAGCAGGAACTCTTCGGTGACGCCATTGTCGAAATGCCAGGCGATGATCTCGCTGTCGAACATGTTCCAGAGGTTCTTCTCCGTCACACGCGTACCGACGCGGGCCTTGGCGACGACCATGCCCTTGGCGGCCAGCGTCTTCATCGTTTCGCGAAGAACAGTGCGCGATACCTTGAAACGCTGGGCGAGCTCCGCGTCGCCAGGCAGAATGGAGCCGACCGGATATGTTCCGGCGACCATGGCCCTGCCAAGCTCGTCCACGACCTGCGCGTGGCTCGTCCGCGTTTTCCGTCCCGCCTTGCGGGTATCAAGCATTCTGCTGCGCAAGCAACACGTCCTCCGTCAGGCATACCTCTTGTTCAGGCTGGAAAGGAACAGAATGGCCTTCTGCATCAAGATGAATGCGAAGAGCAGAAGCCCGATCAAGATCTTCGTCCACCAGCTCGACAGGGTTCCGTCGAAGGTGATGTATGTCTGAATGAGCCCCTGTATCAGGAGACCGATAAAGGTTCCCGCTACGAATCCTGCACCCCCAGTCAGCAGCGTCCCTCCGATGACGACCGCTGCGATGGCGTCGAGCTCGACGCCCACCGCTGCAAGGGAATAACCGGCCGACGTATAGAGAGAAAAAACGATTCCGGATAGGCCCGCCAAAAAGCCCGAAAGCGCCGTAGATCTGGATAGTGGTCTTGGCCACCGGAACGCCCATCAACTCTGCCGTTTGAACCCCGCCGCCGAGCGCGTAGACGTTGGTGGACGAAGCGAGTGCGGTGGGCGAGGAAGATGCCCGCCGCAAAGACGATCAGCATGATGGCACCGATCAGCGTCAGGCGCCCGCCGCCCGGCAGACGGTAATAGATGCCCGTCAGCGTCGTGTAGTATTCGTGCTCGATCGGGATGCTGTCGATCGACAGCACGTAGGACATGCCGCGGGCCAGGAACATGCCGGCGAGCGTGACGATGAAGGGCGGCATTTTCAGGTAATGGATGACGCGCCCATCAGGCCGCCAAGCGGTGGTGATGACGAGCACCATGGCGAAGGCAACGAGCGATGAACGGTCGTGTCACGCAGGACGACGGCGAGGAAGACGCCGGTGAAGGCGATCACCGAACCGATGGACAGATCGATGCCGCCCGAGATGATGACGAAAGTCATGCCGACGGCGGCGGCAATGCCGAGGAAAGCGTTGTCGGTCAGAAGATTACCGGCGACGCGGGTCGACAGCATGTTCGGATATTGCAGCGCGCAGGCCGCATAGGACAGGATGAAGATGACGATCGTGGCGAGCAGAGGCAGGTAACGGGAATTCATTTCGGCTGCTCCACGCGCACGCCCGCGCTCTCCACCGGCTTGCGGCTGAAGAAGGCGGCTGCCGATTGCAGCGCCGGCGACTGGATGATGAGAATGACGAGGATGATGATCGCCTTGATGATCAGGTTGAACTCCGGCGGAAAGCCGGAAAGCAGGATACCTGTATTGACCGCCTGAATGATCATCGCGCCGATCAGCGACCCCAGGATGCTGAAGCGGCCGCCGAGCAGCGAGTTGCCGCCGACGACCACCGCCAGGATGGCGTCGAGCTCCAGCCACAGACCGGCATTGTTGGCATCGGCGCCCTTGATGTCGGCGGCGACGATGATGCCGGCGATCGCCGCGCAGAGCGCGCGCTCAGCATATAGACGGCCATCAGCAGCACCGGGGTACGAACCCCGAGAGCGTGCTGGCGCGTCTGTTGATGCCGACGGCCTCGACCAGCATGCCGAGCGCTGTTCGGCGCACCAGCAGTATGACGATCGCGCCGACGAGCAGCCAGATGACCACCGGCATCGGCAGATAGGCGAAGGAGCCGCTGCCGAAGAAGATCAGGCCTGGATCGTTGAAGGTCATGATCACGCCTTCGGTGATCAGCTGCGCGATGCCGCGGCCCGCGACCATCAGCACCAGCGTGGCGATGATCGGCTGGATGTTGAGGATGGCGACGAGGAAGCCGTTCCAGACACCACAGAGCAAACCGACCGCCAGCGTGACGACGAGCGTATAGGCCAGCGAATTGCCCGAAACGATCGACGAGGCCGCGACCGCGCCGCAGATAGCGATGACGGCGCCGACCGAGAGGTCGATGCCCTTGGTGGCGATGACGAGCGTCATGCCGATCGCCAGCAGCGCCACGGGCGCGCCGCGGTTCAGCACGTCGATGAGGCTGCCGTAGAGCCGGTCATTTTGAACAACGACGTTAAAGAATTGCGGGAACATGATGAAATTCAATGAAAGAATGACAACAAGCGCAATCAATTGCGGCGCCAGGCGGATGGCGAGCGCCTTAAGTGAGGAACTCATGCATCCTCCGTCTTCTTCTCGGCCGCGGCGATGGCATCGACAATGCCCGACGCGGTAATGCTGTTGCCTGAAAGCTCGGCGATATGTTCGCGGTCACGAAGTACGATGACACGTGAACTATAGGCGACAAGCTCTTCTAATTCCGACGAAAATCACCACCAGCGACATGCCCTTGGCACAGAGCTCCTCGATCAGCCGGATGATCTCGGCATGGGCTCCGACATCGATGCCGCGGGTCGGTTCGTCGAGGATCAGGAAGTCTGGATTGGTGGCGAGCCAGCGGGCCAGGATGGCCTTCTGCTGGTTGCCGCCCGACAAGAGCCGGATCGGTTTCTCGCGGTCGGTGGTGCGGATATCCAGCGCCTTGATGTACTGGTCGGCCAGGGCGTTCTGTTCGCTGCGGGAGAGCGGCCTTGCCCAGCCGCGGCGGGCCTGCAGCGCCAGGGCGATATTCTCGCGGATCGAGAGATCGCCGATGATACCGTCGGTCTTGCGGTCCTCCGGGCAGAAGCCGAAGCCCTGGCGGATTGCCGCTCGCGGGCTGTTCAGAGCAACGGGCTTGCCGTCGATCTCCGCCTTGCCGCTATCGGCATTCTCGATCCCGAAGAGCAGCTCGGCCGTCTCCGTGCGCCCGGAACCCAGGAGGCCGGCGACACCGACGACCTCACCGACGCGAACTTCGAGATCGAAGGGCTTCACCTTGCCGCGCTTGCCATAGCCTTCGAAGCGGTACTTCATCGCCCCGGCCTCGGTGCTGCGTTCCTTGGCCGCTTCCTCCGCATGGGCGAGCTCGCGGCCGAGCATCATCGCAATCAGGCCCTGACGCGGTAGCTCGGCGGTATCGCGCGTGCCGACAAGGCGGCCGTTGCGCAGCACCGTTATGCGGTCGCTGATCTCATAGACCTGCTCGAGGAAGTGCGTAATGAAAACAATGCCTAGCCCCCTCTCCTTCAAGTTTCTGATGATACCGAAGAGCATCGCCACTTCCTGCGTATCGAGGCTGGCGGTGGGCTCGTCGAGGATCAGGACCTTGCCGGAGAGATCCACGGCCCGGGCGATGGCGATAACCTGCTGCACGGCGACCGAGAAGCGGTCGAGCTGTGCGGTCACGTCGATCGTCAGGCCGTATTGGGCGAGCAGCTCGCGCGCCTGCCGGTTCATGGTGCGGATGTCGACCATGCCGAAGCGCCGCGGCTGGCGGCCGAGGAACAGGTTCTCGGCAACGCTGAGATTGGGAAGGAGGTTGACCTCCTGGTAGACGGTGCCGATGCCAAGCCGCTGGGCGGCGAGCGTATCGCCCGGATCGATGTCACCGCCATCGAGCGTCAGGCCGCCGCCGTCACGGCGATAGGCGCCCGTCATGCATTTGATGAGTGTCGATTTGCCTGCTCCGTTTTCGCCGAGCAGCGCATGCACTTCGCCCTTGCGCAGAGTGAAATCCACCTTGTCCAGCGCGACTGCGCCGGGGAAGAATTTCGATATGCCTGATGCGACGAGGACGTTCTCGAAATCGTGAATCATGGTCCGGCCGTTTCCTGATATGCACCCCGTCATGCCGTTGCAAATGCGGGACATGACGTCCGCACGCAGAGGCAGTCCCGCACCGGTCCATGATGGGCCGGTGCGGTTCCAGCGTCAAATCAGTAGCCCTGACCCTTCTTCTCCTCGTAGACCTTCATCGGATCGTCGGCCTGCGTGTAGAGCTTGGATTCCGTCTGGATCCACTTCGGCGGTGCCTTCTTGTCCTTCAGATACGCATCGAGCGCATCGAAGGCCGGACCCGCCATGTTCGGCGTCAGCTCGACCGTGGCGTTCGCCTCGCCGTCAGCCATCGCCTTGAAGAGATCCGGAACGGAGTCGATCGAGATCGTCAGGATGTCCTTGCCCGGCTTCAGGCCGGCTTCCTTGATCGCCTGGATGGCGCCGACGGCCATGTCGTCGTTATGGGCGTAGAGGGCGCAGATATCCTTGCCGCCGTTCTCCGCCTTCAGGAAGCTTTCCATGACTTCCTTGCCCTTGGCGCGGGTGAAGTCGCCGGTCTGGCTGCGGACGATCTTCAGGTTGTTATGACCCTTGATGGCTTCCTCGAAGCCCTTCTTGCGGGCGATCGCCGGCGAGGAACCGGTCGTGCCCTGAAGCTCGACGATGTTGCACTTCTTGTCGCCGACGGTCTTGACCAGCCAGTCACCGGCAACCTTGCCTTCATGGACCTGATCCGAGGTCACGGCGGTGAGGTAGAGATCCTCCGGCGCCTTGATCGTGCGGTCGAGCAGGATGACCGGGATATCGGCTTCCTTGGCTTCCTTCAGGACGGCATCCCAGCCGGTTTCGACAACAGGTGCGAGCAGGATGGCGTTGACGCCCTGGGCGATGAAGGAGCGGATCGCCTTGATCTGGTTTTCCTGCTTCTGCTGAGCATCGGAGAACTTGAGATCGATGCCGCGCTTCTCGGCCTGCTGCTTGGTCACGGTCGTTTCGGCAGCGCGCCAGCCCGATTCCGAGCCGATCTGCGAAAAGCCGACAACGAGACCGGCGGCCTGGGCCGAACCGAACATGCAGGCAGCCAGAATCGTGGCACTCAAGAGTGCAGTTTTCAGTTTCATGATTGTCTCTCCCAAAAGGCCGCCTCCTCGCGGCACGAGAGTCAAAAAATCATATAGTATTACTTTTGTAAATCGTAATTCTAGCATGCAGTGCAGCAAAAAAGGCGCCCCTATCGGAGCGCCTTTCGCAATCGCAAAAGTTGCGGCCGGATATTATTGCGGCAGCTTGTCGTCGACGCCTTCGACGTAGAAGTTCATGCCGAGCAGCGTGCCGTCATCAGCCTTCTCGCCGGCCTTCAGCCAGGGCGTACCGTCCTGCTTGTTGATCGGGCCGGTGAAGGGATGCAGTTCACCGGACTTGATCTTGGCTTCGGTATCCTGCGCCATCTTCTTCACGTCGTCAGGCATGTTGGTGTAGTCGGCCATCTTGAGGATACCGTCCTTCAGGCCATCCCAGCTCTGCTCGGACTTCCAGGTGCCGTCGAGCAGCGCGTGAACGCGCTTGGAGTAGTAGTTGCCCCAGGTGTCGACGATCGCCGTCAGCTGTGCCTTCGGGCCGGCTGCGATCATGTCGGAGGCCTGACCGAAGGCGTGGATGCCGCGCTCTTCAGCAACCTGCATCGGCGCGGTCGTGTCGGTGTGCTGCGTCAGGACGTCGACGCCCTGGTCGATCATCGCCTTGGCGGCATCGGCTTCCTTGCCCGGGTCGAACCAGGTGTTGACCCATATGACCTTCAGCTTGAAGCTCGGGTCGACGGACTTGGCGCCCTGCTCGAAGGAGTTGATGCCCATCACGACTTCAGGAATCGGGAAGGAGGCGATGTAGGCAGCGCCGTGGTTCTTCGAGGTCTTGGCAGCGATCTGGCCGAGGATGTAGCGGCCTTCGTAGAAACGCGAGTTGTAGGTCGCGAGATTCGGGCCGGTCTTGTAGCCGGTGCCGTGTTCGAACTTCACGTTCGGGAACTTGGCGGCAACCTTGACGGTCGCGTCCATGAAGCCGAAGGAGGTCGTGAAGATCAGCTTGCAGCCGGAACGGGCGAGACGCTCGATGGCGCGCTCGGCGTCCGGGCCTTCCGGCACGTTTTCGAGGTAAGGCGTTTCGATCTTGTCGCCGAATTCCTTCTGGATCTGCTGGCGGCCGAGATCGTGTGCCTGCGAGTAGCCGCCGTCGGTGTGCGAACCGACATAGACGAAGCAGATCTTGGTCTTGTCCGCCGCCTGAGCGGAACCGACGCTGATCAGCGCGGCAGCCGATGCGGCGAGTGCGAGTGCTATTTTCTTCATGGTGACCCCTGTTGGTTTTGAAGAGATTTCCGGAAACCCGTCTGATTTTTTCTTCTATCGCTCCGGTACGAAGGCTTTTCCAAGCGACGCGGGCGTGTTGATCAACGTCGTGCGCCGATTATGAGAAATGATGATGAGAACCACAATAGTGGCCGCATAGGGCAGCATCGACAGGAACTGTGCCGGAATGCCGATGCCGAAGGCCTGGGCATGCAGCTGCAGAATGGTGACGGCGCCGAACAGATAGCCGCCGGCGAAGACACGCAGCGGACGCCAGGAGGCAAAGACGACGAGTGCCAGCGTGATCCAGCCGCGGCCCGACGACATGTTCTCCACCCATTGCGGCGTATAGACGAGCGACAGCTGCGCGCCGGCAAGACCGGCGCAGGCGCCACCGAAGATGACGGCGAGATAGCGGGTGCGGATGACGTTGATGCCGAGCGCATGGGCCGAAGCGTGATTGTCGCCGATGGCGCGCAGCTTTAGCCCGGCACGGCTGCGGAACAGGAACCAGCTGACGCCGACCAAGAGCGCGATCGACAGGTAGAAGGTCAGGTCCTGGCGGAACAGCACCGAGCCGATCACCGGAATATCCGACAGGAACGGGAAGACGATGGGGCTCAGCCGGATACCGGGAACGCTGACGAAGGATTCGCCGAGCATGCCTGACACGCCAAGGCCGAGAATGGTCAGCGCCAGCCCCGTCGCCACCTGGTTTGCGACCAGCGTCAGCGTCAGGAAGCCGAAGAGCAGCGAAAACAGCGCGCCGGCGGCGATGCCGCAGATCAGGCCGACATAGGGAGAGCCGCTCATCTGCGCACCGGCGAAGGCGGCAACGGCACCCATGATCATCATGCCCTCGACACCGAGATTGAGCACGCCAGAACGCTCGGCCACGAGTTCGCCGAGTGCGGCGATGACCAGCGGCGTGGAGGCGGTGATGACCGTCAGCAGGATTGCTTCGAAGATGCTCATGCCGCGCCTCCCCGAACCCGCGACCAGATGATGCGGATCTTGTAGTAGATGAGCGTGTCGCAGGAGAGCACGAAGAACAGCAGCAGTCCCTGGAAGACGCGCGTAACCTTGTCGGAGACACCAATCGACAGCTGCGCTGCCTCGCCGCCGAGATAGGTCAGCGCCAGCACCAGGCCGGAGAGAATGATGCCGAGCGGATTAAGGCGGCCGAGGAAGGCGACAATGATCGCGGTAAAGCCATAACCCGGCGAGATCGCCGGCTGCAGGTGGCCGATCGAACCGGAGACTTCGGAAATGCCTGCGAGACCGGCCAGAGCGCCTGAGAACAGGAAGCCGAACCAGATCATCCGCTTCGAGGAAAAGCCTGCAAAACGCCCTGCCCGTTCCGACTGCCCGAGGACGACGATCTCGAAGCCCTTCAGCGTGTATTTCATCATGAACCAGACGAGGATCGCGGCAACGATCGCGAAGATGAAGGCCCAATGCGCGCGGCCGGACTCCTCCCAGATCGCGGGCAAAGTCGCTTCCGGCGGAAAGCCGACGCTTTCAGGGAAGTTGAAGCCCTGCGGATTGCGCCAGCGGCCGCGGATCAGCCAGTCGAGGAAGAGCTGGGCGATATAGACCAGCATCAGCGAAGTCAGGATTTCGTTGGTGTTGAAATGCGCCTTGAGCAGTGCCGGGATTGCTGCAAACAGCGCCCCGCCGATCGCGCCCATGATCAGCATCAGCGGCAGCACCATCGGCGAATGCCATTCGGTGAAGACGATCGGCAGGATCGAACCGGTGATCGCGCCAACCGTGAACTGGCCTTCGGCGCCGATGTTCCAGTTGTTCGAACGGTAACAGACCGACAGGCCGACAGCGATCAGGATCAGCGGTGCGGCCTTGATCGCCAGTTCGTGCAGCGACCAGACTTCGAGCAGCGGCTCGATGAAGAAGGCGTCGAGCGCCTCGATCGGGTCCTTGCCGAGAATGGCGAACATGATGGCGCCGGCAATCAACGTCAGGGCCAGTGCGAGCAGCGGCGAGACGAAGGCGTAAAGCTTCGAGACCTGCGGACGCTTTTCGAGTTCAATGCGCATGTCCGGCCTCCGCAGCGGGCTTGCTTTCATGCAGGCCGCCCATGAGCAGGCCGATCTTTTCGCGGGTCAGTTCGCCCGACGGGAATGGCGGCGACAGACGCCCTTCAGAGATGACGGCGATCTCGGTCGCGACTTCGAAGATCTCGTCGAGATCCTGGCTGATGACGACGACGGCAGAACCGGCACGGGCCAGATCGACCAGAGCCTGACGGATGCGGCTTGCAGCACCGGCATCAACGCCCCAGGTCGGCTGATTGACGACGAGGACGGCCGGCTGGCGGTCGAGCTCGCGGCCGACGATGAACTTCTGCAGGTTGCCGCCCGAGAGCGACCCAGCCGCCGGATCGTCTCCGCTCTTGCGGACATCCATGGCTTCGGAAATGCGGCGCGCGGCGGTCTTGACTGCGCCGTGCTTGATGACACCGAGGAAGCCTCCGCCAAGGAAGGACTTGCGATCCGACTGGCTGCGCGCCAGCACCAGATTGTCCGACAGCTTCATGGCCGAGACAGCGGCGTGGCCGTGGCGTTCTTCCGGGACGAAGCCGGCGCCGAGAAGACGGCGAGCGGTGATGCCGAGGGTACCGACCGGTTTTGCGCGGATCATCACGGCGTTCGGCTCGGCAACGGGATATTCGCCGGAGAGCGCATCGAAGAGTTCGCTCTGACCATTACCGGCCACACCGGCGATCGCCAGGATTTCGCCGGAGCGGACAGCCAAAGAGACGTCCTTGAGCGGCATGGCGAAGGGAGTACGCGCAGAGACCGAAAGGCCGGTCACCGCGAGCTGGACTTCGCCCTTGTTGCCGCGGTCGGGATGGGTGACGGCCGCGACATCGCTGCCGACCATCATGCGGGCCAGCGACGCCGGCGTTTCCTGCTTCGGATCGCAGGCGCCGGTCACTTTGCCGTGGCGAAGAACGGTGGCGCGGTCGCAGATGCGCTGCACTTCCTCGAGACGGTGGCTGATATAGAGAACGGAGCGGCCCTCGGCCTTCAGCTTGAAGAGTGTCTCGAACAGCTTGTCGGCTTCCTGCGGCGTCAGCACCGAGGTCGGCTCATCGAGGATGATCAGCTTCGGGTTTTGCAGCAGGGCGCGGACGATCTCGATGCGCTGGCGTTCGCCGACCGAGAGGTCGGCGACATGCGCATGCGGATCGAGCGGCAGGCCGTAGGCGCGCGACAGCGTGCGTGCCTCTTCGGCGATCTTGCCGATCGGGATGGTGTCAGCGAGCGAGAGAGCGATATTTTCGGCGACGGTCAGCGCTTCGAACAGCGAGAAGTGCTGGAAGACCATGCCGACGCCGAGATTGCGGGCCTCGCCGGGGGAGCCGATGGTGACGGGCTTGCCTTCCCAGAGGATGTGACCAGCCGTCGGCTCCAGCACGCCGAACAGCATTTTCACCAGGGTCGATTTTCCCGCACCGTTTTCTCCAAGCAGAGCGTGGATTTCGCCGGGGGCTATATCGAGGTCGATTTCATTGCAGGCAGCAAAGCTGCCGAAATGCTTGGTCAGCTTCTGGACCGACAGTAACGCACCCGACGACGGCGCATTGGATGACGACACGTTCCCCTCATTTCTCTCTGCCGATCCGTCCTTTTTCACGGAATCTCTATGGGATCAGCAGCGTAGTTCCAGTCGTTTTTCTTGCTTCCAGATCCGTGTGAGCCCGTCCCACCTCACGTAGCGGATATGTTTGATTGATATTGATACGCACTTTGTTGCTCAGCACAACAGCAAATAGCGCGTTTGCACAATCCTTAAGCTCTTGCGGTGTCGCAATATAGCTGAAGAGCGTCGGCCGGGTGGCGAAGAGCGAGCCGCGCTGGGCGAGTGCGGCAAGCGTGAAATTCTCAATGCCGCCAGAGGATTGACCGAAGGAGGCGAAGAGACCGCGCGGCTTCAGGCAGTCGAGCGAGTGCGGGAAGGTGTCGCGGCCGATGGAGTCATAGACGACATCGACGCCCTTGCCGCCGGTGATTTCCTTCACCCTTTCGACGAAGTTTTCGGTCCTGTAGTTGATGACGTGATCGTAACCGTGCTCGAGCGCCAGCTTGACCTTGTCGTCCGATCCCGCCGTACCGATGACGGTAGCGCCGAGCGCCCTCGCCCACTGGCCGGCAATCAGGCCGACGCCGCCGGCAGCGGCGTGGAACAGCAGGACCGTTTCCGGGCCGACCTTGAAAGTGCGGTTCAGCAGATACTCGGCCGTCATGCCCTTGAGCATCATCGCCGCTGCAGTCTCGAGACTGATGCCGTCGGGCACCTTGACCAGATGCTTGGTGTCGATGTTGCGCTCGACGCTATAGGCGCCATCGGCGCTGGCATAGGCCACCCGGTCACCGACGGCAAAGCCGGTCACGCCCGGGCCGACAGCGGTGATGGTGCCGGAGGCTTCCTTACCGGTGACGAAGGGCAGATGCGGCGCCTTGTAGGTGCCGTCGCGGAAATAGACGTCGATGAAGTTCAGGCCGATCGCAGCATGTTTCAGCTGCACCTCGCCGGCGCCGGGCGGCGGCAGATCGACATCCACATAGTCAAGAACCTCCGGGCCGCCATTGCGGGTGAATGCGACTGCCTGCGTCTTTGCCATTGCGCCTGTCCTATTCGCTCTTTCCAAGCGCCGGGAAGAACTGCAGCACGGCGCCGATGCAGTAGAGATAGATACCGCTGATGATGAAGAGGACAACCGCCCAATGCGGCATGTCGAAATGCATCAGCAGCGAATAGATGCCGAGCGCCGACCAGAGAAAGAAGACGCCGAGATTGAGCGGCCGCAGGCGCTTGACGCGGACCGGATGCAGGAAATTGATCGGCAGGAACGTCAGGAATACCGAGACCGTGACGACGATCATCGCCGTCATCGCGCTCGCATCCATGACGAAGAGCGTGAAGACGATCATGTTCCAAACGACGGGGAAGCCCGAGAAGAAGTATTCCTCGGTCTTCATGCCCATGTCGGCATAGTAGATGGCGCTGGAGACGACGATCATGCCGGCGGCGGCAAAAGACCAGGGCTCGCCGATCATGCCGCTCTGATAGAGCGCGAAGGCCGGAAGCAGTACGTAGGTGACGTAGTCGATGATGTTGTCGAGCGTGTCGCCCGACCAGTTCGGCAGCACTTCCTTGACCCGCACCTTGCGGGCGATCGGGCCGTCGATGCCGTCGACGAGGAGCGCCAGGCCCAGCCACCAGAACATGTCGATGAAACGATGTTCGGCAGCGGCCACAACGCCGAGGAAGGCCAGAAAGGAGCCGGAAGCCGTCAGAATATGGACGGAAAAGGCGCGCATCTCCGCGTAGGGTACGCGCTTGTAATTGAAAATCTTCATGTTTCCCCGTAGCGCCTGCCGCTCCCTGATACTCCCGGGCGCGTTTTGGCCCTAATATGCATCCTTTGCCCCGCTCCGCCAGATCAAAAGCGAAAACAGCCCACAGAGCGTTGAATCATGAGAATGACATGCATATTTCGCAGCTGGCACGCGGCAGAGAATGGATTGCCTTTAATTTGCGGTGGTTTTGTAATATCAGCCTCGCAATAGAACTTTCGTGCGATGAATACGGGATCCGATACCGAAATGAACGCCCCTGCAAAGACCGAAGATTTCGCCTCCTCCATTCCGGCAAACGTCTATGCCGAAACGGTGCTGAGCGTGACCCATTATACCGACCGGCTCTTCCGCTTCACGATGACCCGGCCGCAGGGCTTCCGTTTCCGCTCGGGCGAGTTCGCGATGATCGGCCTGATGGTCGAGGGCAAGCCGGTATTCCGCGCCTATTCGATCGCCAGCCCGGCCTGGGCCGAAGAGCTCGAATTCTTCTCGATCAAGGTTCCGGATGGCCCGCTGACCTCACATCTGCAGGGCATCAAGCCTGGCGACCAGGTGCTGATGCGCAAAAAGCCGACCGGCACGCTGGTCCTCGACGCGCTGACCCCCGGCAAGCGCCTCTACATGTTCTCGACCGGCACCGGCATAGCACCCTTCGCCAGTCTGATCCGCGATCCCGAGACCTATGAGAAGTTCGAGGAAGTCATCCTCACCCATACGACGCGTGACGTTGCCGAACTGAAATACGGCTTCGACCTCGTTGACGAAATCCGCAACGACGAGCTGCTCGCCGAAATCGTCGGCGACAAGCTGCGCCACTATGCGACCGTGACCCGCGAGGATTTCGAGCGCACCGGCCGTATTACCGACCTCATCGAGTCCGGGAAGCTGTTCACCGATCTCGGCATCCCGCCGATCGATCCGGCGATCGACCGCGGCATGATCTGCGGCTCCTCGGCCATGCTGAAGGACACCAAGGAACTGCTCGAAAAGGCGGGCCTGGAAGAAGGCGCCAACAGCAAGCCGGCCGAGTTCGTCATCGAACGCGCCTTTGTAGGCTGATCGTTCCAGACAATCTGATTGCAAACGGCTCCGGAAACGGGGCCGTTTTCATTTCTGGCTGAGATAGTCGATGAGTACGGTCATCGTGTCACGGGCGGCGTCGGTGCGTCCCTCGCGGATCGCCTCGATCGTTGCGACATGCAGCGCGATCGAGCGCTCCATGCGGGACGGGTTGGCGGTCGAGTACCAGATGCGGCGCGAATGGGTCTGCACCGGGCCGAGCGCCGCGGTGATGAACTGGTTGGGACAGGCCTCCTCCAGCACTTCGTCGAACGCCTTGTCGGCAGCGAAGAAGGCAGCAAGATCGCCGCTATCGGCGCAGGCCCGCATGGCGTTCTCGCAGCCGGCGAGCGCCTCGCGCTGATCCTCGTTCGCGTGCTCGGCAACGAGGGCCGCGGCAATCGGCTCCAGCTCGCGGCGCACCTGCATGACGCTGGCGTGGTCGTCAGGGCCGATCTCAGCAATCTGCAGGCCGACGCGCGGGCGCACGATGATCAGGCCCTGCCACGCGAGCTTCTGGATCGCCTCGCGCACCGGCGTGCGGCCGTGGCCGGTCATGTCGATCAGCTGGCGCTCCGTCACCATGGCACCGGGCTTCACAGCGAGCGTCACGATCGCGTGCTCAAGCGCCAGGTAGGATTGGTGACTTTGCGAGTTCTGCATTCGGTGATCCGCCGCAACTTACTGATATATCATCCCTTACACGCATCCGGCGCAATGGCAAGGTTGGGTGTGGGGATGACATATCAAAGAGCGGTGACTTCAGGTCACTCGTGACGCAGTGCCTCGATCGGGTTCAGCTGGGCAGCACGCCGGGCCGGAAAATAGCCGAAGATCATCCCGATCGCCGCCGAGAAGGCGAAGGCGACGCCGATCATCAGCGGGCTGACGACGAAGGGCACCTTCAGCAGCGTCACCGAAACGAAACCGATCCCCATGCCGAGCACGATACCGGTAATGCCGCCGAACAAGGACAGCGCCACCGCCTCGACGAGGAACTGCATGAGGACCTGCGTCTCCAGCGCGCCGATCGCCAGGCGGATACCGATCTCGCGGGTTCGCTCGGTCACCGATACCAGCATGATGTTCATGATGCCGATGCCGCCGACGAGCAGACTGATGGCGGCGACGGCGCCGAGCAGGCCGGTCAGCAGCGTCGTCGTTCCGGTCATCGCTTCGGCGATCTGTGTCATGTCGTTGACGTTGAAATCGTCCTCGCGGCCTGGAATGATCTTGCGGCGCTCGCGCAGCAGGTTTTCGGTCTCGTCCTGGATCTTGGAGGTCTCGACACCATCGCGCGCCGAGATGACGATCATCTGCACATTCGCATTGGCCTTGCCGCCGATACGGCGCTGATAGACCTTCACCGGCATGATCACCACGTCGTCCTGGTCATTACCCATGCCCGACTGACCGCGCTTGGCGAGAACGCCGATGACGCTGCAGGAAACCTTGCCGACGCGGATCTGCTGGCCGGTCGGGTCGGCGCCGCCGAAAAGCTGCGAGCGCACGGTCTCGCCGAGGATACAGCGCGCCCTGCCCCGTTCCTCGGCGGCATCGAAAGTACGGCCGAGCGCCATGTCCCAATCCTGGGCGATGAAATAGTCGTTGGTCGTGCCCATCACGCTCGTCGAATGGCTCTGGCCGCCATAGATGACCGTCGCCGTCGTCTGGTTGAGCGGCGCGACAGCGCGCAGGCCACTCACCTGATCTCTGATGGCATCGACATCCTTGACGGTGAAGCGCCGGGCCTCGGTGCTGGCGCGGCCGGGGCCGAACTGGCCTGGCCGGGCAAAGAGCATGTTGGTGCCGAGCCGGGAGAGCTCGGCCGATACCTGCGCCGTCGTGCCATTGCCGATCGTCACCAACGCGATGACGGCTGCAACGCCGATGACGACGCCGAGCACGGTCAGAAACGAGCGCAGCATGTTGCGGGTGATGGCGCGCAGCGCGAGCTTCAGCGTCTCAAGAAACATGGCCGGCCTCCTGCTTATGCGCCACTTCGGCTTCCAGCTTGCCATCGACGAAGCGCAGCAGGCGCTGGGCATAGCCGGCGATATCGGGCTCGTGGGTGACCATGACGATGGTGATCCCCTGCTCCCGGTTCAGGCGCGTCATCAGATCCATGATCTCGATGCTGGTCTTGGTATCGAGATTGCCGGTCGGCTCGTCGGCGAGCAACAGTGCCGGCTCGGTGACGATGGCGCGGGCGATTGCGACGCGCTGCTGCTGGCCACCGGAGAGCTCCTGCGTCTTGTGATGTTCGCGGCCCGAGAGTCCGACGAGCTTCAACGCTTCGCGGGCGCGCTTGTGACGCTCCGCGGCATGCATGCCGCGATAGATCAGCGGCAGCTCGACATTTTCGAGCGCCGAGGTGCGCGACAGAAGATTGAAGCCCTGGAAGACGAAGCCCAGCATGTGGCGGCGCAGCAGCGTCAGCTGGCTGCGATCGAACCCGGTCGTCGAGATGCCCTGGAAGACATAGTCGCCCGAAGTCGGCACATCGAGGCAGCCGAGAATATTCATCGCCGTCGACTTGCCGGAGCCGGAGGGACCCATGATCGCGACGAACTCGTGTGTCCGGATCGTCATGTCGACGCGGTCGAGTGCGCGGATCGCCGCCTCGCCCTCGCCGTAGATCTTCGACACCTGCCGGAATTCCAGAAGCGGCGGAGTGCTCATCATCCGCCCGCCTATCGTGTCCTGGCGGTGGCGTCGGTCACGAGCGCATCGCCGTCCTTGATCTCACCCGAGGTCACCTGCGTGAACTGGCCATCCGACGAGCCCACCTGGATGACGAGCGGAACCTGGCGTTCGCCGCGCAGTACCCAAACGCGGCGCTTGTTGCCGGTCAGCGCCTCGCCACCGGCGCCCGATCGCGGTCCCATGCGGGGCGGACGGAAGAGACCGAAAATACCGCGGTTGCGGCCGGCGCCCGTTTCTGGCGGCGCATAGCGCAGCGCCGCATTCGGCACCATCAGCGTGTCCTTGACGGCCTCGACGGTGACGTCGGCTGTCGCCGTCATGCCCGGGCGCAGCAGCAGGTCCGCGTTATCGACAGAAAGGACGGCCTTGTAGGTAACGACGTTGTTGGTCGTCTCCGAGGCAAAGCGGATCTGCTCGATCTCGGCGGGGAACGTGCGGTCCGGATAGGCGTCGACGGTGAAGGTCGCCTTCTGGCCGACGGCGATCTGGCCGACATCGGCCTCATCGACATCGACCTGCAGCTCCATCTTCTTCAGGTCTCCGCCGATGACGAACAGAACCGGTGCGGAGAGCGACGCGGCAACGGTTGCGCCCGGATCGACCGAACGCGTCAGGATGACGCCATCGATCGGCGAGACGATCTTCGCCTTGGCGAGATTGACTTCCGCCAGCTGCAGATCGGCTTCCGACGATAGCACGTCGGCTTCATTGATCTCTTTGGTGGCGACGGCGGAATCGAACTTGTAGCTCGCGTCGTCGAGGCTCTGGCGCGTCGTGACGTTGCTCTGCACGAGGTTTTTGACGCGATCCAGCGAGGTGCGCGCCGATTCGAGATCGGCACCGGCCTTGGTGACATTGGCTTTCGCGGAAGCGAGCTTGGCGCGCGAGCTCTTGACGTCGGCTTCCAGCTTGTTGGTGTCGAGGACGGCAAGCACGTCGCCCGCCTTGACGGTGCTGTTATAGTCGACATTGACGTCGCGCACCGTGCCGGAAAGCTCGCTCGAAATATCGACCTGCTCCGTCGGCTGCACCGAACCGGTGGCTGTGACGAGCACCGTCAGGTCGCCGCGCTTCACCGGCTGGGTCGTATAGCTGTATTCGTTGCCGCCGCGGCCGGAATAGTAATAGGCCGCGCCGCCACCGATGATGACGATCGCCGCGGCTGCAAGCAGTCTCCCTCGCCAGCGGCCGGATTTGCGGCGCTTGCCGGATGCGGCGAGAACGGCCGCGAGATCGTTTTCGGCATGCTTGGCGGGCGATGTCTTCGGGCCGGTTCCAGTTTCGGAATCGCTCATAAAATCCTCAAACAGAGATATGGGAGCACCTGCTCCGTTCATCCCTAGATAGTCACAGGGTAGATGAACCGGAGATTAGCGATAGCGCCGCATTGGCACGGAAAGCGGGCATTGTGCAATTAAATCTTGGTAATAAAACTCCGCTTTTCAAACCGGATCTCTCGGAAACTGTGCCGCGCCGGCGACGGGATGCAGCCAGCGCTCACGCCTGATGATCCAGACCTCCTGTGCCGGCTCGATACCAACAGGAGGACCATCGAGCGAGCCGAGCCGCAGCTCGGCTTTCTCATCCGTCAGGCAAAATAAGCGACCGCCGCAATGCGGACAGAAGCTGCGCCCGGCAAAGACGGAGACGGTACCGGCATAAGTCAGGGCGGCGCGCGGCCATATCGCATAAGCGGAGAACAGCGAGCCGCTTTCCTTGCGGCAATCGGCACAATGGCAAAGACCGGATGTCAAAGGCTCGCCCCGGATCTCGTAGCGGACGGCGCCGCAGAGACAGCCGCCGCTGCGAAGCGCGCTCACATGCCGAGGCCGGGCGTCGGCTGCGGCGGCCTGCGCTTTGCCGCCATCAACAAGTCGAGCTCCGTGGCTGAGGGACCGAACTTGTCGAAAAGCCGCTTCGCCTCGTCATCATCGAGGCGGTATTTGCGCGCGAATTCGCTGATGCTGTAGGGCCGCCCGCGGATCACCTTGTGGGATGAGGTCTTGCTGTCACTCGTATGTCCGGTCATCGAAAGAGCCCTCCTGCGCGCTGCATTTACAATCTAGGGCGGCGGCCGATCATGGAAAGGCCAGCGGAAAAACGTGAAACAGAATGCAACCTGAAAGTAATCGTGGAACTATACTTATAGTTGGTGAGATAAATTGCCGCGTTGACTGAGAATTTCATCCGGTCCGATAGTTTACGGGCACACGGTACAATCGGAGGATGGACCAATGCTCAATCGTGCACTTCTGCTTACCTCGCTTGCTTTTCTCGGCGCCACGGCCTTCATGGCAACACCGGCCTCGGCGCTGACAATGAAAGAATGCAGCGCCAAGTATAAGTCCGCGCAGGCGGACGGCTCGGCAAAAGGCGTGAAGTGGAACGACTTCCGCAAGGCTCAATGCGGCGCTGACGCAACCGCCGAGCCCGACGTTTCTCTCAACACCAATGAAGAGCCCGAAAAGCCGACGGTGGCTGCCCCCTCGGGCGTGAAATTCCCGACCGCAATCTCGACGAAATATGCCAGCGAAAAGCCCGGCAAGGCCCGCATGCATACCTGCGTCGATGCATACAACGAAGACAAGGCCAACAATTCGCTTGGCGGCCTGAAGTGGATCCAGAAGGGCGGCGGCTATTACAGCCTCTGCAATGCCAAGCTCAAGGGTTGATGGCGGACCAGGAGCCGGTGCCTCGCCGAAGCTAGCGGCGGGGCATCCCCAAATCTCGCGATATGCGATAGCTTAGGCTTCGATCATATTAAGGCCATCCGCAAGTGCGATGGCGGTCGCACCCGGAACATGACGGCTGCCGATGAACGGCCCGTCCAACGAGGGGTCAGGCCATGTGGGATATCATCACAATCGTCGCAATCTTCAGCGTATTGTTCCTCGGCCGCGAGGCCCAGACCGTTGTCGCCAAGGCACGGGCATCCAACTGGAACGACTTTCCGCGGCGCTGAACGGCAATAATCGACGGCAAACAAAAAGCGCGCTCAACGGCGCGCTTTTTCATTTGCGGCTCGTCCGGCCTTAGCGGCAGACGCGAACGCTTTCCATATGCCAGCCGCCATCATAGGCGTTGGCCACCTGGCGGTCCTCGAACCAGCAACGCGGCGGCGGAGGTGGCTCGACATAACGCGGGCCGTTGTTGACAAGGGCTCCGCCGATCATGCCGCCGATGACGCCGGCAGCGAGGCCGCCGGCAATGGCTGCGCCGGTATTGTCGTGATAGTGGCGATCATAATGCCGCCGATGGCGCCAGTCGTCCGCGGCTGCGTTGTCCGTCACTGCAATCAGGCAGCTCGCACCAATCACCGCCGCCAAGATCGAACTCGTTATCTTCTTCATCGTCTCTCCAGTCGAGCTTCCGCGCTTCGCGCTGTGGCACTCAAACATCGAAACAATGGCATCATTGCGATTAATCCCGCATTAACGACGCCGTCCCGCAGACATGACAAAGCCCCGGCGCGAACCGGGGCTCTTCCTCAGTCACGGGTGATTACCAGCGTGAATAGCTGCAGACGCGCTTCTTGGCGAAGACCACACGGCCATGGCGATGATAGCGCACGGTCCTTACATTGCAGTGGCGGCGCGCGTGATGGCGCGAGCGGTAGTGATGGCGGCGCCAGTCGTTATGGTGACTGCGATTCCAGCGATCCCCATGATGGCTATCCCCGATCGTCACCGTGACACTGTCGGCCATGGAGGGCGTGGCACTCGCGGTGATCGAGGCGAGACCGATGAAACAGGCAACAAGAAGCTTCTTCACTATATTCTCCGCATATTGAGCCGGATACTGATCCGGGCATGGCATCATTCAGTCGATGCCAGCTAACGCGGGGGAAATGTGATTGTTCCGCAAAAGACGGAATGCGGCGGGCGCTAAGCCGCGGAAAAGGCGGGAGAATGCCGATTCGAGTTGGCAGAGACAGGCAACGGAAACAGTCTTCGCCGGTTGCTCAGATCGGAAAATCACTGGGAGAAAGTGGTGAGAGCGTCGGGGTTCGAACCCGAGACCTACTGATTAAAAGTCAGTTGCTCTACCGGCTGAGCTACGCTCTCCCACGGTGCACTGGACAGCGATTTGCCGCCCGGCTGGAAGTGCGCGGAACATATGCAGGCGACCCATTGCGGTCAACCGAAAAATCATGCCTTTCACAGGCGTTCGGCACATTTCTTGCCGGAGCGCAAAAAGGTGATTGGCAATCGCGTGGCCGCAGCGCTAGAGAACGGCCTGATTGCAGCCGGAGAAGATGCGTGTCGATTGCCGATATTTCCCTGTGGAGCGCCCTGATCGCCGGTGCTCTGTCCTTCCTCTCCCCCTGCGTTCTGCCGCTCGTTCCGCCCTATCTCTGCTATATGGCCGGGATCTCCGTCGATCAGTTCCGTGGCGGGACGGCTGTTGCCGTGGCTCCCGATGTGCGCCGCGGCGTGTTCTTCTCGGCGCTGTTCTTCACGCTCGGATTCGCGACCGTATTCGTGGCGCTGGGTGCGGGTGCCTCCAGCATCGGCATGGCTCTCCGCCAGCATCTCGATATTCTCTCGAAGATCGGCGGCCTGATCATCATCATCATGGGCCTGAATTTCCTCGGCGTGTTCCGAATCGGATTGCTGGCGCGCGAGGCCCGCTTCCAGAATGGCGGCAAGCCGGCGACGCTGACCGGCGCCTATGTCATGGGTCTTGCCTTCGCCTTCGGCTGGACGCCCTGTATCGGCCCCGTACTCGGCGCGATCCTCGGCGTCGCCGCGTCGCGCGATACGGTCGGTTCCGGCGCCGGGCTGCTTGCCATCTATTCGCTGGGCCTTGCCATTCCCTTCTGGATCGCAGCCGGTTTCTCGGGCGCCTTCATGCGGTTCCTGGTGCGCTTTCGTCGCCATCTCGGCACCGTCGAGAAGGTTCTCGGCGGGCTTCTGGTGCTGACCGGCCTCGCCTTCATGTTCGGCTTTATCAGTCAAGCCGCGATCTGGTTCCAGCAGACCTTTCCAATCCTGATGCAGATCGGCTAAGCGGGAAGCATTCGCCCGCTCTGCAACTTGCCCCGGACGGTCCAGTGGCCGACATCATCAGCCTGCTCCTGCCCTTCTTCGGCCTGATCCTGATCGGCTATATCGCCGCGAAAGTGACGAAACAGCCGGCCGAGGCGCTCGGCTGGCTGAATACGTTCATCGTCTATGCCGCCCTGCCCGCGCTGTTTTTCAAGCTCGTATCGCGCACGCCGGTCGAGGATCTGGCGCGGATCGATTTCATCGTCACCGATCTGGCCGCCACCTATTCGATCTTTATCGCGATTTTCGTTATCGGCCGTTTCATCCGCAAGAGCCGGATGGACGAATCGACGATCCAGGCTTTTGCCGGCGCCTATGGCAACATCGGCTACATGGGTCCCGGGCTGGCGCTGATCGCCTTCGGTGACAGGGCTGCGGTTCCGGTCGCGCTGATCGTCTGCCTCGAGAACGCGCTGCATTTCATCGTGGCGCCGGCGATGATGGCGGCTGCCGGCGATGACAAGCGCTCACGGGGACAGATTGCCGTCGATATCGTCCGCAAGGTCGCGTTGCATCCGTTCATCCTGTCGACGGCGGCCGGTTTTCTTGCGGCGGGGCTGCAGTTCGAGCAGCCATCGGCGCTCCGGCAGTTCATCGACTATCTCGCCCAGGCGGCCGCACCCTGCGCGCTGTTTGCCATGGGCGTGACGCTGGCGCTGCGGCCGCTGAAGCGGGTGCCTGTGGAGATCAGCTACATCGTTCCGGCGAAGCTCATCGTCCATCCGCTCGTCGTCTACGCGGCGCTGACGCTGGCCGGCGGCTTCGAGCCGGTCTGGGTCTATGCCGCGGTGCTGCTCGCGGCACTACCGACCGCGACGAATGTCTTCGTCCTCGGCCAGCTCTATCACGTCTGGCAGGAGCGCGCGTCGGCGACCATCCTGATCACCACGGCGCTGTCTGTCGTCACCGTATCGATGTTCCTGATCGCGATCAAATCAGGCTTTCTTCCGGCCTAGCCTTTCCTTGAGCGCCGCCGGAATGCCGCGAAGACCGCGGCCGGGCTCGATTCCCTCGCGCATGACGACATTGCGCAGCGGAGGGATAGCCGAGAGGATGTGCAGGCCGGCAGCGCGCAGCATCTGCACCGGTAGGAAGTCCGAAAGCAGCGAGCGGTTCAGAAGGTCGACGCTTGCGGTGCGCGTCATGATATCGGCGCGGCGCTTACGGTCGAACTGGTCGCCTGCATCGGCCGCGACCGGCAATTCGGCGCGGGTGCAGAGGATGTCGGTCAGCGCCATGATGTCGCGCAGGCTGAGATTCAGGCCCTGAGCCCCGATCGGCGGGAAGACGTGGGCAGCCTCGCCGATCAGCGCGATCCGGCCCTTGCCGAAGCGATGCGCCATCATGCCGGACAGCGGCCAGACCTGAACGCCCTCTTCGACGGTGACCTTGCCGAGCATCGACTGCATGCGCTCTTCGACGAGACGGCTCAGATCACCAAGGGAGAGTTCGGCATTCTGAGCGGCCTCCGCCGGGTTCTGGACCCAGACGAGGCTGGAGCGGCTTCCTGCGAGCGGGACCTGGGTGAAAGGCCCATGCTCGGTGTGAAACTCGGTGGAGATGTTCTGGTGCGGCACCGAATGGCTAAAATTCAGCACCATGGCCGATTGCGGATAGGACCAGTTGCGGACATCGATGCCGGCCGTTTCGCGCAGCTTCGATTTGCGCCCGTCGGCGCCGACGGCGAAATCGGCCGTCAGCTGCTCGCCGCCGGCAAGTGTCAGCGTCACGCTCTCGGCGCCGATTTCGATCGTCTCGGCGAAAGCGTCGAAGCGCGTGATATTGCCCTCGCCTGCGATGGCCGTTTCCAGCACATCGGTCAGAGCCTTGTTCGGGAAATTGTAGCCGAAGGCATCGAGGCCGACTTCGGCGGCACGGAAGGTCGTTGCCGGTGCGCGCAGCAGGCGATTCGTGCCATCGATGATGCGCATGCTGGTGAGCGGCGCGGTCGACGGCTTCAGCTTGTCCCAGAGGGTCAGACGATCGAGGAAGCGGATCGACTGATCCATCAGCGCCGTGGTGCGGCGGTCTTCCCTGGCTGCAGGCGGCGCGATCAGCGCCACGTTGCGGCCGCCGCGGGCAATCGCTACCGCGGCAACCATGCCGGCGAGACCGCCACCGATCACCGCCACTTCGAAATTCTTCATCGCATTGCTTCCGTCATCAGATGACGGCGAGCCGGCCTTATGCCGCCGGCTTCGCCTGACGGCGCCAACTATAGCCCTTGCCGCTGTCCGCGTCACGCACAGCCGGCTGATAATGATGCTGAATTCCCGGCAGACGGTTTTCCGAGAGACGCTTCAGCGCCGTCTCGTTGGTCACGGCGAAGCTGTCGATGCCGACGCGCAGCATCAGCGGCACCTGGTCGATCAGCACGTCGCCGACGGCGCGCAGTTCGCTCTTGTAGTCGAGGCGATCGCGCAGCAGCGAGGCATGGCTGAAGGCACGACCATCGTTGAATGCCGGGAAGGCAACGGCGATGATCGCCAGACGGTCGAGATAGGGCTCGAGCTTGCGGACATCGTCGGCCGGCTTGACCAGCACACCGAGGCCGACATCGTTGCTTTCGTCCGCCTTGGCGATGAGCTCGTCGAGGCCAAGCAGCGGCTTCTGATTTTCGGTTGCCTTGACTTCCTCGGTCTCGATGACCCAGGGATCGTTTTCGACAAAACCGGTTTCTCTCCAGATCTTCGTCATCATCCCCTCCTTACGCAGCTTCGGCGGCAGAGCCGTAAAGCGCGTCCTTGAACGGCTGCGGCCCGACACGGCGATAGGCTTCGAGGAAGATTTCCGACTGATCCTTGCGGATCTTCAGATAGGTATCGACGATCGTCTCGATGGCGTCCGTCACTTTCTCGGGCTCGAAGCCGCGGCCGATGATTTCGCCGATCGAGGTGTGCTCGTCGCCGGAGCCGCCAAGCGTGATCTGATAGAGCTCGGCACCCTTCTTCTCGACACCAAGCAGACCGATATGGCCGACGTGGTGATGGCCGCAGGCGTTGATGCAGCCGGAGATCTTGATCTTCAGCTCGCCGATTTCGGCCTGGCGCTCGGGATTGCCGAAGCGGCGGGAGATTTCCTGGGCCACCGGGATCGAGCGCGCATTGGCGAGAGCACAGTAGTCCAGGCCCGGACAGGCGATGATATCGGTGATCAGCCCGGCATTGGCTTCGGCGAGATCGATCGCCACGAGGCCACGATAGACGGCTTCGAGATCGGCCAGCGCCACATGCGGCAGGATCAGGTTCTGTTCGTGGCTGACGCGGATTTCGTCGAAAGCATATTCCTCGGCGATATCGGCGATCGCATCCATCTGGCTGTCGGAGGCGTCGCCGGGAATGCCGCCGATCGGCTTCAAAGAGATCGTCACCATGCCGTAGTCGGGGTTCTTGTGCGGCTGCACGTTCTGCTGGACCCAGCGGGCGAAAGCCGGATCGGCCTTCTTCCAGCGGGCGAGGTTTTCCCAGCCTTCGGCGCGCTGCGGCAGGGCCGGAGGCGCGAAATAGGCGGTGATCGCCTCGACGTCCTGTTCCGGCAGCTTCAACTCGGTGTCCTTCAACTGCGCGAACTCGACCTCGACCTGGCGGGCGAGCTCTTCGGCGCCGGTCTCATGAACGAGGATCTTGATGCGGGCCTTGTACTTGTTGTCGCGGCGGCCGTGCAGATTGTACACGCGCATGACGGCGGTCGTGTAGGACAAGAGGTCCTCTTCCGGCAGGAAGTCGCGGATCAGCTTGGCGACCATCGGCGTGCGGCCCTGGCCACCGCCGACGTAAACGGCAAAGCCGATCTCGCCCTTGTCGTTCTTCTTCAGATGCAGGCCGATATCATGGACCTGGATTGCGGCGCGGTCACGCTCGGCACCGGTGACGGCGATCTTGAACTTGCGCGGCAGGAACGAGAATTCGGGGTGGACAGACGACCACTGACGCAGGATTTCCGCATAAGGCCGGGGATCAGCGACTTCATCGGCGGCGGCGCCGGCGAAATGGTCTGCCGTGACGTTGCGGATGCAGTTACCGGAGGTCTGCAGCGCGTGCATTTCGACAGTTGCCAGTTCGGACAGAACAGCCGGCATGTCCGAGAGCTTCGGCCAGTTGAACTGCAGGTTCTGGCGGGTGGTGAAGTGGCCATAGCCGCGGTCATAGGTGCGGGCAACATGGGCCAGCATGCGCATCTGTTTTGAGCTCAGCGTGCCATAGGGAATGGCAATGCGCAGCATGTAGGCATGCAGCTGCAGGTAAACGCCGTTCATCAGGCGCAGCGGCTTGAAGGCATCTTCGGAAAGCTCGCCGGCGAGACGGCGTTGGACCTGATCGCTGAACTGCGCAACGCGCTCGGCGACAAAGGCGTGGTCAAATTCGTCGTAACGGTACATCAGCTTCCTCAGACATCAATGAACTTGGGATCGGCAATCGCATATCCCGGAGCATATTCCATGGTCGGGCCTTGCGCGCGAATGCGCTCACGCAGGCGCAGCGGCCACAATACGCCGTTGGTTTCCTGAACCTCGATGACATTGACGTCAACGACCTTGTTGTCGGCATAGGCTTTCTTGCCGATGTCCTCGAGTGCGGCGACCGCTTCCGCATGGCGGGCGACCAGCGCATCCTGCAACGAGGTGACCCACGCGCCATTGGCGTCGAGCCAGACGGCAATGCCGTCCGTCAACCGGTTGGCGGTCAGTACCTTGTCTACCATATTCAGCTCCTTGCAAGTTCCGGCACGCTCGCCTCCCGGCGACCCAGCGGCTCGGACAGTTCGAAATTGGCGCCTGCCACTGCATCGCCGATAATGACCATGACGGGGCCCGTCAATTCGTCACGATGCTGCAGGTCGGGAAGATCGCGCAGAATGCCATGCATGAGACGGCGCTCGGCGCGGCTGGCATTCTCGATGACGGCAACCGTCGTCTCGGCGGGAATGCCCGCAGCCATCAGACGCTCGGCAACCGAGGCCGCGACGGTGCGGCCCATATAGACGGCGATGGTGGCACCCGAGACGGCGAGGCTCGCCCAATCCGGCAGCACGTCGCCGGTCAAGTCGTGGCCCGTCGTGAAGACCAGCGACGAGGCGACGCCGCGCAGCGTCAGTGGCAGTTCGAAATCGGCAGCGGCGGCGAAGGCGGAGGTGATGCCAGGCACCACTTCATAGGCGATACCGGCGGCGCGGAGAGCCGCCATCTCTTCCCCTGCCCGGCCATAGACCAGCGGATCACCGGACTTCAGGCGCACGACGCGCTTGCCTTCACGGCCAAGCTGGACGAGCAGATCGTTGATCTCTTCCTGAGACTTGGAATGGCAGCCTTTGCGCTTGCCGACCGAAATACGTTCGGCATCGCGGCGGCCCATGTCGACGATCGCCTGCGGCACGAGTGCGTCGAAGACGAGCACATCGGCTTCCATCATGACGCGCTGCGCACGCAGCGTCAGCAGGTCTTCGGCACCGGGGCCGGCGCCGACAAGCCAGATACGGCCCTTCGCCTTGCCCGTTTCCTGCAGCAGCGCCTGTGCGGCGCGCTCGGCTTCCGGCAGATTGCCATTGGCCACGGCATCGGCGACGGGACCGGAGAAGAAGCCGCGCCAGAAGACACGGCGGGAAACGCCGCGCGGAATGAGGTGCTCGACCATCTTGCGGTAGCTGGTCGCCAAGGTCGCGAGGCGCCCAAGCGAGGGCGCGAGCAGCTGGTCGATCTGCGCGCGGATCATCTGGGCCAGGACCGGACCGGCGCCTTCCGTTCCGATCGCGACAGCGACGGGCGCGCGATTGACGAGCGCCGGCGTGAAGAAATCGCAGTAATCAGGCTGGTCGACAGCATTGGCCGGGATTTTTGCCGCGCGGGCTGCATCAACGATGGCGCGGTCGACGGCAGCCTCACCGGTCGCAGCGAAGACAAGCACCGCGCCCTCGACCTGTTCGGCAGCGAAGGATGCGCGGACGGTCTCGATGCGATTGGCGATCAGGAAGGCGTGGTAGCTGGCTTCCGGATGATCGGTATAGGCAACCACGCGCGCTTGCGTATTCAGCAGCAGGCGCGCCTTCGCATAGGCCTCGTCTCCGTTGCCGAAGACGGCTGCGATCCGCCCTTCCACACGGAAGAAGGCGGGGAAAACCGATAGCTGTTCGCTCTTGGAAGGCATTATCATTCCACTTCGAAGTTGCGCCAATATGCCTTTAACCGGCAAGGCGTTGAAGAAACAGAAATTCGAAAGCCTACGCGGTCCGCGTAATCTTTTGCCTGCATGCCACTGATTTGAGAAAAGTCGCCCGAGCGACGCCGTTGTCGCTGCAGTGCAATGTAAAGCCTGTGATCAAAAACGTCCATCGGGCAATTCGGCATTTTTCTTCTTGCCCGGGCGGGATAGACTTGCTGCGACAAGGAGAAAGCCATGGCTTCCAAGACGATTGCTCCACGCCTGCTCGAGGTGATGGAGCGCGATATCCTGCCGATGACCGAGCGCGGCGTTTCTGCCGGCAACAAGGTGTTCGGCGCGGCAATCCTGCGCAAGTCCGACCTCTCGCTGGTGGTCGCAGAGACCAACAACGAGCTCGAAAATCCGCTCTGGCACGGCGAAGTGCACACGCTGAAGCGCTTCTACGAACTCGGCGAGAAACCGGCGACCAAGGACCTGATCTTCCTGTCGACTCACGAACCCTGCACCATGTGCATGTCGGCAATCACCTGGGCGGGTTTCGATAACTTCTATTATTTCTTCAGCCACGAAGATTCCCGCGACAGCTTCGCCATTCCGCACGACCTAAAGATCCTCAAGGAAGTCTTCGGCCTCGAGCCCGGCGGATACCGCCGCAGCAACGCTTTCTGGAACAGCTTTGCGATCGCTGATCTCGTCGAGACCGAGGCGGATACGCTGAAGAGCGAGCTGAACGCGCAGACCGCCCGCATCAAGTCCCGCTACGACGCTCTCTCCGGCGCCTATCAGGCCTCCAAGAGCGATAACGACATCCCCCTGAATTGAGCGATCATGGAAGCCTCCAAAGACATTTCGCGCCTCATCGAGATCATGGCAGCGCTGCGCAACCCGGAAACGGGATGCCCCTGGGACATCGTCCAGACCTTCGAGACCATCAAGCCCTATACGATCGAGGAGGCCTATGAGGTTTCCGATGCGATCGAGCGCAACGATATGGACGATCTCTGTGACGAGCTCGGCGACCTTCTGTTACAGGTGGTCTTTCACGCGCGGATGGCGGAGGAAGCCGGTGAGTTCTCCTTCGGCGATGTTGTCGAGGCCATCACCCGCAAGATGATCCGCAGGCATCCGCATGTCTTCGCCCGCTCCGATGCCGATACGCCCGATCGCGTGAAGAAGCAGTGGGACGAGATCAAGCAGGCGGAAAAGCGCGAGCGTGCCGAGCGGCGCGCCAGGCGCGGGGCGACCGAGGACTCCACGGCCGGGTTTCTGGGCTCTGTGCAGCGCAGCTTTCCAGCCCTGACGGAGGCGCTGAAGCTGCAGGAACGTGCCGCCAAAGTCGGCTTCGACTGGTCGGCACCCGAGCCGATCCTCGACAAGATCGAGGAAGAGATCGGCGAACTGCGCGAGGCACTGGCGCATGGCGACCGGGCCAAGGTCAGCGACGAGCTCGGCGATCTCATCTTCGCCGTCGTCAATATCGGCCGCCATGTCGATGCCGATCCGGAGCAATCCCTGCGCGGAACGAACACGAAATTCAGGCGCCGTTTCAATCATATAGAAACCATTCTTGAGAAAGAAGGCGAAACGTTGGAGGCCGCAAGCCTGGAGCGGATGGAAGAGATCTGGCAGGCGGCGAAAGCCATCGAACGGCAACTCGGCTGACCCGCCATGAAGCTCTCCGGCCTTGAGATCGCGATTGCAGGTGCCGGTATCGGTGGATTGTCACTGGCCGCGCTCCTGGCACGCCATGGCGCAAACGTCACCATCTACGACCAGATGGCAGCACCCCAGCCGGTCGGGTCCGGCTTCGTGCTGCAGCCGACGGGAGCCGCGGTTCTCGCGGCGATGGGGCTGCTTGACCAGGTCGAGCAGCGCGGCGCGCGGATCCGGCGGATGCATGGCAGGCTCTCGGCGACGGGCCGCACCGTGCTCGATGTCGGTTATCGCAATGGTGCGTCGGGCATCGCCATCCAGCGAGTGGCACTCTTCGACCTGCTGCTCGATGCCGCTGTCGCATCCAGCGTGAGTTTCGAAACGGCTTCGCGGGTGACGGCGTTCGAACCGGGCGCAAGGCCGCGGCTGAAGCTCGGCAATGGCAAAGCATCCGCCGCTTCCGATCTCGTCATCGATGCGATGGGGGCCAGCTCGCCGATCGGCTACAAGTCCTCGACCGAGCTCGATTACGGCGCGCTCTGGGCCACCGTTCCCTGGGATGCATCGGGCGTCTTCCATTCCGACGAGCTGGAGCAGCGCTATCACCGGGCAAGCCAGATGGCAGGCGTGCTGCCTGTCGGCACGGCCAAGGATGGCGCCGCACCGATGGCGACCTTCTTCTGGAGCATCCGCAACAAGGATGTGGCGGCCTGGCGCGACGCCGGGCGCGAGGCGTGGATCGAAGCGGTCCATCGCTTCTGGCCGGAGGCTGCCCATTTCGCCGCATCGGCCGAGCCGGTTCATGCACGCTACCGGCATCATACGCGCGTCCCGGTCGCCGGGCAGAATGTGGTAAAGATCGGCGACGCGTGGCATGCGACGAGCCCGCAGCTCGGCCAGGGTGCCAATATGGCCCTGCTCGACGCCGCCTCGCTCTGCACGGCGTTGATCCGCGAGGCAACGGTCGGCGATGCCATTTCACGGCATCTGCGCCAGCGCCAGATCCATATCCGCTTCTACCAGCTGCTGAGCCGCGTGCTGACGCCGTTCTATCAGTCGGATAGCAAGATCCTGCCGATGAGCCGCGACCTGATGATCGGCCCGGCGACGAAACTGCCGTTTCTGCGCAGCCTGATCACGACGCTGGTGACCGGCGAGCTGCTCGATCCTGTCGGGCGGAGTGGTCTGGAATGGCTAGCTTCCGATAAAGAGCCTGCAGCAAGAGATCAGACGGCGCTGGTATAGCCGAGCGCCGAGAACTGCTGCTGGAACCACCAGTAGCCCGCCAACGTCAGCAGTGCGACGATCGCGAAGAGCACCCAGCCGGTGACCGTCAGCTTCTTTCGGCGGCATTGCGATAGTTCAGGCCTGCGCCGGCGAACAGAAAGCCCAATCCGAAGACCAGGCAGGCGGGCACCGCGAGGAAGGCTCTCAGCTGATAATGGACCTCGGGAACACCGGCCTGCGCTTCCTTCAGCGGCTGCAGCAGGAAAAACCAGGCAAGAGCGCATCCGATAGCGATCAGCAACAGACCGCCTGCCCGAGCCTTGATACCAGCCATGCCGTCCCTTCCAATGATCTGATGCAGTGCGAGATTGCGAGCGCTCAGCGCTCCCAATCTTCCTTCGCCGTCTTCTGCGTGCCGAGCCGGCCTTCGAGTGCCGACGCTTCAGCCTCGGCCATGCGCACATCGAGCGTCACCGAGCCGTCCTCGTTGTCCTCGCGGGCATCGACGATGGCGTGCTCATAGATCCACGACAGCAGCGCCAGTTTCGAAACCGGCACGGTGATCGAGGTCTCCGTCATGACGCCGGAAAGGCGGCGGCTGATTTCGTCCATCAGCCGGTCGACGCCCTCGCCGCTGACGGCCGAGACGGCGACGACATTCTCGGCGCCGGATGCCTTCTGGACGATGACATCGTGGGTCTCCGGCTCCAGCCGGTCGATCTTGTTCCAGACCTCGATGATGCGCTTCTGGCCCTCGGCTTCATCGATGCCGAGGTCGTTCAGGATGCGCAGCACGTCGGCACTCTGGGCCGGATTGTCGTCATCAGCCATGTCGCGGACATGCAGGATGAGATCGGCTTCGAGCACCTCTTCCAGGGTTGCGCGGAAAGCGGCCACCAGGTGGGTCGGCAGGTCGGAGATGAAGCCGACGGTATCGGAGAGAATGACGGTGCGGCCATGCGGCAGCTTCATGCGGCGCAGCGTCGGATCGAGCGTGGCGAACAGCATGTCTTCGGCAAGCACGCCGGCGCCGGTGATGCGGTTGAACAGCGTCGATTTGCCGGCGTTGGTATAGCCGACCAGGGCGACGATCGGATGCGGCACCTTCTTGCGCTTGGCGCGGTGCAGCTGGCGGGTCCGCACGACCTGCTCCAGCTCGCGCTCCAGCTTGATGATGCGATCCTGCAGCATGCGCCGGTCGGCTTCGATCTGCGTTTCACCCGGACCACCCATGAATCCGCCACCGCCGCGCTGGCGCTCAAGGTGGGTCCAGCTGCGGACCAGGCGGCCCTTCTGGTAATTCAGGTGCGCGAGATCGACCTGCAGCGTGCCCTCCTTGGTGGAGGCGCGGCGGCCGAAGATTTCGAGGATAAGGCCCGTGCGGTCGATGACCTTGACGTTCCATGCCTTCTCGAGATTGCGCTGCTGAACCGGGGTCAGCGGGTGATCGACGATGACGAGACCCGAATCATGCTCGTCCAGCTTGGCCTTGATCTCTTCGATCTTGCCGGTGCCTAGCAGCGTTGCAGGCCGGGGATCATTGATCGGGACGACGGCGCCATAGACGACATCGAGGTCGATCGCTTCGGCGAGGCCGCTTGCTTCTTCAAGCCGGCTTTCCGGCGAACGTGTCGTGGAGATTGCACCATCGGATGCGGCGCCACGTCCCCGGCCCTGCTTGAGCACGGGCACGACGACGGTCGCACGCATATCGTCCCGGAGCTTTTCGGCTTCCGGGATGATGGAATCGTTCTTCGTATCGCGTGTCGAAATGACTTCTGATCCTATCAGGAAGCGGCTTCTTCGCTCTCGAACATCTGCATGGGCTGGCCCGGCATGATCGTCGAGATCGCGTGCTTATACACGAGTTGCGAATGACCGTCACGGCGAAGAAGAACGCAGAAATTGTCGAAAGACGTGACAACGCCCGTGAGCTTAACGCCGTTAATCAGAAAAATTGTAAGGGAAATCTTTTGCTTGCGAACAGTATTGAGAAATAAGTCCTGCAGATTCTGAGAACGTTCCGCCATCGCGCCGCTTCTTTCTTTATTGCCGGCGTGTTTCAGCCGGTAGAATACTAATCAACCTCTCCAGGCCATCGGCAGGTAACCCTCACCCCTGCGTCCAGCAAATCTTGGTATCAAATCGCAATCTTTTCCGCAACGTCGAAAAAGGCTTCCCGAATATTCTGCGACACGCTTCCGGGATGGCCATTGGCGATCGTCTGTCCATCGATGGAAACCACGGGAAAACAAATGCTTGTCGCCGCCGTGATGAAAACCTCGCGTGCAGCCAGCATTTCGGCAACGGTGAACTTACGTTCCGCGACCTTGAGGCCCAGTTTGGCGCCGACATCGAGCAAGGTGGTGCGGGTAATCCCTTTGAGGATGCCATGCTCTGCCGGACGGGTGACGAGCGTGCCGTCGGCATCGACGAACCAGACATTGGTTGCGGCACCCTCGGTAACGAAGCCGTCGCGGTCGACATAGATCGCTTCCTGGGCCCCGGCTTCCTTCGCCTGCTGGCGGGCCATGACGTTCGGCAGCAAACCGACGGTCTTGATATCGACGCGGTCCCAGCGGTTGTCGGACACGGTCACCGCCTTGATGCCATTGGCATTCTTCTTCGCAATAACCGATGCATCGGTGCTTTTCGCGGTGATGACGATCGACGGCTTGGTGCCTTCGGCCGGGAACACATGGTCACGGCGCGCGACGCCGCGGGTGACCTGCATGTAGAACAGGCCGTTCTTCACCTTGTTGCGCCGAACCGTCTCGCGAATCACATGCACCATCGCTGCCCGGCTCATCGGCGCGGCGATGCGCAGCTCGCTCAGCGAGCGGTGCAGGCGGTCGAGGTGACGGGTGATATCGACGATATAGCCGTGGCGGATTTCGCAGACCTCATAGACGCCATCAGCAAACTGATAGCCGCGGTCCTCGATATGAACGGCTGCTTCGGAATGCGTGACATACTGGCCGTTGACGTAGGAAATTCTGGGCATGGGAAACCTGATGCTGGGGCAATGACATGAACCGGCGCAGGATCTGCGCCGGCAAAAGCTTAGACGCCGAGCGACTTCAGCTTGCGGTGAAGCGCCGAGCGCTCCATGCCGACGAACTCGGCGGTGCGCGAGATATTGCCGCCGAAGCGGTTGATCTGGGCGATCAGATAATCCTTCTCGAACATCTCGCGCGCTTCACGCAGCGGCAGCGTCATGATGTGATAGTCGTTCTTGGCCGAGACCTTCGGCAGCATGTCGCCGAGGTCGGTCGGCAGCATGTCGGCGGTGATCGGCGCGTCCGGACCGTCGGAACGGGCAAGGATCATCAGACGCTCGATGTTGTTGCGGAGCTGGCGGATATTGCCCGGCCAGTCATGGGCCTGCAGAACCGCCATCGCGTCATCGCCGATGCGGCGCAAGCGAATGCCGGCCTGTTCGGAAATCTGACGCATCAGCTGATCGACGAGGAACGGAATGTCCTCGCGGCGCTCGGCCAGTGCCGGAACCCGGACCGGCACGACGGCCAGACGATGATAAAGGTCTTCGCGGAACCAGCCTTCGGCAATGCGGCTTTCGAGATTGTAGGCGGTCGAGGAGATGATGCGGACATCGACCTTCACGCGCTTGGAGCCGCCGACGCGCTCGAACTGCTGGTCGACGAGCACACGAAGGATCTTGTTCTGCGTCTCGCGCGGCATTTCGCCGACTTCGTCGAGATAGAGAATGCCGCGATGGGCCTCTTCCAGCGCGCCGATCTTGCGGGCCTGGCCGGGCGAACCCTCGGTGCCGAAGAGCGCGATTTCCATCCGGTCGGGGTGATGTTGGCGGCATTCAGCGCCACGAATGGACCATTGGCGCGCGTCGACTTCTTGTGAATCATCCGCGCCACCAGCTCCTTGCCGGAACCGGATGCGCCGAAGATCATGATGCGGCTGTTGGTCGGCGAGACCTTCTCGATCGTCTGGCGCAGCTGCGAGACGGCAACCGAGGTGCCGATCAGCTCGACGGCGTCGCCCGCCCGCTTCTTGAGCTCGGAGACTTCGCGCTTCAGCTTGGAATTTTCGAGCGCGCGCTCGGCGATCAGGATCAGGCGGTCAGCCTTGAAGGGCTTCTCGATGAAATCGAAAGCGCCGCGCTTGATGGCGGAAACGGCCGTTTCGATATTGCCATGACCCGAGATCATCACCACCGGAATATCGGGATGGCGCGTCTTGATCTCGTCGAGCAGCGACAGCCCGTCGAGCTTGCTGCCCTGCATCCAGATGTCGAGGAAGATCAGCCGCGGGGCGCGATCGGAAATCGCTGCCAGCGCACTATCGCTATCGTGAGCGGTGCGGGTTTCGTGGCCCTCGTCGGACAGTATCCCGGACACGATCTCGCGAATGTCATGCTCATCGTCGACGACGAGAATATCAGAGGCCATAAACGCTTTCCTTGTCGCTTTCGGCAGGGGCGGAGGATGCCGGCTCGAGACGCGGCAGATGCACGCGGATCATGGCTCCTCTTCCCTGGTCAAATTCTGCGGGCGCATCATGCAGCTCAAGCTGCCCGCCATGCTCTTCAATGATTTTCTTGACGATGGCGAGGCCCAGGCCTGTGCCCTTCTCCCGCATCGTCATGTAAGGCTCTAGAATGCTGTGCCGGTTTTCCACCGGCAGACCGCGGCCGTTATCGATGACATCGACGGTGAAGCGGTCACGGCCTTCGTCCATAGCTGCCCGCACCAGCACCTTACGCTCGTCGCGTTCTTCGCTCGGTACGGCTTCGATCGCCTCGACGGCGTTCTTGATCAGGTTGCCGAAGGCCTGACCCAGCATGCGGCTGTCGAACATGCCTTCAAGCGGCCGTTCGCCGAGCTCCTGCAGGAAGCTGACATGGGTGTTGCCCATCTCGCGCAGGAACATTGCGTCGCGCAGGATGTCGCGCAGATCGCTCGGTTCCTTGGTCGGCTTCGGCATGCGGGCGAAAGCCGAGAATTCGTCCACCATGCGGCCGATATCGCCGACCTGACGGATGATCGTGTCCGTGCACTGGTCGAAGACGGTCTTGTCGTCCTGATTGATCTGCTTGCCGTAGCGGCGCTGGATGCGCTCGGCCGACAGCTGGATCGGCGTCAGCGGGTTCTTGATCTCGTGGGCGATGCGGCGGGCAACGTCGCCCCAGGCGGTCGAACGCTGGGCAATGACGAGATCGGTGATGTCGTCGAGGGTGATGACGTAGGATTCGCCACTCTCCCTCACCTCTTCACGCGTCACCTGGACGCTGAGCGTACGGACCGTGCCGCCGCGCACCAGAGCGATCTGCTTGCGGAAATCGCCGCGGTAGCGCTGTGCGGCCTCGGTGAGGACCTGATCGACCTCGGGGGCGATATCGGAAAGCTGCTTGCCAAGCATATCGGGCGCTTCGAGCGCCATCAGCGTCTCGGCCGAGCTGTTGACGATGGTGATGCGGCGGTCGCTCTCGACGCCGATGACGGCAGCGGTAACGCCCGACAGCACGGCCTCGATGAAACGGCGGCGGTCGTCCACCTCGTCCTTCGCCTCGAGGATTTCGTCACGCTGGGTGCGGATTTCCGAGATCATCTTATTGAAGGTGCGCGACAGGTTGGCGACGTCGCCATCGACGGCGTGAACTGGGACGACGATATCCATATTGCCGGATGCAACGCTATCGGCAGCCGTGATCAGCAGCCGGATCGGGCGGACGATACGGTCGGCAACGGCAATCGCGGTCCAGATGGCGGCGAGCAGAACGATCAGCGCGAAACCGATATAGAGAACCGCAAAGGCGATCTGCAGTGAGACGCGCCCCGCCTCCATCGACTGATATTCGCTGGCATTTTCCTGCATCAGGCGCATCGCGCCCATGACCTTCGGATCGACGGCACGCACCGTGTAGAGGAATGCGTCAGGAATGGATTCGAGCTTGATGATGGCGCCGACGAGGTTGGTGACACCCGGAGGAATCAGCGTCGGCTGTCCGGCGGCGGCCTTGGTCAGCGCATCCTGCGGAATGGCCGGCAGCGGCTTCTCGGTCTTGATATCCGCCTGCGTGATCACCGCGCCGTTGCTTTCGACCAGGAAGGCGCCGAGCAGGCCGCGTCCTCGCGCCTGACGGGTCATCAGATCGGCGAAGCCGGTACGGTCGAGATTATAGAGCGTGCGGTTGCGCTCCAGGTCGTTCGCCATCGAGACCGTCTGGCCCTGAAGATAGCTGGCATTCTCCATCATGTAGGCCTGGCCGACATTGCGCGACGAGCTGACGATCGACTGGGTGCGCAGCGAGAACCACCGGTCGAGACCAGCGTTCAGCGTGATACTCGCAAAGAGGGCGACGAGGATCGCCGGGGTGATCGCCACCAGCGAGAAAAGCACGACGATGCGGATGTGAAGCCGCGCTGCGGCCCTTCCACGGGTTCGTGCCTTCATCAGTCGCGCAACCTCACGGCCGATCAGCGCCATCAGGCCAAGGACGAAGAAGGAATTGACGACGACGGAGGTGATGACGACGCGCGAGGTCGGCTCGATCGGCGTGAAGCCGAGCAGCACGAAGAGCGTTGCGGTGGCGCAGAGCAGCGCACCACCCGCCAGCATGAGGCCTGGCAATGCGAAAAGCGCGCGACGATCGGTAACGATCGCAACTCCCTCTTCACCCGCCGCAGGCGATGCCGCATCCTGCTTCATCAGGTCATTCTCCTGGCAGCAAATCGCCGCCACGCCACATCTGCAACCAACGGACCGGAAATCGAAAGCGTTCGCTCAATCCCTGAATGAAGAGATCAGCGGCACAGACCATCTGTTATGGTTACGATTGTCCAAACCCCATGCGTGACCTTTAAGCAACGCATTGTGGCGAAAATGCAACGCATCCCGCCACATTGTCAAGCTGTGCGGGAGCTCCGGTAGACCGAAACGCCGAGCTCACGGATCTTCTTGCGCAGCGTATTGCGGTTCAGACCGAGAAGATCGGCCGCCTTGATCTGGTTGCCGCGGGTCGCTGTCAGCGCTGCCAGGATCAGCGGATACTCCAGTTCCGTCAGAACACGGTCATAGAGGCCGGGCGGCGGCAGATTCTCGCCGAAGCTGGCGAAATAGGTGCGCATATTCTCTTCGACGGCCTGGGCGATGGTCATCGAACCCGAGCGGATCGGGCCCTTGTCGATCGGGCTATCAGGCACGTCGGAGCGCAGCTCGCTCTCGATGATTTCGCGGGTGATCACATCCTGTGGATAAAGTGCCATCAGGCGGCGGATCAGGTTCTCGAGCTCGCGAACGTTACCCGGCCAGGCATAGGCCTTCATCAGCTCCAGCGCTTCCTGGTCGAATCGCTTGGTGCCGAGACCTTCCTTTTCCGCCTGCTGGATGAAGTGACGGACGAGGTCGGGAATATCCTCCGCGCGGTCACGCAGCGGCGGCAGGCGCAGCGGCACGACGTTGAGGCGGTAATAGAGGTCCTCGCGGAACAGGCCCTGATTGATCGCCTGCTTCAGGTCCTTGTTGGTGGCGGCGACGATGCGCACGTCGGTGCGGATCGGCGTGCGGCCGCCGACGGTGGTGTATTCGCCCTGCTGCAGGACGCGGAGAAGACGAGTCTGCGCATCCATCGGCATATCGCCGATTTCGTCGAGGAAGAGCGTGCCGCCCTCGGCCTGTTCGAAACGGCCGGTCGAGCGGTTCTGCGCGCCGGTGAAGGCGCCCTTCTCGTGACCGAAGAGCTCGGACTCGATGAGATCGCGCGGGATGGCGGCCATGTTGATGGCGACGAAGGGACCGTTGCGGCGCTTGCCGTAATCGTGCAGCGCGCGGGCGACGAGTTCCTTGCCGGTACCGGACTCACCGGTGATCATCAGCGTCAGGTCGGTCTGCATCAGGCGCGCCAGCACGCGGTAGATTTCCTGCATCGCGGCGGAGCGGCCGACCAGCGGCATACCGTCCTGCATATCCTCGTCGAGCTTGGCGGGCTTCTTTTTCGGCTCGGCCAGCGCCCGGCCGATGATGCCGATCAGCTCCGTCAGATCGAAGGGCTTCGGCAGGTAATCGTAGGCGCCCTTCTCGGATGCCTTGATCGCCGTCATGAAGGTGTTCTGCGCACTCATGACCAGCACCGGCAGATCCGGCCGCGCCTTCTTGATGCGCGGCAGCAGATCGAAGGCGTTCTCGTCGGGCATGATGACGTCGGTCACCACAAGATCGCCCTCGCCCGCCGAAACCCAGCGCCAGAGCGTGGCGGCGTTCGAGGTGATGCGGACATCGTAGCCTGCGCGGCTGAGCGCCTGATTGAGCACCGTACGAATTGCCGCATCGTCATCTGCGACGAGAATCGTTGCTGTCATCGAGAAGTTCCTGTGGGGTTTGCAATTGCCGCGTCATCGGAAGAGGCATCCTTGGATGCCGGCATCAGGACACGGAAGGTGGTCTTGTTGTTCTGGCTGTCGCATTCGATGATGCCACCATGGTCGCCGATGATCTTGGCGACCAGAGCAAGGCCAAGGCCGCTGCCATTGGTCTTGGTGGTGATGAAGGGATCGAAGAGATGCGGCAGCAGGTCGGAGGGCACGCCCGGACCATTGTCCTGCACGCAGAACTCCAGCGGCAGCGAGATTTTTTCGCGGGTGCCGGCGACGGAGAGGCGGATGCCGGGACGATAGGCGGTCGTCAGCAGGATCTCGCCGTCCTGCCGTTCACCGACAGCCTCGGCGGCGTTCTTCACCAGATTGAGGAAGACCTGCACCAGCTGGTCGCGATTGGCATAAACGGCCGGCAGCGACGGATCGTAATTCTCGGTGATGCGGATCTGGCGGGCAAATCCTGCCTTGGCCACGGCCTTCACATGATCGAGGACCGAATGGATGTTGACCGGAACGCGATCGACGGGGCGCTCGTCGGAGAAGACTTCCATACGGTCGACAAGCGAGACGATGCGGTCGGTCTCGTCGCAGATCAGCCGGGTCAGCGCCCGGTCCTCATCGACGGCCGATTGTTCCAGCAGCTGTGCCGCGCCGCGGATGCCGGAGAGCGGGTTTTTGATTTCATGCGCCAGCATCGAGGCCAGCCCGGTGACGGAGCGCGCCGCGGCGCGATGGGTCAGCTGACGATCGATCTTGTCGGCCATCGAACGTTCCTGGAAGACGACGACGACGGAGCCCGGGGCACTGATGACAGGGGCGACATAGAGATCGACCAGTTTGTCCTGGCCAAGCCGCGGCGAGCTCAGATCGACGCGATACTCGTTGACCGGAGCGCGACGCTCTCGGACCTGATCGATCAGCGCCAGCAGCGGGCTGCCGAAAGGAATGAAGGTCGAGATCCTGTAGCGCGCCAGATGCGAGGCACTGGCGCCGAAGAAGGCTTCGGCCTCCCAATTGGCGAAGGCGACGAGCCCCTGCTCATCCACCATGATGACGGGGTTCTGGATGGCGTTCAGCACTGCCATCGCTACGCCACTCGTCTGATCGGCCTGCGTCTTGTCCGTCATGCCGCCTCCCGGCTCTGAACTGCCTCTGCACCTGCAGAGAGCGCATCGTGAAGCCGCCGCTCCACCTCCAGCGGCTGGTTCGAAGTCATGATCGCCGCCCTGTCTTCCCGGAAAGGCCTGGGGCGTATCGTTCGAGATACCAGCCGAGATGCTTGCGGGAGTGGCGGATGGCGACATGCTCGCCGTAGAATTCCAGCATCATCCGGTAGTGCTCGACCGCAATATCGGCGATCTCCGCGCTTTCCGGACCGGCAGCACCGGCCAGCACACCGGCATGCCACGGACGGCCCTGGCAGCCGCGGCCGATCATCACCGCATCGGCGCCCGAGCGGCGGAGAATTTCTTGGGCATCTTCGGGCGTGTTGACATCGCCGTTGGCGATCAGCGGCACCGAGACGACATCGCTGACGGCGCGGATCGCGTCCCAATCCGCCTTGCCCTCGTAGAACTGCATGCGCGTTCGGCCATGGATGGTGATCAGCTGGATGCCTGCCTCCTCGGCACGCTTGGCGATATCAGGGGCGTTCAGCGAATTCTCGTCCCAGCCGAGGCGCATCTTCAGCGTGACAGGGATATCGACAGCCTTCACGGTCGCCTCGATCAGCGTCAGGGCGTGATCGGGATCGCGCATCAGCGCCGAGCCGGAATAGCCGCCGATCACCTTCTTGGCCGGGCAGCCCATGTTGATGTCGATGATATCGGCGCCTGCATCGGCGGCGACCTTGGCCGCCTCGCCCATCCAATAGGCTTCGCGCCCGGCAAGCTGCACCATATGCGGCTTGAAGCCGGCAGCCTTCAGGCGCGACCAGGATTCGGCGGTGTTATTGACCAGCTCGCGGCTCGCCACCATCTCGGTGACGACGAGGCCGGCGCCATAGCGCCAGGCCAGCTGCCGGAACGGCATATCCGTGACGCCGGACATCGGCGCCAGCGCGACGCGGTTGCGCACGGAGACGTTTCCGATCTGCAATGGCGCTGCTAGGTTCACTGGATGCAATTGATTATCTTTCAGGCACACAATATTGCTGCACTATTTTTAGCCATAGACGAATGGCTTGCCAAGAGGCTTTGGTTGGAATTGATATTTTTCGGGCAGATGCTGGAAAGCCGATGACCAAGGCTATAGAGCACTTACGTCGCTTTCTGCATATTTTAGGGATTTATGCCGCAAATGCATTCGAAGCAACCACTATCGGCCGGGATCGTCGTCGTCGCCGCGGGGCGCGGCGAGCGTGCTGGTGCCTCCGTCGAAGGGCCGAAGCAGTATCGCATGGTCGGCGGCAAGCCGGTTATTGCCCATACGCTTGAAAACTTCATGACATGGGAGCACGCCGCCCATATCGTCGTGGTCATCCATCCCGACGACGAGGCGCTGTTCGACAAGGCGCTGCGCCATATCCTTTCGGCGACGCCGATCGAGGCGGTGCATGGCGGCGCGACGCGCCAGCAATCGGTGCTAGCCGGCCTGCGTCATCTCAAGAACAAGGGCATCAGCCACGTTCTCATTCACGATGCGGTGCGGCCGTTCTTCGACCATGTGCTGCTCGACCGCGTCGCCGATGCGCTGATTGCCGGAGCGCCCGCAGTCCTTCCGGCCACGCCCGTCGCCGACACGCTGAAACGCGCCGACAAGACGGGAACCGTGCTGGAGACCGTGTCGCGCGAGCATCTCTTTGCGGCGCAGACGCCGCAATCCTTCGCTTTCGACACCATTCTGGCCGCGCATGAAGATGCGCATCAATCCGGCCGGAGCGATTTCACCGACGATGCCTCGATTGCCGAATGGGCGGGCATTCCCGTGACCATCGTTGAAGGAGCTGCCGACAACATGAAGCTGACCGTGAAGCGCGATATCGCCCTTGCCGACAACCGCCTGTCGTCATCGGCCCTGCCCGACGTGCGCACCGGCAACGGCTATGACGTCCACCAGCTGGAGCCCGGCGACGGCGTGACGCTCTGCGGCCTGTTCATTCCGCACGATCAGAAGCTGAAGGGACATTCGGATGCCGACGTGGCGCTGCATGCGCTGACCGATGCGCTGCTCGCCACCTGCGGCGCCGGCGATATCGGCGACCATTTTCCGCCATCCGACCCGCAGTGGAAAGGTGCCGCCTCGCGGATCTTCCTCGAGCATGCCGCCAAGATCGTGCGCGACTGCGGCGGGACGATCATGAATGCCGACGTCTCGCTGATTGCTGAAGCGCCGAAGGTCGGGCCGCATCGCGACGAAATGCGCGCCAATATTGCCGAGTTCCTCGGCATTTCGATCGGCCGCTGCTCGGTGAAGGCGACGACCAACGAGACGATCGGCTTCGTCGGCCGCCGCGAGGGCATTGCCGCCATCGCCACCGCGACCGTCGTCTTCCGCGGCGCGAGGGATTGACGATGTTCACGGCCGAGATCCTGGCGCTTGCTGAAAAGATCATCCGGGAATTCTCGGCAGAGGAGTTAATGGTCTCGACGGCGGAGAGCTGCACGGGCGGACTGATCGCCGGCGCCTTGACGGAAATCTCGGGATCCTCCGCCGTCGTCGACCGCGGCTTCGTCACCTATACGAACACGGCAAAGATGGAGATGCTCGGCGTCCAGGAGCAGACGCTTGCGCGCTTCGGCGCCGTATCCGAGGAAACCGCGCGGCAGATGGTGCATGGCGCCCTCTTCCGCTCGCGCGCTGCCTTTGCCGTGGCGGTGACCGGCATTGCCGGGCCTGGCGGCGGCTCGGCGGAAAAGCCTGTCGGCCTCGTCCATCTCGCAGCAAAGTCGCGGCAGGGTGCGCTCATGCATCACAAGATGCTCTATGGCGATATCGGTCGCGACAAGGTGCGGCTTGCGACCGTCAAGACGGCGCTGGAAATGCTGCTGGCGCTGAAGTAGCATCCGGGAACAAAAGTCTTCTGCCACCGTTTCAGCCGCGTTGCCGGCCGCTGCCGGTTTTGAAGGATGTTCCCATGCGATATTTGGCTGCCATCGGCGTTGCATTGAGCCTCGGCTGTATTTCTGCCGCGGAAGCACCGTCCAACTATCAGACCTATTCCGGCATCCGTGTCGATTCCGACCCGGTGCTGCTCGCCCGCTACGATCGAGCGCTGTCCTATTGCCAACCCGAAGCGATGTCTCATCGCGGCTCGCCGGATACGCACAGCATGATCTACAACGTGGCTCTGCGGAACTGCCTCTACCGGCGCAGTTTCGTGGATCGGGGCTACTACGCCTATCCGGCAAACCAGGTCTTCGACCACTTCCTGGACCGGTAGGCGTCAGCTACCGTAGATCGCCGATGCGCGCTTTTCGAAGGCTTCCGTGAACATGCGGAAAGCCCTGTCGAACATCGTGCCCATGAGCGCGCCGAGAATGCGGCTCTTGAACTCATAGTCGATGAAGAAATTGACCATCGAGCCCGGTGTGGCTTCGGTGAAGCTCCAGCGGTTGTCGAGATACTTGAACGGGCCGTCGATATATTTCACGTCAATGACGCGCTCTGCCTTGTTCAGCAGCACCTGCGTCGTGAATGTCTCGCGGATCGCCTTGTAGCCAACCGTCATGTCGGCGACGAGCAGGGTCTTGCCGTCGCGTTCCTTGCGGCTGCGGATCGTCAGCGCCTCGCAGAGCGGCAGGAATTCCGGATAGCGCTCGACATCGGCGACGAGGTCGAACATCTGCTCGGCTGTATGGGGAACGGGGCGATGCGTTTCGAATTGCGGCATGAAGCGCAGTTAAGCGGGCGCGCCGAGAAGATCAAGAAGGCGGCTGACGTCTCGCCGGCTTTTCAGCTGCAAAACCGGGATATCAGGGCCATAGCGATCGATACCAGCAACGACGAGCGGCGAAAACCGCTGCTCGAAAGTCCAGATGTAGGTGAGGAATTCGCGGTCCGGCAGCTGTTCGCGGCAGCCGGGCGCCATGTCCGGCCGTGTCTTGCCGAGGTGAAAGAACGCGCGCTTGCAAATGCCCCAGAGGCAGATCCATCGCGGCATGCGCACCCAGATGATGAACTGCGTGCGCGGCACGCGGATATCGAAGGTCGAGGGGCCGGTGCCGTCCATCAGCCAGGCTTCCCCGTTGACAACCTCGGTGATCAGCGCGCGCTCCTCGGCCTTCTCGCGCTTGACCCAGCCGGGCAGCCAGAAGAATTCCCTGTCCATCGAGACATGCCGCAGGCTGAGAAGGCCGGCAATTTTTCGCGACAGCGTGCTCTTGCCCCCGCCGGAGCAGCCGACGACCATGATGCGCCCTGAGCCGCGGATCAGGCTGACGGCTTGGTCGAGATCGTCCATATAGGCCGGCATCGCATCGCTCCGCATTTCGGCAAACAAAAAGCCGCGGCGAAAATCGCCGCGGCTTCTCGAAAATGCAAGCAGGGATTTTATTCTGCGGCGATCAGCAGCTTCTTTTCGCGCGCCGCTTTCAAACGGGCGAAGTCGTCGCCGGCGTGATGCGAGGAGCGCGTCAGCGGGCTCGAAGCAACCATCAGGAAGCCCTTGGTGTAAGCAACGGTCTCGTAGGACTTGAATTCCTCCGGCGTCACGAAGCTTTCGACCTTGTGGTGCTTGCGGGTCGGCTGCAGATACTGGCCGATCGTCAGGAAGTCGACGTCGGCGGTGCGCAGGTCGTCCATCAGCTGCAGCACTTCGTTGCGCTCTTCGCCGAGGCCGACCATGATGCCTGATTTGGTGAACATGGTCGGATCCAGTTCCTTCACGCGCTGAAGCAGGCGGATGGAGTGGAAATAGCGGGCGCCGGGACGGACGGTCAGGTAGTTGCCGGCGACGGTTTCCATATTGTGGTTGAAAACGTCTGGCTTGGCGGCGACGACACGCTCCAGCGCACCGGGCTTCTTCAAAAAGTCAGGGGTCAGGATTTCGATCGTCGTCATCGGCGAGGCCTCGCGGATCGCCCAGATGACCTTCTCGAAATGCTCGGCACCGCCGTCTTCCAGGTCGTCGCGGTCAACGGAGGTGATGACGACGTGGCTGAGGCCCATCTGCTTGACGGCCTTGGCGACGTTCTCGGGCTCTGCCATATCCAGCGCATTCGGCTTGCCGGTGGAGACGTTGCAGAAGGCACAGGCGCGGGTACAGATCTCGCCCATGATCATGAAGGTGGCGTGCTTCTTGTCCCAGCACTCGCCGATATTCGGGCAGCCGGCTTCCTCGCACACGGTGACGAGCTTGTGCTCCTTCACGATCGAGCGGGTTTCGGCATAGCCCTTGGAGGTCGGCGCCTTTACACGGATCCATTCCGGCTTGCGCAGAACTTCCTGGTCCGGCCGGTGGGCCTTTTCCGGATGGCGCACGCGCTTGGCGTCGGGATTGATCGTGTCGAGAATGGTTACCATTACCGTGTCAACTTTCCGCCGCCCCAATGCGGCTTCATCAGTCTGCACATAAGTCTTTTAGCCGTCCGTTACAATCGGCCGATCATGTGCATCATCGCCGGACGAGCCGGGCGAAGAATATCAGCAGGCAAGCGCCCAGGAATCCGGTGACGAAGTAGCCAAGCCGCCCGCCGGCCACTTCGATATGGAACTGCGCCAGGATTGCGGTCGCGACGACCGAGCCGACGATACCGAGCACGATATTCAGCAGAATGCCGTATCGCGCATCCATCAGCTTGCCCGCGAGCCAGCCCGCAAAACCGCCGATGATGATTGCCGCCAGCCAGCCTACGCCTTCCATATCCGTCCTTCCGTTTCCCGGTCTGCCTACGCTATCGCCCTGGCGATCAGCACCACGATGATGGCGCCGACGGTGGCGTGAATGATCTGTACAACCAATGCATTTTCAATGCCGAGCGAGATGCCCAGCGCATTGAACAGAAAGCCACCGACGAAGGCGCCGATGATGCCGCTCAGCAAGCACCGGATCAAACCGCCGCCGCCAACCACGAGGCTTGCCAGAAAGCCAGCGACGAGCCCGATCAGCAGGAAGATGAGCAGTGCCTGCGTACCCATTGACATGATGATTTCCTTTCGTTTTTCCGCCCCGTCAGGACAGTTCACACCATCCTGATAGAGAGGGCGGAAACGGAAATTATCAAGCGTTCAGCACGCGACCGTAAGCGTCGAGCACGGCTTCCTTCATCGATTCCGAAACGGTCGGATGCGGGAAGATCGTGTGCATCAGTTCTTCTTCGGTCGTTTCCAGGTTCATGGCGACGACAAAGCCTTGGATGAGCTCGGTGACTTCGGCACCGACCATGTGGGCGCCGAGCAGTTCGCCGGTCTTCTTGTCGAAGATGACCTTGACCATGCCCTGGTCTTCGCCGAGCGCGATCGCCTTGCCGTTGGCGACGAAGGAGAAGCGGCCGACGCGGATGTCGCGGCCCTGTTCCTTGGCCTTGGCTTCGGTGAGGCCGACCGAGGCGACCTGCGGGTTGCAATAGGTGCAGCCCGGGACCTTGCTCTTGTCGGTCGGGTGGACGTTCGGCAGGCCGGCGATCTTCTCGATGCAGACGACGCCTTCATGCTCGGCCTTGTGGGCGAGCATCGGCGGGCCGGCGACGTCGCCGATGGCGTAGATGCCGGGCACGTTCGTCTTGCCGTAGCCGTCGATGACGACGCAGCCGCGGTCGGTCTTCACGCCGAGCGCCTCGAGGCCGAGATTTTCGATATTGCCCTGAACGCCGACGGCCGAGATCATCCGGTCAGCGGTGATCTGCTGCGATTTGCCATCAGCTGTCTCGACGGTCGCGGTAACGCTGTCTGCGCCCTTTTCGACCTTGGTGATCTTAGCGCTGGTGAAGATCTTCAGCCCACGCTTTTCGAGCTGCTTGCGGGCGATCGCGGTGATCTCAGCGTCCTCGACCGGCATGATCGTCGGCATGACTTCGACGACGGTGACGTCGACGCCCATCGAGCGGTAGAAGCTCGCGAATTCGATGCCGATGGCACCCGAGCCCATGACGATCAGCGACTTCGGCAGGACATCCGGCTTCAGCGCTTCGAAATAGGTCCAGATCAGCTTGCCATCCGGCTCGATGCCCGGCAAAGCGCGCGGACGGGCGCCGGTGGCGATGATGATGTGCTTGGCCGTATAGGTACCGGCTTCGCTCTTGATGTTCTTCGGCAGCGGATGCTGCGGCTCGACGACAGGCTTCGAGGACTTGGAAACGGTGATCTCGCCGGGCTTGGTGATCTTCGCCTCGCCCCAGATGACATCGACCTTATTCTTCTTCATCAGAAAGCCGACGCCGGCATTCAGGCGACCGGAGACGGCGCGCGAGCGGGCGACGACGGCCTTGGTATCAGCCTTGACCGAACCTTCGAGAACCAAGCCGTAATCCTTCAGGTGGTTCGAATGATCGAGAATTTCGGCGGAGCGCAGCAGCGCCTTGGTCGGGATGCAGCCCCAGTTGAGGCAAATGCCGCCCAGGTGCTCGCGCTCGACGATCGCGACCTTCAGACCGAGCTGACCGGCGCGCACCGCAGCGACATAGCCGCCCGGACCAGAACCGATGATGATGACGTCGTAGTTCTCAGCCATGTTTCCTGCCTTTTTATCCGGCGAGGCGGGTCAAAAGCACCCACTCGTGTTTCTTGCTGCTTTCGAAAAGCGGTACGGCGTCAGCGCGCGCCGCTTCCGAAAATCCATTCTTCTTGTACAGCGCGAGCGCTGCGTCATTGTCGCTTGCGGTGATCAGGCTGACCGGCAATCCGTTTGCCCTGTCGATCTGGTCACCGAGAAGCTTCATTCCAATACCGATACCGCGCAGATGGCGGTAGACCGCGAGCGTGCCGATGAACCAGCCACCGGCGACCGTCTTCTGCATGGCGATGACGGGCGCCAGTGCGGGACGGTCCGTCTTGAGGGCGTGGATCCCCTCGCCCAACTCGTATCCGACTGCAGCGCCCGCGACCTCGCCGTAAGCTTCGGCAACGACTGCGTTCTGCCAGCTACCCCATTCGCCGTCCCGGCTCATCTTCAGCCGGCCATGCTCCAGAGGCGTATCGGTCTTGCCGTTGGCAACCTCCCAAAACCACAGCCAGGAGGCAAAGCCATGCGAGCCGATATCGACGAGGATCGCGAGCTCGGCCGCATCCTTCCGTTCCGCCGCTCTAAGCGCTGCGAAAGCGCCGCCCATGGTCACAGCCCCAGCATCATCCGGACGATCGATTCCATGCCGCGCCCGAGAGCGCGGGTATTCTCGGCATCGAGATGGATGCCGTCGAGCGGCGTCGTCTTGGCGACGGAATTGCCGTCGAAGAAGCCGCAGCCGAGTTCGTCGGCGAGATCGCGGTAGAGCGTCGCAAGCTTCGCAGACTCTTCGATGCCCCCGGGAACGATGCAGCGAAGGGCACGTTGCCCGTCGCGCAGATCGCCGGCGGCGCCACGATCAGGATGTCCGGACCGTCGAACTCGAAGGGCCAGGCGTGATTGCGGATCAGCCGCACCAGCCGGGCGATGCCCTGGCAGGCGGCAAAAGCCGAACCCGCCACGACAGGCTTCATGTCGTTGGTGCCGAGCAGGATGATGATGAGATCGAGCGGCGCATGCGTCTGCAGAATGGTCGGCAGGATGCGTGCGCCGTTGCGGTCGCAATCGGCAAGATGGTCGTCGAAGGCGGTGGTCCGGCCGTTCAGACCTTCGGCGATGACGCGGACATCGCTGCCGAGAGCGGCTTGCAGCGCGCTCGGCCAGCGATCTTCATAGGCGTGGCGGCCGATCGTCTCGGCGCTGTAGCCCCAGGTCAGCGAGTCGCCATAGCAAAGAACGGTCTTCGTCATTTCCGCCTCCGCCCTTTGATCAGACCAGCATGCCCATCGGGTTTTCGATGTAGCCCTTGAACGCCTGCAGCACCTCGGCTCCGAGAGCGCCGTCTACGCAACGGTGGTCGGTCGAGAGCGTGACGCTCATGACGGTGGCAATCGCCATTTCGCCCTTCTTGACGATGACACGCTGCTCGCCTGCGCCGACCGCGAGGATCGTTGCATGCGGCGGGTTGATGACGGCGGCAAACTGCTTGACGCCCATCATGCCCATGTTCGACACCGACGTGGTACCGCCCTGGTATTCCTCAGGCTTCAGCTTGCGGTCCTTGGCGCGCTTGCCGAGGTCCTTCATCTCGTTGGAGATTGCCGAGAGCGTCTTCAGCTCCGCCTTGCGGACGATCGGGGTGATCAAGCCACCCGGGATGGAGACAGCAACGCCGACATCGGCGTTCTTGTGCTTGACCATCGCATTTTCGGTCCAGGAAACGTTTGCATCCGGAACGTCGCGAAGAGCAAGCGCCATCGCCTTGATGACCATGTCGTTGACCGACAGCTTGTAGGCCGGAACGCCGTCCTTGGACTTCGGTGCGGCATCGTTGAGCTGGGCACGGAGCGCCAGAAGCGCATCGAGTTCGCAATCGACGGTGACGTAGAAGTGCGGAACGGTCTGCTTGGATTCGACCAGGCGCTTGGCAATGACCTTGCGCATGCCGTCATGCGGCACGAGTTCATAGGAACCGGCTTCGAACAGCTTGAGAACGGCCTCGTCGGAAGCGCCCTTCGGGGCTGCGGCAGGTGCCGGTGCGGCGGCCTGCGGCGCTGCTGCGGCCGGAGCCTTGGCACCACCGCCGGCGACGGCAGCTTCGATGTCGCTCTTGACGACGCGGCCATGCGGACCGGAACCGGAAACGGCAGAAAGGTCGATACCGGCTTCCTTGGCAAGGCGGCGGGCGAGCGGCGACGAGAAGGTGCGGTTGCCGGACGAGGCTGCGGCAGCAGGTGCTGCGGCCGGAGCCGGAGCAGCAGCGGCCGGAGCCGGCTGGGCAGCAGCAGGTGCGGCTTCCGCCTTCGGCGCCGGTGCGGCTTCGGCCTTCGGTGCAGAACCTGCACCGCTTGCGGCAGCCTTCACGTCTTCGCCTTCGGCAGCCAGAACCGCGATCAGCGCGTTGACCTTGACGCCTTCGGTACCGGCGGGAACGACGATCTTGGCAACGGTGCCTTCGTCGACGGCTTCGACTTCCATCGTCGCCTTGTCGGTTTCGATCTCGGCGATGACGTCACCGGACTTGACGGTGTCGCCTTCCTTGACGAGCCACTTGGCCAGGTTGCCCTCTTCCATGGTCGGAGACAGGGCAGGCATCGTAATATTAATGGGCATTGTCTCTCTCTCCCGGCATCTCACTTACCAGTTCAAGTCTCTTCCCACGAATAGTTCTACCGATACTCGCGAAGAGGAAATAGTTTAGCGTAAAAAAGGAAGCGCCTAGAACCACGACAAGCTGTACCGCCATACGGATCACCCCCAACGCTTGCTCGGACAGCTGAAAAAGCCCTCCGAGCAAGGCGATGAAGAAGCCCGAAACAAACGTCCAAACGACAACAACCAATGCCGTCGAAAGAAGATGCTTCCAATATACCGACCAAGTAATCGGCATCAGCGACTCGACGTTAGCCACGCGCAATCCCTTACTTGTAGCAGACGGTTTTCACTGCCTGGACGACTTCGTCGACATTCGGCAGCGCCAGCTTCTCGAGGTTTGCGGCGTAGGGCATCGGAACGTCCTTGCCGGCGATCGTCAGAACCGGTGCATCGAGGTAATCGAAGGCCTGCTGCATGACACGGGTGGCGATTTCGGTGCCGACCGAGTTCTGCGGGTAGCCTTCCTCGACGGTGACGAGGCGGCCGGTCTTCTTGACGGATTCGATGACCGTCGGGAGGTCCATTGGACGCAGCGTACGCAGGTCGATCAGTTCGGCGTCGATGCCGATCTTCTCGAGCTCGGCCACAGCCTTGACCGCATAGGTCATGCCGATGCCGAAGGATACGATGGTGACGTCCTTGCCCTGGCGGTGGATGCGCGCCTTGCCGATCGGCAGAACGAAATTGTCGAGCTTCGGCACGTCGAAGTGCTGGCCGTAGAGAATTTCGTTTTCGAGGAAGACGACCGGGTTCGGATCGCGGATCGCAGCCTTGAGCAGGCCCTTGGCGTCAGCTGCCGTGTAGGGCATGACGACCTTGAGGCCGGGGATCTGGCTGTACCAGGAAGCATAATCTTGGCTGTGCTGTGCGCCGACGCGGGCTGCAGCGCCGTTCGGGCCGCGGAAGACGATCGGAGCGCCCATCTGGCCGCCGGACATATAGAGCGTCTTGGCAGCGGAGTTGATGATCTGGTCGATCGCCTGCATGGCGAAGTTGAAGGTCATGAACTCGACGATCGGCTTCAGGCCGGCCATGGCAGCGCCGACGCCGACGCCGGCAAAGCCGTGTTCGGTGATCGGGGTGTCGATGACGCGGCGTGCGCCGAATTCCTGCAGGAGACCCTGGGTGACCTTGTAGGCGCCCTGATATTCGGCAACTTCTTCGCCCATGACGAAGACGCTGTCGTCAGCGCGCATTTCTTCGGCCATCGCGTCACGCAGTGCTTCGCGAACGGTCATGGAGACCATTTCAGTGCCGGCCGGGATTTCCGGATCGTTCGGCACGGATGCCTTGGGCTCGGCCGGGACCGGAGCGGCAGCCGACTTCTGTTCGGTTGCGGCAGGCGCCGGAGCAGCGGCGGCCGGAGCCGGCTCAGCAGCAGGAGCAGCCGACGAAATATCGGCAGCCGATTCGCCGTCCTGCAGCAGGATCGCGATCTTGGCGTTGACCTTGACGTTTTCGGTGCCGGCCGGGACCAGCAGCTTGCCGATCACGCCTTCATCGACGGCTTCGACTTCCATCGTCGCCTTGTCGGTTTCGATTTCGGCAATCACGTCACCCGAGGTGACCTTGTCGCCTTCATTCTTGAGCCACTTGGACAGCGTGCCTTCTTCCATCGTCGGAGAGAGGGCGGGCATGAGGATATCGATAGGCATTGGTTCCCTCCCCGATTAGAGCAGAATGTCGGTGTAGAGCTCGGATGCATCCGGCTCCGGATCGTTCTGGGCGAAATCGGCACTGTCGGCGACGATGTCACGGACATCCTTGTCGATCGTCTTCAGATCGTCTTCGGAAGCCCAGCCCTTTTCGACGAGGCGAGCCTTGACCTGCTCGATCGGATCCTGCTCGGAGCGCATCTTCTGCACTTCTTCCTTGGTGCGATACTTCGCCGGGTCGGACATCGAGTGGCCGCGATAGCGATAGGTTAGCATTTCCAGGATGATCGGGCCCTTGCCGGAGCGGCAATGCTCGAGCGCTTCGTCTGCGGCAGCCTTGACGGCGCGCACATCCATGCCGTCCACCTGGACGCCCGGAATGCCGAAGCCCGAACCGCGCAGCGAGTAGTTCGACTGCGCCGTCGCGCGGGCGGTCGAGGTGCCCATGGCGTAACGGTTGTTTTCGACGATATAGATGATCGGCAGCTTCCAGAGCGCCGCCATGTTGAAGCTTTCGTAGACCTGGCCCTGGTTGGCAGCGCCATCACCGAAATAGGCGACGCTGACCGAGTCGTTGCCGCGGTAGCGGTTGGCGAAAGCCAGGCCCGTGCCGAGCGACACCTGGGCGCCGACGATGCCGTGGCCGCCGTAGAAGTGCTTTTCCTTGGAGAACATGTGCATGGAGCCGCCCTTCCCGTGGGAATAGCCGCCCTTGCGTCCGGTGAGTTCCGCCATGACGCCGCGGGCGCTCATGCCGGTTGCCAGCATGTGGCCGTGGTCACGGTAAGCCGTGATGACCTGGTCGCCTTCTTTCTGCGCCATCTGCATGCCGACAACGACAGCTTCCTGGCCGATATAAAGGTGACAGAAACCACCGATGAAGCCCATGCCGTAAAGCTGACCGGCCTTCTCTTCGAAGCGGCGGATCAGAAGCATCTCGCGATAGGCCTTGAGCTCCTCATCGCGCGTAAAATCGGCAACCGGACCACCATTGGAGGCCTTGGCTGCGGATTTCGTGCTGGTTTTACGGCTGGAAACGGTCGCGTTCTTGCGAGGCGCCATACAACCCTCCCTATGGGTTTGTCGTTCTTCGAGTGGCGCGTACCATAGGGAAGAAAGATGGCCACAGCAATGCCATAAATGCATGGCACGTATTCAGGATTAAGCCACTGATAATTCTATCGAATTATCGATTAACCAGTATTCGGTTAATTGGAATATGAATTGAATATGACGACCTCGTCGGCGCGAGACATATTCAGCTGGTAACGGGCTTTTTCGTCCAGCATATCCTTATCGAGAGAGCCATCACTCAGCAGCGCGACCTGCTGCTCGATATGCTCGCGCTTGGCCTTCAGCGTCGCCAATTCCTTCTCGCGGGCAATGCGCCGCTGCTCGAAGACTTCGGTGGCACGCAGGCCGTAATCGCCATGGATGCAATGATAGCCGAAATAGGAGAGAAAGGCGACCGTCATGGCCGGAACCACGAACCGGCCGATCTTCTTTTTCTTATGATGCTTTGTCCACATACACACACATGCTCTAAAACGCATTACCTATGCGAAGAGAGTAGCGCTCAGAGATTAACCGTCCGTTGACTATGAATTCTTGTGGGCAAGAAAAAACCCGCGCCGGTGAAGCGCGGGTTTCAAGGCATTGAGCTTTAAGGGCTATCAGCCGCGGATGATCGAACGGCCGGCATAGCGGGCCTGCGGGCCGAGACCCTCTTCGATGCGGATCAGCTGGTTGTATTTTGCCAGACGATCCGAGCGCGACAGCGAGCCGGTCTTGATCTGACCGCAGTTGGTGGCAACTGCGAGATCGGCGATCGTGGAATCTTCGGTTTCGCCCGAACGGTGCGACATGACGGCGGTGTAGGCTGCCTTGTGCGCGGTGTTGACGGCGTCGAGCGTCTCGGTCAGCGAGCCGATCTGGTTGACCTTGACGAGGATCGAGTTGGCAACGCCCATCTTGATACCATCGCGCAGGCGAGCCGAGTTGGTGACGAACAGATCGTCGCCGACCAGCTGAACCTTCTTGCCGGCGAGATCGGTCAGGGCCTTCCAGCCGTCCCAATCGTCTTCAGCCATGCCGTCTTCGATCGAGATGATCGGGTACTGGGCGGCGAGCTGTGCGAGGTATTCGGCCATGGCGCCTGATTCCAGCGTGCGTCCCTCGCCTTCGAGAACGTACTTGCCGTCCTTGAAGAATTCGGTCGCTGCGCAGTCGAGGCCGAGATAGATGTCTTCGCCCGGCTTGTAGCCAGCCTTTTCGATCGACTTCATGATGAAGTCGAGGGCTTCAGGGGCGCTCTTCAGGCCCGGTGCGAAACCGCCTTCGTCACCAACGTTGGTGTTGTGGCCCTGAGCCGACAGTTCCTTCTTGAGGACGTGGAAGACTTCCGAGCCCATGCGGACGGCTTCGCGGATCGAGTCGGCGCCAACCGGCAGGATCATGAATTCCTGGAAGTCGATCGGGTTGTCGGCATGTGCGCCGCCGTTGATGATGTTCATCATCGGAACCGGCAGGAGGTGAGCCGAAGCGCCACCGACGTAGCGGTAGAGCGGCAGGCCGGCGGCCTGAGCAGCAGCCTTGGCGACAGCGAGCGAAACGCCGAGGATGGCGTTGGCGCCGAGACGCGACTTGTTCGGCGTGCCATCCAGCTCGATCATGATGTTGTCGATCTGGATCTGGTTTTCGGCATCGATGCCGCCGATGGCATCGAAGATCTCGGTGTTGGCGGCTTCGACAGCCTTTTCGACACCCTTGCCGAGATAGCGCTTGCCGCCATCGCGAACTTCAACGGCTTCATGCGCGCCGGTCGAAGCGCCCGACGGAACAGCCGCACGGCCCATGCTGCCATCTTCGAGATAGACATCGACTTCGACGGTGGGGTTGCCACGGCTATCGAGGATCTCGCGGGCGATGATATCGGTAATTGCAGTCATGGGTTTCTTCCTGCTCGGTGGGTGGATAAATCGTTTGAAATCGTCTTAATCGAAGGCACGCAGATTGCAATGGCGTTTTCACAGCCGTTTTTGAGCCGCCTAACATGCCTTCGTTTCAGGCCACCTGCGTGGCCTATTACAAGATCATGTCAGCCTTTTGAATGTCAGGCCGACTTTGCGATCGCATCGAACGCCAGAAGCTTTTCGAGAAGCCGCGGCATGTCCTTCAGATAGACCATGTTCGGGCCATCCGACGGCGCATTGTCAGGATCCTCATGCGTCTCGACGAAGACGCCGGCGACACCGACGGCGACGGCCGCACGCGCCAAGGTCTCGACGAATTCGCGCTGGCCGCCACTCGATCCGCCCTGCCCGCCCGGCTGCTGCACCGAATGCGTGGCATCGAAGATCACAGGCGCGCCCATGGCCGCCATGATCGGCAGCGAGCGCATGTCGGAGACCAGCGTGTTGTAACCAAAGGAAGCACCGCGCTCGCAGAGCAGGATGTTCGGGTTGCCCGTCTCGTTCAGCTTGGCGAGAACGTTCTTCATATCCCACGGAGCCAGGAACTGGCCCTTCTTGACGTTGACGGCGCGGCCGGTCTTGGCCGCAGCAACTAGAAGGTCGGTCTGGCGCGAGAGGAAAGCCGGGATTTGCAGGATGTCGACGACGGTTGCGACCTCCGCACACTGCTCCTCGGTATGAATGTCCGTCAGAACCGGGAAGCCGAATTCCTTCTTCAGGTCAGAGAAGACTTCGAGCGACTTGTCGAGGCCGATGCCGCGCTGCGCCGAGAGCGAGGTGCGGTTCGCCTTGTCGAAGGAAGACTTGTAGACGAGGCCGATGCCGAGCTTCTTGCAGAGTTCGCTCAGAACACCGGCGATCATGAAGGCATGTTCGCGGCTTTCCATCTGGCAGGGTCCAGCGATGATCGACAGCTTGCCGGCATTGGAAAAGGTAACGCGGCCAGCGCCTTCGCCGACGGCGACTTCTGCATTGGTGTTGCTCATTGGGTCTCCTCGAAGGCGAAGATCGCGCCTTGTCCCGGCGCCGGCTTCACCAATAGACGATTGTTCATATTCACGTAGGTGATCCCGTTAGCAGCCAAATGCGCCGCTGTCACGGCCAGATCAGCGACTGTAAAGACGATTGCCCGCGCCCGCAGGCCGTTATCGGTGCCAAGCGGCTCGACATCGAAATAGGCCTCCATCCCTTCTTCGGAATAGATGGCGATCCGGACATTACTGAGGGCGAAGGAAAGGCCGAAGGCGGCCTCACCGGGCGCAACGCCGCCACTTGCCGTCTGCAACAGCGACGCGAAGGCGTCGGGTTCCTCCGCGCTGAGGGCAATCTCGACAATGCCGAGAACGCCGTTGGCATGAGTCTCCAGCACCTTGCGATCGGCCGGAAAGGCGTTGATCCGCTGGCAGGCGAAAAAGAAGACATCGGGCGCCCTCAGATCGGCGGCAAAGGCGAGCTTGAAGGCGCCGGTCGCCTGCGTTCCATCGGGCATGACGATCGGGCGCGAGAACTCCACCATGTCACCGCCGCTCAGCTGCGCGCCATCATAGGCGGCCCTGTCCGCATCGGCATCGTCAGTGCCGAAGACGACTGCCGAGAAGCCATCATCGCCGCAGCGGAAGCGGAAGGCCTGGTCGCGGGCGACAAAGCTGTTGCCCTTGGCGGCGGCGGCATCGCACTCCGCCTGGCTCGCGATGCCGAGCGGCTCCAGATAAGTCTTGTCGGCGAGGAAGACGCAGGCATTCTCCGTTCCGAACGGATGACGGCCATTGGCGGCGACGGTGAAACCGAGACGGCCGAGTCGCTCGCGGGCGACATCGATGTGGGTGACGGGCAGTACCAGATGATCGAGCGGATGCGTCATGGCGGTTCCCTCCGGTGAAGCCGGCAGAGATTTGCACGCCGCGCCGGGCAAAGCGCAAGCGCGGATAACCAATCCGGCAAAGAAACTTTCAAAAATGACGAAAAATGACGGGAAGTTTTACCAATATTTAGGCACTTGCGGAACACATATGGAACATATAGTGTCCGTTCTGGCTTTGTTTCACGAATCTGGGGAAAGACTTCGATGCTGACGCGCAAACAACAGGAGCTTCTCCTCTTCATTCACGAGCGGATGAAGGAGTCCGGCGTACCGCCGTCCTTCGACGAAATGAAGGATGCGCTCGACCTCGCCTCTAAGTCGGGCATTCATCGCCTGATCACAGCGCTCGAAGAGCGCGGCTTCATTCGCCGCCTACCGAACCGCGCCCGCGCACTGGAAGTCATCAAGCTGCCCGAGGCCTACAGCCCCAGCATCCAGCCGCGCCGCGGCTTCTCGCCAAGCGTCATCGAAGGCAGCCTCGGCAAGCCGCAGCCCGTTGCGCCGCCGAAGCCGGCGAACGAAGACAATAGCAGCTCGATCTCGGTTCCCGTCATGGGCCGCATCGCCGCCGGTGTGCCGATTTCTGCGATCCAGCAGAACACCCACGACATCACCGTTCCCGCCGATATGCTCGGAAACGGTGAGCACTATGCGCTTGAGGTCAAGGGCGACTCGATGATCGAGGCCGGCATCTTCGACGGCGACACCGTCATCATCCGCAATACCAATACCGCCAATGCCGGCGATATCGTCGTCGCCCTTGTCGACGATGAAGAAGCGACGCTGAAGCGGTTCCGCCGCAAGGGCGCATCAATCGCACTCGAAGCTGCCAATCCGGCCTACGAGACCCGTATCTTCGGGCCTGATCGCGTCAAGGTTCAGGGCAAGCTTGTCGGCCTTATCCGCCGCTATCACTGACTGGCCCTTCATCGCCATCGAAAGTGCCGCTGCGCCAGTCATAGGCGCGGTGGCGGGTCCAGGGGCGGTCGAGATCCTCGAAGGATGCGGTGACCGCTGCAGCGCCTCCATCGAAGCGCAACTCGACAGAGCCTGTCTTTCTTAAGGTAGCGCCGGTAAAAAGCAGTGCGCCAGAGCGGCAGCTTTCGAGCCGCAGGCGCACCGGTGTGACGACGATATCGGATGCATCGCAGGCGGGGCCGAGGTAAGCGGCATTGTCGATGACCGTCAGCACCGAGCCGTTCTCCAGCTTTGCCGTGCACCAGGCTTTCTTTACGCAGGAAAACCGCTCTTCCCTGGCATTGGCCGTGATTGCGCTCTGCGCTTCCTGCTGTTGCGCTGGTGTCAGCCTTAATCTTTCGCCCGGCGGCGCGGGACCGATGCCGATGTGATGAAGATCGGCTCGCGATGGCTGTCCAGCACCAGAGCCCGTTTCCACTGATCGAAGATGAAACCCGGCGGGCGCTCGCGATTGGTGGCGATTGCGCTGGAACCGATGATCCCCGCCATGCTGCCGTCCTCAGCAATGACGATCTTCGGTGGGGGCTTCTCGGGAAGCATGACGACCACAAGCGTCGACAGGGCCATGATTGCCGTGCCGATGTGCCTCAGCCGGGTGCGCAGCAGGGTCAATAGCAGGAAGCCCGCGACCGCAGCCGGGAAATACCAGGCAGGCAACCGGCCGACGCCGATATCACCGCCCCAGGACGAGACGGTCTTGGCGATCGCGATCACCAGATCGAGACCGAAGCCGACCACCTGCCAGGCCCAGGCATCCAGCCCGAACGGCATCAACAGCATCGCAAGCAGCCCGGCCGGCATGATGACGAAGGAGATGACGGGCATGGCGGCGAGATTGGCAGGCAGGCCATAGGCCGTCAGCCGGTGAAAATGCTCGATCGAGAACAGCGCCGTCGAGAAACCGCCGATGACGGAGGTGAGCAGGATGCCGCCGAAGAAGCCGGCCGCCGATGACATGAGCCTGACCGCCCGCAATTTCGCAAATGGCTTGTCGCGCGCCGGCCGCTCCTTCCAGAGCGCATAGCCGGCGACCAGCGCCAGCGTCGCGGCAAAGGACATCTGAAAGCTCGGCCCCATGATTTCCGAGGGCGAGATGGCGATGATGATCAGTGCCGAAAGCGCCACATTGCGCAAACTGATCGACGGCCGGTCGAAGAACACCGCCGTCAGCATGATCGCCATCATGATGAAGGCGCGCTCGGCGGAAACTGCGAAGCCGGAAATCAGGAAATAGGCGGTGACGGCCGCAAGCGCTCCGGCGGCGGCGATCTTCTTGACCGGATAGGCCTGGGCGACGGACGGAAACAGGCTGAGCAGCGTGCGGAACCCGACGAAGAAGATGCCGGCAGACAGCGCCATGTTGAGGCCCGATATGGCGATGATATGCGCGAGGCCTGATTGCCGGAGTGCCTCCGTAGTTTCTGCCGAAATGGCCCGAAAGCGCCGGTATCGCCGGGCAAAATGCCCCTGATGCGATCGCCGATGCCGCTTCTCAGCCGGTAGAGCCACTCGAAGGCGCTGTCGGTCAGCGAATGCTCGTCTGCGGCTCCCGGCGTCACCGCCGTTGGCGCCCCATAGAAAAACCCATTGGCGCCAACGCGATCGAAATAGGATGAGAAGGCGAAGTCGTTGAGACCGGGGAGTGCCGGACCGGAGGGTGGCGTCAGCCGCGCCCTGCCCTTCACCCAGGTTCCCGTCTCGAACTCGGACTTGGCGCCGCGGGCGATGACAGTCACCCGGGCGGGCGGGCGTTTCACCACCGGGTTTTCGGTTGCGCGCAATGACAGCAGATAGCGCCAGCCGCCGCGGCCATCGCTTTCCCGGCGCTCGACCCGTCCTGTGAGCGTCGTCGTCACGGCGGAATCAAGGAGGATGGTCTCGGCTCTCCACGTTTCGAATTGCGCAGTCGCGACGCCTGCCGCTACCAACGTCAATGCGGCGATCACGACGCGCATCCCCTCCCGCGCCCGATCGGTGAAGACCAGCAGAGTGAACAGCACCGCGATGAAGAAAAGTGGCATGATCGGCGAGACGCTGGTGCCGGCCGCAAACCACGCCACGGCACCAAAGCCGAGCGCAACCGGCGCGAAGAGCATGCGTCCACCGTAGGCGAGCTCTTCGTCGGCGCATTTCGGGATGGCGCCTATCGCGCGCCCGATGGATGATCGGAGTCGATAAGCGCTGAGCGTGGCCGGTACGTGCCGCGTTGGCACGGGCACGAGGCCAGAATAGGCGCGCGCTGGCTCAAGATGCGGCAATTTGGCCGCATCCCCCGAAAGTTCCAGGCTGATCTCGCTGCTTTTCAACCCCGGCATGTAAAGAGCCTTGCGACCCATTAAAATACAACCAAGATGCAACCCTGCGCGCGTTTCAGCAACAATAATCGATTGAAAAAACGCAAAAAATCGTGAGTGCAAAAAGCCTAAATAAATCATCGGCTTCCGCTATGCGTTTACAGCATCGCAGGAGTGCCTAAAAGTTGATACTGCGATGCACAAAATGGCGTCACGGTAACTTGGCATTAGGCGCGCTATCATATAGCAATCTGAGCGGACGCTTAACCCTATGGCGCTTTTATGGCGCCGCCGCCAATTTGGAGGATCAGAATGACGGATCAAAGCGCAACAATCAAAATCGGCGACAAGTCCGCCAATCTTTCCGTAAAGAGCGGAACGATTGGGCCAGATGTCATCGATATCGGCGCACTCTACAAAAACACCGGCTCCTTCACGTACGATCCTGGTTTCACCTCGACCGCATCCTGTGAATCGAAGATCACCTACATCGATGGCGATGAGGGCGTTCTCTTGCACCGCGGCTATCCGATCGAGCAGCTGGCCGAGCACGGCGACTTCCTGGAAGTCTGCTATCTCCTGCTTTACGGCGAACTGCCGACGGCAGCTCAGAAGAAGGACTTCGACCACCGCGTGACGCACCACACAATGGTGCACGAACAGATGAGCCGCTTCTTCACCGGCTTCCGCCGCGATGCGCATCCGATGGCCGTCATGTGCGGCTGTGTCGGCGCCCTGTCGGCCTTCTACCACGACTCGACCGACATCACCGATCCGCACCAGCGCATGGTCGCTTCGCTGCGCATGATCGCCAAGATGCCGACGCTGGCCGCAATGGCCTACAAGTACCACATCGGCCAGCCCTTCGTTTACCCGAAGAACGACCTCGATTACGCGTCGAACTTCCTGCGCATGTGCTTTGCCGTTCCCTGCGAAGAGTACACGGTCAATCCGGTTCTCTCCCGCGCCATGGACCGTATCTTCATCCTGCATGCGGACCACGAGCAGAACGCTTCGACCTCGACCGTTCGTCTCGCCGGCTCTTCGGGTGCAAACCCGTTCGCCTGCATCGCGGCCGGCATTGCCTGCCTCTGGGGCCCTGCTCACGGCGGCGCCAACGAAGCAGCGCTCAACATGCTGTCGGAGATCGGCTCCGTCGATCGTATCCCCGAATATGTCGCACGCGCCAAGGACAAGAACGATCCGTTCCGCCTGATGGGCTTTGGTCACCGCGTCTACAAGAACTACGATCCGCGCGCCAAGATCATGCAGAAGACGACGCATGAAGTTCTCGGCGAACTCGGCATCAAGGACGATCCGCTTCTCGAAGTGGCGATGGAACTCGAGCGCATTGCGCTCACCGACGAGTATTTCATCGAGAAGAAGCTCTACCCGAACATCGACTTCTACTCGGGTATCACGCTGAAGGCTCTCGGCTTCCCCACGACCATGTTCACCGTTCTCTTCGCTCTCGCCCGCACCGTCGGCTGGATCGCTCAGTGGAACGAAATGATCGAGGATCCGCAGCAGCGCATCGGCCGCCCGCGCCAGCTCTATATCGGTGAAGCACAGCGCGATTACGTTCCGGTTTCCAAGCGCTAAGCGCCCGGACAATCTAAAAACAAGAAACCCGGTCAGCGATGACCGGGTTTTTTCTTGTCCAGAACGTCGAGAACGATCTCCGCCGCCTTCTCTCCGGGTGGCTTTTCCGTCTGCATGCGCTGCCAGACGAGATCGTAGCCTTCCAGCATGGTGCGCCGCTGCGCGGTATCGCCGGACAGCCGCTCCATCCAGCGGGCAAGCGCTCCGCCACGGACGCTGTCGTTGAAATATTCGGGTACCACGGCGTAATCGGCAATCAGGTTCGGGATCGCCGCCGTCCAGGTCTTGATGCGCGAGGTCATCAGCGAGATGATCCAGTCGGTCTTGTAGGTCGAGACCGTCGGCACGCCGGCGAGCGCGAGCTCGAGGATCACCGTTCCGGAGGCAGCAAGCGCCGCATCGGCCTCGCCGAAGGCCCGCCACTTGGCATCGCTGCCGATCAAGATTTCGGGCTGCACTTTCCACTGCGATACCAGCTCGCGCACCAGAGCCTCGCGGCGGCTGACCGTGGGCATGACGAAGCGGACGCTGCCATCGCGCGCCAGGAGATCATTTGCCGCATCCTCGAAGAAGGGCATCAGCTTGGATATCTCGGTCGAGCGCGAGCCCGGCAGCAGCATGATCGTCTTGCCTTGCTCCGGCGAGATGGCTCGGGCAGCGCGGCTGCTTCGCGCAGCCAGCAGATTTGCGTCCGCAGTCAGCCTGTGTCCGACATAGGTGGTCGCCGGGCCGCCGAGGCGCTGCATAACTTCAGGCTCGAAAGGCAGAACGGCGAGCACATGATCGACGTAGCCGAGCATGCGCTGGGCTCGGTATTCCTTCCAGGCCCAGACACTCGGACAGACGTAGTTGACGACCGGCAGATCAGGCAGCGCCGTGCGCACGCGCTTGGCAACGCGATGAGTGAAATCGGGGCTGTCTATGATGATCAGGATGTCGGGCTTGGCCGCAATCAGCGCCGCCGTTGTCTGGCGGATCAGCCTGTAGAGCGTTGGAAGCTTGGCGAGCACCTGACTGATGCCCATGATCGACAGTTCGGAATAGTCGAACAGCGATTTGAGGCCCTGCGCTTCGAGCGCCTCTCCGCCGACGCCAACGAGTTCGACGGGCCGTCATGGATGCGCTTCAGGGCAGCGATGAGATCGCCGCCGAGCAGATCGCCGGATACTTCGCCGGCAATGATGCCGATCTTCAAATGGCGGCTCATGCGAGCCCCCAGGACGGCAGGCCGCGATCCAGTCCAGTGACAAAGAGGCCGGAGGCATTGGCAGCAGCGATCAGCGCTTCGCGTTCCAGCACCAGTGCCCTGCCCGCCTCGACGGCTATCCCCGCCAAACCGGCCTTCCTGGCATTTTCAACAGTTGACGGCCCGATCGAGGGCAGATCAGCGCGCAGATCCTGCTGCGGCTTGCAGAGCTTGACGAGGACGCCCTTGCGGCGGGCGGAAATGCGACCTGCTGTGCGCAACGAGGCGACACGCTCCAGCATTCCGTCGGTACCTTCGGGGCCTTCGAGCGCAACAACGCGGCCGCCGACGGAAACGGCACCCTGTCCGACATCGAGCAGCCCCAATGCATTTGCTGCCTCGGCCGCCTTCAGGATATCGGTGATGTCATCCTTGCCTGGTGCGACCACACCGGCCGGCCCCACCGAGGCCAGCAGATCAGGTGCGATCTCCTGGGCGCCGATGACGCGGCGGCCATCAGTTTCGATAAGCTTGATGACCATTTGCAGCACCGTGTCATCGCCGCCAGAGAGCAGCGTCCGTATGACCGAGGGTACCTTGCCGATCGTCTTCCAGCTGGGTCGTATCTCACGCCATTCCGGGCGGCGGCGAACGCCACCGGACATGACGACGCGGCGGATGTCATTCTTACAGAAAATGCCTTCGAGCGCCGCGAAATCGGCGACGCCGATGACGGCGTGGTCGTAGTCCTGCCATGAGCGGTCGAGCTCGCCCTTCAGGGAGATGATGAAAGGTTCATCGCCGGCGGCGCGGGCGGCCTCTGCGACATAAGCCGGCAAAAGGCCGTTGCCGGCGATGATCGCCAGACGGCCTTTTGCAGCGTCACCAGCCAGAGACACACTCAGCCTTTCTGTCCCCGCGTCGGCGAAGACAGCGCCCGGTCGCTTTCAGCAGCGATGAAATCGAGGATCTCGACCACCTGCGGGCAATCGGCATATTCGGCGCGGATCGCAGCAGCATTGTCGCGCACCGAATTGGCACCTTCGAAGATTGCCTTGTAGGCACGGCGAACGATGTGGATGACGGCGCGGTCGATGCCTGCACGCGTCATGCCCACGACGTTGAGGCCACCGAGAAGGCCCGGATTGCCGTTCAGCATGCCGTAGGGAATGACGTCGTAGCTGACGGCGGAGAGACCGCCGACGAAAGCCTGGCGGCCGACGCGGGTGAACTGATGGACGGCACAGCCGCCGCCGAGAATGACGCGATCCTCGATTGTGACGTGGCCGGCCAGCATGACGTTGTTCGACATGATGACGTTGTTGCCGACGCGGCAATCATGCGCCACATGCGAATTGGCGAGGAAGAGATTGTTGTTGCCGACGATCGTCTTGCCGCCGAAATCCGACGTGCCGGTGTTGATCGTCACGCCTTCGCGCATCGTGCAGTTTTCGCCGATGGTCAAGGTCGTCTCTTCGCCGGCGTGATGGACGCTCTGCGGATCGCCGCCGATCACGGCCATCGGGAAGACTTTCGAGCCCTTGCCGAGCTCAGTGCGGCCCGTCACGATCGAATGCGGATGCAGATGCACGTTATCATGAAGCGTCACCTTCGGCCCGACATAGGCGAAGGGGCCGATCGTCACGTTCTCGCCGATGACGGCGCCGTCTTCGACGACGGCCATCGGGTGAATACGTGCGCTGGCAGCAACCGTGCTCATGCCTGGTCCTTACGCAGGATCATCGCGCCGATATCGGCTTCCGCCGCAAGGTTGCCATCAACCTTGGCGTCGCAATGGAACTTCCAGATATTGCCACGCTGCTTCAGCTTCTTGACGTGGAATTCAACGCGGTCGCCCGGGATAACCGGCTTGCGGAAACGGGCATTGTCGATCGTCATGAAGTAGACGAGGTTGCCGTTCGAGCCGTCCTTGCGGGCGCAGATAGCACCAGCCGTCTGTGCCATGCCCTCGATCAGGAGCACGCCAGGCATGATCGGCGATTCCGGGAAATGGCCGGTGAACTGCGGCTCGTTAGCGGTGACGTTCTTGATACCGATCGCAGAATCGTCGCCATCGATCTCGATGATCTTGTCGACCATCAGGAACGGATAGCGATGCGGCAGGAGCTTCATGATCTCGATGATGTCAGCCGACGAAAGAGAAGCCTTTGCTTCTTCAGTCATTCCTTGTCTCCCGTTTTACTCGCCCGCGCACCGGAGCGTATCATTATTTCCGCGGACTCGCGCAGGAAATCCTTGATCGGACGCGCCGGGATGCCGCCATAGCGCTCGCCTGCAGGGATGCTCTGCACGACGCCACTCTTGGCGGCGATCTGCACGCCGCTGCCAATGGTAATATGGCCGTTGAGGCCCGCCTGACCACCGATCTGCACGCCGTCCCCGATCACGGTACTGCCGGCAATGCCGACCTGCGAGACGATGGCGCAATGGCGGCCGATCTTGACGTTATGGCCGATCTGCACCTGGTTATCGATCTTGGTGCCTTCGCCGATCACCGTATCGTCCATGGTGCCGCGATCGATCGTCGCGTTGGCGCCGATCTCGACATTGTCCTGGATGATGACGCGGCCGATCTGAACGATCTTGATCATGCCGCGCGGTCCCGGCGCATAGCCGAAGCCATCCTGGCCGATACGGGCACCATTATGGATGATCACGTGATTGCCGAGGAAGGCACAGAGAACGCTGGCGCCGCTCGCAATCGAGCAGTTCCGGCCGATCTTGACGCCCTGCCCGATGATCGCGCCTGCGCCGATGCGCGTGCCAGTGCCGATCTCGACATTGGCACCGATGATCGCGAGAGGCTCAACGACGACGCCGGCTTCCAGCTTGGCAGTCGGGTCGATGACGGCGCCGGTACCAACAGTCGCGTCGTCCGACATGGCCGGAAGCGGCTGCAGCGCAGACGGGTGAAGGTAGCCACCCGCCATGGCAAAAGCCGCATGCGGGTTTTTCGACACGAGAGCCGGGATATGCGGCGGGATCGCCGACAACAGCGCGGGATCGCACAGCACGGCTGATGCCTCGCAGGTCTCAAGCTCGGCTTTGCTCTTCCGCGAGATCACATAGCAAAGGTCACCCGCCTGGGCCCGGTTGACCGGAGCCACAGAGCGAATGATCACATCTGCCTTTGATGCATCGGGAAGTTCTGCCCCGAGATATTGGGCGAGCTCAGAGAGCGTCACCCCATCCCGAGGCTTGAAGAACGAATTTTGCTCCATCGGCAATGCTCCAGAACGGAATTCCAGTATGGTTCCGGACTGCCGATATCAGAATTGGTTGTTGATGCCAAACTTGAAGTACTGCGTCTTGTCGTAGTCCTTCTTGAGTACCGGCATCGCGTAGTCGACGCGGAGAGCGCCGAACGGAGACTGCCAGATCAAGCCAAGACCGACCGACGCACGGAGCGCAGCATCTTCACCATTGACCGTTTCAGGGCTGGTGACCTTCACGTCGTTGCCGAACAGCGTGCCTGCATCGGCGAAGACGGCACCACGCAGACCGAAGTCACGCGGGAAACCAGGCATCGGGAAGGATGCTTCAGCCGAAACCGTAAAGTAGGTCGTGCCACCGAGCGGATCATCCGGACCATTGCCGACGCGCGGGCCGATACCCTTGTTTTCGAAGCCACGGATATCGCTGTTCCCCAGCGTGAACTGGTCGAAGATGTTCAGGTCCTTGCCGAGGCCGACGACATAACCAGCACCAGCAGAGAGCGAGCCGATGATGTCGGCGTCGTCAGCGAGCAGGTGATAGTAGCGGGCCTTACCGTAGACCTTGTAGAACTGCGAGTCGCCGCCGAGGCCTGCGATTTCGTTGGTCAGCGTTGCGTAGATACCTTCACGCGGCAACGTCATATCGTCGAGCGTGTTGTAGGTGAAGGTCTGCGAGACCGACGACTTGATCCACGGACCGTTGTTGACGAGATCCTGATACGGCGTCGACAGATCGCTCAGATCGCTACCGCTGGAGTCATAGTCCATACGCTTGAAGTTATAGCGGAAGGTCGAAGCCAAATCTTCGGTGATCGGCGCAGTTGCGCGCAGAACCAGGCTGTCTTCCGTGTAGTCGTAGTTGTCGTTGCTCGAGGTCTCGCTGTGGTTCAGGTCGAAACCGGTCGCGAGGCGATAGCCGAGGAAGTAGGGCTCGGTGAAGCTCAGGCCGTAGCTCTGCGAACCTTCGAGACCACCACCGGCCGAAACCTTGATGTACTGGCCGCGGCCGAGGAAGTTCTTTTCTTCGATCGAGGCTTCGAGGATGAGGCCGTCGCCACCAGCAGCGTAGCCGGCGCCGATACCGAACGAACCGGTCGACTGATCCTGGACATCGACGACAACGACGACGCGGTCCGGAGCGCTGCCCGGCTGCGTGCTGATGTTGACCGACGAGAAGAAGCCGAGAGCTTCGAGGCGGCGCTTCGCCTTGGTGATCATCTGCTGATTGAATGCATCGCCTTCAGAGACGTCGAATTCGCGGCGGATGACGTAGTCGCGGGTGCGGCTGTTGCCGCGGATTTCGATGCGCTCGATGTAAGCACGCTCGCCCTGGTCGACGAGATATTCGACGCCGATCGTGTTGTTGCCGAGGTCGCGGTTGCCGCGCGGCGTGACACGGGCGAACGGATAGCCTGCCGAAGCAACCTGATCGGAGATCGCTTCCATGGACTGCTGAACGCTCTTAGCGCTATAGACTTCACCTTCATGCGTCTTGACGAGGCCCTGCAGCTGCTCGCCGCTGACGCCATCGACGGTCGACTGAACGGTGACAGCGCCGAAGTTGTAGCGCGGGCCTTCTTCGATATTGAAGGTCAGCGTGTACTTGTTCGTGGTTTCGTCGAACTGGGCGTCGGACGAGACGATCTTGAAGTCGGCATAGCCGCGATTGAAGTAGAACTGGCGCAGCGCTTCTTCGTCGGCGCGCAGCTTGTCTTCGTTGTAAACGTCCTTGCGCGTCAGGAACGACAGGAAGTTCGAGCGCTTCGTCTGAATGACGGCAGCGAGGCGGCCGGCACTGTAGGCATTGTTGCCTACGAAATTGATGGCGGCGATCTTGGTGCGATCACCTTCGTCGATCACGAAGGCAAGGTTCACGCGGCCTTCGCCGAGCGGAACGACCTGCGTCGTGACGTTGACTTCGCTACGGCCGGTGGCGGCGTAGGCTTCCTTGATGGCAGCGATGTCGGCCTGGATCTGCGCATCGTTGTACGGGCCAGAGGCGTGCGTACCAACGACGGACGCCAGCTTGTCGTCCTTGACCTTGCGGTTGCCGTTGAAGACGACCTGGTTGACCAGCTGCGCTTCCTGGACCTGCACGACGAGCGTGCCGCCGGAGACGGAGATCTTCACGTCGGAGAAGTAACCGGTGCCGTAGAGCTGCTTCACCGAGTCATCGATATCGGTGTTCGAGAAGCTCTTGCCCGGCTGAATGGTGAGGTTGGAACGCACAGCCTCCGCACCGACGCGGCTTGCCCCGCGTACATCGATGCGCTGAATGACTGCGGCTTCAGCCGCACTCGCAGAGACGATTGTAATGACACCTGCGCCCGAAGCCACAACACTTGCAGACAGCGCAACCGCCGATACTGCGTTCAAAAATCTTGAACCAGCCTTCATTTCACCCATTACCTTTTTTCTCGTCCCCGTCGCCGGGATAACCCCGATTCCGGCCACGTGTGTCGTTTTACCCGCTTTTGACATACAAGCAAGGTAGCAAGTTAATTTCTGTTTACTTCATTTCGAAGCGTGACCCATTCGCCACTACAGCTTTGAAACATCGTAAATAAACGGTAATTTTCCCTCGCCAGACGCCCTTATCCAATGAGCGCGCTTATGTCATTCCAAGTAGCAAAAACCATTAGCGAGAGCACCATAGCCAGACCAATGCGAAATGCAATTTCCTGAGCCGATGACCCCAAAGGTTTTCCCCTCACGGCTTCAATCGCATAGAACATCAGATGCCCGCCATCAAGTACCGGGACGGGCATGAGGTTAAGCAATCCAATAGAGACCGACAATACCGCTGCCAGTTGCAGCACCGCGGCAACACCAAGCGTCGCCATCTGGCCGGATGCCTGCGCAACGCGGATCGGTCCGCCGAGCTGGTCCGGCTTCATATATCCGGCAAAGAGATTGCCGATATATTTGAAGGTGCCAGTGACGATATGCCAGGTCTGGACCGTGCCTTCCTGGAGCGCCTGGACCGGCGTGTAGGTCTGGATCCGGAAATGGCCGACCTCCTGGTTGGTGACGATACCGATCAAGCCGATCTCGATCTTGTTGCCGAACTGGTCGGTCATATCGGTGCGCTTCGGCACCATCGGCAGATCCATCTTCTCGCCGTTGCGTTCGATGCTGACGACAATCTTCTGCTCGGGACGAATGCTGACATAGCGGCGGACATCGTCGAAGGTCTCGACCTTTCCGCCGTCAATCGCGATCAGCAGGTCTCCGGGAAGAATGCCTGCTTCTGCGGCAGCGCTCTCAGGCTTGACCTCGGCAACGACAGGATCAGCGACAGAGCGGCCGTAGATCGAGAAGAGCACCGTGAAGATGGCGATCGCCAGAATGAAATTGGCAATCGGACCGGCCGCTACCGTCGCCGCCCGCTTCCAGAGCTTGGCGCCGGCAAACGAGCGCGCCCGATCCTCGTCGGACATTGCGTCGAGAACACTGGTATCCGGCTTGCTCGATGCATCCTCGTCCCCGAAGAATCGCACATAGCCGCCGAGCGGGATGGCGGAAATCTTCCAGCGCGTGCCGTGGCGGTCGCTGAATCCGATGATTTCGGGGCCGAAGCCGACGGAAAAGGCCAGGATGCGGATGCCGCTCCAGCGGCCAACGAGATAGTGGCCCATCTCATGCACGAAAACGAGCAGTGAGAGCACCAATACAAAGGGGATAATATATCCCGTCAGGAAGCCGAATATACCGGTCAAGCCTTCCATAAGTTTCTTCCGCCGCCTTTCGCCGCTTTCAAAGTCCGAACAGTGCCGCACCGAGCGGCGCTGCTGCTCCGCCCTTTATCAAGGAAAAACCTGTCGCAAGCAAGAAAGCCGCAAAGCAGGCAAAAATCAGACCGTCGACGCGGTCCATGACCCCGCCATGTCCGGGAATCAGATGGCTCGAATCCTTCACGCCGAAACGGCGCTTGATGAAGGATTCGAAGAGATCGCCCGCCTGGCTGCAGACCGACAGGATGAAGGCGACCGCCGCAGCAACCAGCCAATCGGCGCCCGGCACGAAGATGTAGGCGATCAGGCTACCTGCAATCACCGCCGAGACGGCACCGCCCATGGCGCCCGATTGCGTCTTTCCGGGAGAGATCTTCGGCGCCAGCTTCGGGCCGCCGATGGCGCGGCCGACGAAATAGGCGAGAATATCGGTCGCCCAGACGACGGCGAAGACGAACAGCATGGCGTGAAGGCCGGAAAGGTCGGCGCCGCGGATTTCGGCGAGCGCGATCCCCGTCAGCCCGGCATAGACCACGCCTGCCGGAAACCAGCGGCTGACGCCACGCAGGACGACGAAGCCGATCGCGACCAGAAAGAGTGCCAGGAGAGCCCCGAGCGCCCAGTCGAAGCGCTCCAGCAGGATTGCGAGGGCTATGGCGCCCTGCCCGGCCCAACCGACGACATTGGCCGCCGGCTGTTCACGCTGCAGGCCTGTGATCGCCGACCATTCATAATAGATCAGCAGCCCGATCAGCGACGACAGCGCGCGGAACGCCAGACCTCCGTACCAGGTCGCCGCAAGCACGATCGCGGCCAGAATGATTCCTGAGATGATACGGAGCTTCAGTTCCTGCTGCATCAAGTACCCACTGCTGCGGCCTGCGACGACAAGCCACCGAAACGGCGGTCGCGGGCGGCGAATTTTTCGAGGGCGGAATAGAAGAGTTCGCGCCCGAAGTCCGGCCAGTATTCCGGCACGAAGATGAATTCGGAATAGGCGGCCTGCCAGAGCAGGAAGTTCGACAGCCGCTCCTCGCCGCTGGTGCGGATGATGAGGTCGGGGTCGGGAATGCCAGCCGTATCCAGCCGGGCATTGATCAGCGCCGGTGTCACGTCCTGCGCCCGCAGCACGCCGGCCTCGACGTCCTTGGCCAGGCTCACCATGGCCCGGGCGATCTCGTCGCGCGAGCCATAGTTGAAGGCGATCACGAGCGTCAGCGCAGTGTTGTTGCGCGTCGTCTCTTCAGCTTCCAGCAGCAGATCGAGAATGTCGCTGCGCAGCGTGTAGCGATCACCGATGATCCGGATGCGGACATTTTCGGAATGCAGTTCGGCAAGATCGCGGCGGATGAAGGCCTTGAGCAGGCCCATCAGATCCGACACTTCGGCTTCGGGCCGGCGCCAGTTCTCCGAAGAGAATGCGAACAGCGTCAGATACTTGACGCCAGCGTCGCCGGCAGCGCGCACGGTCTCGCGTACGGCTTCGACACCCTTGCGGTGGCCCATGGCGCGCGGCAGGCCACGCTGCTTGGCCCAACGGCCGTTGCCATCCATGATGATGGCAACGTGTTCTGGCATGCTTGCGAATGCTGGTTTCGACATTTCCCGTCCGGTTTCTTGGGGGCGCAGGCGAAAGCCTTAGACCTGCATGATTTCCTTTTCCTTATCCGCAAGCAAGCGATCGATTTCGGAAATCGTCTCATCCGTCATCTTCTGCACACGATCGGACTGGGCGCGGCTTTCATCCTGGCCAATGACACCGTCCTTTTCGGCTTTCTTAAGGCCGTCCATGCCGTCACGGCGAACATGGCGAATCGCCACCTTGCTCTTTTCGGCGTAATCGTGGGCAACCTTGACCAGCGACTTGCGGCGCTCTTCGTTGAGCTCCGGCAGCGGAATGCGCAGATTCTGGCCGTCGACGATCGGGTTCAGGCCGAGGCTCGATTCGCGGATGGCGCGCTCGGTGGCGGAAACCATCGACTTGTCCCAGACCGAGACCGACAACATGCGCGGCTCCGGCACGGTGATGTTGGCGACCTGGTTGAGCGGCACGCGCGAACCGTAGGCTTCGACCGTCACCGGATCCAGGATGTTGGCCGAGGCACGGCCGGTGCGCAGCGATGCGATATCGCTCTTGAATGCGGAAACCGCGCCATCCATGCGGCGCTTGATTTCCTTGATGTCGATGCCTTCACTCATAGCAATACTCCCGTCTCAGTCGCAATCGCGCCGTCTCACGCGGCGCAGTCTATCGTCAGTTGTCGGATACGATGGTCTTGAGGCCACCGCCCGTCAAGATTTCAGCAAAACCACCCTTCTCGTGGATCGAGAAGACGATGATCGGAATGGAGTTTTCGCGGGCAAGCGCAACGGCTGCGACGTCCATGACCGCGAGGCCCTTGTCGAGCACTTCCTTGTGCGTCAGCCGGTCGAAGCGCGTCGCGTCCGGAACCTTCTTCGGATCGGCCGAATAGATGCCGTCGACCTGCGTGCCCTTGAAGATCGCTTCGGCGCCCATTTCGGCGGCGCGCAGCGCTGCAGCGGAGTCGGTCGTGAAGAATGGATTGCCGGTACCGCCGGCGAAGATCACCACGCGGCCGAGCGACAGGTGGTAGAGCGTCGCGCGCTGGGAGAAGCTCTCACAGATCTCCGGCATGGCGATGGCCGACAGGACGACCGTATCGATATTCAGCTTGCGCAGCGAGGTTGCGAGCGCCAGCGCGTTGATGACGGTTGCGAGCATCCCCATGTGGTCGCCGGTGACCCGGTCGCCGCCCTTGGAAGCGACTGCAACGCCGCGGAAAATGTTGCCGCCGCCGACGACGACGCCGACTTCGACGCCCATCTGGCGGGCTTCAGCGATATCAGACGCAATGCGGTCCGCCACCGCTACGTCGATACCGAAGCCCTGGCTGCCCATGAGGGCTTCGCCGGAAGCCTTGAGTAGAACACGTTTGTAGACAGGCTCTCGCGACATCTTGGCTCCTCGTTAATCACCGCTGACTGCCGGATACACGAAGGGCACCGCGTTGTCACGCGATGCCCTTGCGTTTTCACATGTATGAGGCGCTATCAGCCCTTGGCGACAGCAGCAACTTCAGCAGCGAAGTCGCTCTCTTCCTTCTCGACGCCTTCGCCGAGGAGGAGGCGTGCCATGCCGACGACTTCGATCTTCGCGCCGGCTTCCTTTTCAGCTTCCTTGACAGCAGCGCCGACCGTCAGGTCGGGGTTGATGACGAAAGCCTGCGAGAGCAGAGCGACTTCTTCGAAGAACTTGCGCATACGGCCTTCAACCATCTTTTCGATGATGGCTTCCGGCTTGCCGGATTCGCGGGCCTGCTCGATGAAGACGTTGCGTTCGCGCTCGGCAACGGCAGCGTCGACTTCTTCAGCGCGGATCGCGAGCGGGTTGGTCGCAGCGATGTGCATGGCAACCTGGCGGCCGATCGAGGTCAGGACAGCCTTGTCGCCTTCCGACTTCAGAGCGACGAGAACGCCGAGCTTGCCGATGCCGTCGCCGGCAGCGTTGTGGATGTAGGTCGCAACAACGCCGTGCTCGACTTCGAGCTTGGCAGCGCGACGGAGCGTCATGTTTTCGCCGATGGTTGCGATCGCGTCCTTGATGGTGTCGGCGACCGGCTTGCCGGATGCCGGGTAGGTCGCAGCAGCGATGGCTTCAACCGAACCGTCGGTGCCGAGAGCAACGTTGGCGATGCCGCGGACGAGGTCCTGGAAGGCGTCGTTACGGGCAACGAAGTCGGTTTCGGAGTTCAGCTCGACGACAACAGCCTTGTGGCCGGCGCCAGCGATGGCAACCAGACCTTCGGCAGCAGCGCGGCCGGCCTTCTTGTCGGCCTTCGAGATGCCCTTGGCACGGAGCCAGTCGATCGCTGCTTCGATGTCGCCGTTGGTTTCCAGCAGCGCCTTCTTGCAGTCCATCATGCCTGCGCCGGACTTCTCGCGCAGTTCCTTTACCAGTGCAGCCGTAATCTCGGTCATAAGCTTCCTCTTTGTCGGTTCAAACGGTGGCCCGCGAAACGCGGTGCTGCACCGGATTGAGGCACGAAATGTACCTGTATGTATGACAGCGTGATGAATGACGCGTCATATCGAAACTGTGGCGGCAAGGGGCAGATCGCCCTCGCCTGAAATGGTCAAGGCCGCCGAACTTCTGAGAGTCGCGAGCGGCCTTTCCCAATCTCTGGAAAGCATGACGGGCGATACTGCCCGCCTGCTTCTTTATCAGGCGCCGGTTTCGTCGAGCGCCGGCTCAACCGGTGCATCGATCGCTGCGCCGAGATCGCGGCCCGATGCGCCCTGCTGACGAGCGATGCCGTCGATGGCAGCGCGTGCGATCAGGTCACAGTAGAGAGCGATGGCGCGCGAAGCGTCGTCGTTGCCCGGGATCGGGTAGTCGATCAGGTCCGGATCGCAGTTCGAGTCGATGATGGCAACGACCGGGATGCCGAGGCGCTTGGCTTCGTCGATCGCGATCTTTTCCTTGTTGGTGTCGATGATGAACATCAGGTCCGGCGTGCCGCCCATGTCCTTGATACCACCGAGAGCCTTGTCGAGCTTTTCGCGCTCGCGCTCGAGGTTCAGGCGTTCCTTCTTGGAGTAGCCGGAGCCTTCCGAGCTGAGGATCTCGTCGAGCTTGCGCAGGCGCTGGATCGAGTTGGAGATCGTCTTCCAGTTGGTCATCATGCCGCCGAGCCAACGCGAGTTGACGTAGTACTGAGCGGAACGCTTGGCCGAGTCAGCGATGAGCTCGGAAGCCTGACGCTTGGTGCCGACGAACAGAACGCGGCCGCCACGGGCAACGGTGTCGGACACGACCTGGAGGGCGCGCGACAGCATCGGAACCGTCTGAGCGAGGTCGATGATGTGAATGTTGTTACGATCGCCGAAAATGTACGGCTTCATCTTCGGGTTCCAGCGGTGCGTCTGGTGGCCGAAGTGGACGCCTGCTTCAAGAAGCTGGCGCATAGAAAAATCGGGCAATGCCATGCCTAGTCATCCTTTTCCGGTTGAACCCCCGCAAGACGAACAGCATCCTTTCGGGATGCCACCGGGCGGAACAATCCGGATTTCTCCCGGACCATCCCATGCCTTGCGTGCGGAATGCGGGTGCCCTTACAGTCGATTCACTGCAAATGCAAGGCTCGCGCGGAAAAAACTGCCTGATTGCAGGGATCCGCGGGCGCTGCCAGCGTCAATTGTCGGTTTCAGCCGGGCACGGCCAACCGGCCGGCGCCTTGAGACCCGACGGCAGCTTCGTCGAGGCGTCGCCGCAGGCAAGCTCGATCTGCGTCTGCTCCAGTCCCTGCGCCGAAGACAGATCGACGCCTTCGATGCGCGTCAGATACATGAAGGCACGGTCGAAGCTGACCTGACCGCCGAAAGTCGCGCCGACCATGTTGGCGCGCGACAGGTTCGCGAGCGAAAACTTAGATTCGCTGAGCGTTGCCTTGCTGAAATTGGTGCGGCCGAGCTCGGCCTTCTCGAAGCTGGAGCCCGAAAGCTGTGCGCCGGTGAAGTCGGCGCGCTGCAGCTCAGCAGCAACGAAGGAGGCCTTCTGCGCCGAGGCATTCTGGAAAACCGAGCGGTAGGCCTCGATCTTGTCGAACTTGGCGCCGTCAGCCTTGGCACCCTCGAGCCAGGCACGCACCAGCGTCGCCTTCTCGAAATTCGCCGAGGTGAGGTTGGCGCCTTTCAGGCTGGTCTGCGACAGGTCGGTATCCGAGAGATTGGCGCCCTCGAAGTCGCTCGACTCCAGCATCAGGTTCTTCTTGTTGCAATTGCTCCAATCGACGCCGGAATAAGGCGTGTCGCTGCAATCGGCCGCCAGCGCGGGCAGCGCGGCGCAGACGGCGCCGAGCGCGATCAAGGATGTCGCAAGCAATTTTACCGGCATGTGTGCCATGCCAACCTCCCGGAAGAAGACCTGCCGATTCGATGCGGCTTCAAGAGGTTACTTGCAGGTCTCGGGCTTCTTGTCGAGCATTTCAAGCTTGGCGAGCTTTCCCGTCAGAACGAAGTCGCCGTAGTCCATCGTCAAGTCACGGGTGATGCCGTTCTCATAGAGCTTGAACGACATGCGGTAGACTGGCAAGGCGTCGGTCTTGCTGTTCTCGTTGAAGTAGGAAATCGTCACCGGCCAGAAAGCGGTCTTGGCGAATGCGCCGGCATTACCGGCATCAGCCTCGTCGCCGGCCTTGGGGCTGACGAGCTTGCCGACAACGGTCGTGGTCGCCAGGGCCTTGTCGCCATCGTCGGAACCGTCGAAGACGCGGGCTTCGAAGAAGCGCTTGCCCGACTTGGCGTTCTCGATCACGTCGAGCATGTGCTCGGTGGGAAAACGGCTCTCGGCGAGCTGCAGCTCTTTCGCCTGCGGGCTCGTCAGATCGACGGTGACGCCATCGGCCTTGTCGCTCGCTTCGCCGTTCACTTCCTTGTCGAGTTGATCATCGGTGAAGGACTTCGTCTCGAAGGTGAACTTGCGGTCCTTGATATTCTCGAAGGTCTTGGTCTGCTGGTCGCTGACGCGGGTGTTGTCGCCGGTATCGATCTGCGTCACGAAACGGAAATTGGTTGTGAAGCCTTCACAGTAATTGCCGTTGAATTCGTAGACCATGCGGCCCGACATGCCGGCGATGCCCGAGCGTTCCGAGGCGTCCTTGAGCTCCAGATCGTAAATTGCTCGATGCGCGACAAGGCCCGAAGCGATCGCCGCTCCGGCAGCGGGCGCCGCAGCCCATGCATTTGCGGAAACGCTTGCAAGCAGCAGAGCGGCAAGACTCGATCGGAACATCCATTATCTCCTGTTGGACTCGGCCGCGATGTTATAAGAACGCTTTCGGCCAAATCGAGGCTGGAAGCTGTCATACGCAATATTCTAGTCTTGATGCATAATTTTTGAAGCATTGACAATGAAAGTGGAGGCGAAAATGTCCGACCAGATTGCCGCAAAACTCAAGGAAATGGGGATAACCCTGCCGGAAGCGGCTGCTCCTGCGGCGAACTATGTTCCCTATGTGATCAGCGGCGGACTTCTCTACATCTCCGGCCAGCTGCCGCTCGAAGGCGGCAAGGTCGCCGTCAGCGGCCATCTCGGCAAGAATGTCGACGTTGCCGCCGGCCAGCGCGCCGCCGAACTCTGCGCCATCAACATTCTGGCGCAGGCCAATGCCGCACTCGGCGGCAATCTCGGCCGCATCAAGCGCGTCATCAAGCTGAACGGCTTCGTCGCTTCCACGCCTGAATTCGTGGAGCAGCACCTCGTCATCAACGGCGCGTCCAACCTGATCGCCAACGTGCTTGGCGAAGCCGGCAAGCATGCACGCGCCGCCGTCGGCATGGCCGCCCTGCCGTTCAACGCCGCCGTCGAAATCGATGCCATCATGGAAATCGCATAACATGACCTCCGCAGCCTGGATCAAGGAACTCCCGGTCGCCCATCGCGGCTACCACGACACCAACAAGCTCGTGTGGGAAAACACGCTGAGCGCGTTTTCGCGCGCCGTCGAAGCCGGTTTTGCGATCGAATGCGACCTGCACTACGCCTCCGATGGCGTGCCGATCATCTTCCACGACGAGAACCTCGAACGCCTCTGCAACATGCCGGGCGATATCCGCGCGCGGACCTCGCAGGAACTCGGCCTGCTCTCGGTCGGCGGCACTGCCGACAAGATCCCGACGCTGAAGCAGCTGCTCGATCTCGTCCAGGGCAAGGTGCCGCTCGTGCTCGAACTCAAGGGCCGCGAAGCCGATGACGAAGGCTTTGCCGAAACAGTGCTCGAAGTGCTCGAGGGATACCAGGGCAAGGTGGCGCTGATGAGCTTCGACCATTGGCTGCTACGCGACCTGAAGGCGCTGAACGCGCCCTACCCGGTCGGCCTGACCGCTGGCGGCAACAAGCCGGAGGAATTCGAGGTGCATGAGAAGGCGATGGCGCTCGGCCTCGACTTCATCTCCTATTTCTTCGCCGACCTGCCGAACCCGTTCATCTCGGGCCAGCGCGCCAAGGGCATTCCGGTGATCACCTGGACGGTCCGCGACGAGAAGGCGCGCAAGCATACGTTCGAAAACGCCGATCAGATGACCTTCGAGGGATTTGATCCGCGCGTTTCGGTTTGATGCTCGCTTTTTGGACAAGATCATGCGCAGACTGAAAGGGAGCCACACTCCTCCCCCGAAGGCTTCGTCTTTTGCTCCATGACTGATGAAATCTCGATCCGCGTCGAACGGTCTTTTACCGCCATTTCCCCGGAGAGCTGGTCACGGCTCTCCGGAACATCGAAAGCGGCGGACACTGTTCCCTACAATCCATTCCTCTCCCACGCCTTCCTGTCGTCTCTCGAAGAGTCAGGTTCCGCGACGGCCGATACCGGCTGGCTCGGACATCACCTGTTGCTGGAGACAGACAAGGGAGAGCTGATCGGCGCCCTGCCCGGCTATCTCAAGAACCACAGCCAGGGTGAATATGTCTTCGATCACGGCTGGGCCGACGCCTTCGAACGCGCCGGTGGGCACTATTATCCGAAGCTGCAATGCTCGATCCCCTTCACGCCCGCGACCGGGCCGCGCCTCCTCGTCGCTGAAGGTTTCGAGCGGCGGCCGATCCAGACCGCGATTGCCGAAAGCCTCAAGGAAGTGGTGCGCCGCCTCGGCGTCTCCTCGGCGCATGTGACCTTCGTTCCCGAAGACGAGATTTCGGTCTTCGAGACGGACGGCTATCTGCATCGCACCGACCAGCAGTTCCATTTCATCAATGACGGCTATGCCGATCACGACGCCTTCCTGGAGACGCTGGCATCGCGCAAGCGCAAGGCGCTGAAGAAGGAGCGGCGGGCGGCGCTTGAGAACGGCATCAGCATCGACTGGCTGACCGGCGCCGATCTGACCGAGCGGATCTGGGACCAGTTCTTTTCTTTCTACATGGACACCGGCAGCCGCAAATGGGGCCGGCCGTATCTCACGCGAGACTTCTATTCACTGATCGGCGAACGCATGCCTGACGATATCCTGCTGGTGATGGCCAAGCGCGACGGGCGCTATGTGGCGGGCGCCATCAATTTCATCGGCGGCGATACGCTTTACGGCCGCCACTGGGGCTGTATCGAGGATCACCCCTACCTGCATTTCGAGGTCTGCTATCATCAGGCGATCGACTTTGCGCTTGCCAAGGGCCTGAAGCGGGTCGAGGCCGGGGCGCAGGGCGAGCACAAGCTCGCCCGCGGCTACCTGCCGGTCACGACGCATTCGGCGCATTACGTCGCTCATGCCGGGCTTCGCCGTGCGATCTCGGATTATCTCGAGCGCGAGCGCGAGGATGTCGAGCATATGAACGAGATCCTCACCGACCACAGCCCCTTTCGCAAAGGCGAACGGCAGCAGGAGGATTGACGCCCTCGCCTCCGCCGCGCTACCCGATCAGCACACATGAGGAGATTTCGATGACCAGCGCCGCCTATGACGACAACAACATCTTCGCCAAGATTCTGCGCGGCGAAATCCCCTCCCATCGCGTCTACGAAGACGAGCAGACCGTTGCCTTCATGGATGTGATGCCGCAAGCGCCGGGCCATGTGCTCGTCGTTCCCAAGGCTCCGTCGCGCAACCTCCTCGATGCCGATCCGGCAGCGCTTTCGCATTCGATCACCGTCGTCCAGAAAATCGCCAATGCCGTGCAGGATGCCTTCGACGCCGACGGCGTCTTCGTCTGCCAGTTCAACGAGACGGCGGCCGGCCAGACGGTGTTCCACCTGCACTTCCACGTCATCCCGCGCCACGAGGGCGTGGCGCTGAAGCCGCATTCCGGCAAGATGGAAGACGGCGCCGTGCTTGCCGCCAATGCCGAGAAGATCAAGGCCGAGCTCGGCTGAGCCAGCAATCGTCGGGAGAACTATCGATGATCCGTCATACCGTGGCGTTCCGCCTCAAGCATTCCGCCGGTTCGCCTGAAGAGAAGGCGTTTCTCAGTGCCGCACTCGATCTGGCGCAGATTCCGAGCGTGCGCAACTTCGAGCAACTCCGTCAGACCAGCCCGAAGAACGCCTTCGCGTTCGGCTTTTCCATGGAGTTCGAAAACCAGGCCGGCTACGACGCCTATAATGTGCATCCCGCCCATGTCGCCTTCGTGCGCGACCGGTGGGTGCCCGAGGTCGAGGATTTCCTCGAAATCGACTACCAGCCACTCTGAGGCCGGCGACCACTTGAAAGCAGAAGAGGCCGCATCGCTGCGGCCTCTTCGTTATTCACCTGCCGGTGACATTCAGTTCTTGCGCGGCACTTTCGGTACCGCGCTGCCCTTCTTGGGCGCGGATTTGACTTCGGGCTCGGCCGAGGCTTTGGCCTTCTTCGCCGTGACCTTCTTCGCCTTGGTCTTCAGCTCGCCATCGTCGTCATGATCGGCTTCCGGATGGATGGCCTCTGCTTCGGGCTTCGGCTTGATCGGCGCCAGTTCCGAAACGGAATTGAGCACGATGCCGGGTTTGCCGTCTTCCTTCGGACCGACGCTGACGGTGACGACGCCACCCTTCTTCAGCTTGCCGAACAGGATTTCGTTGGCCAGGGGCTTCTTGATGACATCCTGGATGACGCGAGCGAGCGGGCGGGCACCCATCTTCTCGTCGTAACCCTTTTCGGCCAGCCAGGCGATCGCATCCTCGTGCAGGTCGAAGGTCACGTTGCGTTCGGAAAGCTGTGCTTCCAGCTGCATGATGAACTTCTGGACGACCTTGTGGATGACGGCGGTCGGCAGCGAGGCGAACGGAATGATCGCATCGAGACGGTTGCGGAACTCCGGCGTGAACAGGCGGTTCAGCGCCTCTTCATCCTCACCGCTGCGCTTCGACGAACCGAAGCCGAAGGCGGCCTTGGCCATTTCGGACGCGCCCGCATTGGTCGTCATGATCAGGATGACGTTGCGGAAGTCGATCTTCTTGCCGTTATGGTCGGTCAGCGTGCCGTGGTCCATCACCTGCAACAGGATGTTGTAGATGTCGGGATGCGCCTTCTCGATTTCGTCGAGCAGAACGACGCAATGCGGATGCTGGTCGACGCCATCGGTCAGGAGACCGCCCTGGTCGAAGCCGACATAGCCGGGAGGCGCGCCCAGCAGACGGGAAACCGTGTGCCGCTCCATGTACTCGGACATGTCAAAGCGCAGCATCTCGACGCCGAGCGAGGAAGCAAGCTGCTTGGCGACTTCCGTCTTGCCGACGCCCGTCGGGCCGGAGAAGACGTAGGAGCCGATCGGCTTGTTCGGCTCGCGCAGACCGGCACGGGCCAGCTTGATCGCCGTCGACAGGGCTTCGATCGCCGTATCCTGGCCGTAGACCACCGAACGCAGTTCCTGCTCGAGATTGGCAAGAACGGCTTCGTCATCCTTCGACACGGTCTTCGGCGGAATGCGGGCCATGGTCGCGATCGTCGCTTCGATCTCCTTTTCGGTGATCAGCTTGCGGCGGCGCGACGGCGGCAACAGCATCTGGGCCGCACCGGTTTCGTCGATGACATCGATCGCCTTGTCCGGCAGCTTGCGGTCCGAGATATAGCGGGCCGACAGCTCGACAGCCGACTTGATGGCGTCATTCGAATAACGCAGGTGGTGATACTCTTCGAAATAAGGCTTCAGGCCCTTCATGATTTCGATCGCATCGTCGATCGACGGCTCGTTGACGTCGATTTTCTGGAAGCGGCGAACCAGAGCCCGGTCCTTTTCGAAGAACTGGCGGTATTCCTTGTAGGTGGTCGAACCGATGCAACGGATCGCACCCGAAGACAGAGCGGGCTTCAGGAGGTTCGATGCATCCATCGCGCCGCCCGAGGTGGCGCCGGCGCCGATCACGGTATGGATCTCGTCGATGAACAGAACGGCGCCCGGATACTCTTCGAGTTCCTTGACGACCTGCTTCAGGCGCTCTTCGAAGTCACCGCGGTAGCGGGTGCCGGCGAGCAGCGTGCCCATGTCGAGCGAGAAGATGGTGGCGTCAGCGAGCGCTTCCGGAACCTTGCCTTCGACGATGCGCTTGGCGAGGCCTTCGGCAATCGCCGTCTTGCCCACGCCGGGATCACCGACATAGAGCGGATTGTTCTTCGAACGGCGGCACAGGACCTGGATCGTGCGGCTGACTTCGGCGTGGCGGCCGATCAGCGGGTCGATCTTGCCGGTCTTGGCCTTCTCGTTGAGATTGACGCAGTAAGCCTTCAGCGCATCCTGCTGCTTTTTGCCGGCTGCATCGTCCTCGCCGCCGCGCGAGGTGCTCGGCTTGCTTTCGGACTCATCCTCGGCACCGCGCGGGGTGCGGCTTTCCGACGAGCCCGGCCGCTTGCCGATCCCGTGCGAGATGTAGTTGACCGCGTCGTAGCGGGTCATTTCCTGTTCCTGCAGGAAGTATGCGGCATGGCTTTCGCGCTCGGCGAAGATGGCGACGAGCACGTTGGCGCCGGTCACTTCTTCGCGGCCGGAAGACTGGACATGGATGACGGCACGCTGGATGACGCGCTGGAAGCCGGAGGTCGGCTTGGAGTCCTCGTCATATCCGGTGACCAGGTTGGAGAGTTCGTTGTCGATGTACTCGATCAGTGTCTTGCGGAGCGCGTCGAGATCGACATTGCAGGCACCCATGACCGCGGCCGCATCGGAGTCGTCTACAAGGGCGAGCAGCAGATGCTCGAGCGTGGCATATTCGTGATGCCGCTCGTTGGCAAAGGTCAGTGCCTGATGGAGCGCCTTTTCTAAGCTAGGCGAAAATGTTGGCACGTTGTGATCCTCACTTCTTTTCCATGACGCATTGCAGCGGATGCTGATGCTGCCGGGCAAAGTCCATCACCTGGCTCACCTTGGTCTCCGCTACCTCGTATGTGAATATCCCGCATTCACCGACGCCGTGGTTATGGACATGCAGCATGATGCGGGTGGCACTTTCGCGATCTTTCTGGAAAAACCGCTCCAGGATGTGGATGACGAATTCCATGGGGGTGTAGTCGTCATTCAGGATGAGCACGCGGTAGAGATTAGGCTTCTTGGTCTTCGGCTTGGTACGTGTAATGACCGAGGTTCCGCGATTTCCGTTGTCCCCGTTCCTTTCGCCATCGTTTTGCATCCGGATCGGCTTTGCGATCATTTTCATTCATTCCTCGATCAGTCCGATGGTGCATGGGAGGATGCTTTACCCACCGAATATCTGAAACACTAACTTAGTTCATAATGCTGCGATTTTAAGCCCCTTGTTCCCGACTGCAATCACAATTCCGCAGGACTTGACGCAAACGCGAAAAAAGTCCCGGACTATTTCTTGAACGCGGCAGAAAACAAAAAAGACCGGCCGCAAGTGCGTAGCCGGTCTTCGTTTTTCAAGGGGTGCGCCCATCGGGCGCATGAAATCAGGCCGCGGCGGGCGTCGCCTGCGCTGCGGCCTTGGCGGCCTTCACGATCGGCGCCGGAACCTGTGCCTCGTAGGGCTTGTAGGCGCCCTTGGCGAGGTCGGAATACATGTCGCCCATCTTGGTGGCTTCGGCAACGAAGCTTTCGTAGGACGATTTCACATAACTGCTCTGAAGGTCGAAGGCAGCTTCGATGCTGCGAACGCCCGTCAGCGCCTCGAAATGCTTGACTGCGTCTTCAAAGGATTTCTTGGAATATTCCACCGCTTCGGTGGCGATCGCCTGGAAGCCCTTGGCGCTATCCGAATAGCTCTTGAGCATCGTGTCCATGGCTTCCTTGCTCTTGCGGTTCGTCTCGTCAAAGTTGAACATGCACATCCTCCTCTTCGGCTCTGCAGCAAAAAAGGTAGCTGCAAAGCTTCAGGAGTCAAGCGATTTTGTGCGATGCAAAACGACTCATGCGTGCATTCGCGTTCAGAAATACTCCAGCAAAAAAGAGGAACGTACATCCATCATTGATTTTGCAGACATATATCAGCAAGTCGCAACCTGAGGCTTCGCCATTAGCCAGCGAAGCCTCGAAACACATTTGCGTTTGCCTCCTAGTCGAGCAGATCGGCCGGCACCTTGCCGCCATTTTCCGACAGCCGCTTCATCAGCGCCTTGTGCAGGAACATGTTCATCTTGGCGGAGTCGCCGGGATCACCGGAATAACCGAGCTCGGCTGCCAGCTCCTTGCGCTCGGCAAGGCTGGCATCCATGCCGACCGCCTTCATCAGATCGACGATCGAGCGGCGCCAGTCGAGCTTCTGGCCGCTCTTCTTCACGGCAGCATCGAGGATGGGTACGATATCGACGGGAGCTGCGGTGCTCGGCGCGGGTGCGGAGGGCGCCGGAGATGCTGCGGGCGCTGCAGCCGCAGGGGCGACCGAAGGCGAAGCGGGAGCCGCCGCAGCGGGCTCGGCCTTCGGCGGCGCAGCGGCCGTTACCGGTGCCGCCTTGGCCTCACCGAAGATCGCATGCTTGATCTTATCGAAAATACCCATGTCCTCAGCCTCCATCTTGGTTGATCGCATTCGCAATCCCTAAAATGGAGCAGAGGACGGGTTCATCCAGCGATTCCACCCGGATTGTTTCGGCAAAAACAAACGGGCCGCAGAGCGGCCCGTGATATCCAGCGAATGGCGGCGCTGATCAGAGATCGACGTCGAGGATCGCCATCGAGAAGTTATAGGAGCGGTCGCCGTCTTCGTCATCGATATAGACGACACCCAGGAACTCCTCGCCGAGGTAAACTTCAGCCGAGTCGTTCTTGCGCGGACGCGCCTTCACGACGATTTCCGGATTGAGCGTTTTCTTGAAATAGGCGTCGAGCTTCTTGAGTTCTTCAGGCTTCACACTTGATCTCCTAGCGGTCTCAGTTGGCCGCTTCTTGCACAGGAAAAGCGGCGCTGTAAAGGCTGCCAGCATGCAAGTGCACCGGCTTTCCCCTTGCGTTTGTGGCCCGCTTTTTCAGCCGTTTCTGATATGAGCGGCTCAGATATCGGCGCCGATCACCTGGTCCATTATCCGCGACGGCTCCGAACACCCGGCTTCTCCGACCACCTTCGCCGGCACGCCGGCAACGGTCGTCTTCGGGGAACGGCCTTCAGCACCACCGAGCCTGCGGCGACGCGCGAGCAATAGCCGATCTCGATATTGCCGAGGATCTTGGCACCCGCGCCGATCAGCACGCCGCTACCGATCTTCGGATGGCGATCTGCGCCTTCCTTGCCGGTACCGCCGAGCGTCACGCCATGCAGGATCGAGACGTTGTCACCGATCACAGCCGTTTCGCCGACCACCAGACCGGTTGCGTGATCGAGGAAGATGCCCTTCCCGATCCGCGCCGCCGGATTGATATCCGTCTGAAATACACTGGACGAACGGCTCTGCAGATAGAGCGCCAGATCGCGGCGTCCACGGTTAAGCAGCCAATGAGCCAGGCGATGGGTCTGCAGCGCGTGAAAACCCTTGAAATAGAGCACGGCCTCCATGAAGCGCAGGCACGCGGGATCGCGGTCGTAGATCGCCTGGATGTCGACACGCAGGATGTCGCTCCATTCCGGCCAATCGGACAGCATCTCGTCAAAAGCCTGACGCAGCAGCGTCGCCTGCATATCGGGATGGTCGAGGCGTTCGCAGATACGGTGGATGACGCATTCTTCCAGCGAGCGGTGATTGATCACCGTCGAATAAAGGAAAGCCGCCAGGACCGGATCCTTCTCGGCAGCAACGCGCGCTTCTTCGCGCAGGCTGTCCCAGATCGGATCCATCACCTTGAGCGAGCTTGCAGCTTCAAGAGGACGAATGTCTGTCTTCGCGACCATTACCGGTCTCCTCATTTCCCTTGGGAAGGTCATTGTATAAAGCAAAACGGCTGTAACATAAATGGGTGCAGCCGCCAGACCTTTTTAGGATGATTTTTCCGTGAAGATCCGCCCAAAAGCGGCATGTCACCGTCAGGCGACTTTCTCGTAAAACTCCAGAACGGCCTTCTTGAACACCCTGTCGCCGACCGCCAGCATGTGGTCGCGGCCCGGGATATCCAACGCTTCGGCATTCGGCATCAGGGCGGCAAGCTCCTGAGGCGAACCCGCGATGTCGTCCTTTGTTCCGACGCCGATCAAGGTCGGCGCCTCGATCTTGCCCATGTCGGCCCTTGCGACAAGATCGCGCGATCCGCGGATGCACATGGCAAGCGCCTGGCGGTCGCTCCTAGTCTGCTCGGCAAACATGCGGAACATGCGGCCGCGATCATGCGTGACGGTATCGAGCGAGGGCGCCAGCAGTGCATCGGCGATCGGGTCCCAGTCGCCGACGCCATCAGTCATGCCGATGCCGAGACCGCCGAGCACCAGCGAGCGGACGCGGTGCGGATTGGCAAGTGCTGCGAAGACGGAGATGCGGGCACCCATCGAGTAGCCCATGACATTGGCTTCCGGAATGCCGAGATGGTCGAGAAGCGCCATGGAGTCGGCCGCCATGACCCAGGGGCGGTAAGCCTCGGAATCGTGCGGCTTGTCGCTTGCGCCATGGCCGCGGTTGTCCATGGCGATGACGCGGTAGCCGGCATCGCCCAGCGTTTTCAGCCAGCCCGGATGCACCCAGTTCACATTGGCGGTCGAGGCAAATCCGTGGATCAGCAGGACCGGCGCACCATTCGGATCGCCTTCATCGAAATAGGCGAGGTTGAGGCCATCATGCGTGAAGCTGGAGAATGCTGGCGTATTCAAGTTCATAAAGGCTGGTTCCTGTTTGCGGCGGACCATATTTTATCGCTGCCGCGAGGTGAACCCCGGCGGGCAAAAAACCATGCCGCTTGCGGCGCTTTGGCTCTACACATTTGCGGCGAAGAAAGATAATGTCCGGCCAAATTTCAAAGCATTCGGAGACAGACATGGCCGGCCACAGCATTCCTCACTTCCAGAACGACGGCGGACACCGCGTGATCGAAGTCGGCGTGAAGGAATTCATGTGCACCGGCGCATCCGTGCCGTTCGACCATCCGCATATCTTCATCGACATGGGCGACGACAACGAGAAGGTCTGCTCCTACTGCTCGACGCTCTACCGCTTCAACGGCGCGCTGAAGTCCAACCAGACGAACCCGGCCGGCTGCGTTTTCCACGTCAAGGCCGCCTGATCATTTCTTCCGGGATCGGATAACAGATGCCGGTCGAACATGCCTCCATTGCGGGCGCTGGAATTGCGGGGCTGACGGCCGCGCTGGCGCTTGCCAGGCACGGTATCGGCTCCGACATATTCGAGCAGGCGAGCGAACTTGCCGAAGTCGGCGCCGGACTGCAGCTCTCTCCCAATGCATCGCGAATCCTGCGTCAACTCGGCGTTCTCTCCGAGATCGAAAAGCACTGGCTTGAGCCCGAGATGATCCGGCTCGTCGCCGGCGATACGCTGCGGCCTCTCGCCGCCGTTCCGGCCGGACGTTTTGCGCGCGACCGGTGGGATGCACCTTATGGCGTGCTGCATCGCGCGACCTTGCAACGGGTTCTGCTCGAAGCCGTGCGCAGCAATCCGCTCTGCCGCCTGCATCTTGGAACACCCTTCGAATCCGCCAGCCTGCCTGCCGGGTTGGTGATCGGCGCCGATGGCGTCTGGTCGAAGATGCGCCAGCATATTCCCGGCGCACCCTCGCCGCGGTTCTCCGGCAATATCGCCTATCGCTTCACGATTTCTCAGGCGTCGGCGCCGGATTTTCTCGATCGCGACAATGTCGCGGCCTATCTCGGCCCGTCCGCGCATCTCGTCTGCTATCCGCTGAAGGAGACCGCGAGCTTCAATCTGGTGGCGATCACCGGCGGCACGGATGACCGGCACCTCTGGGACGGCGGAGCGGAACGTCACCAGCTGGAGATATTGCGATCGCGCTTCAAGGGCTGGCACCCGGGCATCAAGTCACTCTTTGGCGACATCGCACCAACCTTCTGGCCGCTCTACGAGGCGACCGAGGGACGCTGGCAGAACGGGCGTGACCGCGTGCTGATCGGCGATGCCGCACATGCGATGATGCCCTTTGCCGCACAGGGCGCGGCGATGGCGATCGAGGATGCTTTCGAGCTTGGTGAGATGTTGTCTCGGGAAGGTGCCGGACAGGCCCTGCCCCGCTTCGAGGCGCTGAGGACGGCGCGGATCGCCAGGATTCGCAAGCGCGGTGCGTTCAACCGCTTTGCCTATCACGCCCGCGGTCCCGTCAGGATCGGGCGTGATATCGTCTTGTCGCTGAAGCCGCCGCAAAGTCTCGCGGCGGATCTCGACTGGATCTACGGCTACCGGCCGCAGGCCTGATCAGACGGCGTTCGACGCGGCAAAGCCGCGCTCGATGTCGGCCTTGATGTCGGCAACATCTTCGAGACCGATCTGCAGGCGGATCAGCGGGCCGCCTTCCGGCGCCTTGGCGATACGGCGGTCGTTCAGGTTGACGTGAACCGCGAGGCACTCGAAACCACCCCAGGACCAGCCGAGGCCGAAGATGCTGAGCGCATCGAGGAAGGCATGCGCCTTCGGCTTGAACTGCTCGGCGGAATCGGCCTTGAGCACGAAGGAGAAAATGCCGCTGGCGCCCTTGAAGTCACGCTTCCAGAGGTCGTGCCCCTTGAAGCTCGGCAGGGCCGGATGCAGCACCTTCGCCACTTCGTCCCGGCCCTCAAGCCATTTTGCAACGGCAAGCGCGCTTTCATAGTGGCGCTCCAGGCGGATGCCCATGGTGCGCAGTCCGCGCAACACCTGGTAAGCGTCGTCGGGCGCGCCGCAGATACCGAGCGTGATGTTGGCTTCCTTCAGCTGCTCCCAATGCTTGGCATTGGCCGAAACGGTGCCCATCAGGATATCGGAATGACCGGCCGGATACTTGGTCGCGGCGTGGATCGAGATATCAACGCCGAAATCGAGCGGGCGGAAATAGACCGGGGTCGCCCAGGTGTTGTCCATGGCAACGACGGCGCCGTGCTTGTGGGCGATTGCGGCGATGGCCGGGATGTCCTGCATCTCGAAGGTGTTCGAGCCCGGCGCCTCGGTGTGCACCAGCTTGGTATTCGGCTTGAACAGCTGCTCGATTCCCGCGCCGATCGCCGGGTCGTAGTACTCCACCTCAACGCCGAGGCGCGTCAGCATCGTATCGCAGAAATGGCGGGTCGGCGTGTAGACGGAATCAACGATCAGCGCATGATCGCCTGCCGAGAGGAAGGCAAGGAACGGCACCGTGACCGCCGCCAGGCCCGACGGTACCAGGATCGTTCCGGCAGATCCCTCCAGTGCGTCGATCGCCTCGCAAAGCGCATCCGTCGTCGGCGTGCCGCGGGTACCATAGGTGTATTTCTGCGCCCGCGTTTCCATCGCCTTGGCATTCGGGAACAGCACGGTCGATGCATGCACCACGGGCGGATTGACGAAGCCGTGATATTCCGAGGGATCGTTGCCGAGATGCGAGAGGCGGGTGTTGATGCCTGCATTCTGCAGGAGACCGTCTTTGTCTTTCATAGTCTGAAATAGCCTTTGGCGAGGGATGCAATGGGCGAGTTTTGGACCTCGGGAAAAGGCCGGTCAACCCCGTAGCCGGAACTGCCCGAAAATTACCCGCATCGTTACTTTCGCAGATATATCAGTGAATTGCGCGGTATTTTTCCGCAAAACACTGCCCAAATACTATCCAACTGCCTATGAGAACGGCGCATTTTGCCAAAATGCCGAATTTTGCCGCATTTATTGTCTGCGACACTTGACCGTCTTGGCATTTGCGACTGTGATAGAACCACTCGCGCCGGGAGGGTGTCGAGAATTGGGGGGAAGGTTTTCTTCGGCCGTCTCCTCCACAAAGAACATAAGACAACAGATAAAAGGTTGGGAAAAATGAAGATTAAGCTCCTGTCCGCCGCCGTCGGCGCAGCAGTTTTCGCTCTTGGCGCCCATGCGGCCTCGGCAACCACTCTTGAAGACGTAAAGGCAAAGGGTTTCGTTCAGTGCGGCGTCAACTCGGGCCTGCTCGGCTTCGCGCAGCCTGACGCTTCCGGCAACTGGGCCGGCTTCGACGTTGATTTCTGCAAGGCCGTCGCTTCCGCCGTCTTCGGCGACCCGACCAAGGTCAAGTACACGCCCCTCTCCGCGAAGGACCGCTTCCCGGCCCTGCAGTCGGGCGAAGTCGACGTTCTCTCGCGTAACACCACCTGGACGATCAACCGCGACACCGCTCTCGGCTTCAACTTCCGTCCGGTCACCTATTACGACGGTCAGGGCTTCATGGTTCGCAAGAGCCTGAACGTGAAGTCGGCTCTCGAACTCTCCGGCGCTGCTGTCTGCGTACAGTCCGGCACGACCACCGAGCTGAACCTCGCCGACTACTTCAAGGCCAACAACCTTCAGTACAACCCGGTCGTTTTCGAAAAGCTCGAAGAAGTCAACGCTGCTTACGACTCCGGCCGTTGCGACGTCTACACGACCGACCAGTCAGGCCTCTACTCGCTGCGTCTGACGCTGAAGAACCCCGACGAGCACATGATCCTTCCGGAGATCATCTCCAAGGAGCCGCTCGGCCCGGCAGTTCGCCAGGGTGACGACCAGTGGTTCGACATCGTGTCCTGGACGGCTTACGCGCTCGTGAATGCTGAAGAGTTCGGCATCACCCAGGCCAACGTCGACGAGATGAAGAACTCGCCGAACCCGGATATCAAGCGCTTCCTCGGCACCGAAGCCGATACCAAGATCGGTACGGACCTCGGCCTGACCAACGAGTGGGCCTACAACGTCATCAAGGGCGTCGGCAACTACAGCGAAGTCTTCGAGCGCAACGTCGGTCAGGGCAGCCCGCTGAAGATCGCGCGTGGCCTCAACGCTCTGTGGAACAAGGGCGGCATCCAGTACGCACCGCCGGTTCGCTAAGCTTTTGACATGAATGCCGGAAAGGCGGGAAACCGCCTTTCCATCTTCCAAGAAAAAAAGCCCAAAAACGGGCACATAGGGGATTAGGCTCGGCATGACGCAAGAGGCTGTGCACACGACACCTTTGCCGGAGAGCCGCTGGACGCTCCAGTCGGCACTTTACGACCCCAAGTTAAGGGGCATCTTTTTCCAGGTTCTGACCGTAGTTCTGCTCGTTGGTTTCATAGCGTGGGTCGCTCACAATACGGCGATCAACCTGCAACGCAGCAACACGGCATCTGGCTTCGCATTTCTCAATGGGCGCGCAGGCTTCGAAATCGGCCAGTCGCTGATCTCCTATTCGAGCGATTCGACCTACGGCCGGGCGCTCGTCGTCGGCATCCTGAACACCATTCTCGTTGCCATCACCGGCATCATCACTGCGACGATCATCGGCTTCATCGTCGGCATCGGACGCCTGTCGCATAACTGGCTGATCGCCAAGCTTTGCACCGTCTATGTCGAGGTGTTCCGCAACATCCCGCCGCTGCTCGTCATCTTCTTCTGGTATTCCGGTGTTCTCGCCGTGCTGCCGCAGCCGCGCGAATCCCTGCACCTGCCCTTCAGCATGTTCCTGAACAACCGCGGCCTCGCCTTCCCGAAGCCGATGTTCGAGGCGGGCATGTGGGTGGTGCTCGCCGCCCTCGTCATCGGCATCATCGCGACCGTGATCACGGCGCGCTGGGCGCACAAGCGTCAGGCCGCGACCGGCAAGCAGTTTCACACGATCTGGGTATCGATCGCGCTGATCGCCGGCCTGCCGATCCTCGCCTTCCTGGCGACCGGCCTGCCGATCTCCTTCGACGTACCCGTGGCCGGCAAGTTCAACCTGACCGGCGGCTCCGTCGTCGGCCCGGAATTCATGTCGCTGTTTTTGGCATTGTCCTTCTACACCGCAGCCTTCATCGCCGAGATCGTGCGTGCCGGTATCCGCGGCGTGCCGAAGGGCCAGTCGGAGGCAGCCGGTGCACTCGGCCTGCATCCGTCCTCGGTCACCCGCCTCGTCGTCGTGCCGCAGGCCTTCCGCATCATCATTCCGCCGCTCACCAGCCAGTATCTGAACCTGACCAAGAATTCGTCGCTGGCAATCGCCGTCGGCTTCTCGGATCTCGTTGCCGTCGGGGGTACGACGCTCAACCAGACCGGCCAGTCGATCGAGGTCGTCGTCGTCTGGATCGTCGTCTATCTCGGGCTCAGCGTGCTCACCTCGCTGTTCATGAACTGGTTCAACGCCAAGATGGCACTGGTGGAGAGATAAGATGTCCGGCTCGAACATTTCTTTCGTCCGCAATGCCATGCTGGAGCCAGAACCGGCTCCGGCAAGCCAGCGCGGCGCAATCGCCTGGATCAGGCGCAACCTGCTCGCAACACCGAAGGACATCGTGCTGACGGTGATTGCGATCGCAGCACTCGCCTGGGTGCTGCCGCACATGATCAACTGGCTGTTCATCCAGGCCGTCTGGACCGGCACCGACCGCACCTTCTGTGCCACGACCGTCCAGGGCGGCACGCAGCCTGATGGATGGAGCGGTGCCTGCTGGGCCTTCGTCAACGCCAAGCTCGATCAGTTCGTCTATGGCCGCTATACGCTCGACGAGCGCTGGCGCCCGACGCTGGTGTTCATCATGTTCGCAGCGCTGCTGACGCCGATGCTGATCCCGTCGATGCCGCGCAAGGGCCTGAACGCGCTGCTGCTGTTCGTTGCCTTGCCGCTCGTGTCGATCTGGCTGCTTTACGGCGGCTTCGGTCTCGAGATCGTCGAGACGCCGCTCTGGGGCGGCCTGTTGGTGACGCTCGTGGTCTCCTTCGTCGGTATCGCAGTGTCGCTGCCCTTCGGCATCATCCTGGCGCTCGGACGGCGTTCGCAGATGCCGGTCGTGAAGATGGTCTGCGTCATCTTCATCGAGGTCATCCGCGGCATTCCGCTGATCACCGTGCTGTTCATGGCAAGCGTCATGCTGCCGCTGTTCCTGCCGCAGGGCTGGAATGTCGACAAGCTGATCCGCGCCGTCATCGGCGTATCGATCTTCGCGTCCGCCTATATGGCCGAAGTCATCCGCGGCGGCCTGCAGGCCATTCCGAAAGGTCAATACGAGGGCGCCGCTTCGCTCGGCCTCGGCTATTGGCAGAAGATGCGGCTGATCATTTTGCCGCAGGCGATCAAGCTCGTGATCCCTGGCATCGTCAACACGTTCATTGGTATGTTCAAGGATACGTCGCTGGTGTCGATCATCAGCATGTTCGACCTGCTCGGCATCGTTCGCCTGAACTTCTCTGACGGCAACTGGGCCTCTGCAGTCACACCATTGACAGGATTGATCTTTGCTGGCTTCGTCTTCTGGATTTTCTGCTTCGGCATGTCGCGCTATTCGGTGTTCATGGAACGCCATCTCGACACCGGCCACAAACGATAAGAATTGAGGGTAACAACTATGGCTGAAGCTAAAAAGCTCACCGTCTCCGCGACCGAGGTCGCCGTCGAAATCACCAACATGAACAAGTGGTATGGCGACTTCCACGTTCTGCGCGACATCAACCTGAAGGTCATGAAGGGCGAGCGCATCGTCATCGCCGGCCCGTCGGGCTCCGGCAAGTCGACGATGATCCGCTGCATCAACCGTCTGGAAGAGCATCAGAAGGGCCAGATCGTCGTCGACGGTACCGAGCTCACCAACGACCTGAAGAAGATCGACGAAGTGCGCCGCGAAGTCGGCATGGTGTTCCAGCACTTCAACCTCTTCCCGCATCTGACGATCCTGGAAAACTGCACGCTGGCGCCGATCTGGGTGCGCAAGATGCCGAAGAAGCAGGCCGAAGAAGTCGCCATGCACTTCCTCAAGCGCGTCAAGATCCCGGAACAGGCCAACAAATATCCGGGCCAGCTTTCCGGTGGTCAGCAGCAGCGCGTAGCGATCGCCCGTTCGCTCTGCATGAACCCCAAGATCATGCTGTTCGATGAGCCGACCTCGGCTCTCGACCCTGAAATGATCAAGGAAGTGCTCGACACCATGGTCGGTCTCGCCGAAGAAGGCATGACCATGCTCTGCGTCACCCACGAAATGGGCTTTGCCCGCCAGGTCGCCAACCGCGTCATCTTCATGGACCAGGGCCAGATCGTCGAACAGAATTCGCCCGCCGAATTCTTCGACAATCCCCAGCACGAGCGCACCAAGCTCTTCCTCAGCCAGATCCTGCACTGAGGCTCAGCCAATTCCAGGAAAAGCCGCCGGATCGCTCCGGCGGCTTTTTTTGTTTGAGCGGGATATCCGTCAGCGGGATGCCAGCGTGCGCAGCATCTTGCAGAGACCGGCAAGACCCGAGTCATAGCCGCCCGCTGCCACGTCGCGGCAGCGCACCAGCATCTTCTTCTGGTCGCTCGGATCCATCCTGCTGAACTCGCGCGCCACGGCACCGGGCGTGATATTGGCACCATTGCCGTTGCTGCCGGTGGCACTGCCGCCGATCCCTAGACCGAGGGTGGCGCCGACGCTGTTGCCGACGTCTGCACCGACATTGGCGTTGATGCCGCTGCGGCCACCGACGGAAGCAGTGACATCGGCGTCGAGCAGCTGGCTGCCGCCTGCCGTTGCACCCACCTTGGCGTTGACGCCGTTGCTGCCGCCAGCGGAGACATCGGCATTGACGTCGGCGAGATTGCTGCTGCTCAGCGCGTTGGCGCCGACCTTGGCCTTGACGCCGTCGCTGCCGCCGACCGTTGCGTCGACATCGGCATCGACAAGGCCTTTCGAGCCGCCGACCGTAGCATTCGTATTGGCGTTGATGCCCTTCGAACCGCCGACCGATGCTCCGACATTGGCACCGAGGCCGCCGGAGCTGCCTGACGACACGCCGACGCTGGCATTCACACCATTGCTGCCGCCGATCGAGATATCAAGCGCGTGAGCAGCGCCGAGCGGCATGACAAAAATCGAGCAGGCGGTTGCGAGAACGGCAAGCCGGGTCCTGGAATAAGCGTAAGTCATTGTACTCCTCCGTTTTCCAAATGCCGGATTTGACCGGCAGCCGAAAATCGAGGGAACGCGCGAACCATCGATCGAGTGGACCGGGCCATTGCAGCCAAGCCCATGGACAGCGAACGTAAGAATATTAGAATTGTTTCACGCAACCAAACCTCTAGGTTAGCGCGAAGAAAAGATCGAAGCCGGCCGCTCCGAAACGGGACACTTTCTCGTCATCAGCGGGCCGTTTGCGAATCGGCGCGCTTCCGGGCCATAGAAAAAAGACTGCGAAATCCTAGTTCTAAGATGCAGCCTTGCCGTTGATGGAGCACTCCGATGAAACTTACCCTTGCCTCAGTTCTGGTCGCTGCAGCACTGCTCTCCGGATGCAATACCGCGGGCGGCGATATCTCCGGCCCCGGCCTGGCACCGATCCCGGGGAGCATCACCTATAACGGCCAGCCGCGCACGAAGCTGACGAAGTCGCCGATCGGCTCCTATTTCCCGCATACATTCGTGGATGCCCGCGGCCGCGAGGTGGAGGAAACCTATATCATCCGCCCGGATCGCAGCCTGATGATCGCCAACCGCGTTTACCGGCCGATCTTCCGCTGGAACGATTGATCCGCCCACATGGAGCGGCTCGCGGCTGCCATCATTGCTCTGACCGCCTGGACTGGCCTTGCCATCCAGCTCGATGCCAGTATCGCGATGTCAGGTTCGGCACCTGAAGCCATATGGGTAATGGTGCGCTACTTCACGATCCTCACCAATCTCGCCGTCGCGCTTGTCATGACGGCGGCAGCTTTCGATCTCAAACGGATCGCCACGCCGCTCGTTCTCGGCGGCGTGACGACGAGCATCATCCTTGTCGGCGTGGTGTTTGCGTTGCTGCTGCGCGGCATGGTGGAGCTCAGCGGCGGGGCGGCCGTGGCCGATGCCCTCAATCACCGCGTCACGCCGCTGCTGATGACCGTCTATTGGCTGATTGCGGTGCGCAAGCGCGCCCTTTCTTCCGCCGCCCCGCTGCTCTGGACACTGCCGCCGCTCGTCTATTTTCCCTATGCGATGATCCGCGGCCGGATCGAAGGGATCTATGCCTACCCCTTCCTCGATATCCATAGCATCGGCTGGGGCGGCGTGCTCCTCCACGCGCTGGCGATGGGTGCCGGCCTGCTGCTGCTCGGCTACGCCATGCTCGCGATCAACCGGCAGGCTCACCGCGCGCTCTAGATCCCCTGCTGGAACAAATAAGAGTGAAAGCCATTCTCCTTTCCACGAGAAGAGGAGTAGAGACAATGACATACGATCCGAACAATCTGAATGATCCGAACCGCCCGCTCAACCCGACGAACGGTCCGGACTTCCGCACCACACCCGTCGGCGCCCGTAAATCCAGCTCCTGGGTCGGCTGGGTCGCAGCCATCGCGGTGATCGCCGTTGCCGCCTTCGCCTATATGGAATGGAACGGCACGCCCGATACCGACCCGCAGACGACGGCTTCGACCAAGAGCGAACCGGCAGCTCCGGCTCCCGCACCGGCAACGCCGATGGCCCCGGCCGACAACAATGCCGCCCCTGCCCCGGCAACCCCGCCGGCACCGGGTGGTGGCGCCACGCAGCAGTAATCTGATCGAAGGCCCGGTGTTCGCACCGGGCCTTCTTCCTTAATACGGTGCAAGCCCGTTAAGCTTACCCGCTAACCCTGATGAAAAGAACGCATTGCCCGCCCGCCCGGCCGGGTCTATCGAATGCCTCACGCCCCTTGTAGCTCAACCGCCAGAGCAGCTGCGTTGTCAGCAGCCGATCCAGGTTCAACTCCTCGGCAGGGGCACCATTCTTCCGCAAGATGCTATCAACTACTGGCGAGCTGCCAGCTCTGCTACCCTGGTCTCATAGCTACAGACTGGCTAGGCACCGGCTTTGCGAAGAACTGATATGTTTGAAGCGCTGTATGGGGCCCGGAGTGGCACCTGAAATCAAATGGCGACCCCTGCAGGACTCGAACCTGCGACCTGCTGCTTAGAAGGCAGCTGCTCTATCCAGTTGAGCTAAGGGGCCGGCCGGCCGCCATTGCGATGGCGGCGAACGCGGTATGCCTGAAATCAGTGCGTCCAGGGCTGCGTGCGGGTATAGCGGAAATTATCCGGATAGGCGACAGTCTGGCGGATCGGGTCCTTCGGCTGCAGCACGCGGTATTCGATGCCGTTGCGCTTGGCATAGGCCTCGGCCAGTTCCTGCGTCTCGAAGGTCAGCTTGACCTGCTGGCGCATGTCGCCGGACGAGGTGTAGCCCATGACCGGATCGATCTTGCGCGGCTGCTCCTGATCGAATTCGAGCACCCAGAGATGCGTCTTGGCCTTGCCGGACTGCATGGCGGTCTTGGCTGGACGGTAGATCTTGGCAGACATCGCGGCATTCGCCTCCGGATAAGCGGTTTCACCCGCGGATATTTCAACCTTCCGCGCCTGATGCGGCACGGTTCTCTGCGCCAGTGATAGCGCAAAGAGATGAATTTTGCTTATCCGCGAATCCGCCGGGTTTCAAGAAAAAAGCCGAGGCAAAGCGAACTGCCGCAGTTCAATTGGAGGCAAGCTTGTCCGCCGGCTTGCGGCAGCGCGAAACGAGGTCGAGCGAAGCGTCGCGAACGCTGGTCTCGACTTCCATCAATCCGAGCACGCTGTGGAACATGTTGTCGTGCGAGGCCGGGTGCTTGGCGCGCTCGGCGATGCAGGCGGTGTCGAGCCGCGTCTCGCTGGCGAATTCATCCGACAGCCACAGCGCCATCGGCACATGCGTCTGCTCGGCGGGCGCGATGAAATAGGGAGCGCCATGCAGATAGATGCCGTTTTCACCGAGCGATTCGCCGTGATCCGAGAGATAGAGCATCGAGCCGGCAAGCTCGCCCTGATGGGCCTTCAGCTTGTCGATGACGGCAGCGATCACCTGGTCGGTCATGACGATCGTGTTGTCATAGGCGTTGGTGACTTCCTCGGGCTTGCAGGTGGCGAAATCGGCGGCGCGGCAATCCGGCGTGAAGCGGCGGGCCGAATCGGGATAGCGCAGGTAATAGGCCGGGCCGTGGCTGCCGAGCTGGTGCAGCACCAGCACGCTGTCGCCCTTCACGTTGGCCAGCCAGTCGTCCAGCTTGTCGAGCAGGATCGTGTCCAGGCATTCGCCATCCTTGCAGAAGCGCGGATCGCGGGTGTCGGGCAGATACTTGTACTTGATGCGGTCGGCGACGCCGTAGGTGCCGGTATCGTTGTCCCACCACTCGACATCGACCTTGGCGTGGCCGAGCACGTCGGTCAGATTGTCGGTCGTCAGGCCCTTGCGGTAATTGTAGACGCCGCGCGGATAGACCGAGAACATGCAGGGGATGGAGACGGCCGTCTCCGTGCCGCAGCTCGTCACATCCGGGAAGAAGGTGACACCACGGGCCTTCATCTCGGGATTGGTGTCGCGGCCGTAGCCGGCCAGCGAGAATTCCTTGCCGCGCGCCGTCTCGCCGGCAACGATCACCAGCACGCGCGGCTTGCCGGGTGCGGCAGGCGGCAGCTGATGCGCATCGGTGCCGATCGGCTGGCGCACGAGGTTCAGGTTATCGCCATAGGTGGCCGTGTAATAGATCGCGCTGCCGATCGGGAAATGCGGATTGATCGTCATCATCATGTCGCGGTGAATGCGCCCGACGGCGGCATAGGTCGGATAGAAGCCCATGCCGACGATCGCGATCAGCGCGATGCAAGGGATGATGACCGCCATGTTGTGCAGGAATTTGCTCGGGAACGGCCGGTGGATAATGCGCACGGCGGCAATCAGTAGCGACGGCACGACGCCCAACAGCAGCATGTAGAGCATGAATTTGCCGGTGATCAGGTGCCCGGCTTCCGACGAGGTGGTCACCGCGGCGTTACGGATCATCTCGCGGTCGATGATCGTTCCGAATCGATCGGTGAACCATGCGGCAGCGACAGCCGCGAGCAGCAGCACGATCAGCACCGGCTTCATCAGATATTTCACCGAAAACGTGACGGCGATCGCCACCGTCAGCGCGATCATTCCGGCGACGAATCCGACGAAGGCCGGCCGGTGGCCGTCGAAATAGACATAGGCCCGGCTCCAGAACGTGTAATTGGCGACGATGAGGATGTAGAGGGAAACGATGACGGCGAGCGTGACGCTGCCGATCGCCGGGCGCCACGACGCCGTCTTCTGTTCTGTTGCCATGCTATCAGGTTCGCTCCGGCGCAGCGGCACTTTACGACTCGCGCCAGCACCGCAATCTCAAAATCGTGGCGACCATGGCGGTGCTTCCTGACACTATCCTGAATGCAAAAGCCGCAACGAAGCACGGGACAAGCGCGTTTTTGATATTGCGGGGTCACGGTGAAGCGTGTATTGCCCCCTTCATTCGGAGTGTAGCGCAGTCTGGTAGCGCATCTGGTTTGGGACCAGAGGGTCGGGAGTTCGAATCTCTCCACTCCGACCATTTCCCTTAAATCTCTATCTTCCGCAGGCGGTGACCCGCCCGAGCAGGAGCCGGTCATGCAAGTCGAAATCCCCTGCCCCAAATGCGGCAAGACACGAATGAACTTCCCGCGTCCGCAGCCGCTCGATGACGACATCATCACCTGCTACAGCTGCAATTTCGAGCTGGGGACCTATGGCTCGGTGAAGGCGAAGATGGCGCGGTTCATGGAACGCGTGCGCCAGGAAGCCGTCGCCCAGGCGCAGGCTGCCCGCAAGAAGCAGTAGGCTTCGTCTCTCTCTATTTCTTGGTGATCGTCGGGCTGGCGGCCTTGTCGCCGACCTTGATGCCGAGCTTCTTGACGATGCCGGCGTTGAGCTCGACGACATATTTCACCGATCCCATCGAATCGATGATGTCTTCCGAATAGGGAACGGCATTTTCCTTGATGTGGCGGATGACGCCGGTGCTGTCGATGAACAGCATGTCGAGCGGCAGGATGGTGTTTTCCATCCACATCGTCACTCGGCGCGACTGGCCGAAATCGAACAGCATGCCGGCATTCTCGGCCATTTCCTTGCGGTACATCAGGCCGTATTGCCGCTGTTCATTGGTCGAGGCGATCTCGACGGTGAAGTTCAGCAGCTTGCCGGATGCCGTCTGGACGACCAGCGGCTCCTTGGCAAAGACCATCTGCTGTTCCTGCTGCGCGAAGCCGGGCACAGGGGCTGCCGTCGCCACAATGAAAAAAAGCGCCAAGAAGGCGCCTTTGATTCTATGCATTGTTCTCATCCTGAACATCAGTGAGCGCGGCTTGCCGGGCTCGGCATATCCGGGTGGATCTCGGCAGCCATCAGACCCTTGTCACCGGGCCCGAAACGCACCAGCACAACCTGGCCCGGGCGCAGCTCGGTCAGGCCGAAACGGCGCAGCGTTTCCATGTGAACGAAGATATCCTCGGTGCCCTCGCCGCGCGTCAGGAAGCCGAAGCCCTTGGTGCGGTTGAACCACTTGACCAGCGCACGCTCAAGGCCGCTCGTGGCGGTCACCTGGACGTGGGTACGAACCGGCGGCAGCTGCGAGGGATGAACCGCTGTGGACTGGTCCATGGAGAGGATCTTGAAGGCCTGATAGCCACGTTCGCGGCGCTGGATCAGCGCGACGATGCGGGTGCCTTCGAGGATCGTCTGGTAGCCATCGCGGCGCAGGCATGTGACGTGAAGAAGTACGTCCTGCATGCCGTTGTCTGGAACGATGAAACCGAAACCCTTGGCAACATCAAACCATTTGACGACACCGGTGATTTCAATGAGATCGACGGCATCCCCCGATAGCTCGTCGAGATCACTGAACTCCTTCGATGAAATCCTATCAGCCATGTCGCCAGCCCCTCATTACGCGTCACACTGTTACGGTTAACTGATTCTTGAAATCAAGATTAACATCTTGGTAACGGATAAGCGCAAGTCCTGTTTTTGGTTATTCCCAGTTGCTGATTTTAGCGGCATGTCTTGCCCGAAGCTGACCATGCGTCACCTATCCGGGCTAGGCTCCAACATTCGAAAGGAAATAGAATGCGTTATCTTCATACCATGGTTCGCGTGAAGGACCTCGACGCCTCGTTGCATTTCTACTGCACATTGTTCGGACTGAAGGAAATCCGCCGTTCCGAGAATGAAAAAGGCCGTTTCACACTCGTTTTCCTTGCTGCCACGGATGATATCGCCGAAGCACAGCAAAAGGGCGCCCCCTGCCTCGAGCTCACCTACAATTGGGATAGCGAGGATTATACGGGCGGACGCAATTTCGGCCACCTCGCTTATGAGGTCGACGATATTTATCAGACCTGCCAGCAGCTGATGGACCAGGGAATCACCATCAACCGTCCGCCGCGCGACGGGCGCATGGCCTTCGTGCGCTCGCCGGATGGAATCTCGATCGAGATTCTGCAGAAGAACGGCAGCCTGCCAGCAGCCGAACCGTGGCTTTCCATGGGCAATACCGGCGCCTGGTAAGCCGGGGCTTTAGCGAGGCTTGCGGCTTTGGCGATTTCGGGCTCCGGCCACGTCTTCGCTCTTGCCGCAGCCACGGCCCGCATGCACCCTCCGGCCAAATCAGGCAGCCCGGCCCATCCGTGGCTGCTCCCGTATTTGTCCGGAGAGCTTTCGCTTGCCCCATCTTCGAACGCGACCGTTCCTCTTTCTGACCGCCGTTTCGGCCCTGGCGCTGACCGGCTGCGTCTCCAGCCAGAAGGCGCTTGATTCTGCCGAGGCGACGCCCGCTCCGGCGGCCGGCGCCGCGCAACAGCAGACCGCCATGGCGCCGGGCGCGCCCGGCCAGCAGACCCAGAAGACACCTGGCTATCGCGACCCGATGGTCAGCAATGTCGGCCAGCAGCAGACAACGGCGGCCGATCCCAATGCCGCGGCAAACATGGCGCCGGGCTCGACTCAGATGCAGCCCGCCAATATCGGCGGCATGGCGATGCAGTCGACCCGCATCAACGCCAATTCGATGAGCATCTTCTCGTCGCAGCCGGTGATGCCGCAGAACAACCGGACATCGACGATCATCCAGCCGGCCGATGCCAATGCCTATGCGCCGGTTCAGGGCGGGCTGACGGGCTCGCGCGCCGGCGTGTTCGGCACGCAGCCTGGCCAGCAGGTGCAGCCGAATGCGCAGGGCGAAATCCTGCCGCCGCAGCAATCGTCGCAGAATACCAGCACGCAGATCGCGCCGTCCTACCAGACCGCATCGCTTGCAACCGGCAGCCTGCCTGGAGGCTCCAGCAATGCGCTCTATGCCGCGCCGAAGCAGAACCTGATGGGCAGCCTCTCCGGCCTCCTGCAGAAGGCCTCCCTGCCCGGCATGACCCGCGTCGCGCCGAACGGCGTGCATGTGCAGAATGCCAGCGTCGAAGTCAGCTGTTTCAAGCCGAATCTGCTGAACGTCATCAAGACCGTCGAGACGCATTTCGGCAAACCCGTCGTCGTCACCTCGGGCTACCGCGATCCCGAGCATAACCGCATGGTCGGCGGCGCCGAGGAATCGATGCACAAGAGCTGCGATGCCGCCGACATCAAGATCGACGGCGTCTCGAAATGGGATATCGCGAGCTACATCCGTTCGCTGCCGGGCCGCGGCGGCGTCGGCACCTATTGCCATACCGACTCCGTCCATCTCGACACCGGCAACAATCGCGACTGGAACTGGGGCTGCGGTGCCCGGCGCGGCAGCCCGCCAAGCGCTCGCGCGATCTGAACGAAGAGCGCGGTTGCCGTGCCTTAACGTCAACCGCGCGGCCCTCATCAAACACCCATTCACAGGGCATTGATTTAGCAGGGTAAATTTGAATCTCCCCGCACAAACATAGCCTTGTCATTTTTTTGATAGAATTGCGATTTTCCCGCTTGCGGGATTCCAAGACCCTGACTATAAGGGCGCCACCACGAAGGAAGCGCCCTTCGTCTATCGGTTAGGACACCAGATTTTCATTCTGGGAAGAGGGGTTCGACTCCCCTAGGGCGTGCCACTTCTCTCTTCAAAACATCGCTGTTTTGACGCTTGTACAGCAAGCATCCACTCCCCATTTATTCCTCATCGCCGGCGCCCTTCGTCTATCGGTCAGGACGGCAGATTCTCATTCTGCAAAGAGGGGTTCGATTCCCCTAGGGCGTGCCAGAAAAAGGCCCCGCCGCAGCGAGGCCTTCTCCACTATCCGTCGTTGGCTCTTGCCTTCGGTCCTTCCTTGGAGGTGACCGAGGCGGTCTTGCCATCGGGCTGCTGCCCGAAATAGGTCCCGCCGAGATGGCCGCCACCGCTGGTGTGCTCGACCTGGCGCTCGGCGCGCTTCTGGATTTCCTTGACGTCAGTCTTGCTCATAAGTGTCTCCATTGTTGAGGTGGTGACATCTGAACAACCGGTGACGGCCAGATTCGTTTCAAACTTTTCCGGGCGACAACGCGTAGACGCGGCAGATCGAGGAAAGAGCGCATGGCGCGATCCCCTGCTCTCCAGGGGCTTCAGCAATTTCTCAGGGGCATTTCCACAAGCCGTGAAAAAATCTACGGAATTTCGCATTTTACCGCTTGCGGGTCAGAAAGGTGCTGACTATAAGGGCGCCACCACGAAGGAAGCGCCCTTCGTCTATCGGTTAGGACACCAGATTTTCATTCTGGGAAGAGGGGTTCGACTCCCCTAGGGCGTGCCACTTCTGGATCTTCCAGAAATTGTTATTCCTGAATAATTCCGCTTCGCCTCGCGGCGTTCTGGACTGGTTGCGTCAGTTGATGCGGTGCCGCCGCAAGACGTGATGTCCTGCGGCGGGGAGCGTCCCCCTATCGGAAAATCACCGGGTCTTCGCGGGCGATCATGTCGAAGAACGAGCCGGCCGCCGGTGGGCTCACCTTGTAGGTCAGCTTGTGCACCGGCATCAGGTTCTCGATCGCCTTGAAGGTCGATTCGTCGAACGGATACATCAGGCGGTGCTGCATCTCGTGAGCGTGGTAGGAGCTATAGCGCGGCGCCTTCTGCCATTCGGCGTTCAGATCCGCGTTGATGGTCACCGCGCATTCGAACAGGTGATGGAAGATGAAGTAGTTGATCAGCTGGTCGTTTTCGAGCCAGTAGCTGATCAGCATTTCCCTCAGAGCGCTGACGAGCGGATGTTCGGGCCGCGCGGTCATGAACCAGTTGGACAGCAGATATGGATCGGCGTCGCGCGTGAAAGCGAAGAATTCCGAGTTCATCATATCAGGCCGCGGCGCGTCGGTCAGAAACACCGTCGCATCCATCCAGGTGCCGCCGTATTTGTGCAGCAGCTCGACGCGCAGCATATCCGAAAAATGCGTCTTCGATTTTGCCTTGACCCGCTCGGATGCAACGGGATGCGGCTTGATATAGCGGCCGATCGCGTTGTCATCGAGAATGATGATCTCACGTTCCGGAAGATGGCGTTCGACCGATCTCAGGCAGCTCTGGACGATCGGCGGAGCATTGTCGCGGCCCTGCGCCCAATATAGCCAGACCGGGCCTTCGAACGAGGCCGGCACCGAGCGCGGCTGCGTCTGGTGATAGGTCAGCCTTTCAGGCACTGCATATTGCAGCAATACGGCGCGGGCCTCGATCTCCTTCCGGTTCCGGGAAACCATAGTTTCCAACCAGCGGCGGAGATCGTCCTCACGCGAGGCGAAAACGTTCTCGGTATTATTGTCGGTCATGAAGGACCTCTTTCATCGGAACAGCCAGGGCCTGAAATATGTGCCCAGATAGCAAATAGGGTTGAATGAAGCCGCGGCGGCGGGCGGCAGCGACTCTTGTACAGGAGATTCGCACCGGTTTGCTATGGCGAGATGACAGCGGGAATCCCGGCCTTGGCAGGCCATTCTTCCAACAGGGTGGCGCAAGCTTCGATGCCGATAGTCCGGCCAATAACGCCGGATTGGGCTTGCGGGACTTCCGTTTCCGCGGCGGACGGCATTCGAAGGACCGGACTTTGACGATCAACCAGCCAATTCCAACCACCCTGCCCGCCGGCCTGCCGAGCCTGGAAAGCCTGAGCGGCAAGGCGGCGCAATCCGGATCGGTGATCGTCTACCAGCCATACCTCGACGCCGGGCAGCTCGCGCAGCTCGATCCGGCAGCGCTGCCCTTCGACATTTCCTTCAATACGCAATCAACGACCCGCGAATACGAGCTGTTCCGGATTCTTCACGAGCATCATCTGCAGGCGGGCCTGCCGGACGACATGTTCTGGGGGCTGTTGTCCAGCAAGTTCGAGACGAAATCGGTCTCCAGCCTGCAGTCCTTCATTTCCGAAGCGACGAAGGCCCGCGCCGACGGCGCCGATGCCTATCTCTACAATCCCTTAATCGGCCACGCGGCGATCTACAGCAATGTCTGGGAGCATGCCCTGATGGGCGGACATCCGGGCATGGAACCGATCTTCACCTTCCTGAGGGATAGCAGCTTTGCGATCGCGCTTCCTCAGGGGCAGACGACCTTCTTCTTCTGCAACTATTTCGCCGGTAACCGGAAATTCTGGTCCGGCTATTTCGCCTTCTGCGAACATGTGCTGAACGCACTCGAACAGGAAGCCTTGCGTGGCACCGCGGCCGGACGCGCCTATAGCAGCACCGCGAACTACAGCCGCGATGGCAACGCCGCCATGCGGCCCTTCGTCATCGAGCGGCTGCTTGGCCTCTACATTCCGCATGCGGTCGCGAGCGGCATGAAGGTTTCGGCTTTCTCGCCGTCGGCTGCGGATTTCGAATGGAAGTTCGGCGCCCGCGCCGGCCGCCTGCTTCACGATCTCTTCGAGCGCAAGGAAGCCTTCCTGCAGACCCGTGAGCCGTCCAGGCTGGAAGCCTGGCAGGAGGGCCGCATGCCTGTCGCCAAGGAGCCGCATCTGATCTGGAATGCCGACGATCCGCCGGCCTGGGTGCCGCGCGGCGCCTTCCCGAAGAGCGAACTTGCGCCCCGCGCTTCCAGCGTCAACGACACGTCGCTGCCGCCGGTCAATCCGGCCGCACTCGCGGCCCTGACGCAGCCGCTTGCGCCGCTGTCGGCTGCGGCACCGGCCGCGAAGATGCTGCAGGCCTTCGAGGGCGGCTGGGAGGCCCACAAGGACAAGCACTGCATCTGGATCGTCACGCCGCGAGGCTACAATCACAGCCACGCATTTGACGAGGTGGCGCTCGCGCTGCAGGGCGCCTTCCAGGAACTCGGTGGTTCGGCTCCGATCGTTCGCGAGATGCACGAATTCGCCGGGCGCTCGCCGATCATCTACGGCGGCAACCTGCTGTCTCTCGAGATTATCCAGAAATTGCCGAAAGACAGCGTCGTCATCAATCTCGAACAGGTCTCGGACGAGAGCACCTGGATGAACGAGCGCTACAGCGCCGTTCTCAAGGCTTTCCCGGTGCTAGATTATAGCCCGCGCAACCGGCGCAACCTTGCGGCCAAGGGCATCGAGCATGCCGGCGTGCTGGAGATCGGCTACAGCGAATGTCTGTCGCAAATCCGGCATGCGCCGGTGAAGGATATCGACGTCCTGTTCTATGGCTCGATGAATGATCGCCGCCGCGAGATTCTCATTTCGCTGCATGAGGCCGGCCTGAAGGTCGTGCATCTCTTCAACGTCTATGGCGCCGAACGCGATGCGGCGATCGCGCGCGCCAAGATCGTCATCAATATCCATCACTATGCCAGCGGCGTTTTCGAAATCGTCCGCATCTCCTATCTGCTCGCCAACCGCGTCTGCGTGTTGACCGAGGGCGATATTGAGGATCCCGATCTCGATCCCTTCATCGGCGGGCTCGCCGTCGAGCCCTATGACGATCTCGTCGAGCGCTGCAAGGAATTGCTCGCCGACCAGGCGGAACGCGAACAGATCGCCGAGAACGGCTATAATGCCATGCGGGCACGCTCCCAGGCGGCTATGCTGATGAGCGTGATGCAGGGTACGGAATAGAGACTGACGATGCGCATCGAGACCACGAAAATTGACGGCGTGCTGAAGATCATCCCGGCGCGCCATGGCGATCACCGCGGCTATTTCTCCGAGGTGTTCAAGGACGGCTGGTTCCGTGAGAATGTCGCCGACGTGTCCTTCGTTCAGGATAACGAATCGCTTTCGGCGCAGGTTGGCACTTTGCGCGGGCTGCACTTCCAGACAGCGCCCTTCGCACAGGGCAAGCTGGTGCGCTGCCTGCGGGGCCGGATCTTCGACGTGGCCGTCGATATCCGCGCCGGATCTCCGACGTTCGGGCAATGGCTCGGCGAAGAACTGACGCCTGAGAACGGCGTTCAGCTATGGGTCCCGGCAGGCTTTGGGCATGGCTTTGCGACCTTGGAGCCTGATACCGTCATCAGCTACAAGGTGACCGCACCTTATAGCCCGGCGAATGACAGCGGCATTTTGTGGAGCGATCCTGATATCGGCATTGTCTGGCCGGTTGCGGAGGCCGATGCGGTACTTTCGGACAAGGACAGGAAGCTTCCGAGGCTCGCCGATATTCCGGCCTATTTCCAATATTCTGCGCAGTGATTGAAGGGGGCGTTCCGGTAATGCGGGTGATGGTAACGGGGGGAGCGGGTTTCATCGGTTCGGCGCTGGTGCGCCATCTGGTGGGCACGGTCGGAGCTGACGTTCTCAATATCGACAAGCTGACCTATGCCGGCAATCTGGCCTCGCTGTCTTCGGTCGAGAACGCCGCCAACTACCGGTTCCTGCGCGCCGATATCTGCGACCGCGCCGCGATGCAGGAGGCGTTTGCTTCCTTCCGGCCGGAGATCGTCATGCATCTCGCCGCCGAGAGCCATGTCGATCGCTCGATTTCGGGTGCTGGCGACTTCATCCAGACCAATATCGTCGGCACGTTCAGCCTGCTCGATGCGGCGCGCGGCTATTGGGATGGTCTTGAGGCCGAGGCCAAGAGCGCTTTCCGCTTTCTGCATGTCTCGACCGATGAGGTCTATGGCTCGCTCGGCGATGACGGACTCTTCGAGGAAGTGACGGCTTACGACCCGTCCTCGCCCTATTCGGCCTCGAAGGCGGCGAGCGACCATCTGGCGATCGCCTGGCACCGGACCTATGGGCTGCCGGTTGTGGTGTCCAACTGCTCCAACAATTACGGCCCGTTCCATTTCCCGGAAAAGCTGATCCCGCTGATAATCCTCAATGCGCTGGAGGGCAAACCGCTGCCGGTTTACGGCAACGGCGCCAATATCCGCGACTGGCTCTATGTCGAGGATCATGCGCGGGCACTGTTCACCATTGCCTCGCGCGGGCGGCCGGGCGAGAAATACAATGTCGGCGGCCGCAACGAGCGGCGCAACATCGAGGTGGTCGAACGCATCTGCGCGATTCTCGATAGCGTATTTCCGGGCAAGGAGGCGCATTCGCGGCTGATCACCAATGTCACCGACCGGCCGGGGCACGACGCGCGTTACGCCATCGATGCCACCAAGCTCGAGACCGAGCTCGGCTGGAAAGCGGAAGAGAATTTCGACAGCGGCATCGAAAAGACCGTTCGCTGGTATCTCGACAATGAATGGTGGTGGCGGCCGCTGCGCGACAATGTCTATTCCGGCGAACGCCTTGGCACTTTCAAGGGGCGATGACGATGCGCATTGCCGTCACGGGCAAACAGGGACAGGTCGTCCAGTCGCTTCTGGCAATGGCTCCAGCCCACGGGGTTGAACTGATCGCCATCGGCCGTCCGGACCTCGACCTTACCGATCCCGCCAGCGTGCTGCCGGCTCTAGCGGCAGCACAGCCTGACGTGATCGTCTCGGCGGCAGCCTACACGGCGGTGGACAAGGCCGAGAGCGAGGCCGAGCTTGCTCATGCGGTCAATGCCATTGGCGCGAGCGCCGTTGCCGAGGCCGCCTCGGCACTTGGCGTTCCGGTGATCCATCTTTCGACCGACTATGTCTTCAGCGGCGGTAAGCCGTCGCCCTATGTCGAGACGGATTCGACTGGGCCAATCTCGGTCTACGGCAATACCAAGCTCGAGGGCGAATTGCGCGTCGCTGCGGCCAACGCCAATCACGTCATTCTGCGCACGGCCTGGGTCTATTCGCCGTTCGGCGCGAATTTCGTCAAGACGATGCTGCGGCTTGCCGAGAGCCGTGACGAACTGCGCGTGGTCGCCGACCAGCGCGGCTGCCCGACGTCGGCGCTCGATATTGCCGAGGCGGTGATTGCGATCGCGACGCGGCTCTCCGCGGATGCTGACCCTGCCCTGCGCGGCACCTTTCACCTGACCGGCAGCGGCGAAGCCACCTGGGCAGAATTCGCGCAGGAGATTTTTGCGCGGTCGAAGGCGCTCGGCGGCAAATCTGCCAATGTCGTGCCGATCACCACGGCGGAATATCCGACACCGGCCAGACGTCCGGCCAATTCGCGTCTGTCGGGCGAGAAGCTTGCAGGCGTCTACGGTATCCGCCTGCCCGATTGGAAAAGCGCGACGCAGATTGCGCTCGAAGCCATTTTGAAGAATGCGATTTAAGGAGACTGGAATGAAGGGGATCATTCTTGCGGGCGGTACCGGCACCAGGCTGCATCCGATCACGCAGGCTGTGTCGAAGCAGCTGATGCCCGTCTACGACAAGCCGATGATCTATTACCCGCTGACGACGCTGATGCTCGCGGGGATCAACGATATCCTGATCATCACCACGCCGCACGACGTCGAGGCCTTCAAGCGCCTGCTCGGCGACGGCTCGCAATGGGGCATTTCGCTGACCTATGCTGTGCAGCCGAGCCCGGATGGTCTGGCACAGGCGTTCATCATCGGTGCCGATTTCATCAACGGCCAGAACTCAGCGCTGGTTCTCGGCGACAACATCTATTTCGGCCACGGCCTGCCCGAGATCATGAAATCGGGGACGGCGCGCACCAAGGGCGCCACTGTCTTCGCCTATCACGTCACCGATCCCGAGCGTTACGGCGTCGTCGAGTTCGACGGCAAGATGAATGCGCAGTCGATCGAGGAAAAGCCGAAGCAGCCGAAGTCGCAATGGGCGGTGACCGGTCTCTATTTCTACGACCAGCAGGTGGTCGATATCGCCGCCAATCTGAAGCCGTCACCGCGCGGTGAATTGGAGATCACCGACGTCAACCGCACCTATCTCGAGCGCGGCGAGCTCTATGTCGAGCTGATGGGCCGCGGTTATGCGTGGCTCGATACGGGAACGCCGGACAGCCTGCTCGACGCGGCGGCCTTTGTCAGCACGCTGGAAAAGCGCCAGGGCTTCAAGATCGCCTGCCCCGAGGAAGTGGCATGGCGCATGGGCTATATCGATCAGGACCAGCTCGCCAAACTCGCCGAGGCGCTCGGCAAGAGCGCCTACGGGCAATATCTGACCAAGCTTTCGGCCGACTGGTAAATCATTTCGCGGGAGCAGCGTCGGAGACACGCAGCTGGATGCGGCGCGAGCCCTGATAATGGTCCGCGCCGATCGAGCCCGCGACATGCAGGTTGGCGCCGCGCGAATTGAGCAGGAGATTGCCGAGTGCGGTGTCCGCAGCCCGGAAGGCGATGCCGTCCAGTCGGGCGCCGTCCATGGCTTCCAGCGTCACCTTCACGTGCTTTTCCCCGACGGTCCTGACATCGCGCAGGCGATGGGCGGGGATTGCGAATATGGGCTGCGAATGGCCGGAGCCGTAGGGTCCTGCCGTCTCCAGCCGGTCGATCAGGTCGAGCGTCGCGCCGCTCGCACCAATCGCGCCGTCGATCTTCAGGGTTTCGTTGGCCACCAGATTGGCGACCGTCTTCTCGGCGCGTTCGGTGAAGAAGCTGCGCAGCGCGCCAAGCTTCTCGCGTTCGACAGTCAGGCCGGCGGCCATCGCGTGTCCGCCGCCCTTGACGAGGAGGCCCTCATCGACAGCTGCGCGGACCATCCGGCCCATATCGAAACCGTTGATCGAGCGGCCGGAGCCGGTACCGCGTCCGGACGGATCGAAGGCGATGGCGAAGGCCGGGCGCTTGAACTTTTCTTTGAGCCGCGCCGCCAGCAAGCCGACGATGCCCGGATGCCATTTGTCGCGCGCCGTGACGATGACCGACGCGCCCTGCCCGTCGCCGTATTCGGCAAAAGCCTCGGCTTCTGCCTCCTGCAGCATGGCCGCTTCCATCGCCTGGCGGTCGCGGTTCAGCTCGTCGAGTTTCTGGGCGATCGTTTCGGCCTCACCGGCGTCGTCCAGCGTCAAGAGGCGGCTGCCGAGTGCCGCATCGCCGATACGGCCGCCGGCATTGATGCGGGGGCCGACGAGAAAGCCGAAATGATAGGGCGTGACCGGGCCGGAGAGACCGGCCTTGCGAAACAGCGCCGCAAGGCCCGCATTCCCCTGATGGCGGGCGGCGACGAGACCCTTCACCAGATAGGCGCGGTTCAGCCCCTTGAGTGGCACGACGTCACAGACGGTCGCGAGCGCGACGATATCCAGCCATTGCAGGAGATCGATCGCCAAGATGCGCTTGTCGCCCGCCTCGCGCAGCAGCCTTAGCGTCGCGACCAGCACGAGGAAGACGACGCCGGCGGCGCAGAGATGACCCTGCCCTGAGAGATCGTCTTCACGGTTCGGATTGACCAGCGCGTGGCAGTGCGGCAGCGCGTGTGTCACCTGGTGGTGATCGATGACGACGACGTCGATATTGCGCGCCTTGGCCGCATCCAGCGCCTCATGGCTGGTCGATCCGCAGTCGACGGTGACGATCAGTTGCGCGCCATTGTCGATCAGCTGGTTGATGGCGCCCGCGTTGGGGCCGTAGCCTTCGAAGATGCGGTCGGGAATATAGATCTCGGCCTTCACGCCGAAATGCGCCAGGAAGCGGTACGTCAGCGCCGAGGACGCCGCGCCGTCGACATCGTAGTCGCCGAAGATCGCGACGTTCTCGCCGCGGCGGATCGCTTCGGCGAGGCGCCTGGCCGCCTTCTCGCAATCGGTCAGCGTGTAGGGATCCGGCATCAGGCTGCGGATCGTCGGATCGAGGAACTCGACGGCTTCATCGACGGCAACGCCGCGCCCAGCGAGCACGCGTGCTATGAGATCCGGCAGGCCGTGGACCTGCGACATGGCGAGCGCGCGGTTCTGCCCGGCCTGATCGAGCCGTGAAATCCAGCGATTGTCGAGGATCGATTTCTCCACCCCGAGGAATGCGCGCTGTATCGGATCGGCGGGGATGTCCACCATTCTGCCTGTGCCCCATCATGTCACCGCCCCGTGACGGGGCGGCAATAATTCTACGAGCACATTTATGCAGGCTGGAAGCGGCTGGCAACGCCCGGGTTGCCGTTACCCTCAGTCTTCCTTGGGGCGCTCGATGCGGATGACCTGCGGTTCGCCGACAAGGTAACCCTCGCCCTTGATGGCGGCGACGGCCTTGCGGACAGAATCCTCGGTCGTCGCATGGGTGACGAGGATGATCGTCTGGTGATGCGAGGGCGAAAGATGCTGCTGCGAGCGCTGCACGATCGATTCCAGCGAGATCTGGTTTTCGGCCATGCGGGTGGCGACGCTGGCGAAGACGCCGGTGCGGTCGAGAACCGTCAGGCGGATGAAATAGCCGCCTTCGTGGCTCTGCATCTGCGCCTTGCGGTAAGGCTCGAGCGACTTGGCCGGGTGGCCGAGAACCGGAACGCGCTGGGCGCCCGGCTGGCTCTTGGCGATATCGGCGATGTCACCGAGAACCGACGACGCCGTTGCGTTGCCGCCGGCCCCGGGGCCGACCATCAGCAGTTCGCCGAGAATGTCGGATTCGATCGCCACGGCATTGGTGACGCCGTCGACCTGGGCGATGACGGAATCGACCGGCACCATCGTCGGGTGAACGCGCTGCTCGATGCCGGTATCGGTGCGCTGGGCAACGCCGAGGAGCTTGATGCGGTAGCCGAGATCGGAGGCCGCACGGATATCCTCGATGGAGATGTTGGTGATGCCCTCGAGATAGATGTCGTCGGCCGCGATCTGGTTGCCGAAGGCGAGCGTCGTCAGGATCGACAGCTTGTGTGCGGTGTCATTGCCTTCGATGTCGAAAGCCGGGTCGGCTTCGGCATAGCCGAGGCGCTGGGCTTCAGCCAGGCAATCGGCGAAGGACAGGCCTTCCTTCTCCATCTTGGTGAGGATGTAATTGCAGGTGCCGTTCATGATCCCGTAGATGCGGGAGATCGAATTGCCGGTCAGCGATTCACGCAGCGCCTTGATGACAGGGATACCGCCTGCGACAGCCGCTTCGAAGTTGAGCAGCGAGCCCTTCTCCTCGGCGATCCTGGCAAATTCGACGCCGTGATAGGCAAGCAGCGCCTTGTTGGCAGTCACCACATGGAGACCACGGTCGAGTGCTGCCTTGACCGAAGCCTTGGCCGCCCCCTCGGAGCCGCCGACGAGCTCGACGAAAACGTCGATATCGGCCTTGGCAGCCAGCTCTTCCGGCGTATCGTACCAGGTGATGCCGCCGAGATTGATGCCGCGGTCCTTGTTCTTGTCACGGGCCGTGACTGCCGTAATGTGGATCGGACGCCCGCACGTGGCGGCAAGCTCGTTGCTCTTCTGCTGGATGATACGGACGAGCGAGGCACCAACGGTACCGAGACCCGCAATGCCGATTTTGAGGGCGTCTGCCATGAAGCGATCCTGAATGTTCATGAGTGGCAGCCGCGGACCGCGGCTGCCGATTGGGAGGTTTCTATCAGCGGTGTGCGTTGAGCGAGATGACGTTGTGCATCGTCTCGTCGGCCGTCGACAGGAATTTCTTGATGCTGCGCGCAGCCTGGCGGATGCGGTGTTCGTTCTCGACGAGTGCGAGACGAACGTAATCATCGCCCATTTCGCCGAAGCCGATGCCCGGCGCCACAGCCACATCGGCCTTTTCGACGAGCAGCTTGGAGAATTCGAGCGAGCCGAGATGGCGGAATTTTTCCGGGATCTTCGCCCAGGCGAACATCGTCGCTGCCGGCGGCGGCACTTCGAAGCCGGCCTTGCCGAAGCTTTCGACCATGACGTCGCGGCGGCGCTTGTAGACGTTGCGCACCTCGGCGATGTCGGAGCCGTCGCCGTTCAGCGCGTGGGTCGCCGCCACCTGGATCGGCGTGAAGGCGCCGTAATCGAGGTAGGACTTGACGCGCGTCAACGCGGCGATCAGGCGCTCGTTGCCGACGGCAAAGCCCATGCGCCAGCCGGGCATAGAGAAGGTCTTCGACATCGAGGTGAACTCGACGGTGACGTCGATCGCGCCGGGCACCTCAAGAACGGAGGGTGGCGGCTCGCCGTCGAAATAGATTTCCGAATAGGCAAGATCCGAGAGGACGATGATGTCGTGCTTCTTCGCGAAGGCGATGACGTCCTTGTAGAAATCAAGAGTCGCGACGAAGGCCGTCGGGTTCGACGGGTAGTTCAGGATCAGTGCCAGCGGCTTCGGGATCGAGTGGCGCACAGCGCGCTCGAGCGGCGCGAAGAAGTTCTCGTCCGGCTCGACCGGGATCGAACGGATCACGCCACCTGCCATCAGGAAGCCGAAGGCATGGATCGGATAGGTCGGGTTCGGGCAGAGGATGACATCGCCCGGCGCGGTGATCGCCTGCGCCATGTTGGCGAAGCCTTCCTTGGAGCCGAGGGTCGCGACGACCTGCGTATCCGGGTTGAGCTTCACGCCAAAACGGCGAGCGTAATAGGCGGCCTGCGCGCGGCGAAGGCCGGGAATGCCCTTGGAGGACGAATAGCGATGCGTGCGCGGGTCCTGGACCACTTCGCAGAGCTTGTCGACGATCGCTTTCGGGGTCGGCAGGTCAGGGTTTCCCATGCCGAGATCGATGATATCGGCGCCGCCCGCTCGCGCGCTTGCTTTCAAACGGTTGACCTGTTCGAAAACATAAGGCGGCAAACGCCGGACTTTGTGAAACTCTTCCATTTCATTCCCCATGGAAATGCGGCCGCCGTGGCCGCGCTCGAAGTTCGTCCTGTTCCCGGCTGCTTGCGATACGAACTTCAGAATCGCATGCGCCGTATTCATCAGACTGTCTGCAGGCGGCGATTCTTTGACGGATGCCGCAGCTGCGAAGCATTATCGGGAAAATTCATGTCTCCCGCCAGTGCGGAAGGCTTTGCGTGCAAATTGCCTGAAAGGCAAGGCCTACTTGGTGATTTCCGAGAGTGTGTCGGTGCCATGATCGGCGGCGAGCTTGCGGTATTCCGCAACGCGGCGCTGATACTCGGCCTCGGAAATCGTACCCGCCTTGCGCTGTGCGCCGAGCGCGGTCAGCTTTGCCTGCAGGCTCTTGGCTTCGTCGTCGTTCATCTGAACGTTGGCGGCCGTCAGCGGAGCGCCGAAGGACGGATAGCCGTCCGGCGAATGCGAAAGTCCGCTTTCGACCGGCGCTTCACCCTTGGTGGCGGTCATCACGACCGCCGTGGGGGCCGCTCGCTTGGCGGCGAGTGCTGCCTTCTCTTCCGGCGTCGACGAGCAACCGGCAAGCGTCATCGCCGCGGCCGCGGCAATGAATGCCATGCGGGTTGCGATTGCGATGCCAGAGTTGCCGTTCTTCGTCATGCCAGATCTTCCAAATCCTGAAGCCACTGCGACTGTTAAATTTGTCGCAGCAACAAAGCAATAGCATGAGCGGCGTTGTGTTGAACTTGTTTTCTCGTTCCGGCACGATGTACAAATTGATTTCAGATGATTGCTGCCGCCGGAGGACATGCGTGACCGACAGCAAGAAAGGCGAGACGGACAAGCCGCAAGGCTTCGATGCGACCAACCTCGATCCCTACATGATGAAGGATCCCGAGGCGATGGCGGTGAATTTCGCCCGCGCGCTCGAAAATCTCGGCAAGGCCGCTTCTGCATGGCTGGCACCGCGCGAACGCGGCGATGTCAACGACAAGATCGCCGAGCCGATGACCGACATGGTCAAGACGCTGTCCAAGATCACCGAATACTGGATGTCCGATCCGCGCCGCACTTTCGAGGCGCAGACGCAGCTGATGAGCAGCTATTTCGGCGTCTGGATGCGCTCGATGCAGCGCATGCAGGGCGAGGCCGCCGAGCCGGAGCCCGACCGCAAGGACAAGCGCTTTTCGGATCAGGACTGGGAGAAGAACCCGTTCTTCGACTTCCTGCGGCAGGTTTATTTCATCACCGCCGATTGGGCGGAGAAGATGGTGACGCAGACCGAGGGGCTGGACGAGCACACCAAGCACAAGGCCGGCTTCTATGTGAAGCAGATCACCGCCGCGCTCTCGCCGACCAATTTCGTCGCCACCAACCCGCAGCTCTACCGAGAGACCATCGCCAGCAGTGGGGAGAACCTGGTGCGCGGTATGAAGATGCTGGCCGAGGATATCGTGGCGGGCCATGGCGATCTCAAGCTTCGCCACACCGACATGACGAAATTCGCCGTCGGCCGCGACATGGCGCTGACGCCGGGCAAGGTGATCGCCCAGAACGACATCTGCCAGATCATCCAGTATGAGGCGACGACCGAGACGGTGCTGAAGCGCCCTCTTCTGATCTGCCCGCCGTGGATCAATAAGTTCTATATTCTCGACCTCAATCCGCAGAAATCCTTCATCAAGTGGTGCGTCGATCAGGGCCAGACGGTGTTCGTCATCTCCTGGGTCAATCCCGATTCGCGCCATGCGGAAAAGGACTGGACGGCCTATGCCCGCGAGGGCGTCGATTTCGCGCTGGAGACGATCGAGAAGGCGACCGGCGAAAAGGACGTCAACGCCGTCGGTTACTGCGTCGGCGGCACCCTGCTTGCCGCAACGCTAGCGCTTCATGCCAAAGAGAAGAACAAGCGGATCCGCTCGGCGACGCTGTTTACCACGCAGGTGGACTTCACCCACGCAGGCGATCTCAAGGTATTCGTCGACGAGGAGCAGCTGCAGGCCCTCGAGGCGCATATGCAATCGGTCGGCTATCTCGACGGGTCGAAGATGGCGACGGCCTTCAACATGCTGCGCGCTTCCGAGCTGATTTGGCCCTATTTCGTCAACAACTACCTGAAGGGCGAAATGCCGATGCCCTTCGACCTGTTGTTCTGGAATGCCGATTCGACCCGGATGGCCGCGGCCAACCACGCTTTCTACCTGCGCAACTGCTACCTCAAAAATGCGCTGACCGCCGACCAGATGGTGCTCGACGGCAGAACCGTGTCCCTGAAGGACGTGAAGATCCCGATCTACAATCTGGCGACCCGCGAGGACCATATCGCTCCGGCAAAGTCGGTTTTCCTCGGCAGCCAGTTCTTCGGCGGCAAGGTCGATTTCGTTGTCACCGGCTCGGGACATATCGCCGGCGTCGTCAATCCGCCAGACAAGAAGAAGTACCAGTATTGGACCGGCGGCCCCGCCAAGGGCGATTATGACACATGGCTCGACAAGGCCGAGGAGACAGCGGGCTCATGGTGGCCGCATTGGCATGCCTGGATCGAGGCCAAGGACGGCAAGCGTGTTCCCGCCCGCAAGCCCGGCGGCGCGTCGCTCAATGCCATCGAAGAAGCACCGGGCAGCTACGTGATGGAACGGGCCTAGGCTTTTTTTGAAACGGCGCCGTCCATTTCCTTTGCCGCATAAAGGAATTGGAAACCATAATCGCCCATAGTTACTAACAGCGGATTAGTTGCGCTGTGCCTCATTTAGGCCCTGTTGCTTCATTATCGGCTCCGGCTAAAGCGTCCTGCGTAAGCTGCCGGTATTAGTGACGCGTTGGGAAACCGAGTAATATGGCGTTTGCTGTCGAGGCGCGTGAAAGCGCTAACCCTTTCGGCTGGGCAATTTTCGGCTCTGCCAAGCTTTTCCGGGCTCTTCCGGTCATTGCTGCCATCGGCCTGGGGGCCGCTGTATCGACCTGGACACTGGCATCGGTTGCCACGATGCATTCGTCGGCAATGCCTGCCAACGAAGACAAGAGCCTGTTTGCCGATATCGCCATCGCTCCGAAGGCGCATGCGCATCACAATGCCGGCGCCGCGCAGGCCCTCGTTCACGTCAGCAAGTTTTCCCGGCTTCCCGGCCAAACGACCGTTTCCGACCGCATGACGGCGGATGTTCCCGCAAAATCCTCCAAGGACATGGTAGCGCTGATGCAGCGCCGCGGACTTTCGCTGCTTGCCATGCGCAACAATGGCAGCGAGATCGCTTCGGCGCTGAAGCAGCAGGCAGAGACACTCGCCAGCGCCGCGCCGATCCCGGCCGTGACGACGCCGGCCGCCCTGCCCGCTCCGGTTCAGGTTCAGGTCGCAGCCGTCAAGGCGCCTGAACCCGCAACGACCATGGCCGCCGCCGAAGCAATGCCGCAGCCGCGCCCGACGCCCGCCGCTTCCCCGATCGAGACCGCGCTCGCCGATGGTGTCGCCGCCTCCGACGAACCTTTCGGCCTCGTTCTCTCCGACGGCGGCGAGGTACCGCTGCCGATGGCCCGCCCGAACCGTCCGAAGACGGCGGCCAATGCACCGGAGACGGCGCTTGCCTATGCCAAGGTCGATGACGAAGACATCGAAGACGATATGCCGAAGGTCGGCAAGCCAACGCTGACGCCGATCGCCCGCGCAGGTGTTGCCGTCTACGACATTTCGGCCGGTACCGTTTACATGCCGAACGGCGATCGCCTTGAGGCGCATTCGGGCCTCGGCAACATGCGCGACAACCCGCGCTTCGTCGACCAGAAGATGCGCGGCCCGACGCCGCCGCATACCTATAACCTTCAGATGCGTGAAGCGCTGTTCCACGGTGTCGAGGCGATCCGCCTGCATCCGGTCGGTGGCGCCGGCGCCATCCACAATCGCGTCGGCCTGCTTGCCCACACCTACATGCTCGGCAAGCGCGGCGACTCCAACGGCTGCGTTTCCTTCAAGGATTACAAGCGCTTCCTGGCCGCCTTCAAGCGCGGTGAGATCAAGCAGCTGGTCGTCGTTCCGAAATATAGCGGCACCTCTGCCGGTTCGCCGAAGTCGACGCTGGCGTCGCTCTTCTCGCGCCGCTCCTGATCGCAATTTCGATGCAAGACAGAAGAGGCGGCCGCGCCACCGGCCGCCTCTTCTGCGTTGAGATGACACAAATCGCCGACGCGCCCATTGATCGCGATGGACGAACCCGGCATAGCTGCATTATGTACGACAAGGACAATTTCCGCTAAGGCCCTGCAATGGTGAATTATATCGAAGCCGCCACGGCGCCGCCGAAAAATACCGGCGCAATCAGGCTCTATGGCCCCGACGCTTTCGAAGGCATGCGCAAGGCCTGTCAGCTGACGGCACGCTGCCTCGACGAGCTGGCATCCATCGTCAAGCCCGGCCTGCCGACGGATGCGATCGACCGTTTCGTGTTCGAATACGGCATGGACAACGGCGCCCATCCGGCGACGCTGAATTATCGCGGCTATACGAAATCGACCTGCACCTCGATCAACCATGTCGTCTGTCATGGCATTCCCGATGCCAAGCCGCTGCGTGAGGGCGATATCGTCAATATCGACGTCACCTTCGTCGTCGATGGCTGGCACGGCGATTCAAGTCGCATGTATCCGGTCGGGCAGATCAAGCGCGCCGCCGAGCGCCTCCTCGAAGTGACGCATGAATCGCTGATGCGCGGTATCGCTGCCGTGCGGCCGGGTGCGCGCACCGGCGCGATCGGCGAGGCGATCCAGACCTATGCGGAAGCCGAGCGCTGCTCCGTCGTGCGCGACTTTTGCGGACATGGCGTCGGCCGCCTGTTCCACGATTCGCCGAATATCCTGCATTACGGCCGGGCCAACGAAGGCCCTGAGCTGCGCGAAGGGATGATCTTCACGATCGAGCCGATGATCAATCTCGGACGTCCGCATGTGAAGGTGCTGGCGGACGGCTGGACCGCCGTGACGCGCGACCGCTCGCTCTCGGCGCAGTACGAGCATACGGTCGGAGTAACGGCCACCGGCTGCGAGATCTTCACGCTTTCGCCGGGTGATCTCGACCGCCCCGGTCTGCCGCCGCTCAACGGGTAAAGCAAAGATGGCGAAAGGGCCTGTTCTCAATTCCGATGACGAACTGCCTTTCGACGATCTTCCCGTCGACGAACGCCTGTTCTTTGCAGAACAGCCAACCAAGCCCGCTTCCGTCGCAAAGACCGCGCCGCCATCGATCGGTGGCGAGCAGCATTACCACGGTCATCGCGAGAGATTGCGCAACCGCTTCCGCGAGAATGGCGACGGCGCGCTGGCCGACTATGAAATCCTCGAGCTGCTGCTCTTCCGGCTGATCCCGCGCCGCGACACCAAGCCGATCGCCAAGGCGCTTCTCGACCGCTTCGGAACGCTTGCTGCCGTCTTCGGCGCGCCGGCCGCGCTTTTGCAGGAGGTCAAGGGTGTCGGCGAAGCTGTGGCGCTCGATCTGAAGCTCGTCTCCGCCGTAGCGCAGCGCACGCTAAAGAGCGAGCTGCGCAACAAGCAGGTGCTCGGCTCCTGGTCTTCGGTGATCCAGTATTGCCATGCGGCGATGGCCCATGAAGCACGCGAGCAGTTCCGCATTCTCTTTCTCGACAAGCGCAACGCGCTGATCGCCGACGAGGTGCAGGGGCGCGGCACGGTGGATCACACGCCGGTCTATCCGCGCGAGGTGGTGAAGCGTGCCCTGGAGCTCTCCGCCACTGCGCTGATCCTCGTCCACAATCACCCTTCCGGCGATCCGACGCCCTCGCGTGCCGATATCGACATGACGAAGATGATCATCGATACGGCAAAGCCGCTCGGCATCACCGTTCACGATCACATCATCATCGGCAAGGACGGGCATGCCAGCCTCAAGGGCTTGCGCCTAATCTGATCCCTTTCAGGTGAGTGTCAGTTTCGGCTCGCAGAGAGTGCGTGCTGCATATTCCGCAGCGCGACTCGAGCTAGAGATTTCGATGGCATTGGCATTTCCGCGTCTGACCGTTTCTCCGATTACCAAACGCATCCTCAACGTCTTCGGCCTGCTCGCCGTCCTGATCGGCGGCTACTATCTCTATCTGCTGGCGACCGACAATTTCCATGCCGTCGTTGCCGGTGAGGTCTACCGCTCCTCGCAGCCGTCGGCCTCAGCGATCGCTCGTTTCGAAGGCAAGTACGGGATCAAGACGATCCTCAACCTGCGCGGCGAGAACGAGAAGCACGGCTGGTATGACAGCGAGATCGCCCAGTCGAACGCGCTCGGCATCAAGCATATCGATTTCCGGATGAACTCGTCGACGGAGCTGACGCCCGACCAGGCGATGCAGCTGATCGCCATCATGCGCGATGCGCCGAAGCCGCTGCTGATCCATTGCCAGGCCGGTGCCGACCGGACGGGCCTTGCCTCGGCGCTCTATCTCGCCGCCATTGCCCGCAAGAGCGAGAAGGTTGCGGAGGGTCAGCTGTCGCTGCGCTACGGCCACATCCCCTACTCTTTCTCGCATGCTTTTCCGATGGACATAACATTCGAGAAAATGGAACCCCTGCTTGGCTTCGGTGATTCCTGATACCTGCCCCTTAAAGCATCTGTAACATTGACCAGATACCGGTGAATGCGCGACATTTTGCGGCGCAATATCTGATTCCTCTTCCAAGCCGGGGCTGAGCCATGTTCCAGTACGATCTCGTTGTTGTGGGCAGCGGTCCCGCAGGCCGCCGCGGCGCCATTCAGGCTGCCAAGCTCGGCAAGAAGGTTCTGGTCATCGAACAGGGCAAACGCGTCGGCGGCGTCTCGGTTCACACCGGCACCATCCCCTCGAAGACGCTGCGCGAAACGGCGCTCAATCTCTCCGGCTGGCGCGAACGCGGCTTCTACGGCCGCGCCTACCGCGTCAAGGACGAGATCAGCGCCGAGGACCTGCGCCGCCGCCTGCTGATCACCCTCGACCACGAAGTCGAAGTTCTCGAACACCAGTTCGCCCGCAACCGCGTGCAGCACATGCGCGGCAAGGCGAGCTTCGTTGACGCCTCGACGCTGCAGGTCGTCAAGGACGACGGCGAGACCATTCAGGTGGCAGCCAACAGCGTTCTGCTCGCCGTCGGCACCAAGCCATTCCGCCCTGATTATATGCCCTTTGACGGCAAGACCATCATCGACAGCGACGAGCTGCTCGATATCGAGGAACTGCCGCGCTCGATGGTCGTTATCGGCGCCGGCGTTATCGGCATCGAATATGCGACGATCTTCAGCGCGCTCGACACCGCCGTCACCCTGCTCGATCCGAAGTCCACCATGCTCGATTTCATCGACAAGGAGATCGTCGAGGACTTCACCTACCAGCTGCGCGACCGCAACATGAAGCTGCTGCTCGGCCAGAAGGCCGACAAGGTGGAGAAGCTCGATAACGGTAAGGTGCAGCTGACGCTCGACAACGGCCGCCACCTGACGACCGACATGGTGCTTTTCGCGGCCGGCCGTATGGGCGCCACCGACACGCTGAACCTGCCGGCGATCGGCCTCGAGGCCGACAATCGCGGCCGCCTGAAGGTCAATCCGGAAACCTTCGAGACCTCCGTTCCCGGCATCTATGCGGCCGGTGACGTCGTCGGCTTCCCGAGCCTGGCCTCCACCTCGATGGAACAGGGCCGCATCGCGGCGCGCGTTGCTGTCGGCGCCGTCGCCAAGGAGCCGCCCAAATACTTCCCCTACGGCATCTATGCCGTTCCGGAAATCTCCACCTGCGGCCTGACCGAGGAGGAAATGAAGGAGCGCGGCATTCCCTATGAATGCGGTATTGCCCGTTTCCGCGAGACATCGCGCGGCCACATCATGGGTCTCGATACCGGCCTTCTGAAGCTGATCTTCTCGCTGAAGACCCGCCGCCTGCTCGGCGTTCACATCGTCGGCGAAGGAGCGACCGAACTCGTGCATATCGGCCAGGCCGTCTTGAACCTGAAGGGCACCGTCGAATATTTCGTCGAGAATACCTTCAACTATCCGACGCTCGCCGAAGCCTACAAGATTGCCGGCCTCGACGCCTGGAATCGCATGGGCGACATCAAGTCGGAACTCTGAGCCGGCTCAGTTCGCCAGCATATTGTCGGGTTTCATCCAGTCGAGCTCGCCCAGAGCCGCCAAGAGATGCTGTGCGACGGCCTTGTTGCCCTCACGCACCGCGATGTCATAGGCGGTCAGGCAATATTTCACCAGGGGCCTTGTCAGCATCGGCTCTTCCGACACCGGACAGACGATCCCGGCATAGAGATGCGGAACGCCGCTGCGGTCGCGGAAGCAGCGACCGAACACCATGACATAGGAATAGGTGCCATCGACCTGGCGTGTCCGGTAGCTCTGCTGCTCGGGCTCGCCGGTGGTGATCGTCTGGTGGATCGTCGCGGCGACGCCCGGCCGGTCTTCCGGGTGAATGCGCTCGATATAATTCTCGAGCGGCAGCCCGCGCTCGGCGGTGTGATAGTCGAGCCCGAAGAGATCAGCCACGGCGCCATCCGCATAAAGCAGGTTGGACGCTATATCCCAGGTGAAGAAACCGGATTCCGCAGCCAGACCGTTATCGGCCTCGCCTTCGATGGCGCTGTTCTGGAAGGCCACGATTTTCCCCTCTGCATATCGACGCAATCCTGAAGTGTAGAGGATAGGCCTCACACCGCAAGACACTGATTAGCAAATATGAAACTTCTTCACAGCCTGTAAGTCAGTACGCTTGCCGACAAAGAAAAAGGCCCCGCCGCGAGGCGAGGCCTTTCGAAATCCTGATCGGATCTGCCGATTATTCGGCGTCGCCTTCGGAAGCCTTCTTCTTCGGAGCAGCCTTCTTCTTCGGAGCTGCTTCTTCGCCTTCCGAAGCTTCAGCCTTGGCAGCTGCCTTCTTCTTCGGGGCCTTCTTGGCGTCCTTGTCCGAGCCTTCGCCTTCTTCGTCGGCGAGCAGCTCTTCCTTGGTGACCTTCTTGTCGGTGACGTCGATCTCGGTCAGCAGATGGTCGATGACCTTCTCTTCGAAGATCGGAGCGCGGATCGAAGCGGCGGCACCCGGCTGGCTGCGGAAGAAGTCGAGAATCTGCTTCTCCTGGCCCGGGTACTGGCGCAGCTGCTCATAGATAGCGCGCTGCATTTCGTCTTCGGACACTTCGACACCGGCCTTTTCGCCGATTTCGGAGAGAACGAGGCCGAGGCGGACGCGGCGCTCAGCGAGCGTCTTGTACTCTTCCTGTGCCTTGTCTTCGGTCGTGCCTTCGTCTTCGAAGGTGCGGCCCGACTGGGCGAGATCGTTGTTCACCTGGCTCCAGATGCCGTTGTACTCGGCGTCAACCAGCGACTTCGGGGTCTCGAACTTGTACATCTCGTCGAGCTGGTCGAGGATCTGACGCTTCACCTTCTGGCGGGTCAGCGAGCCGTACTGCGATTCGATCTGGCCGCGGACGATTTCGCGCAGGCGGTCAGCCGATTCCAGGCCGAGCTTCTTTGCGAGTTCGTCGTTGATCTCGGTTTCGCCCGGAGCAGCAACGTCCTTGACGGTGACGTCGAAGGTGGCTTCAGCGCCAGCGAGGTTCTTGGCCGGGTAATCGGCCGGGAACGTCACGGTGATGGTCTTTTCGTCGCCAGCCTTGACGCCGACCAGCTGGTCTTCGAAGCCCGGGATGAAACGGCCGGAGCCGAGAACGAGTTCAGCGCCCTGATCGGTGCCGCCGTCGAAGGCAACGCCGTCAACCTTGCCGACGTAATCCATCGTGACGCGGTCGCCGTCGGCAGCCTTGCCCTTCTTGGTTTCGTAGGAACGGGCGCTTTCAGCGACCTTCAGGACCTGTTCGTTGACTTCGTCGTCGGAGATGTCGACGACTTCGCGGGTGATCTTGATGCCCTTGGTGGACTTCAGTTCGATCGGAGGCAGAACTTCGTAGGACAGCGTGAATTCGAAGTCCTTCTCAGCGGAGAGGATCTGTTCCGCCTCGTCCTTGTCTTCGGTCATGGCGACTTCCGGCTGGGTGGCGGACTTTTCGCCACGGCTGGAGAGGATCTGGGTCGGCTGTTCGCGAACGATCTCGTTGACGAGGTCGGCCATGATGGACTTGCCGTAGACCTTCTTCAGGTGAGCCGGCGGTACCTTGCCCGGACGGAAGCCGTTGATGCGGACCTTGTCCTTAACGTCGGCAAGACGCTCGTTCAGCTTGCTTTCCATGTCCTTGGCCGGGATAACGACCTTGATTTCGCGCTTCAGCCCTTCAGCGAGCGTTTCGATAACCTGCATGTCTTCCTACCTTCATTTCGTTGGCGGCCGTGCCCAGACGCCTTCGTTTCGATGAGCACGACGCCGGACAAACTTGGCCGCGCGTGGCTTGTTGTTCAAATTCCAATGCATCCCGCAGTTAAGGGGGACGGCGCCATCCTGCCGGGTAATCGGGATCTCCCGCCTGCAAGCCAGCTTTGGTGCGGGTAGAGAGACTTGAACTCCCACGCCTTGCGGCACCAGAACCTAAATCTGGCGTGTCTACCAATTTCACCATACCCGCGTTCGCAAAACCGCATGCATATGCCTGCGCATGAGGCCTTCCGGAGCGCGGCGTCTCTATATCACCCGATTTGGTAGAGGCAAAGGAAAAATGAAGACCGGATGACAGGGAGTTTTCACCCGGCGGGCGGCAATCCACAGGGCAATCGGCGCCTCAGTAAACCGGCTCCTCATAGGCGGGCTTTCCATCGACCAGCAGGCTGCGGATCTGTGCCGTTCCATCGGCCGAAACACGCACGGCGATGGAGACGTTTCCATCCTGGCGGGCCTCCTCCAGCGGCTTGCCCTCGCCTTCCGGAACATAATAGCGCTCGATGCCATATTCGACGCGGATCATGTCGCCGCTCGACGCGCCGTAGCTATAGAACGGCTGGCTTTTCACGACGACGCTGCCGGTCTCGGGCATCAGCGCGGTGAAGGACGATTCGGCGATCGCCCAGAAGCCGTCCGGCTGCGACCTGAGCCGCACCCACAGCACCTGCTCGCCCGCATCCTTGGGAAGGCCGCCCTTGACGGTGCTGACCGGCACCGAGGAGATGTCGTAATTCAGGATGACATAGTCGCCGCGCAGGAAATCGCGCGGATCGACCGGCGCGGTCTTCAGCACGACCTCGGAGCCGCTGCGCAGGATCGCAGCGCGGCTCTCTATTATATAACCGAGGATCGCCGTCTGCAGCACGGCTGCGATGATGGCGGCGACGAGATAACGGCGGCCCGAACGCGGGCTCGAGAGAACGGCGCTCATCGGACCACCTCCTGCCGCTTGCCGCCGAAGCGTCTCTCCAGGCGGATCACCAGCCAGGCGACGACAGCGACGAAGAGACCCGACAATAGGAAGAGACCTGAAGTGCCCAAGATCGAACCGACGGTCTCGGACGCCAGATAAAGGATCTCTCCGGCAAACATCAGATAGGCGAGATAGCGCACCGCGCCGTTGTCCCTGCCCTGCAGCGCGATCGCCAGCACGGAGACGCCGAGCGTCGCCAGGCTGAGCAGGACCAGCGCTCCGCCCTGCTCTAATTGTATATTGAGAAGAAGCAGGCCGACGGCGGCGACCAGGAAGGCGTAGAAGGCGGGAGCAGCGCCGGCGGTCAGGATGAACTCTGTGACGCGCAACGGCGGCAGGCTGACGGCAAGGAAGACGGCCATGCCACAGACGACATAGACCATCGCGAGCCACAGATCCTCGTTCAGCGTATAGATCCAGGCAAGCCAGGCGACGGCGAGCAGATAGGCGAGATGACGCACCCTGCCCGCATCGGTGTAGCGCACCAGAGCCACCGTCACCGCGCTCATGACGATCGGCAGCCAGGCGCCGATGCCGATCCAGCGGCCGTCATTATTGTTGAGATAGACTGCAAACGATGCCCAGGAGAGGAAACCGGCAATCGCGACGGCCGGCGCGGAACGAAAGAGCGCGGCGGAAATGACGGCGATTGCAAACCACAGATACATCACCACCTGCTCGTCGCCCGAAAGATGGTACATCTGGCCGATCAGCGAGATGGCGCCGCCGAAGCCGAGCACAGCGATGACCAGCAGCGCGTTGCCGGCCGCCTGCGCCCCGCGGGCGAACAGAGCCGCGGCGCCGAGATAGGCCGCCCAGATTATGATCAGGATGGCGCCGACGCGCACGAGCCTCGGAATGGCCTCCCAGTTGGAGGCGATCAGCAGCAGGACCGCGGCGCCGAGCAGGACGGCGGCGAGCACCATCAGTACCCGGCCAAGACTGAAGCTTGCGGGACGGGCGTCGTATTCGCCGAGCATCTGCTCGGCAGCGACCTCCGTGATCAGCCCCTTGTCGACCCAGATAGAAAGGTCGCGCTCCAGCCTGCCTCGATACATTCCAGCCTCCGCCCCGGTGATGGCATTGCCTAGCGTTATAGGCGGCCAAGCCGTTAGGCAATCCCGGGCTGCAATGCAGGAATCTCACTGTGCGAAGTTGGGGCACTTATTAACCGCCAATTAACGAGGCATTGCTAATATGTGGATATTGCAGCAAGGCATGCATGAGCCGCATAGCCACCATGAAAATATTGCACTGCAAAATAATCAAAAGTCATACTATTTAAATGATCAAGAAGCACGGGTATGGCAGCCCGGCCCGGTTTACCGGACGCCTGCGGACATGATGTTCGTAAAAAGAATTCGGAGCAGCGCACTCCTCCTCCCAGCGCCCTCCGATAGACTGACAACACTCCTCCTCCCAGTTGTCAGTCACCTACATGACGCCCGCCGGATCCTCCCCCGGTGGGCGTTTTGTTTAACGGCAGGTTAAACGATTAAACATCAGCGAATCCGGATAAAGCCGCAAAGCGTCCGCAGGCGCCCGCGCCCATGCAGAATGCATGCCGGAGCGCCAAGTCGAGCGCCGCGAGCAGACGGCCCTACCCTTCACCTGAATCGCGCCTGGAAAGCCTCTCTCCGCCATCCCTCGACTGGCTTTTCACCTTCTGGCCGCAAATGGCGACATCTTGGCGGGCAAAGTGACCAAGAGAAAATCATTCTGCCTATTCGTTGACAACAAAGCGGCGAAAACTTGTAATTCACCGCCCGAGATCTGCATTTCATGCATGGGTGGCTTGAATTCTTGTCTCTGTTAGTTCTTCGCGGCGCAACATATATTCAGCTCATCAAATAGAGGCCAGCGCGGAAAGGCTGCAGCTGGCAGATCGCAAGCCCTAGGAAAGGGGACCAACATGAACTTCAGCCGCTCTTTCAACAACTGGCGCAAGTACCGTCAGACGGTTTCTGAACTTGGCCGCATGACCAACCGCGAATTGCACGACCTCGGCATCGACCGTTCGGACATCCATCGCGTCGCTCGCGAGGCAGCTGCCCGCTAATCCAGGCGATCAGCGTCCTCCCAAGCTGATCTCCTCCCCAAAACGCCCGGTGCTCACGCTACGGGCGTTTTCTTTTGTCTGAAATTTACACTTTCGTAAGAGTTGCAGGCAAAAAGAGCTCACTTTTACCGCTCAAAAATTCACACCTGCGTATTTAGCGGGCAAATCATTGCACAAACGCATAGCAGATGCCTTTTCTTTGCACTGCACAATATGACAGCGATCCACTATATGAATGTGCAAGCGCAGAGACGGCGATGACGCCGGCCGCGAGACACCTTCAAGGATGATAGAAATGAACCCGATCCGCATTGCAAAGAGCTGGATTAGCTACCGCCGCACTCTCAACGAACTCGGCAACCTGTCCAACCAGACCCTCTCCGATATCGGTATCAACCGTTACGAGATCCGCAACATTGCATCCCGTTCGTTCCGCTAATCAACGGCGAATGCGATACACCCAAAACGGCGCCGTTAGGCGCCGTTTTCGTTTTTAGGCATCCGTCAGCGCCGCCAGGGTGCGTGCCATCGATAGCCGGCACGGCATGATGCCAGGCGATGCCCGTGACTGATTTCCGATTGTCCTGAGAGATGTGGCGTTTGACTGCGCTCGCCATGCGCCGTTGGCTTTACGCCAGAAAGGCAGAAGCCGCGCTCCAAGCGCGGCCTGCTGTTTCAGGTGGTCGGGAAACGATCAGTTCCGCCATCTTCCCGAAGAGTTCGCTTCGCTGCTAAAGAAGCGGGATGCGGCCTCGGTGCGATTGCGGACATTCATCTTCTTGTAGATGTTGCGAACGTGAACCTTCACCGTGTTCTCCGAGAGATGGAGCTCATCGGCGATGATCTTGTTCTGCGTGCCCTTGCAGATGAGATCGAGGATCTGGACTTCGCGGGTGGTCAGGGCGGACATGTCCCCCTGGCGCAGACGCAGCGCCCCTGCCCCGGCGGCTGCGACCGAACGTGTCTCGTAGAGCGACCGTTCAGGCTGCACCGCCTGGTTCGTCAGCCGGTTCAGCAATGCGGACGGGAAGTGTTCGCCGCCCTTCATCAAGAGATCGACCGCCGCCATGAACACGTCGAGCCGCAGATTGAGCGGCAGGACGCCGTCGATCACCCGTGCCTCGACCAGACGGTTGACATAGGGTTCCATCATATCGATCGCTTCGACCACGAGCGCAATCGACGTCGCGGGATGGTTTTCCCTGACGGCCGCCAGCGCCTCGCTGAGCTCGGCTCCGGTTATGTGGTAGAAGAGAACGAGCGTGGCATCGTTCGCATCGTTTTCCAGCATGGCCTTGGAGTAGCCCTTGCTGATGACCTCACAGGTAGGAAACTTTTTCGCGAGAGCCTCGACGAGGCATTCGGAGAACAAGTCTGCATTGGCAATTACAAGTATCGTGTCCCCGGCCGGACCGAACTTTCGGCCCTGCTCGGCATCACCAGTCTTCGACGCAGTCATGAACATTTACGCCTCCCCATAGCGTTACACGTTACAAATGCTTTGAGTGATACTTCGGGCCGCCCGGACGGGCGCCCCTGATAATTCCCGTCTTCATTAGTTAGCCATTTCTTAATTATGGTAATACGAAGTTGCATTGAAGGAAATGGCCCAAACGGGTTAGTTTTTGTAAATATACAATGACATTTCCTATTGCAGCGGTTGTATTGCACCCTTCCTAGATAACTTATGGGGTATATTGCCGATTATTTTTTGGGTTCGATGGTATTTTCGCATCAATAATAGACAGGCGGTCTTTTTCACTCTTTCGGCCAGCGCCAATTAACCGGAATGTTACTTGTGCAAGTCTTTTGACGTAGACTTGAGCCAAAGCGAAGCAGCGCGATCGCCCGCAAATGGGGGCGACCTCCGGCGCGTTCCGGTTCAACCTTGGGGATGATCGGATGGCGCGCTTGATCAGTCCGGGCGAAGAGCACAAGGCTCCGAAGCGCTAGCCCGAATTGGTATCTAGGAAGTTCAGTATTTCTCCCCCAAAGTTCTAGGGTCGCTGACTGGCGGCACCCGAAACGCGGAATATCCCCTCACGACTGCGATATCTCTGCTTTTCTATTGGGGCAACTCAAACAACTGAAAGCATGAAGTCTTCAATCACATGATTGCGGAACTAGATCTGTGCGTCCTTGTACTGAGTTACGCGCAATCCAATACGTCAGGTTTGGCCAACAAACCGAGAATTGAACCGCAGATGATCAGGTAATGCATACATCTGCATACCAGTAACAGTATCGGAGTAAGCGCGAGTAAATCCCATTTGAGATGAGAGGGATTTCGCACACTGCTCCGAATTCCTTTGGAGGAAGCGAAATGTCTAACTATCAGCCCGGTGGTGACACCGAAACCAACAACATCGGTGCGCTTGCCGACGGTTTCCTGGGCAATACCGCAATCAATGATCCGGACACCTCGAACGGTTCGACCGCCTATATCGGCGGCCTTGCCAATGGCGACAACCGCGACAACACCACGAATACCGACAACAGTGATAACAGCGACAATAGCAACAACAGCGATAACAGCGACAACAGCTCGGATATCACTGTCGACGCTACGCTCGATCTGCTGAACGGCAACAATCGCGACAACAGCTACGATTGGGACTACGACAGCAAGACGACCAACACCAATATCAATGATGCGGACACCAAAACGACCACCATCACCGATACGGATGTGAAGTCGGACTATGACTGGAGCTACGACAGCAAGTCGTACAGCGACAACGATATCAACACGAAGACCGACACCGACATCAAGACGGTCACCGATACCGACGTCAAGACGACCACGACGAGCGACAGCTTCAATACGGCTGACAGCTTCAACAAGACCGACAACGACACCACGAATACGGCGGACAGCTTCAACAAGTCGGACGACGACTTCGCGACGGTTCATGACGTCAAGGACTTCGACAACCTCGGCATCGCCGGCGGTGACGTGAACTTCAACCTCGGTGACAACTTCTCCTTCACCCTGGATGTCGACAACATCCTGAACGGCAGCCTCGGTGGCGGCAATGCCTTCAATGCCATCCAGGCGAACCATCTTGCGGACCAGGATTCGGTCTGGAGCATGAAGATGGATGCCGCGAATGCGACCAATAACGTCTCCACCGCGGGCAATAGCGCGACCGGTGCGGAAGGTATCGATCTCGGCCACCATGGCGGCTGGACCGGCGGTGCCGGTGACGACGTCAACGGCTCGAGCGTTGCGGATGCGTCCTCGATCCTTGCGAATTCGGGTATCCATATGGAACTCGTGCAAGGCGCGAACATGCTCAGCAATACGTTCGACGCGATCGGCCACGACTCCAATACCGTGGGCCAGGACTCGCACGACGGCGCATAACCTCCAGGACTGTCCAAGACATCCTGCACCGGCGGTCCCGCCGGTGCAGTTTGGCGGCTTGATGCAGCACACGAGAGTATCCGTGACGGGCGGGTATGCTGTTGAGAGGCCGGGCACCGTGGCAAACGGGAGGGGCCACCATGCATACAGAGAAGCTTTCAGAAATCATTGCGCACTTCATCGGCCTATTCGATACGGCGACCGAAGAAGCGAAAATGCGCAATGCCTATGCCGAGGGTTCTCGGCCGACCGAAGACAGCGCGCTGCCGCATGACGAAGAAGCGGCCGCGCAGAAATTTGCCTCGGATCTCGAGCTGAAAGACTACGATCCGAGCGCGCCTTACCGGTCACTCGCCTATGACATCAATTTCGCGCATCCGCGCTTCCTCGGCCATGCCTTCGAGGAAAGTATCGCCAAGCTGAACGAGCTGGCGCATCGCGACCTGACAGGGCTGCATTTCACCCCGCAGATCACCGTTCCGGGCGAAGATCCGCTGCTGCCGATCTATGCCGGTCCGGGCTCGATGATCGCGCATGTCTCGCAGATCAACATCCTCTATGACGACGACTTCCTGAACCTGTCGGATCAGCAGGTCGATCCTCGCGACACCAGTTTCGTGACGATGAAGCTGATCGAGTATGAGGAGAAGGCCGAGGCGCTGTCGCCGTTCCAGGAGATCCACCGGACCGACAATGCCGAGGCGCTGACCAAAATCGCCGACAGCATGCACGACTATATCCGCTCGATGCCGGAGGCGTCCGATGAGACACCTGACGGTCAGCCGCAACCGACCTTCGTGACCGACGGCGATGCCGACAGCCCGACCTATCTCTACAAGAGTGCGGGCGATGATCTCAGCAGTCCGTCCTATATCGTCAACGGCGTTGCCACCACGACGGCACCGGTGCTCGACGACATGATGCCGGACCGCGGCATCGCCAAGCCGCCGGCCGACCTTGAAGACAGCAAGAGCGACACGCCGCAGGAAGAGCATGGCGGCCCGGGCAATACGCTCGAAATCGCAGCCGGCGCCAATGTGCTCGCCAATATCGTGCAGATAACCGATACCTCGGTGATCTCGTCCGTGACCGCCGTGATGGGCAACTACCATCAGATCGACGCGATCACCCAGAGCTATATCTATAGCGACCACGACGATTTCGGCGGCGTCTTCGACAAGTCGCAAAGTGCTGCGACCGTCGCCAACAATATCGCCAGCTTCCAGCGCAGCGTCTATGACGACGGTGGCTCGCAGCATTCTGCCTCCACCGACGACGGACACGATCCGACCTTCCCGACCGCCTGGCGCGTCAGCGTCGTCAATGGCGACGTGTCCTTCGTCAACTGGATCGAGCAGTATCATTTCGTCAACGACAACGACACGATGACGATCACCGCCACCGGCACGGATGCGACCGTGCTGACGGGCGGCAACTCGGCCGTCAATTTCGCGTCGATGTTCGGCATCGGCATGCAATACGATCTGGTGATCGTCGGCGGCAACGTTCTCGACATGAACGTCATCTCGCAGATCTCGGTGCTCTACGACAATGATTGGGCCCGCGGCCAGGACGGTGCCCCCGGCGCCACGATCCAGGGCGGCAACAACCTGATCTGGAACCTTGCCGAGATCCACAATGTCGGCGCCAACGACCGCTTCCAGGCGATGCCCGACTACATGGCCGCCACCCAGAAGGCGATCGAGGAACGCGATCCCTCGATGCCGGAAGGACTTGCCCATGACGCCAACTTCGCCGGCTATGCGGGGCTCAACGTCCTCTACATCACCGGCAACCTCTATGACGTCAACGTCATCAAGCAGGTGAGCATTCTCGGCGATTCCGACGACGTCACCCATGTCATCTCGTCGATCGCCCAGAACAATCAGAACGCCACGATCCATGTCGATACCGGCAGCAATGCCGTCGTCAACATCGCCCAGATCATGGATTACGATACGATTGGCCATACGACCTACCTGAATGGCCAGCTCTATTCCGATGCGATTCTGATCCAGAGTGGCCTTGTCGAACACGACACGACGCAGCCGCAGCAGGCACCGCTTGCCAATGAAGCCATCGCCTTCCTCGGCAACGACAGTGACCAGCACGCCAGCGGCTCCGACGACGTGACGATCAATGGCGGCCACGACTACGCATGGCACCTGACCCACCCGGATGTGATGCAAGGCGTCACCGCATAGTTTTGAGTAGAGGGAAGCGCTCCCATGAATCACATTCCAAAGAACACCTTCACCGGAAGCCGCACTTTGGGACTCGGCCGGCGCGGCAGCGCGTTCGACGAGGATATGACCGATGCCTGCATGTCGGCGATCGACGACGCTGTCGCCAATCTTCGCCTGCTGACCGAGAAGCGCGCCGCAGCGCGCGCCGCCGAAGCTGCTGCCTTCCGGGCCGCTGCCGCCGAGGATCTTGCACGGACGGCTGAGGTGCCGGAAGCCGTCGAGGCTGAGGAAGAGGTTGCTGCGATCGAGATTGCCGCTGTGCCCGAAGCTGCCGCTCCGGCTGAACCGGAGATTCTGGCCGAAGAGCCGGCACCGGTTGAGCATGAAGACACAGAGGCGCGGGCGGAAGTGGAGGTCGCGGCTCCGACAGTGATCGAAGCGACGGCCGAAATCGAAACCGTTCAGCAGGCCGAGGTTCTGCAAGAGCCCAAGGCCGTAGAGGTAGAAACGCCTCCCGCACCGGTCGAAATCGCGACAGCGGTGGTCGAGCCTCCGGCCGTGCAGGCAGAACCCGTGAGCGCTCCGGTAGCGGCCGAAGCCGAAGAGACAGTCGCTCGCCGCACACCGCAGACGCCGGAGATGCCGGAAGCCATTCCGCAGGAGCCTTCGGAGCTGAAGCAGAGCCCGACGATCCCGTTCGGCAAGACGATCGAGGGCAATACCGGCCCGCTGCAGGAAAACGACCGGCGGCTGAAGACCGGCGGGGGCGGCAATGGCAAGGATCCGGATTCCGGTGGTGGCGGAGGCGGTGGCGGCGGCAACGGCGCGAACTTCCACAAGCGCAGCGAGCCGGTGAATTTCGCGGCCAGCCTCGCCAAGGGCATTGCTGCGGTCCGCCGCAACATGGTGATCGTCATGGCCTTCACCATCGCCATCAACATTCTGCTGCTGGCGATCCCGCTCTATCTCTTCCAGATTTCCGACCGCGTGCTGACCAGCCGCTCGATCGATACGCTGGTGATGCTGACGATCGCCGTGCTCGGCGCCGTGCTGATCCAGGCCTTCCTCGATTCGATCCGCCGCTTCATCCTGATGCGCACCGCCGTCGAGCTCGAAGTGCAGCTGGGGGCGCCGATCCTCAGCGCCGCCGCCCGCGCCTCGCTTCATGGCACCGGCAAGGATTACCAGATCCTCCAGGACCTGCAGCAACTGCGCGGCTTCCTGACGTCAGGGACGCTGATCGCCTTCCTCGACGCGCCGCTGATGCCGCTGTTCATCGTCGTGGTCTATCTCGTGCATCCGCATCTCGGCCTGATCATCATGGCCTGCTGCGCGGTGCTGTTCTTCATCGCCTATCTGAACCAGAAGTTCACGGCGCGGCAGTTCGCCGACGCAAACACCTATCTCAGCCGCGCCAACTTCCACCTCGATTCCATGGCGCGCAACTCGCAGATCATCAATGCGCTCGCCATGATCCCGGAAGCGGTGAAGATGTGGGGCCGGGAGACGGCCGGATCGCTGAAGAGCCATGTGGCCGCCCAGGACCGCAACATCATCTTCTCCGGCATCTCCAAGGCCTGCCGCATGATCACGCAGGTCGCACTGCTCGGCTGGGGCGCGCATTTGTCACTCTCCGGTGAATTGACCGGTGGCATGGTGATCGCCGCCTCCATCGTCTCGGGACGCGCGCTGGCGCCGATCGAGGGCGCGATCGAAGGCTGGCATCAGTTCAACCGCTCGGCTGCCGCCTATGGCCGCATCAAGCAGCTGCTGATCAACTCGCCGCTCAACTTCCCGCGGCTGCGCCTGCCCAATCCGGAAGGCCGTCTCGATGTCGAGCGCATCCTGTTCGTGCCGCCGCCGCAGAAGAAGGTCATCCTCAACGGCATTTCCTTCTCGCTGAGGAAGGGCGAATCCCTTGCCGTCATCGGCAATTCGGGTTCCGGCAAGACGACGCTCGGCAAGATGCTGGTCGGTTCGATCCTGCCGACATCGGGCAATGTGCGTCTCGACCTGATGGACCTGCGCAACTGGGATCAGCGGCAGTTCGGCGAAAGCATCGGCTATCTGCCGCAGGACGTGCAGCTCTTCCCCGGGACGATCAAGGCGAATATCTCCCGCATGCGCGACGATATCGACGATCACCAGATCTACGAGGCCGCGGTTCTGGCCGACGTGCACGAGCTGATCGCCAGCTTCCCGCAGGGCTACGAGACGATCGTCGCGGCCGATGGCGCGCCGCTTTCCGGCGGCCAGAAGCAGCGCATCGCGCTTGCCCGCGCCTTCTTCGGCAATCCGAAATTCGTCGTTCTCGACGAACCGAATTCCAACCTCGACACGCAGGGCGAGGCCGCGCTTGCCCGCGCGCTGATCCATGCCAAGAAGCAGGGCATCACCACGGTGACCATCACCCAGCGCCCTGCCCTTTTGCAATGCGTCGACAAGATCCTGCTTCTGAAAGACGGCTCGGTCGGCATGTTCGGCGAGCGCATGGAAGTTCTGCAGGCGCTGCAGGGCAACGGCAACAATCGTCCTCAGCCGCGTATCGAAGGGTAATCGAAATGGCTCATACCAGTCTGCAGACGGTCAACAATCCGGTCGAATGGTATAGCGAGGTTCCACGCTCGATCCGCTATCACACGATGATCGGGCTTGCCGTGCTGATCATATCCTTCGGCAGCTTCGGCTTCTGGGCCGGCACTGCGCCGCTTGCCTCGGCGATCATCGCCCAGGGCAGCTTCGTCGCGACCGGCAACAACAAGATCGTCCAGCATCTCGAAGGCGGGATCATCAAAGACATGCGCGTCAGCGAAGGCGACGTCGTCAAGGAAGGCGACGTGCTGCTGACGCTCGATCCGACTGCAGCGCTCTCCAACGACCGCATGCTGAAACTGCGGCGTCTGCGTCTGGAAGCCGTCGTTGCCCGCCTGCATGCCGAGGCCGCCGGCGACCGGGATTTCAAGATCCCCGACATCGTCATGGCCGAAGCCAGCGACCCCGATATCGGCTCGATCATCCAGAGCCAGAACATCGTCTTTCACAGCAAGCAGGTGAAGCTTGAGGAACAGCTGAACCTGATCGAGAAGAACATCGCTTCGCTCGAATACCGCTACAAGGGCTATAGCGGCCAGAAGGACTCCTTCGACCGGCAGCTGGCGCTTTTGACCGAAGAGCGCGATTCCAAGGCCCGCCTCGTCAAGGTCGGCTATATGCGCAGGACCGACCTCCTGGCGATCGAGCGCGCCATGGCGGATGCGATGGGCGATATCTCGCGCCTGCAGGGCGAGCTCAACGAGAGCGAGGCTGAGATCGCCAAGTTCCGCCAGGAAGCGATCATTGCCGTCAACTCCAACAAGCAGGCGGCGCTCGATGCGCTGGAAACCGCTGAATCGGATCTCGACAGCGTGCGCGAGCAGGTGCGCGAGGCACAGGGCGTGCTTGAGCGCACCGTCATCCGCTCGCCGGTCAACGGCACTGTCGTGCGCGCTTATTACCACACGGCCGGCGGCGTCATCACCACCGGCAAGCCGATCATGGAAATCCTGCCGGCCCATGTGCCGCTGATCATCGAAGCGCAGGTGCTGCGCACCTCTATCGACCAGCTGCATGAAGGTCAGACGGCGGCGATCCGGCTCTCGGCACTGAACCGGCGCACGACGCCGGTACTCAATGGCAAGGTCTTCTATGTCTCGGCGGACTCGATCGAAGAGAATGCCGGGCTGCAGACCAAGGACGTCTATATCGTCCGCGTCGAAATCCCGGATTCGGAGATCGCCAAAGTGCATAATTTCCACCCGGTCCCCGGCATGCCGGCCGACGTGTTGATCCAGACCTCGGAGCGCACCTTCTTCGAATATATCACCAAGCCGATCACCGACAGCATGTCGCGTGCCTTCAAGGAGCGCTGAGATTTATAATACAAAGAGACTAGGAGCTTCCGCCGCCGATCTGCAGTATTCTCGCTCGCAGGATCGGTTGGTGGAGGCTTCTATGGCGGCCATGTCTGACGTGCTCTTGCGGGTTGGGCGGCTGAACTATGTCTGGACCAATACCGAGAGCCTGCTGATCTATGTCATCGCCCATCTTCTCAGGGTGGAGAAGGATGCGGCGATCGTGGTTTTCCTGACGCTGAACACCACACGGGCGCGCATCGACCTTGTCGAGCGTCTCGCCAAGCTGCACTCGACCCCTGCTTCCGATCGCAAGACTATCCTTCACATGATGATGCGGCTGAAGAAGGAATCGAAGATGCGCAACAAATACAATCACTGCATCTATTCCTTCGACGACAAGGGGCAGATCTCCTCCACGCAGCTGATGCGGCTCGTCGAGGACGACAAGGAAATCCGCTACGGCAAGGTGGAGCAGCTCGACCAGCGGGAGCTCGATGCGCTTGAGCGCTCGATCGGCGAGATCGTGGCGATCAGCAATTCGCTCTGGGAGTTCATCCATGCCAGCGAGCATGCCTCGGCGCATATCTAAGCCCTCGGCATCGGCCGCGTGATCCACCAGAAAACCAGCGCCATCACACTGAATGAACAGCCGAGCGCACAGACGCCCGGCCAACCGGCATATGCGTAGATCATCGTCGAGGTGATGGCGCCCAGCGCGCTGCCCGCGGAGTAGAAGACCATGTACCCGCCGACGAGGCGGCTTCGTGCTTCCGGGCGGGCGGCCAAGATCAGCGTCTGGTTGGTGACATGCACGGCCTGAACGGCGAAATCGAGCGCGACGACGCCAAGCAGGAAGACCGGCAGGGAAGCCGGCAGACAGAGAATAGCCGCCCAGGAGATTGCCAGCAGTGCCAGCGAAGCGCCGGTGACCGGTTGCGCTAAGCCTCGATCCGCAAGCCGACCGGCGCCGCTTGCCGCCAGGGCACCGGCAACGCCCGCCAAGCCAAACAGGCCGATAGCCGTATGCGACATGAGATAGGGCGAAGCGCTCAACGGCAGGACCATTGCCGTCCAGAGCGTGCTGAAGCTTGCGAAGATCAGGAACGCCAGCACTGCCCTTGCGCGTAGCAGAGGATAGCGCAGGAAGAGCAGCGGGACGGATCGGAGGATCGCGACATAGCCTTCCTTCGAACCGGATGGCTTTTCACGCGGCAAGGTCTTGGCCAGGAGCATGCTCATGATCAGCATCAGCATTCCCGATGCCAGATAGACGGTCCGCCATCCTCCGAGATCGGCGAGCAGCCCGGCCCAGAGGCGTGCGGCGAGGATGCCGATAACGACACCACTCGTCACCAGCCCCACGGCCCGGCCCCGCTCCTCGGGTCCTGTCAGCGACGCGGTCAGTGCGACCACCACCTGAACGACGACGGACAGCAGCCCGAGAGCAATCATCGCGACTAACAGCATGAATGTTGATGGCGCCAGGCCGACGGCAGCGGCGGCGGCCGAAAGCAGCATCGTCTGTGTAATCACCAGCCGGCGTCGGTTGGCGATATCGGCGAGCGGCACGATCAGCAGCAGACCCGCGGCATAGCCAATCTGCGTCAGCGTCACGACGATGCCGATATCGGCGGTATCGAGGCCGAAATCGGCGGCCATCGAGCCGAGTAGCGGTTGGGCATAGTAGACATTGGCGACGCTTGCGCCGCAGGTCGCAGCGAAGAGAAAAAGCGTCCAGGGACCGAGGTTCGATTTTACCCCGGAAGACGATGGGGTTACCTTGAGGAAGTCCATAAGCGTGATCCCGATTGAATCCAGTTCAATTATGAGACCACTTGAGGTGCATGCATTCCAGTTCTATTTTAGAACCAGAATGGAGGACTGATAATGAAGCGGAAGAGCTTTCGCGAGGCCGAGTGCCCGGTTGCACGTAGCCTCGATGCGATCGGCGACTGGTGGTCGCTGCTGATCATTCGCGACGCTTTCGACGGCATCACCCGCTTCACCGCCTTCCAGCAGAATCTCGGGATTGCCAAGGGCATGCTGGCAACCCGGCTTCGCGACCTGGTGGAAGCCGGTGTTCTCGACCTCGTGCCAGCCTCCGATGGCAGCGCCTATCAGGAATATGTGCTGAGCGCAGCAGGGCGCGACCTCTTCCATGTCATCGTCGCCCTGCGCCAATGGGGCGAGGCGCATCGCTACAGACCGCAGGAGCGCCGCTCGGTTCTCGTCGATACCGAGAGCGGCGCGCCGGTTGCCCGGCTGGAACTCCGCGCCGCCGATGGCCGGCGGATTGCCTGGCCGGATACCCAGGTGATTGCGCCTAGCTGAGCAGCCATTCCCTAACCCGCAAGGCTAGCCCGATTTGATGCCGGTTTTTATCCGAACGGCATATTTGATGCCTGCCGTTTCCCCATAGAATGCAGGTTCCCGAACTGTGTAAGGGGTGTTGGGAGGGGGATGATGCGCATTGACGTGATCGACACGGAGGCCGGTTTCGACGGGCTCCGCGAACAGTGGGAGCGGGTCTATGGCAACGATCCCTACGCCCAGCACTTCCTTTCCTGGATCTGGCTGAAGCCCTATCTCGCGCGGCGAAACCGCTGGTTCGTGCTGGCGCTGCGCGAAAAGCCGGAAGGTTCGCCTTACGTCGCCTTCTTCCCGTTACGGGTGGTCACCCAGCACGACGAGAAGACCGGCCAGTTCATCGACGAGATCATCATGGCCGGCAACTGCTCGGCCGATTATACCGGCTTCCTCGCCGAACCTGCCTATGAGCAGAACGCCATCGAAGGCTTCTCTCAATATCTCAAGCAGCAGAACTGGACGCATCTGAAGGTCGAGTTCTTCTACGGGCCGCAAGAGCGGCGCGACGCCTTTCTGCGGGCATTGGAAGGGCCTGACGTGATGTTTCGCGACAGCTCGCCGAAGAATGCCGAGAATATCGACAATTGCATCTGCCCGGTCGTTCATCTGCCCGACAGTTTCGACTCCTATCTCGACACCAGCATGAGCAGCCAGACGCGGCAGAAGCTGCGCCGCTTCATGCGCAAGGTCGAGGCCGACGAGAACTACCGGATCACCATGGCAACGCCGCAGACGATCGAGCGCGATCTCGACATTCTCTTCAGGTTCTGGCGGATCAAGTGGCTTGCCAAGAAGGGCGAGGAACGGACCGACCGGCTGATCGCCGGGACGCGGACCCTGCTGATGGACAGCTTTGCGACGGGCAATCTCGATGTTCCCGTCCTCTGGTATGGCGACCGGCCGCTCGGCGTGCTGGCCAACATGATCGACCGGCAGAAGAAGTCGGTCCTATTCTATATCACGGGCCGAGACGAGGAGTGGAAGACGCCCTCTCCCGGTCTCATCCTGCATGCCCACTGCATCCGCAAGGCGATCGCCGAGGGTTTCAAGACCTACGACTTCCTGCGCGGCACCGAGCCCTATAAGTACATGTTCGGGCCACAGGAGCGGCAGCTCTCCTGCACCATCTTCCGCAGCCGCACCGGCCGCAATCTCGGCGAGGTCATCAATCGGCGCAGCGTCGATTTCATCTATGAGCGGGCGCTCGACATGTACCGGCGCGGCGACAAGGCCTATGCGGAGGCCGCCTTCAAGCAGCTGCTCGCCACCGTGCCCGGCCATATCGGCGCCGAATTCGGGCTCGCGAGCCTGACCTTCGACCGCGGCATGCTACCGGAGGCCGAAGCCGCTTTCACAGCGCTGATCGGCCGCGTCAAGGATCCCGCCCCCGTCTATCTGAAGCTCGGCGAGACACAGCTGGCGCTCGGCACCTATGACCAGGCGGCCAAGACCTTCGGCAAGATCATCCAGATCGCGCCCTATGATGCACAGGCCTATTACAAGCAGGGCGTGGCGCTGGCCGGCGCCGGGCGGAAGGACGAGGCCACCCGCTCCTTCTCGATGATCGAGCAATTCAACTACGACGACCCAAAGCAGCAGGCCTATGCCGAGAAGGCGCGCGATGCCCTGCGCCGGATCGTCACCGAGCAGGGGCCGGAGCCGAAGGTACGGGCGAAGAAAGCCAAGCAGGCGAAGCGGGTGCTGCCGCTACCGTCACGGCCGAAATTCGAGCGGGAGCCGGCCTTCTCCTGATCGTGGTGCGAAGCCCTGCCTTTTTGAACGCGGGAGTTTCCTGCGCTGACGAGGCGTGATAATCAGCCGCCCATGACCAAGACCTCTTCCCACTCCCCTATCCATGTCATCGGCGGCGGCCTCGCAGGCTCCGAAGCCGCCTGGCAGATCGCCAATGCCGGCGTTCCCGTTGTCCTGCACGAGATGCGCGGCGTTCGCGGCACCGATGCGCACAAGACGGATAGCCTTGCCGAGCTCGTCTGCTCCAACTCCTTCCGCTCCGACGATGCGACCAGCAATGCCGTTGGCGTCATCCATGCGGAAATGCGCATGGCCGGTTCGCTGATCATGGCCTGCGCCGACAAGCATCAGGTTCCCGCAGGAGGCGCGCTTGCCGTCGACCGCGACGGCTTTGCGGAAGCCGTGACCAAGGCGATCGAGGAGCATCCGCTCGTCACCGTTGTTCGCGAGGAAGTCGCCGGGCTGCCGCCGAAGGAATGGGATCAGGCGATCATCGCCACCGGCCCGCTGACGGCGCCGTCACTTGCTGAAGCCATCCAGGCCGAGACCGGCGCCGATGCACTCGCCTTCTTCGATGCCATCGCGCCGATCGTCTATCGCGAGAGCATCGACATGGATATCTGCTGGTATCAGTCGCGCTACGACAAGGTCGGCCCCGGCGGTACCGGCAAGGACTATATCAACTGCCCGATGACCGAAGAGCAGTACAATGCCTTCGTAGACGCGCTGATCGCCGGCGACACCGTCGGCTTCAAGGAATGGGAAGGCACGCCCTATTTCGACGGCTGCCTGCCGATCGAGATCATGGCCGAGCGCGGTCGCGAGACCTTGCGTCATGGGCCGATGAAGCCGATGGGCCTCACCAACGCCCATAACCCGACCGTAAAGGCCTATGCCGTCGTGCAGCTGCGCCAGGACAATGCGCTGGGCACGCTCTACAATATGGTCGGCTTCCAGACGAAGCTGAAATACGGCGCGCAGGCGGATATCTTCCGGATGATCCCCGGCCTGGAGAATGCCGAGTTCGCCCGCCTCGGCGGCCTGCACCGCAACACCTATATCAATTCGCCGACGCTGCTCGACCACTCGCTGACGCTGAAGTCGCGCCCCGGCCTGCGTTTTGCCGGTCAGATCACCGGCTGCGAAGGCTATGTCGAAAGCGCCAGCGTCGGTCTTCTGGCCGGACGCTTCGCGGCTGCTGAGCGCAAGGGCGAAGCGGTATCGCTGCCGCCCGTCACGACGGCGCTCGGATCTCTGCTCGGCCATATCACCGGCGGCCATCTGGTGACTGACGAGGAACCGGGCAAGCGGTCCTTCCAGCCGATGAACATCAATTTCGGACTGTTCCCAGAGCTGCAGCCGGGCTCGATCGTCAAGCCGGAGGGCGTCAAGCGCTTCCGCGGCAAGGACAAGACGATCATGAAGCGTCAGCTGATCGCGAAGCGGGCGCTTGCCGATTGCGCCGCGTGGCTCGGCCAGAACGTACTGCTCGCCGAAAGCGCCTGATCAGAGATCAATGATTGTTGGCTGCCGGCTCTTCGGCCGGCGGCAGCACCAGATCGGCATCGGCAACATAATTGCCGAGCAGCCAGAGCGAGACTTCGGACGCCTCCTTGGCGGAAACGAATTCGAAGGTGCCGTTCTGATGCGGATGGTCGAGGAAATCGATCACCAATCCCTTGCCCGTTTCCGAGCTTGCAACACGGACCCTGCCCGGCTGAAGCACGTGGCAGGAGAAGTGGCGGTGCATGCTGCGCATGAAACCGGCCTTGTTGTCATGCAGGCGCACGAAGACCACCTGGCCGTCGGCCGTTGCCTGCAGCTGGCGGATCGCCTCGTGCGGGAAGGCGCGATTGAACTCGAGGATCGCCAGACCCATGTCGCGCAAACCCTCTTCATCGCGGTTCTGCGATGCCATCCGCGTCGCCACGAAGGCAAGGAGGAACAGGGCTGCGAAAATGACGATCCAGACGATGATGCTCAACGCCGTTCTCCAAAAGGACTTGCGGTTGCCGCCTTATAATGCCTGAGCCTTGCGCGAGTTTGAACTCGGCTCAGATTTTCTTGCGCATCATCGCCATGGTCATGGCGAATTGGCGGCGCCATTGGGCGGATTGCAGCGGCTGGTCGAAGAGCCCTGCCCCTGCCTTCTGCGCCTTCTTCAGCACCGGCTCGGCGATCGTCGCCGGCAGGAAGGCCGGGAAGACGCTTGCCGGAAGCGTTGCCGCCCGTGCCTTAGCCAGATGATCGCGGCCAAGACCGGCGAAGGCCTCGATGGCCGCCGAAATCCTTGCCTTGTCCTCGCCCGCAAGGAAGCTGTCGCGGTCGAGGCCGGTGGCGCTCAGGATTTCAAGCGGGATATAGACCTGCCCGCGGTGGCGGTGCAGCGGCATCAACAGCAGCATGCCGGCGATCGCCTGCGCGACGCCTGCATGGCCTGCCGCATCGGCAGACTTCGCGGCATCCTCGGGCGACAGGACGAGGCTTGCTAGCTGGATCAGCGCCGAGGCGGTTTCGCCTGCATAGCCTTCCAGCGCACTGCGGCTTTCCATCGGATCGTCATAGAGATCGAAGATGCGCGCCTCGATCATGTTGATCAGCGTCTGGCGCGGCAGTCGGTGCGCCTCGATGGCGGTCAGCAGTTCGGCGGCAACCGGATTGGCTTCGGTCGAGCCATGGGCGCTGCCTTCGAGGAGGTCGCGCCAATATTGCATGCGCACTTCGCCTGGCAGCGGCTCATGGACGAGATCGCGCACCTTGGCGAGTTCGGCATTGAAGGCATAGAGGGCAACGAGTGCGGCGCGCTTGTCCTCCGGCGACAGCAGGCTCGCGAGATAGCGGTCGCGATCATTGTCGCGCAGCATCGCCAGGCAGATCTCCTGGTTTCCAGGCTTCGTCTCGGACATGGTCAGACCGCGATCAATGCCGCTGCGACTGCGCGGGATTCGGCAAGCATGATGTTGTAGGTGCGAACCGCAGCGCCGGTGCTCATCGGATCCGACGAGATGCCTCGCGCCTTCAGTGCCTGCTTCAGTTCCGGCGGCAGGCGGCGAAGTTCCGTACCGGTGCCGACCAGCAGCACCTCGATATCGCCGGCTTCATCGAGAACCTTCGTGAAATTCTCGACCGACAGCGGCTTGGTCATATCCATATCCCAGCCGTGGATGCCCGAGGGCAGGCACAGGATGGAGCCGCGATGCGACATGTCGGCGAAGCGGAAGCCGCCATTGCCATAGGTGTCGATGGGCGCGCGGCCCGGGAAATGGGCCTCGCGGATTTCGATGCCTTTTGCCATGATTTTAGACTGTGGCCTTTCCAGGTGTGCCGCCGGCCGTCTCGTTCTCATCCTCGTCGTCGTAGGATTTCGGGCGAAGCCTGAAGAGAATCAGGACCGGCGCAGCAATATAGATGGAGGAGAAGGTGCCGACGGCAACGCCAAAGAGCATCACCAGCGCGAAGGGCCGGATCACCTCGCCGCCGAACAGCGTCAGCGCCAGGAGCGCGAGCAGCGTCGTTGCGGCCGTCAGGATGGTGCGCGACAGCGTCTGGTTGATCGAGGCGTCGATCAGGATCGGCAACGGCATGCGCGTATAGCGTTTCAGGTTTTCGCGCATGCGGTCGTATACGACGACGGTATCATTCAGCGAATAGCCGACAATGACGAGCAGCGCCGCGATGCTGGTCAGATTGAACTCGATGCCGGTCACCACGAAGAAGCCGAGGGTCAGGATGACGTCGTGCAGTGTGGCGATGATCGCGCCGATCGCGAACTGCCACTCGAAGCGGATCCAGATATAGATCAGGATTGCCAGCAGCGACGCGAGAACGCCGAGCGTCGCGGTGCGAGCAAGCTCGCCCGACACGGCCGGGCCGACCACTTCCAAACGGCGGAAATCATACTCGTCCTGCAATTCGCTGCGCACCAGCGAGATCGCCGACTGCTCGGCATTGTCGCCACCGCCCTGCGACTGCAGGCGGATCATGGCACTGGCCGGATCGCGCAGCCGCTTGACCTCGACATCGCCGAGATTGAGCTCGCTGAGACGCGAGCGGATATCGTCAGCATCGGCAGTACCGTCCTTCGAGCGGGCCTCGATCAGCGAGCCGCCGGTGAAGTCGACGCCGAGATGCATGCCTGCGGTCGCGACACCCAGCATGCAGACGAGCGAGAGGGCTGCAAGCGCCGTGAAAGTGTAGCGGCGGATGCCGATGAACCGGACTGCGGTACCGTCGAAGACATCCGTATGGACGCTCTTCGGCAGGTGCCTCAAGCGGCGGCGGCGCACCCATGCCTCGACCAGTGGACGGGTGAAAAGGAATGCGGTGAAAGCCGTGGTGATGATCCCGGCCGCCAGCGTCACGGCAAAGCCGCGGATGGCGTCGCTGCCGAGATAGAAGAGGATGGCGGCGGCCACCAGCATGGTGATGCTGGCATCGACGACGGTCATGAAGGCGCGCGAATAGCCGGCGGAAATGGCCTGATCCAGATGCAGGCCGGCCTTCAGCTCCTCGCGGATACGCTCATAGATCAGCACGCAGGCATCGACGGCGATGCCGATCATCAGGACCATGCCCGCAAGGCCGGGCAGCGTCAGCGGCGCCCCGAAAACGGTGAGCACTGCGACGATCATCAAAAGGTTGACCAGCAGGGCAACGCTGGCGATGACGCCAAGCATGCCGTAGAGACCGATCATCAGCCCGGCCACCAGTACGGCGCCGATAATGCCGGCGATCAGGCCGGCATGGATCGCATCACCGCTGAGGCCCGGATCGATCGTCCGCTCCTCGACGATGGTGAGCGCCGCAGGCAGAGGGCCGGAGCGCAGCATGGCGGCGAGGTCTTCGCTTTCGTCGGGCGAATAGTTCAGCGGAATGCGGCTACTGTCACCGACCGGCAGCTTGCTGAGCTCGGGTGCGGTCAGCACCTGATCGTCAAGCAGGATCGCCAGCGTGCGCCCGGCATTCTTCTCGACCAGATCGGTAAAGCGGCGCGAGCCGTCGAGATTGAAATTGAAGGTCAGGAAGGACGTATCCGGCGTCGGGCCTGGTTCGATGGCGAAATCGCCGAGATCGGACGCATGCAGCACTTCGGCCCGCTCAACGAGATAGGCGATCGGCGGGTCATCCTGCGAATAGACGATCTCGGATCCGGGCGGCACGCTGCCGGCCATCGCATCCTGTGCGCTGACGCTCGAATCGACGAGGCGGAAGGTCAGCTTGCCCGGCTGGCTCAGCAGGTCCTTGAAACGCTGCGGATCGCCGAGGCCCGGGATCTGGACGACCAGCCGGTCGCGGCCCGCCGGCGTGATGATGGGATCGATGCCGCCGGCTTCGATGGCGCGGTGCGCAACGATCGCGACCGAGCGCTCCAGCGCCGAGGCGAGCGTACGATCGATCGCCTTGTCGCTGATCTGCAGGTTGATCTGGCCGTCATTCGCCTTGGCAATTGCGATATCGGGATCGGGAACGCCGCCCGCCGGCACGGCGAGCGGTGCGAGCAGAGACAACGCACGATCGGTCTGGGCGGCGTCGGTAATGCGGACCTGGACCGTCTGAGCGTTTCCGGCAAGTCCGGTATAGCGGATATTGGCATCGCGCAGGCGCGTGCGGACGCTGGCAACGGTGCTCTCAAGCCGGCTCTGGACGATATCGGCGCGGTCGATCTTGACGACGAGATAGGCGCCGCCCCTGAGATCGAGGCCCGGCGTCAGTGCCTTTTGCGGCAGCCATTGCGGCAGGGAAGCAAGTGTATTGGGGGAGAAAAGATTTGGCGCGGCGGCCAGTGCCGCCGCGACGATGGCAAACCAGATCAGAAGAGTTTTCCAAAGGGAAAATTGACGCATTCTGCCTTTCCGATCTGGCTGCCGAAAGCAATGTTATGCAGCGTCGGCCTTGACCGGCTCGCCCTTGACGCGAACATCGGCGATACCGCTGCGGACGACGCGAACGCGTACGCCCTCAGCAATTTCCACTTCAACTTCCTTGTCGTCAACGACCTTCGTGACCTTGCCGACGAGACCACCGGCGGTAACGACCTGGTCGCCGCGGCGGATTGCGGAAAGCGTGTCGGCGCGCTTCTTGGCCTGGGCGCGCTGCGGACGGATCAGCAGGAAATACCAGACGACCATCAGCGGCACGAACAGGATGATCATTTCGAAGCCGGAGCCGAATGGCGACGCGGCAGTATCCGTTGCGGCCTGGGCAAATGCCGGGGTGATGAACATTGATAAACTCCTCAGCTGCGGGCGGCGAAATTCCGCCTCTCTTTTCAGTGGCCGGACTATAGTTGCGGTAAGAACGAATGCAACAAAAACAGCCGTGAGGCGTACCGAATCCGCTGCCTGATAACCTTTCGGCTGTGGAAAGGCCATGCTACCCCGCCACGAAGGACGACAGGCGGTCTCCGGCCGCACGAAATTCAGGAGGACATCGCATGACTGACGAGATCAACAGCGTCATTCTGCAGGAGCTCAAGAAGCTGACGGCGGCGTCGAACGGCTGGCCGGTCCGCCACCGGCGGTCAATGACTGGACGGCGGCAGACTGTTTCGTCTGGTCGCCCGCCCGCCAGCATCTGCAACCCGTCGCGCGGCCGAACCGCGTGGCGCTGAAGCTGATCCGTGGCGTCGATCATGTCCGCGACATCCTGCACGAGAACACCGTGCGCTTCGCCGACGGTTTCCCCGCCAATAACGTGCTTCTCTGGGCGCGCGGGGCATGGGCAAGTCGTCGCTCGTCAAGGCGGTCCATGAAGATGTCCGCCGTGAAAGCGGTGTGTCGCTGAAGCTCGTCGAGGTTCACCGCGAAGATATTGCCAGCCTGCCCGCCCTGCTCGACCTGATGAAGGATGTGCCGCACCGGATCATCGTGTTCTGCGACGACCTCTCCTTCGATCATGACGATACCGCCTACAAGTCGCTGAAGGCAGCGCTCGACGGCGGTGTCGAGGGGCGGCCGGACAATGTGCTGTTCTACGCGACCTCGAACCGCCGCCACCTTCTGCCGCGCCATATGATGGAGAACGAGCAGTCGACGGCGATCAACCCGTCGGAAGCGGTCGAGGAGAAGGTCTCGCTGTCTGATCGCTTCGGCCTATGGCTCGGCTTCCACAAGTGCAGCCAGGAAGATTACCTGACAATGATCGACGGCTATGCCGATCACTTCAAGCTGCCGCTCGAGCGCGAGAAGCTGCATGCCGAGGCGCTGGAATGGGCGACGACCCGCGGCGCCCGCTCCGGCCGTGTTGCCTGGCAATACGTGCAGGACCTCGCCGGGCGCATGCGTATCAACCTCGCCCGCGATTGAGACGAGACAGTCCCCATAACGCAAAAAGCCCGGCTCGAAGCCGGGCTTTCGCATTTCCCCGTACGCGCTAACTATTCGAGGAACGTGATCGGATTGACCGGCGAAGCATCCTTGCGGACTTCGAAGTGGACCTGCGGCTGCTTGACGTTGCCGCTCATGCCGGAGACCGCGACGGTCTGGCCGCGCTGGATCTTCTGGCCGCGGGTAACGCTCAGCGTATCGGCATTGCCGTAGACGGTGACGGTGCCGTCGTCGTGGCGGACGAGAACCGTGTTGCCGAGTTCCTTCAGGCCGTTGCCGGCATAGATGACGACGCCGTTTTCGGCGGCCTTGATCGGCGTGCCCTGCGGAACCGAGATGTCGATACCGTCGTTGCGGCTACCGTTAACGTTGGCGCCGTAGGCGGCAATGACCGCACCGCGAACCGGCCAGCGATACTTGCCGATACCCGTTGCTTCAGGAGCAGCGGAGGCGACATCGGACTTCTTCTCGACTTCGTCGACGGTCTGCGTCGCAGCCGGTGCCTTGTAGGCGGCAGGCTGGTTCGATGCGGTTTCGGTTGCCGCCGGAGCAGCAGCCTTCGGCTCGGCGGCCTTGGCCGGGATCGAAGCCGTCTTCATCTGGTCGGCACCGGCAGAGCCGCCCGGAATGGTCAGCGTCTGACCGATGCGGATCGAGCTTGCCTGCAGGTTGTTTGCGGACTTGATGGCATCGACGCTGGCGCCGGTCGACTTGGCGATCTTGGCAAGCGAGTCACCCTGCTTGACCGTGTAGCTGCCGCTGCCGGCCGGAGCCTTGCCACCAGCTGCCGCAACCTTGCCCATGGCACCGTCGGCAGTGACCTGCGACTTGTCGCGGACCGTGTTGGCGCCCGGCAGAACGGCAACGTTCTGTTCCGGTGCCTTGTAGGGCTCGGGCGCCTTGCCCTGCTTGGAAAGGTCAGCCGTCTGCGCCGCCGACTTCGCAGCATTGCTGCCGCCGTTGAAGGTCGGGATCAGGATCGTCTGGCCGGGCTGGATAGCCGAGGCAGACTTCATGTTGTTGACGCGGAGGATTTCCTTCTCCGGAACGCCGTAGCGGCGGGCGAGAACGGCGAGGCTTTCGCCCGGACGAACCGTGACCGACGGAGCGTTGGAGGAAGACCAGCCGCTTGCCTTCGGCGTGGAGCCGGTCGTCAGATTGTCCGGAGCCGCGAGCTTCGGTGCAGCCTGCATCTTGCGCGGAGCGGAAACCGAGGGCGATGCCGGGAACGGCTGAGCAAGCGCTTCCTGACGTTCGCGGGAAGCGGACGGTGCAGCGCCCGTCGGCGCCGAGAGCTCGGAACGCTGAACGGTGACCGGAGCCGATGCCATGCGGGCATTGGAGCGGATCGCGCCAGTCGAAGCCGGGTAAGGCTGATTGTAGGACTGGTTGTTATAGGCCTGATTGTTGTTGCCGTAGGAAGGCTGCATTGCGCCGCTGCCCTGCATGTCAGCCTGCGGAACCGGATCGCCCTGCAGACCGCTCATGCTGCGGCGCGGGACCGAACCCGTCGTCATCTGATCCTGACCGGAACTGAAAAGACCGCCGCTGAAGCGCGACACATCGGAACTGCAGCCTGTCGCCGCACTCGCCAGCAAGGCGACGGCCAGAAGATTGAAGGCCGACTTTCCGAACTTTGGCGAAACACAAAAACTCATGACACGACCCACTCACAACGCAACCATTTGTGGGAGTATTAAAGCGCGTTAGTATTACCACGCGGTTAAAGCGCTGGAATTGGAGCGTTTTTTTAGAGGAATTGATAACCATAGTTTTGCGGGTGAGAAATCGCAGCCCGCAGGGACCGGCGCGTAGCGCCTGAGATCAGAGCTGCGAAGCGAGCCGCGGAACGATGGGCAGGTAGGGAACGGTGAAGAGCTCTTCGCGCTCGAAGCGGCTGCCGGTCTTCGTCAGACGCACCATCCGGCACTCGTCATCCGAGATCATCAGCGGCGCGATCATGGAGCCGCCGGAGACCAGCTGGTCGGTGTAGAATCGCGGCATGGAGGCGAAAGCGGCGGTGACGAGAATACGGTCGAAGGTGCCCTCGCCCTGCAGGCCGTTGCTGCCATCGGCCTGGCGGACGATAATGTTGCGCAGGCTGAGCTGGTCCATGCGCTTCTGCGCGTTGACGACCAGCGTCTTGTAGCGGTCGATCGTCAGAACGCGCTCGGCCATGCGGCCCATGACGGCGGCCATGAAGCCGCTGCCCGTGCCAACTTCGAGCACGCGCTGGCCCGGCTTGACCTTCAGGTGATGCAGGATGCGGACGGCTGTATCGACACCTTCAACGAACGAACCGCATTCGATCGGGATCGTCCGCGTCGAATAGGCGTCTTCAGTAAATTGCGGCGGTACGAAGAGCGAGCGCGGCGTCTGCTCGACTGCGGTCAGCAGATCGATGTCGGAAATGCCTTCGGCGCGCAGCCGCAATACGAGGGCCGCAAAACCTTCCTTCTCGACCAGCCGTGCTGACAATGCCTGATTACTCCGTACCTGAAAGCGCCCGCTCCACGCGGTCCTTCACGGAATAATCGGTCAAATCCAGTTTCAAAGGTGTTACCGAAATCTTATTATGCTTCAAAGCGTGGATATCGGTGCCTGCGGCAAAGGCGCCGGCGCGCTCGCCGAACTTCAGCCAGTAATAGGGAAAGCCGCGGCCATCCGAGCGCGCATCGACCTGCAGGTTGAAGGCGAGCTTGCCCTGAGCGGTGACCTCGACGCCATCGACGTCATCCGGACGGCAGTTCGGGAAGTTGAGGTTCAGGAACGTGCCTTCGGGCAGATCGACCTTCATCAGCTTTTCGAGAAGTGCCGGCGCATGCGCCTCGCAGACTTCCCAAGGGACGATCCGCGCGCCATCGGCATAGACATAGGCCTGGCTCAACGCGAAGGAGCGCACGCCCTGCATCGTGCCTTCGATGGCGCCGGCGATGGTGCCGGAATAAGTCACATCGTCGGCGACATTCGAGCCGGAATTGACGCCTGACAGGATCAGGTCCGGCTTGATGTCCATGACCTGCTTGACGCCCATGATGACGCAATCGGTCGAGGTGCCGCGCAGGGCGAAATGTTTGTCGGAGACCTTGCGCAGCCTGAGCGGCTCGGAGAGGCTCAGCGAATGCGCCAGGCCGCTCTGGTCCGTTTCGGGTGCAACGATCCAGACGTCGTCGGACAGAGTGCGCGCAATCCGCTCAAGTGCTGCGAGGCCTTCGGCATGAATGCCATCGTCATTGGTGAGCAGAATGCGCATCTCTTCAAGCCGCCCGTTCGATCTTCTTCAAACCGCCCATATAGGGCAGCAGCACGTCCGGAATAGTCACCGAGCCGTCTTCGTTCAGGTAGTTCTCCAGAACGGCGATCAGGCAACGGCCGACGGCGGTGCCAGAGCCGTTCAGCGTGTGAACGAACTTCGTGCCCTTTTCGCCCTTGGCGCGGTAGCGGGCATCCATGCGGCGGCCCTGGAAATCGCCGCAGACCGAGCAGGACGAGATTTCGCGGAAGGTGTTCTGGCCGGGAAGCCAGACTTCCAGATCGTAGGTCTTGCGAGCGCCGAAGCCCATGTCGCCGGTGCAGAGCGTCATGGTGCGGAAATGCAGGCCGAGGCGCTTCAGAACCTCTTCCGCACAGGCCGTCATCCGCTCATGCTCGGCGACCGCGCTTTCGGCGTCGGTGATCGAGACGAGTTCGCACTTCCAGAACTGGTGCTGGCGCAGCATGCCGCGGGTATCGCGACCGGCCGAACCGGCTTCCGAGCGGAAAGACGGGGTCAGCGCGGTGAAGCGCAGCGGCAGCTTTTCCTGCTCGAGGATTTCGGCCGAAACCAGATTGGTCAGCGTCACCTCGGCGGTCGGGATCAGCCAGCGGCCATCCGTCGTCTTGAAGAGGTCGTCGGCGAATTTCGGCAGCTGGCCGGTGCCGAACATCGCCTCATCGCGCACCATCAGCGGCGACGAGACTTCGGTATAGCCGTGCTCGCCGGTGTGCAGGTCGATCATGAACTGGCCGAGCGCCCGCTCGAGACGGGCAAGCGGGCCGGTCAGCACGGTAAAGCGCGAACCCGACAGCTTGGTGGCGCGGTCGAAATCCATGTAGCCGAGGGATTCGCCGATTTCGAAATGCTCTTTCGGCGCATGGTTCCAGCGCGGCTTTTCGCCGATCGTGCGGGTGACGACATTGCCGCTCTCGTCGGCGCCGACAGGAACGTCGTCGAACGGCACGTTCGGGATACGCGACAGCACATCGTTGAGTTCGGCGCTAAGCTGGCGCTCCTCCTCTTCGGCGGCGGGCAACGTCACCTTGATGTCGGCGACTTCGGCCTTCAGCTTTTCGGCGAGCTCGCTGTTCTTCTGCGCCATCGCCGCACCGATCTCCTTGGAGGCGGCGTTCCGGCGCGACAGCAGGTCCTGCGCCTTCTGCACGGCGGAGCGGCGCTTTTCATCGAGGGCGACGAGGGACTGGGCCAAAGCCTCCGCACCACGCTTTGCAAGCGCGGCGTCGAGCGCCTCGGGGTTCTCACGGATCCATTTGATATCAAGCATTGTCGTTCCGGGTCGTTGCAAAACAGGAACCGGCCGAAGCCTGACCTGGCTGCGGCCGGAAGATACGGAAGCGTATGGGAAGAGATTGCGAAGCCGCTCAGACGCTGTCCGTGTTGGCAACGTCCGCGGATCGTTCCGCCTCTTCGACCGCCTGCCGCGCACGCTGGCGCTCGACGAGTCGAGCCGCGTGGATGGCAATCTCGTAGAGAAGGATCGTCGGCAGTGCAAGACCGATCTGGGACATCGGATCGGGCGGCGTCAGCACGGCTGCGACGATGAAGGCCATGACGATGGCGAACTTGCGCTTCTCGGCAAGCCATGCGGACGTCAGCAGGCCGACACGGGCAAGCAGCGTGGTGATGACGGGAAGCTGGAAGACGAGACCGAACGACAGCACCAGCGTCATGATCAGGCTCAGATATTCCGAGACCTTTGGCAGCAGCGAGATGGCGACATCGCCATGACCCGGCGTCTGCTGCATGGCCAGGAAGAACCACATGACCATCGGCGTGAAGAAGAAATAGACGAGAGCCGCGCCGAGCAGGAAGAGGATCGGCGATGCGATCAGGAACGGCAGGAAGGCCGCGCGTTCGTTCTTGTAGAGGCCGGGGGCCACGAACTTGTAAATCTGTGCCGCGATGATCGGGAAAGCGATCACCACGCCGCCGAACATCGCCACCTTCACCTGCGTGAAGAAGAATTCCTGCGGGGCGGTATAGATCAGCTGTGCCTTGTCGACATCCATGCCCGCCCAGGTGACGGCGAGCTTGTAGGGGTAGACGAGGTAGTTGAAGAGATGCTTTGCAAAGAAGAAGCAGACGATGAAGGCGATGAAGAACGCGCCGATCGACCACATCAGCCGCCTGCGCAGCTCCATGAGGTGCTCGATCAACGGCTGCGGCTTGTCTTCAATATCACCGCTCATGCCTCATCCTTTTTCTTTGCTGCTGCCTTCTTCGGGGCAGCTGCGACCTTCTTTGCAGGCGCAGCCGTCTTTGCTGCTGCCGTCTTAGCCGGTGCAGCCTTAGCTGAAGGCACAGCGGCTACGGCCTTTGCTGCGGGCGCGCGCTTTGCCTTGGCCGCGGGAGCGGCAGCCACAGGCTCGGCCTTTGCCTCAGCGGCGGCGCGCGGCTTGCGCACGGCCTTCGGCTTTTCAGCAACGACAGGCGCAGCAACCGGTTCGGCTGCGGGTGCCGGCGCAACGACCGGAGGCGTCTCCGGCAGGCTCATCGAGGGAGCCGGCACGCTGACCGGCACCTCGGTCTTGTTGTCGGCCTTCGTTGCGTTCTGAAGGTCGGCCTTGATGTCGTTGCCCATCTGGCGCAGCGGGTTCATCGCGTCGCGCAGCGTATTGGCGGGGTTGAGACGCTGGGCGTCGGCGAGCGTCTGGCGCACCTCGTCGAGATCGGCCTCACGCAGCGCCTCGTCGAATTGCGCACGGAATTCACCGGCAACCTTCTTGGCGCGCTGCGTCATCTTACCGAACGCACGCAACATCGGCGGCAGATCCTTCGGACCTACCACCACAATCAACACGACCGCGATGACAAGCAGCTCGGTCCAGCCAATATCGAACATTCAAGGCTCCTGGAGGGGAAGCGGGGCAAGCCACCCGTCCCCGGACTGATTACTTCGTTTCGTCGGCCTTGTGATCGACGGTCTTCGACGCCGTTTCCGGCGCGTCTTCGTCGTTCATGCCCTTCTTGAAGCTCTTGATGCCCTTGGCAACGTCGCCCATCAGCTCCGGAATCTTTCCGCGGCCGAACAACAACAGCACGATGACCAGGACGATCAGCCAGTGCCACATGCTAAAAGAACCCATTACGCATACTCCCTGTTGCGATGTCTCTTCGATGTAAGAGTTTCCGACATCGTTTCCAACATCAAAATTCCCCTTATATTGACGCTTAATGTCACGGCTTTGACCTTTGTGACAAGCCACCGCGCCATCGAATTGTGGTGATGAGTATTGTTTTCGCCCTCAGTGGCAAAACAAAGACCAGCCGGTGCTAATCTTCCGATGCGCCACCCGGCGCAAGAAGCCCCAATTCCTCAAGATCCATCTGGGTGATCGGATCTTCGTCCTCGGTCAGCTCGTCGTTCATCGACGGCGACGGGATGTTGAAATTGGCCGGGATGCGGCCGGAGAGCAGCCCTGCCCCCTTGAGCTCTTCAATACCAGGCAGATCGCGCAGTTCCTCAAGGCCGAAATGGTCGAGAAAATCGCGGGTGGTGCCGAGTGTTACGGGGCGGCCGGGCGTGCGGCGGCGGCCGCGGAAACGCACCCAACCGGCCTCCATGAGAACGTCGAGCGTGCCGCGCGAGGTCTGCACGCCTCTGATGTCTTCAATCTCTGCACGCGTCACCGGCTGGTGATAGGCGATGATCGCCAGCACTTCGAGAGCAGCGCGCGAAAGCTTCTTCGTTTCATTCTCATCACGGCGGATCACAAATGAGAGATCGGCGGCCGTGCGGAACGCCCAGGCGTCATCCACCTGCACCAGATTGACGCCGCGCGGCGCATATTGCTCCTTCAAGCGGAGCATGATGGTGTGGACATTGAAATGCTTGGCGATGCGATCGGCAATGAAGGCTTCGGAGACCGGCTGCGCCGAGGCGAAGACCAGTGCCTCGGCGATGCGTTCGGCCTCAAGCTCTGCCTGGAAGTCCTGGCTTTCGGCGCCCTCGCCTTGCTCCGCGCCGATATCGTCGTCAGGATCGATCACAGCGGCGTCTCCTGCTCGATAACCTGCAGCGTGGCATGCTTCGGCCCGCGGCGCATGTAGAGCGGCTCGAAGGCGCCGTCCTGGCGGATTTCGAGCTTGCCCTCGCGCACCAGCTCAAGCGAGGCGGCAAAGGCGCTAGCGATCGCCGTGACGCGCTCTTCCGGCGAAGTCATATAGCGCAGCAGATAGTGCTCCAACGCCGTCCAGTCGGAGACATCGCCGATCATCCGGGTCAGCAGCTCGCGCGCCTCGGTGAGCGACCAGACGGTGCGCCGGGCGATCGTCACCTGGGTCACGGCCTGGCGCTGGCGCAGCGTCGCATAGGCGGTCAGCAGATCGTAGAGGCTGGCTTCATAGGCGGACTGGTGGCGATCGGGGATATGTTCCGGTGCGCCGCGCGCGAAGATATCGCGGCGAGGCGGTTGCGGTTGACGAGGCCGCTCGCGGCTTCGCGCATCGCTTCCAGGCGCTTCAGGCGGAAGGCGAGCGTTGCCGCCATCTCCTCGCCGGAGGGGCCGTCATCCTTGATCTGCTGCGGGATCAGCAGGCGCGATTTCAGGTAGGCAAGCCAGGCCGCCATGACGAGGTAGTCGGCGGCGAGCTCGATGCGGATACGGCGGGCGCTCTCGACGAACTGCAGATATTGCTCGGCAAGCGCCAGGACCGAAATACGCGACAGGTCAACCTTCTGATTGCGGGCGAGATAGAGCAACAGGTCAAGCGGGCCCTCGAAGCCGGCGACATCGATGACCAGCGCCGGTTCATGCGAACCGCGCTCGGTGCCGCTGTCCTGCCAAAGCTTGTCCATCGGCGTTGCCGACTGCGACCGCTCCGGAGTCTTGACTATGTTCAACTCTGCCTCTCTTCCGTTTCTCAGACGGCTGCAAACATGGCGTCGAATTCGCTGCGGATCGCGGCCTCGTCCGACTGATCGGCCTTTGGCATGCCAGCCAGAACCGCGTTGGCGCGCTCGAGGGACGCGCCCGCGAGCGCTGGCACATTGGCGACCACCTGCTGCATCTCGTCCATGTGGCCATTGCAATGCAGCACGATATCGCATCCGCCTGCAATGATATTCGCGGCGCGCTCGCCGATCGTCCCGGCCAGCGCGTTCATCGATGTATCATCCGAAAGCAACAGGCCGTTGAAGCCGATATGCTGGCGGATGACGCCGTCGATCACCTTGCGCGACGTGGTCGCCGGATTGCTGTCGTCGATCGCCGTGAAGACGACATGGCAGGTCATGGCGGCCAGCTCGTCCTTCATGGCGATGAAGGGCGGGAAATCATGCGCTTCGAGCTCGGCGCGCGAAACGGTGACGACGGGCAACTCATGATGGGAATCGGCAAAGCCGCGGCCGTGACCCGGCATGTGCTTCATCACCGGCAAGACGCCACCGGCCTTCAGGCCTTCGCTTGCGGCGCGACCCATTTCGGTCACCGTGCGGGGATCGCCGCCATAGGCGCGATTGCCGATGACATTGCTGCTGCCTTCGACCGGAACATCGAGAACCGGGAGGCAATCGACATTGATGCCGAATTTCAGGAGGTCGAACGCGTGCAGGCGCGACATCAGCCAGGCGGCCCGAAGCCCCTGCTCATGGTCCTGGCGATAGATATCGCCGAGCGCCTGACCGGACGGATAGTGCTGGAGGATCGGCGGACGGATGCGCTGGACGCGTCCGCCTTCCTGATCGATCAGGACGGGCGCATGCCAGCCGACGCTCTCGCGCATTTCGGCGACGAGATCGGCGATCTGCTGCGGCTCGGAAATGTTGCGTCCGAAAAGAATGAACCCCCAGGGGCGTTCCGCCTTGTAGAAGGCCTTTTCTTCCGGGGTCAGGGACAGGCCGCTACAGCCCAGGATCATCGCTTTTGATTCGGTCATACCCGAATCATAGAGGTGTGCGCCCGAATTGCGATAGGCCGGTCAAGCGGCATTCACAGGAAAGGCAGTGTAAAAACGAAAACGGCGGGCCTGAGCCCGCCGTTTCGATGCAGTGTGATGCCGATTACTTCGAGATCAGGCAGCTACCGCCAGCAGCGCGATACTTCTCGCAGATCGCCGCGGCTTCATCCTTCGAGGAAGCCGGGATGCGGACGCGGTAGAAGGTGCCCTTGCCGGCGATGTCGGCCTTGCGGATCTCGTAGCTGCGGCCGGAAAGAACGCTGGCAAACTTCTTGGAGAGGCTTGCGTAGGACTTGTTGGCTTCAGCTTCCGATGGCAGCGATGCGATCTGGACGCCATAGGCACCCGACGGCGCAGCGGCCTGCGGCTGGGTGGCAGCCGGGGCGACGGAGGCGACCTCGGTCGGCTTCGGCTGTTCGGGTGCAGCGGCTGCGGCAGCAGGCTTTGCGGCCGGGCGGGCAGCCGGGACCGGTGCCGTGTCGGCCGGCTTTGCGGCGGCCTGCGGCTGAACCGGCGTCGACTGGACCTGACGGACCGGAGGCTCGACATTGGCCGGGTTGCTTGCGGCAACCTTGGCAAGGACCGATTCCGAAGCGGCAGGCTGAGCCGGCGTATTCTCGACCGGGGTCGAGCGGATATCGGCAGAGGCCACTTCCGTGCTTGCCGGGAAGTTGGCAGCAGAGCCGTTCGGCTTGATGGTCGTGGTCTTGACCTGGTTCACGGCAGGCGCGTCAACGGGTGCCTCGTCTTCACGGGCAACCAGCGTGCCATCAGGCTTGACGATCATCGTGCGGACCTTGCGCGGCGAAACGGCCGGAACGCGGTCTGCATCGTTGTTGGCAGCGGCTTCCTGCTGCTCCTGGCCTGGCAGCAGGCGCGGATCCTCGGTATCGCTGACCGGCGTGCTGACGGCCTGGTCGGTGATGTCGCCGTCGTTATCCTCAGGTGCGACCTCAGGCGTCAGCGTGCGCTGAACGACGTCGACAGGCTGTTCGTCGGACGACACCAGTGCAGTCTGCTTCGGCGTCTCGGTGGCGCCGGCAACACGGTCATAGACGGCCTTGTCCTGGTTCGGAACGGTCTTGCCACCCGGATTATCCGGAACGACCTTCACCGGCTCCTTGTCGGCAGCGATGATGCGCGGCTCGCCGGAACCACCGGCAATGCCGGTATCGGCAACGACGGTGTATAGGCCATAAGCGCCACCCGCGAAGACGACGACCATGGCAGCGGCAGCCAGCATCCGCTTCATCGAGCGGGCGCGATGCATGTCTTCGGCAGCACCGGCAGACTGGATGTGAACCTCGGCAAGCTGCTCGGTCCGCTGGACCGGCTCGCGCATGCTGCGGCGCAGATCTTCTTCCAGAGCGCGCTCGAGATCATCGAGACCGGCAACGGCGGGTGCTGCAGGATTCTGAGCCGCGGGAGCGGAGGCCTGCGATGCCCAGGCGGGCGCAGCAGCCGGAACGGCTTCCTTGGACTTGATCGGATCGAACAGGCTGGCGATCTCGGCATCGACGTCGAAATCGAAATCGTTGACCGGAGCGGCAGGCTTGTGCTGCTCGACCGGCGGCAGCGCCGGAACGTGCATTTCGCCAACTGCTTCCGGATGACCGTCGGCGTCGGTGATCATCGACGGATCGAAGGGAAGTTCTTCGACGGGTTCGACAACAGCTGCACGGACAGGAGCCGCAGGCTGCGGGGCAGGCGTGAAGACGGCTGCCGGCGAATAGGAAACCGGTGCAGGCGTATAGGCCGGCTGAACCGGACGCGGTGCTTCTGCAACGACAGGCGCAGGCGCGATCGGGCGCGGAGCGACAACCGGTGCCGGAGCGGCGGCAACAGGTGCGGGCTGAGCGCGAACAGGAGCCGGAGCCACTGCGACCGGCTCTTCCTTGACGGGCTCAGCGAAATCGAGATCGGCGAGCTCCAGTTCGATGCCTTCGAGATCGAGCTCGAAGTCATGACCTGCGAAGGGATCTTCCTCTTCGGCCGGAGCGGGCTTGGCGGCCACCACGGGTGCTACCGGCTTTACCGGTTCCGGCTGATGGAACTGTACAGGTTCTTCGCGAACCGGCTCCGGAGCGCGCTGCGGCACCGGGTAACGGGAAACGTCAGCCAGAAGGTTGTCGATATCGAAGGCGGTTGCTTCATCCTGGGGCAGCGCCTCGGTCAGCGCTGCGTCGGAAGCAACGATGCCATCCTTGGCGGCAGCGGCGAGATCGAAGGCCTCGTGCGATACCGGCTCGGCATAGACAGCTTCGGCAACGGGCGCCTGCTCGACGACTTCGGGCTCTTCGTGGCGATCGATTTCGGCCGGGAAGCCGGAAGCGACGGGAGTGAACTCCTCGGCAACGTCAAGTGCAGCAAGTTCCTGCAGGGTTTCCGCGGATGCCACTTCAGCAACCGGCTGCGGCGCAGGCGCAACGACAGGCTCGGGCTCGACGACAACCGCAGAAACCGGCTCTTCGCGGCGGGCCGTATGGAAGTTGGCGAGCGGCAGCTTGATGCTGGCGGCAGACCACTGCGGCGCCTTGGCAACCGGAGCAACCGGCTGAACAGCCGATGCGGCACCGATCGACATTTCGAGTTCTTCGATCAGATCGCGGGCGCCGCCGTTGGAGACTGGCTCCGAGGGCTGGACCGCCCATTCGGCGGCAGCAACCTGACCACCGGTCCAGGCCTGCGTTTCCTCGGGCTCATAGGCCGCTGCGACCGGCTCAGCCTCGTAGGCTTCCGGCTCGGCATAGACCGGAGCCTCAACGGGCTCCTGCGGAGCGGCAGCGTGCTCGTGGGCAACGGGCTCGTAGCTTGCGGCTTCTTCAACGGGCTGCTCGGCCGGATGGCCGAGTGCACCCAGCGGGCGCGGCGCGTCGTAGCGCTCGAATTCCCGCAGCAATTCGTCTTCGAGATCGAAGGCCGGCTCCTGCCGGACTGGCTCTGAGACAGTATTGGCCGCTACCCGCGGCTCGAAGCCAACGATGCGCGCGAGTTCCGCGAGCGGATCGTTTTCATCGAACAGCTCCGTCTTCTGTCGCGCGTCATACGCAAGTTGTTTGTCTGCCATACCCATCCCACTCAAAAGCCAACGCGGTCAATGCCAGCGCAATGTGGGGATTTGGTGACGTTTATCGCATTTCATCCGGTGCGGCGGTACCAGTAATGGCAAGACCCGACTTCAAAACCGAAGCGACAGCGTACACCAGCCCTAGTCTGGCAATACTCGATTCTCGGCTCTTATCGTTAACAAATCGTAATTCAGTCTGGTCTTTACCTTTGTTCCAGTGTGCATGGAACGAACTGGCGAGGTCGTAGAGGTAGAAAGCGACCCTGTGAGGCTCCTGCGCCTGGGCAGCGGATTCGACGACGCGCGGGAACTCGGCAGCCTTCGCAATCAGCTGCAATTCCGCGGGATCCGAGATTCCGGACACCGCTTTTGCGAGGTCTTCCGGGCTGACATTGAGGTCCGGAAACGCCTCCTTCGCTTGCCGGAAAACCGACATGCAACGGGCATGCGCATATTGCACGTAAAAGACCGGATTATCTTTCGACTGTTCCGTTACTTTGGCGAAATCGAAGTCCAGCGGCTCGGAGCTTTTCCGGTAAAGCATCATGAAACGCACCGAATCGCGGCCGACTTCCTCGACCACGTCGCGCAGCGTCACGAAGTCGCCGGAGCGCTTCGACATCTTCACCGGCTCGCCGTTGCGGAACAGCTTTACCAGCTGGCAGAGCAGCACCGTCAGCTTCGAGTTGCCCTCGGAAACCGCACGGGCGACCGCTTCCAGGCGCTTGACGTAGCCGCCATGGTCGGCGCCGAGCACGTAGATCATCTCGTTGAAGCCGCGATCGAACTTGTTCTTGAAGTAAGCAACGTCGGCGGCGAAGTAAGTATAGGACCCGTCGGACTTGATCAGCGGGCGATCGACATCGTCGCCGACTTCGGTCGAGCGGAACAGCGTCTGCTCGCGGTCTTCCCAGTCCTCCGGCAGCTGGCCCTTCGGCGGCGGCAGCGCACCCTTGTAGACATAGCCCTTGAAGGTCAGGTCGTTGATGGCGGTGCGGATACCGGCGGCGCCGCCGTCATGCAGCGTGCGCTCGGAGAAGAAGACATCGTGATGGACGTTCAGGACCTCGAGATCTTCGCGGATCATCGCCATCATCGCGGTGATCGCCTTGTCCTTGACGATCGGCATCCACTGCTCTTCCGGCATGTTGTGCAGCCGCACGCCATATTCACTGGCCAGTGACTGACCGACCGGAACGAGGTAATCGCCCGGATAAAGGCCGGCGGGGATCTCGCCAATATTCTCGCCGAGGGCTTCGCGGTAGCGCAGGAAGACCGAGCGCGCCAGCACATCGATCTGCGAGCCGGCATCGTTGATGTAATATTCCTTGGTGACGGCATAGCCGGCAAAGGCCAGGAGGTTCGACAGCGCGTCGCCGACAACGGCGCCGCGGCAATGGCCGACATGCATCGGGCCGGTCGGGTTTGCCGAGACATATTCGACATTGACCTTGCGGCCGCCGCCAAGCGTCGAGCGGCCGTAATCGGTGCCGGCTTCGATCATCGAGCCGAGCAGCCGCTGCCAGTACCCTACCGACAGCTTGATGTTGATGAAGCCTGGACCGGCCACAGAAACCTCGGCGACATCAGGATCTTCGTTCAGCTTGCCGAGGATGATTTCGGCGAAGGCGCGCGGGTTGGTGCCGAGCGGCTTGGCGAGCACCATCGCGGCGTTGGTCGCGACGTCGCCATGCGTCACATCGCGCGGCGGCTCGACGGCGATGCGGCCGAAATCGAGCTCGGATCGCTTTTCCTTGACCAGATCGATCTGTTCAAGGGCGGTTTTAATCCTGGCTTCGAAATCGGTAAAAAGGTTCATCGCACTCTTCCATGCATAGGCTGTGCCACAAGGCATCGACCGGCGCTCTCGCCGGGCGCGTGCTGACTATCGCAAATCGGGAGTGTGGTCAAACAATCGCCTGTGGGCGCTGATGGCATAGGTGTCCGTCATGCCGGCCAGATAGTCGCCGACATGGCGGGCTTTCGGGGCATCGGCAAGGCCGGCGATGTGATCCACCCAGTAGTGGCTCTGCATCTCCTTGGGGTTCGCCATATAGGCCCCGAAGAGATCCGTGACGATCTGTGCCGCACCGGCGCGGATGCGCATGATCTCCGGGTGGCGGTAGATGCGCTTGAAGAGCATCTGCTTGATCAGCCTGTCGGTTTCGGCCATCGCCGGCGAGAAGGTGGCAATGACGCGATCGGCGTGGCGGATATCGTCGGCGCTCTTAGGATTGATCTGGGCGAGACGCTCCTGCGCAACCGAGATCACGTCCTCGACCATGCGGGTGATCTGCCGGCGCATGATCTCATGAGTGAAGCGGCTGGCTTCCAGGTTCGGATAGCGATCGCGAACTTCCGCCATCAGCCCGGCGAGGAACGGAATCTCCTCCAGCATGTCGAAGGTCAGGTAACCGGAGCGCAGGCCATCGTCGATGTCGTGGGTGTTATAGGCGATATCGTCGGCGATCGCCGCCACCTGTGCCTCGAGGCTGGCATAGGTCGCGAGCTGCAGGTCATGAAGCTCGCAATAATCGAGGATCGGCTGGGGAACCGGCCCGCGCGTGCCCTGCCCGTCCGGCGTCAGCAGCGGGCCATTGTGCTTGACGAGGCCTTCAAGGCTCTCCCAGGTCAGGTTGATACCGTCGAACTCTGCATAGCGGCGCTCGAGCTTGGTGACGATGCGCAGCGACTGGGCATTGTGATCGAAGCCGCCATAGGGCAGCAGCACCTCGTGCAGCGCATCCTCGCCGGTGTGCCCGAACGGGGTGTGGCCGAAATCGTGGACCAGCGCCACGCCCTCGGCGAGATCCTCGTCGAGCTTCAGGGCACGCGCCAGAGCGCGGGCGATCTGCGCCACCTCGATCGTATGGGTCAGGCGCGTACGGTAGTGATCGCCGTCTTGCGCGATGAAGACCTGCGTCTTGTGCTTCAGGCGGCGGAAGGCGGTCGTGTGGACGATGCGGTCGCGGTCGCGCTGGAAGTCGGATCGCGTCGGGCTGGAGCTCTCCTGATAGAGCCGCCCGCGGGTCGTCCAGGGATCAGCCGCATAGACTGCCCGTTCGCTGTTGCCGAAACCCAATGCACGCCTGTCAATCGTCATTCTTCACCGTCATTCGAACCGCGCGGCCGGATCGCCCCATTGACGCCGCTTCACGCTCTTCATACCTATAGTCAGTATATCAGGCAAAGCGGCGCTTTCTTAACCGCTTTCCGCAATAATGCGCTCCGTGAGCGCCCGTGATAAATTCTTTTGATATCAGCCGTTTGAACGCTCAGCGGCTTTTATCAATTCTCTCCGGATCTTGACCCCGGCAGGAGGAAGCATGACAGAGACTTCAGTAACCCTCTCCGATGCGGCCGCAAAGCGAATCGCCGCGATCGTCGGTGCCGAGGCAGGAAAGAGCGCGCTGCGCGTTTCCGTCGAAGGCGGTGGCTGTTCGGGTTTTTCCTACAAGTTCGACCTTGCCGACGGCGTTCAGGACGATGACGTGATCGTCGAGAAGAACGACGCCAAGGTGCTGATCGACAGCCTCTCGCTGGTCTATATGGCCGGCTCCGAGATCGACTTCGTCGACAACCTGCTCGGCCAGTCCTTCCAGATCAAGAATCCGAACGCGGTTGCCAGCTGCGGCTGCGGAACGAGCTTTTCGATCTAAGCTTTCCACCGATCTCAGACCCGACCGGCCGAAGAAATCTCTTCCGGCCGGTTTATCGTCTTGTCCGGTTGCTACCCATCACGATACAAGATCGGCACGAAGCAAGAGGTGATGGATGAAGATCGCGACCTGGAACATCAACGGCGTCAAGGCGCGCATCGACAACCTGACGCAGTGGCTCAAGGATTCCAATCCCGACATCGTCTGCCTGCAGGAAATCAAGACCGTCGACGAAGGCTTTCCGCGCCTTGAGATCGAGGCGATGGGCTATCATGTCGAAACGCATGGCCAGAAGGGTTTCAACGGCGTCGCGATCCTCTCCAAGAGCAAGCCGGACGAAGTGAGCCGCGGGCTGCCCGGCGATCCGCTGGACGAGCAGGCGCGCTTCATCGAGGCAGTGTTCTCGCTGCCCGGCAACAAGGCGCTGCGCGTCTGCTGCCTCTATCTGCCGAACGGCAATCCCGTCGAAACCGAGAAATACACCTATAAGCTCGCCTGGATGGAGCGTCTGCAGCAATTTGCGGCGCAGCGGCTGAGCTATGAGGAGCCACTCATTCTGGCTGGCGACTATAACGTCATTCCCGAGCCGCATGATTGCTTCGACCCGAAGGTCTGGGCGAATGACGCGCTCTTCCTGCCGCAGACCCGTGAAGCCTTCCGCAGGCTCGAAAGCCTCGGCTTCACCGATGCGGTGCGCGCCACGACGGATGCGGTTCAGCTCTATTCATTCTGGGATTATCAGGCCGGCGCCTGGCCGAAGAACAACGGTATCCGCATTGACCATCTGATGCTGTCGCCTGAAGCGGCAGACCGGATGACCTCGACGGCCATCGAGAAACACGTCCGCGCCTGGGAAAAACCGTCCGACCACGTTCCCGTCGTCGCCTATTTCGACTTCGCGGCTTAAACGGAGATCAGTCGCCGCTGGTGGCGATATTGTGGGAGAGCGAGACCGCTGCACGGCGGTCTCCTTCGGTCGCGACCGAGAAAGCCTGCTCCTGCAGCGATTCCATCCAGCCACAGTCCTTCGGCTTGCAGCGGTCCAGTGCCGCCGTCATCATCGCCAGACCACGGGCCGACTGGCCTTCCTGGAAGAGGATGTTGCCGAAGACGGACATGGCGCCCGGATGGCCGCTCTTGCGGGCCTGGTTCAGCCACTTCTTCGCCTGCAGCGGATTGGGGCTGCCGCCCTCGCCCGAAAGCATCATCTGCGCCAGCTGGAACTGCGCTTCCGGCACGCCGAAAGTAGACGCCACCTGGAAATAGAGCTGGCGGGCCTGGTTGAGATCGACCTTCACCGGACTACCGGCAATGCCGTGCTTGTAATAGCTCGCGAGCGACAGCAATGCATTGATGAAGAAGCCGGTATCTTCGGAACCCGGCTCGACGCCCTGCTGGGCAATCTCGCTATAGATCTTGAAGGCTTCGAAATCGTCCTGGGTCACGCCGTCGCCGTCGGCATACATGTTGGCCAGCGCCCAGCGCGAGCCGGTATGACCCTTCTCGGCGGCGTATTTGTAGGCTTCGACAGCTTCTTCCTTCTGGCCGCTCTTGTAAGCCTTGAAGCCGAACTTGAAGAGATCGAAGGGACCGGATTCCTTGGTGACGCCGGCATTGATATCAAAAGCGCCGGCTGGGGAGGCAACCGCTGCTGAAAGCGCGATCGACAGCCCCATGAGAGCAAATCTGAAAAGTCTGAACTCGGATGTCAGCATTTCAATCAGTTTCTTTCGCTTCCATCGCAGACCAGCCCGGCAGCAAAAACTCCGCTGCACGCGTCCCGGCGTATCTCCTCCAGGCGAGCGATCCCGCGGCGAGCTCTCTGGCTCCTTTGCCCGCGTCGCATCCAGCCTTCCGCCCTTCTTCGAGGGCCTGAATTTCCTGCGCATCGCGATAGACCACCCGGGTTCCGGCCTGGCCCGCCTGCAATGCCTGCGGCGTCATTTTCGCGGAAGAAACGTCTGTCTTTCCGCCTTCCCAATATCCGTAAACACCAAATGTGACCAAACCGGTATCGGCGTGATCGCGGTGCTCGTCAGCGCCCGTCATGGACGCGGAAACATCGGAGAATGGACAGATGGAAGACACGACTTGAGAGCGAAATTTTCCGGCGGAATCGCCTTGCGGGAAAAGCTGAATCGCAAATGGAGCGGAATGAAATCCGGTCTCCGATCGGCTCTCGCCTGTCCCTGAAAAAACTCGACCCATCTTACTTTTCAAACGCACCCTACGCCTGCCATTCCCTTGCCCGCAAATACCGCTGCGCCCTGTTTGTGGCGGGAAATGGACAAATTCGCCCTAGAGATAGCTTACGCCAACTGTCGTAAAAACTGTTGCGGATTCGTCACAAAATGGGATGTCCAAAAGGCATGATTAATATGGCATCAAGCAAAGAAAAGCCCGGCACTGGGCCGGGCTTTGTGCTCCGATGATGGCGTTAGAACTTGACTTTGAAATCAGCCGAAATTGCCGCGACTAGATCGTTTCCAAAGGAGTAGGAGACGTCGTCGCCGTATGTGACCCCTTGATAGGTCACCGCGCCAGACTCGCCGCTCGTCAAGATGCCAAGTACACCAGCCAACCGGAGCTCAACATTGTCGTTAGGGGTATATGCGACGCCCGTACCAACCGTCCACGTATCGGTCTGCGTGCCGTAGCCCTGGCTAGTACCCCGATCCCAAGTCAAACTTACCGCGCCACTCCATTGGTCGTTGAATTTGTGACCAATGCCGGCGGTAACCGTCCAACCGTCCTTATAAAGCAAATCCAAGTCCGTACATGGCTGCAGCGCAGTAGGCGTAGCCGGGCAGAAATTTAGAACCTGCAATTTGCTCCAGTTGGCCCATTTAACAGAGCCAAAGGCCAACCAATCGGGTGCGATACCACTTTGAAGCTTCAACTCAAGCGTATCCGGCAAATCGGCGGAGCCCGAGACGGCATATCTTGTGCCAACAACCGGCAGGACATGCGTCAGATCAATGTTGCCTGTAATATTATCCAAGCTAACAGAGCTGTTGTAGACTAGGCTCGCCCTGAGTGCATATTCAGGGATTTCATAAGCCGCGCCGACGCGCCAACCCCAGCCATCCCCTTCGAGATCCAATCTGCCAATGCCCGAGAATCCAGCCGGCAATAGCGAAGGATCCTGAACAAGCCGCTCCTTGAACCCACTAACCTCTTGATAGAATCCGCCACCAATTATTCGGAACTGGCCCGGACCCATATCAAACTTGTACGAGCAAGTAGCAGCGTAGTTGTCACTCTCGACTTTGGTTTCAATATTTTGGTTCGCGCCAGCCCAGTTTACGCCGGGATTGGTGTGAGCACCCCAAGGCTGTGAGTAATCCGCCAAGCAGTCCACGCTGTCACCAATTGCGGCCTTAAAGCCAACTCTTGGAACCCAATAGCCATCGGTATCATGAACAGAATCGGGCCGGCCGTTAAGATCACCCCCACCATATTCGTTGGTGAAAGGGTTGGTTGGATTTGTGTCGGTATCGACGACGTTCTTCAGTTTCCGCTGCGGAGCGACGTAAACAGCCGAACTATTGAACGAGAATGGCCCCGTATCGAACAGCTGGTCGATATTGTAGCCGCCGCGTTCCAGGCCGCCGGCAAATGACGGCGATGCGAAGGACGAAAGGATAACGAGCGATGCTACGCCCTTGGAAAACATACGAGATGCCATTGTGTCTCCCCCACTCAAGCAATGCAGATGGCTGCACCTTGCAAAGGAATGGCGCGGATGACAATGCGCGCCTTCATGCCGCCACAATGCATGCAAGAAGTTAAATTGACGTAAGAAATTGACGAGCACGTCAAAAATTTGGGTATGGTAAAATTTTATCCTAACAAACTAATCATTTCGGATTATTTTTAAACGATCGTTCCAAGCCACCTAGCCCCTGTATCAATCTGACAACAGTCGGTCTTTTCGGCCTCTTCCACTGAAAATTTCGCAGATTCGTCAAACTCCACAGGGTGGAAACGCTAATTAAGGCATGCGTTTTCGACTCATGATGCCGGAAATAGAAAACGGCGCCCGGAGGGTTCCGGACGCCGTTTTGGAATAGTTTGCTACCAAGAGTGGATCAGGCCTCGATCACCCTTGCAAGCGCTACTTTCAGGCTGGCCATCTGGCTCTCGAATTCCGCGAGACGCTCGCGCTCGGCCTCCACCACTTCAGGATTGGCGTTGGCGACGAACTTCTCGTTGGAGAGCTTGCCCTTGACGCGGGACATCTCGCCCTCGGTCTTGGCAATCGCCTTTTCGAGGCGGGCCTTTTCCGCGGAGAGATCGATCAGCGAGCCGAGCGGCAGGCAGGCCGTTGCCTCGCCGATGACGATCTGGGCTGCGCCCTTCGGGGCGGCGTCGGCGAGCGAGACACTTTCGACACGCGCCAGGCGCTTGATCGCCGCGTCGTGACGCGACAGGCGTTCCTTGGTCTCGGCATTGGCGCTGACGAAGACCAGCGGTGCAGTTGCCGACGGCGGAACGTTCATCTCTGCTCGGACCGAGCGGATTCCCGAAACGAGGTCGATCAGCCAGTTGATCTCATCGGCTGCAGCATCATCCGAGAAGGACGGCGCGGGCCAGTCGGCATGGCAGACGAGCGTATCGCGCTCCGCGCCTTCGCCGGCCGTATGGGCCCAGAGCTCTTCAGTCATGAAGGGCATGAACGGATGCAGCAGCTTGTAAATCTCTTCGAGAATATAGGCGCTGCAGGCCTGTGCTTCCTTCTTGGCGGCCTCGTCTTCGCCGCTGAATACCGGCTTCAGCAGTTCGAGATACCAGTCGCAGACCTGGTTCCAGACGAAGCGGTATAGCGCGCCCGCAGCATCATTGAAGCGGTAGGCTTCGATGGCTTCCGTTACGTCACGTTCCGCACGGGCAAGTTCCGTCAGAATCCAGCGGTTGATCGTCAGCTTGACGCCTTCAGGCGCAAAATTCGGATCGCTCTTGGCGCCGTTCATCTCGGCAAAGCGCGTGGCGTTCCAGAGCTTGGTGCCAAAGTTGCGATAGCCGGCGATGCGCGCGGGATCGAGCTTCACGTCGCGTCCCTGCGCCGCCATGATGGCGAGCGTGAAGCGCAGCGCGTCGGCGCCGTATTCGTCGATCAGTTCCAGCGGATCGATGACGTTGCCCTTCGACTTCGACATCTTCTGGCCGTTCTTGTCGCGAACCAGAGCGTGGATATAGACCGTGTGGAACGGCTCGACCGGATTGCCGTCGGCGTCCTTCATGAAATGCAGACCCATCTGCATCATGCGGACGACCCAGAAGGGAATGATGTCGAAGCCGGTGACCAGAACGTTGGTCGGGTAGTAGCGGGCGAGCTCCGGGGTCTTCTCGGGCCAGCCGAGCGTCGAGAACGGCCAGAGCGCCGACGAGAACCAGGTGTCGAGCACGTCTTCGTCGCGCGTCAGGATTTCACCCGGCTGGAAGTTCTCGATCTTGTCCTGCACCCAGGCCTTCCACGGGCCTTCATGGGCGAGGTAATGCTGGATCGCGGCCTCGAGCGCCTCTTCCTCGGTCTTCTCGACGAAGACCTGACCATCCGGGCCATACCAGGCCGGAATCTGGTGACCCCACCAGAGCTGGCGGGAAATGCACCAGGGCTGAATGTTTTCCATCCACTGGAAATAGGTGTTTTCCCAGTTCTTCGGGACGAACTTGGTGCGGCCCTCGCGAACCGAGGCGATCGCCGGCTTGGCGAGCGTCTTGTTGTCGACCCACCACTGTTCCGTCAGGCGCGGCTCGATCGGCACGCCGCCACGGTCGCCATGGGGCACCATGTGCGTATGCGGCTCGATCTTGTCGAGCAGGCCGGCTTCCTCGAAGATTTCGACGATGATCTTGCGGGCAGTGAAACGGTCCTGGCCTTCGAGACGGTCCCATGCGCCATGAAGTGCCGCCGGATGATCAAGGCCTTCGAGGAAATCCTCGTTGTCCTTGATATTAACGGAGGCATCGACGTTCAGGACGTTGATGGCACGCAGGCCGGTGCGCTTGGCGACGTCGAAGTCGTTGAAGTCATGCGCCGGCGTCAGCTTGACCGCACCGGTGCCCGCCGTCGGATCGGCGTAGCTGTCAGCAACGATCGGGATCTTGCGGCCGACGATCGGCAGGATGACATGCTTGCCGACGATCGACTTGTAGCGGTCATCGTCAGGATTGACGGCAACGCCGGTGTCGCCGAGCATGGTTTCCGGGCGGGTCGTGGCTACGACGAGATAGTCGCGCGTTTCGAATTCGGTCGGCTTGCCCTCTTCATCGAAAGCAACCGGATGCTGGTAGGTGACGCCCTCTTCCAGCGGATAGCGCAGGTGCCAGAGATTGCCCTTCACTTCGATCTGCTCGACTTCCATGTCGGAAATCGCCGTCAGAAGCTTCGGATCCCAGTTGACCAGACGCTTGTCCTTGTAGATCAGGCCTTCCTTGTAAAGCGTTACGAAGACTTCAAGAACGGCTGCCGAAAGGCCCTCGTCCATCGTAAAGCGCTCGCGCGACCAGTCGCAGGAAGCGCCAAGGCGCTTCAGCTGGTTGAAGATCAGGCCGCCCGATTCAGCCTTCCATTCCCAGACCTTGTCGATGAAGGCGTCGCGGCCCATTTCGCGGCGGCCGGGAAGCTGCTGTTCCATCAGCTTGCGCTCGACAACCATCTGCGTGGCGATACCGGCATGGTCCATGCCTGGCTGCCAGAGCACGTCCTTGCCGCGCATGCGCTCGAACCGGATCATGACGTCCTGCAGCGTGTTGTTGAGCGCGTGGCCCATGTGCAGGGATCCCGTCACGTTCGGCGGCGGGATCACGATCGTGAACGTTTCGGCACCAGGCTTCTTGTTGGCACCGGCACGGAAGGCATCGGCTTCGTCCCATTTCGCAGCGATTTTCGGTTCGACTGCGGCGGAATCATAGGTCTTGTCGAGCATTTTATGACCAAACTTCGGGGTTTTAGGATGCGGGTTTGTAAATAGGATGGCTGCAGGCAAGTCAATAAAAAAGCCGCCCCGGAGACCGGAGCGGCGCATTCGGCAAAAGGCGTTTCCGGTTAGCGGCGCGGACCGCGCGCCACGCGCTCGATTTCCTCGCGCACGAGGCGCTCGACCAGCGTCGGCAGATTGTCGTCGAGCCATTCGCGCAGCATCGGGCGCAGCATGTCCTCGGCGATCTCGTCGAGAGAGCGGCGCTCGGCGCCGTCGATCGCCAACGCCAGCTCTTCGAAGGAGCGCGCAACCTGGAGGCTGGCATCCTGCGAGATCAGCGCCTGGGCTTCTTCGAGAACCTGCGGCAGGAAGGAGGGAACCGGTGCTTGCGCAACGGGTGCCGGAGCAACCGGGGCTTCAGGCGCCATCGACGCCTGCGGCTCGGCAACCGGCTCGATCTCGGATTCCACGGCCTGCGGCAGCGGCTCGGGCTCGGCAGGCTGAACTTCGGCAACAACCGGAGCAGGCTTCGGCGCCGGCAGCGGCGCAACAACCGGTGCAGCGGCGACCGGCTCGACCGGACGGCGGATTTCCTCGGCAACAGGTGCGGCAACGGGTTCCGGTTGACGGAAGACCGGCGGCAATTCGCGCGGCGGCTGGGCCGGCAGGCGCTCGGAAGCGGCGCGGACGCGGGCGGCGACATCGGCGAGCGACATGGCGCGCGCCGGCTGCTCGGCCTCGCGGGTGCCAGCCGAATTGGCGGCAACAAAGCGGGGATCCTGCGTCAGCACCGGCTCGGGGAATTCGACATTGGCGTAGGTGTCATCGACCGTCAGGTGGATGTTGGAATCGTGACCTTCATCCTCGGCATCGTCACCGTAAACCGGAGGCAGAGACGGGGAAATGGCCTTGCCGGCGCCCGGCTCATTGCTCTCGATGATCTGGCGGATCGACGCCAGGATCTCTTCCATGGACGGTTCACGCGCTACGCTTGGCTGAGCCATATCTATCCCCGTTAAGCTTAAAGCAACGATCGGATTGCATGGAGTGGGCATCCGAATCACCCAGACAGTAGAATACCCAGACGCGAAAAAAATCATCGCGAATCAAATGAATGCGTCCATGCACAGTTTTGTTGGATGAACTGGCGGGCAGCAAATGAAGCCTGGAAACAGAAACGGGCGCCCGTGGCGCCCGCATCGAAAAAGCCCTTTAGGAAAGGCTCAGAATACGAATTCGCGAAGCTTGGCAAAGCCTGGAAGCGGCTTAACCGAAGCGTTGAAGAAGACGTTTTCGGAAACCGCGCCGCGCTCCGAAACGAAGACCTTGGCGCGGGCCGCATTGCCGTAGCCTTCGACGGTGACGAGACGGCCGCCTTCGGCGAGCTGGCCGAGAAGCGAAGCCGGAACTTCCTCGACGGAACCGTTGACGAAGATCAGATCGTAGGGGGCGCCAGCCGTGTGGCCCTTGGCGAGATCGCCTGCAACGACCGACACATTCGCATAGCCGGAGAGATTGGCCTTGGCCTGCTCGGCAAGCGATGCGTCGGATTCGAGCGCGACGACGGAGCCTGCGGTCAGCGACAGCAGCGCCGAGGTATAACCCGTGCCGCAGCCGACTTCGAGAACCGTGTCTTCCTTGGTGATCGCGGCAAGCTGCAGCAGCTTGGCGAGCGGCGAAGCTTCCATCAGGAAGCGGCCGGGACAGATTTCGACATCGTTATCGATATAGGCCAGAACCTTGGCCTTCTCGGGAACGAACGCCTCGCGCGGAACCGTGAGGAACGCGCTCAACACGGAATGGGACGTCACGTCCGTCGTACGGATCTGGTTGTCGACCATCTTTACGCGTGCTGCTTCGAAATCCATCGTATCCTCTCGCCCGGTTACCGCGGCCATGTGTTCCGTCTCTTAATCCCGGGTTCGGATGCTTTCAAGGCTCCGTTCGCGCCTGCGGCAAGAATCCTTGCGGCATATCGGCCGCCTTTGCGGTGCAGGAGCGCTTTCTGAACTCCGAAGTGGAACAAAGCTTTCCCCTGTGGTATTATTGCAACCGGAGGAAATGAGGAGGAGCAGGCTATGTCTGCCTTTTTCGTACATTTGACGTTCTTCGACCTTTTCATCGCTGTGGCGCTCGTCGGCGTACTTTGCTGCGGGCTCGTCAACAGCCGGACGAGTTGAAGATAAACACAGCGCAGCAGGCAGGAATCAGACGGCCCGCTCTTTAGGTTTGAATGCGAAGCACGGGTTTTACGATTTTCATTCTGCTGCTGATCGCCGCCGCGAGCGTCATCCTCGCGGGCGTGCTGTCCTTGCGGCTATCCGTGGCGGGAACGCTCGGAGATTGCTTCGAAGGCGCTTGCGGTTACACGACCGTGTTCGTGGCCTGGCCGGGCTTTACGCTGATCTTTTTCGCCGCCGGCAGCTATCTCTACCTGAAATCCGGCCCGAAGCGCTGATTGCAGCCTTCAGGAATCCGTCAGCTTTGTACAGCATAAGCTAAAAAACAAAGGCAGAGACGGAGCCCGCATGAACAGATCCCTGATGCTTGGCGCCTGCTTCATCGGCGGGCTCATCGTCATCATTCTCTGCATTCCGCTGATTGCGTCGAGCACGCCCGGTGTGATCACCGGCGGCATTTCGCCCCTTCCCTCGCTCAGAAGCGTGAATTGAGAGCCTGCGCTCGCCGACCGGCGGCGGGCAGAATCAGCGCATCGTCTTCAGAAGCGCCATGAGAGCGGCGGAATCGGCGCGCGCCATGAGGTCCTGAATATGTCCCTCGACCAGTTCGCCGACGGCATCAACGGCTTCCTGCTCGCTCCACCCGGCCTCAACCGCGGCCTCGATCAGATCGCGGAACGCATACTGCAGCGCATCCTGACAGCGTATGTGCCGGTCCGGATCATCCCTGGTGACAAAGGGTTTTGAGATATTCCTCATATAAGGATAATGAGCGGATTCGCCGAATGATCAAGCGCATTGAATGCGACGGCCGGATGACCGCCCGATTTTTTTCGGAAAACACCTCTTGCGGTTTCCTTTGGATCATTCTAAATCCGCGCCACCACTGAACAAGTCGTTCACGGATGGCCTCGTGGCGGAGTGGTGACGCAGAGGACTGCAAATCCTTGTACCCCGGTTCAATTCCGGGCGAGGCCTCCAACTTCAAACAATCCCCGCTTGAATGATTCCGAATATAATCGCGATGATTTCATCGCGCGGGATCGTATTGCCCATTTTTGGGATAATGCTGTTTTAGGCTTATCTTATTTGTGAATAGACCAATCCTCAACTTCTGATAATATAGACAGATCTAAAATCCCATGTGACGTTGTATCTTGCGTATAGCGGCAGGATAACACATGGCGAAAACACGATATATTTTCGATCATCGATCCGAAAAGGCCGTTCTCTATCAAGCCGGCAAGTTTCTCTTCCCGATCGGCGGCAGCAAGGCCGAGCATTGGGTGGATGGCGACTATGTCTTTTCTCTTGCGACGCAGAAGATCACCTACTGGATTCTCGGCAGGGATTTGTACGGCCATCTCGGCAATGGCGAATTGACGCGCGATCCGGTTTTTTACTTCGGTGAGTGAAGCTCTTGACATTTGCATTCACGAGAACAAAATAGGAACAAACGACGGAGGTTCTTATGACGCATGCCGAGCAGGTTATCGCAAATGCCCTCGCGACCGTCGCCGCCAGCCGGGCGGAACGGGAGAAGGACGAGGAACGCCGCAGGCGGGTTTTCGGCAAGATCGAGATCGGCCTGCCGCTGCCGCAGATCAAGAACAGGCAGCTGACGCTCGATCTTCATTGAGAGTGTGACAGCTGTGGCGGCCTGTGTGATCTCAGCCGTAAACGCGTGGAAAAGCCCGAGGCTGCGGCCCTTCCCGGCCAGCTTTTATTGCAACAGAACCCCATTTGTGACAGTTGCGTGACAACTCAAGCATCCACGGGGTCACCATGTTAAGCTGGTTTCGCAAACTTCTTCCGCGCGAAGACCGATTCTTCGATCTCTTCGCTCAGCATTCCCGCACCGTCGTCGGCGCCGCAGAAGCGCTGAACGAACTTCTGGCCGGGAACGATCCCGAGCGCCATTGCGAGCGCATTGTCGCGCTCGAAAACGAGGCCGACGATATTACCCGCGACGTTCTGCTCGCGGTCCGCCGCAGCTTCATCACGCCCTTCGACCGCGGCGACATCAAGGATCTGATCCAGTCGCTCGACGATGCGATCGACATGATGCACAAGACGGTCAAGACCATCCGGCTGTTCGAGCAGAAGAGCTTCGATCCGGGCATGCAGGAAATGGGCAAGGAAATCGTCAAGGCAGCGCATCTGATTGCCGAGGCCGTTCCGTTGCTCGACCGCATGGGCGCCAACGCGCCGCGGCTGACGGCGATCGCCGAAGAGGTGACGCGCGTCGAGGGCCGGTCCGACGAGCTCTACGATCTCGGCCTCAAGGATCTCTTTCGCCGCCACGGCGCATCGAACCCGATGGCCTATATCATCGGCAGCGAGATCTATGCCGAGCTCGAGAAGGTCGTCGACCGTTTCGAGGACGTCGCCAATGAAATCAGCGGCATCGTGATCGAGAACGTCTGATGGATGCCACCCTCGCCTTTCCGCTGCTTGCCGGGCTGATCGCCGTCGCGCTGTTCTTCGACTTCCTGAACGGACTGCATGACGCGGCGAACTCGATCGCCACGATCGTCTCGACACGCGTTCTCAGGCCGCAATATGCGGTGTTGTGGGCGGCGTTCTTCAACTTCATCGCCTTCCTGTTCTTCGGCCTGCATGTCGCCGAGACCCTCGGCACCGGCATCATCAATCCTGAGATCGTCAGTCCGATGGTGATCTTTGCGGCACTGATGGGCGCGATCATCTGGAATATCGTCACCTGGGTCTTCGGTATACCGTCGAGCTCCTCGCATGCGCTGGTCGGCGGCCTCGTCGGCGCGGGGCTTGCCAAGGTCGGTTTCAGCTCGATCGTCTGGGGCGGCCTGTTGAAGACGGCCGGCGCCATCGTGCTGTCGCCGATGATCGGCTTCCTGCTGGCACTGTTCCTGGTGCTCGCGGTCTCCTGGATCTTCGTGCGCCAGACGCCCTTTGCCGTCGACAGCACCTTCCGCATCCTGCAATTTGTCTCGGCCTCGCTCTATTCGCTCGGCCACGGCGGCAATGATGCGCAGAAGACGATGGGGATCATCGCCGTGCTGCTCTATTCGCAGGGCTATCTCGGCGGCAGCTTCCATGTGCCGCTATGGGTGGTGCTGTCCTGTCAGGCGGCGATGGCGCTGGGCACGCTCTTCGGCGGCTGGCGAATCGTCCACACGATGGGCTCGAAGATCACCAAGCTCAATCCGATGCAGGGCTTCTGCGCCGAGACCGGCGGCGCGTTGACGCTGTTCGGCGCCACCTGGCTCGGCATTCCAGTCTCGACGACGCACACGATCACCGGCGCGATCATCGGTGTCGGCGCTGCCAAGCGCGTCTCGGCCGTCCGCTGGGGGCTTGCCGGCAATATCGTGGTTGCCTGGGTCGTCACCCTGCCCGCGGCAGCGCTGATCTCGGCGCTGTTCTATTGGGCCGCCAGCCTCTTCGCCTGATGTGAGGCCTCAGTTACCGGCGGGCCTGCCCCGCCGGTGCCACCATAGCGACAGCCTGCGGCGCCAGCGCCGGGCGATCGGCAGGTCGTGCGACAGCACGATGAAGCCCAGCGGCAGCATCCAGAAGCCGAGGATGGGCAAAAATCCCAGCAAACCGCAGATGATCAGCAACAGGCCGATGGCCATGCGTGCGATGCGCGAGCGCGGCAGCGGTATGCGCCATGACCCAAGAATGAGTTCTCCGGTCGCGTGATCGATGCCGAAACGCTTTTCGCGCTTTTTATCCGTGTTGTTTTTCCCGTCAGTCATCCACAGGAGATGGGGATAAGTCCAATAATTGCAAGGAGATGTCATTTTTTGAAAAAACCGCTTGGCAAATCGAACAAGCATTTGTATTAGCCCACTCACACCGCGGCAAGCGGTGATCCCTGGTAGCTCAGCGGTAGAGCATTCGACTGTTAATCGACAGGTCGCCGGTTCGAATCCGGCCCGGGGAGCCAGTTTCATCAGCGATAAGCTGACAGATTGAATGAGCCGGTTCGACCACGAACCGGCTCTTCTTTTTTCCACGACATCGAAACTCGGAACAATCATCCGCCTCGCCTCTTACCACTTTATGGCAGATGATTTTTCAGAACGTTGCGAGCAGGCGCTCCGGGTCTTCATGCGGGAGTTCGGCATCACCGACCGCGACCGGGCGATGCGCCACATCGTCAAGGACTGGCTGATCAGCCACGGCTATTCGAAGCCCGCAGACGAGGCCGACAGCACGCAAGAGCGCGCGGACGGCCGCGATCCTGAATTCGTGCAATACCCAAGCTATTACAAGGATGGCGGTAGCCTTTGATCAGAGCGCCGAGGCGCTGATCAGGTCGCAATCGATTCTGAGGCCGATATTGCTGACGCAGACGGCTCCGGCATCGGCGGCGACCTGCGCCGGATCATTGGCGGCGAAGCGGAACGGTGCGGGCACCCGTGTCGGCTCGGACGGCCAGAGGACCGGCCGGGAGAGGTCGAGGCGCGTGGTCTCCGTCGCCTCGGTCTTCAGCATCGCGGTGGCGGCCATCATGCCGCCGATCGTCACAGCGACCGACAAGGCTGCCTTGAACGACATATCCGCTGCTTCGAAAAAAGAAATGACCATTGGAGACCCCGGCGCTGCATCATGCGGCTGAGGGCTTCCTAGCGGCGCCCCGACGCATCTGCCAGCGGCTTTGCCTGTTAAGGTTTACGCGTAACCACGCTGCCCTGCGGCCGCCTGAAACCTCTGCGGGAAAGTTCGGAACAATGACGCGGCCCGCGGGTTCCGTTTCTGTCACCCCTAGAGAAAAAGCAGATCAAGGAGGAGTTTCTCCATGCGTAAGACATTTGCCGCAGCCTCGCTGCTCGCCCTCGGGCTCGCCGCTCCGGCCTTCGCCCAGTCGGCACCGGCTTACGACACCACGGCTCCCGATGCGCCGCTCTATTCTTCCGACGCGAGCAACGACAGCAACGGCTCCCATCCTGTCCGCATCGAGCGCGTCGATCCGACAACGACACAGAGCATTGCGGAGCCCCGCGGCGTTCTGGAATGCCCGAACATGCCGCGTCAGGGCCAGGGTGTGGATAGTCGCGCCGGCCAGGGCGGCGCTTCGATCAGCGAGCGCTGCCGCGAATACGACAACTGATCTTCGAAACAGCCAAGCGAAAAGGCCGGTTCTCACCGGCCTTTTTCATGTGCGCGGCAAGGCGAATAAAACTGTCTTCCCAACTGAAACTTTTGATCCAAGCCTACCGTAGATACGTAGCAGACCAAAAGAACGGGACAGGGAACGAAAGCATTGGCGAAGGCAGCGGAAAAACCGGTTATTCTCTGGTTTCGCAAGGATTTGCGTCTCGACGACAATCACGCGCTGCACGAAGCCTGCGCCTCTGGCCGCCCGATTATTCCCCTTTATATCCGCGAGCCGGAAACGTCGGGCAACGGGCCGTTGGGTGCTGCCCAGGCATGGTGGCTGCACCATTCGCTGGAGGCGTTGGAGACCTCGCTGCACAAGCACCACGGCAAGTTGGTGCTGATGACTGGCAATGCGCTGGAGGTGCTGCAGGCGCTGGTCAAATCCACCGGCGCGGAGACCGTGCTCTGGAACCGGCGCTACGATCCGCCGGGCATTGCCGTCGATATGAGGATCAAGCACGAGCTGGAGCGTCAGGCGGTCGAGGCGCGCAGCTTTGCCGGGCAGCTGCTGCATGAGCCTTCGAAGCTGAAGACCGGCGGCGGTACGCCCTATCGCGTCTACACGCCGTTCTGGCGGGCGCTCGAAGGCTCGGGCGAGCCGCCGCATCCGCTCGATGCACCGAAGAAATTCTCCTTCCCTAGCCATTGGCCGCATTCGGAGCCCCTCGCCTCCTGGAAGCTGCTGCCGGTCAAGCCCGACTGGGCATCGGAATTCAGCGATATCTGGACGCCGGGCGAAGATGCGGCGCTGGAGAAACTGCAGGATTTCGTGGACGAGCGGCTGAACGGCTACAAGAAGGATCGCGATTTCCCGTCGGTTGCCGCGACCTCGATGCTCTCGCCGCATCTGGCACTCGGCGAAATCTCGCCGGCACGGATATGGGAGGCGACGCGCGGTCTCTCCAAGCGGGTGCCGTCAGACGATCTCGTGCATTTCCGCAAGGAGCTTGCCTGGCGCGAGTTCTGCTACCACCTGCTCTTCCATTTCCCGAAGCTTCCCTATGCCAACTGGAACGACCGCTTCGACGGCTTCGAATGGCATAATGACAAGGGACATTTCAAAGCCTGGAAGCGTGGCCTCACCGGCTACCCGATCGTCGATGCAGGCATGCGCCAGCTCTGGCGCCACGGGATCATGCACAATCGCGTCAGGATGATCACCGGCTCGTTCCTGATCAAGGACCTGATGATCGACTGGCGGCGCGGCGAGAAATGGTTCCGCGACACGCTCGTCGATGCCGATCCGGCAAGCAACGCCGCCAACTGGCAATGGGTGGCGGGATCGGGCGCCGATGCCTCGCCGTTCTTCCGAATCTTCAACCCGATCCTCCAGGGAGAGAAGTTCGACCCCGACGGAGATTATGTGCGGGAGTTCGTCCCGGAGCTCGCAAAGCTCGACAACAAATATATCCACCGCCCCTTCGAGGCGCCGGCGGCCGCGCTTGAAAAGGCCGGCATCGTGCTCGGCGAGACCTACCCGAAACCGATCGTCGATCACGCCAAGGCCCGCGACCGGGCGCTGAAGGCCTACAACGCCATAAAGGACGCTGCATGAACGCGCATTTTCATCTCGCCCGGCCGCCCGAAAGCCGCTTGAAGATCGCCGTCATCGGCTCGGGAATATCGGGTGCATCGGCTGCCTGGGCGCTGAACCCGGTGCACGACGTCACGCTGTTCGAAAAGAGCAGCCTGCCCGGCGGGCACACGGCGACGGTCGATATCGACTATGACGGACAGCGTGTCCCGGTCGACACGGGCTTCATTGTCTACAACGAACATTGCTATCCGAACCTGACGGCGCTGTTTGCCGAACTCGATGTCGCGACCCACGCCAGCGACATGAGCTTCTCACTGTCGCTTGATCAGGGGCGGCTGGAATGGAGCGGCTGCGGCCTGTCCTCGCTATTTGCCCAGAAGCGCAACCTGCTGCGTCCCTCCTTCCTGCTGATGATCCGCGAGATCCTGCGCTTCAACCGGACCTGCCTCGAAGACCGGGCCGCAGGTCATCTGGCGTCGCGCTCGATCGGCGACTATCTTGACTGGCGCGGTTTCTCGCCGGGATTCACCAACAATTATCTGGTGCCGATGGCGGCAGCGATCTGGTCGACGCCGTCGCAGCGGATGCTGCAATTCCCGGCCGAGCATTTCGTCAATTTCTTCGACAATCACCGGCTGATCTACAGCAAGCAGCATCAGTGGCGCACGGTGACCGGCGGCAGCCGCAACTATCTCGAAAAGCTGCTGGCGCCGCTCGGCAGCCGCCTGAAGCTATCCTGCGGCGTGCGCGGGGTGATGCGGCATGCCAATGGCGCGACCGTCATCGACGAGAGCGGCAACGAGCAGCATTTCGACAAGGTGATCTTCGCCTCGCATAGCGACCAGACGGCGCGGATGCTCGTCGATGCCAGCGACCGGGAAAAGCGGCTGCTCGCCGCGGTTCCCTACCAGCCGAACCGGGTCGTGCTGCATCGCGACACGGCATTGATGCCGAAGCGGCAGAAGGTCTGGGCCTCCTGGAACTACCTGCGCTCCAGCCAGGAGGATGGCCGGGCCGGCGTTGCCGTCAGCTACTGGATGAACCGGCTGCAGGGCATCGACCAAAAGCTGCCGCTGTTCGTGACGCTCAACCCGGATCGCGAGCCCGATCCTTCCAAGGTCTTTGCCGAGTTCAGCTACGAGCATCCGCAATTTTCCGCCGATGGCATGAAGGCGCAGCAGGAGATCGCGGCAATCCAGGGCAAGAACAATTGCTATTTCGCGGGCGCCTGGACCGGCTACGGGTTCCATGAGGATGGGCTAGTATCCGGTCTGGCGGCGGCAGAGGCTCTGGGCGGGGTCATTCCCTGGCGAACTACCGGAGCCTCCTCCCGCGCCCCTCTCCTGGAGGCCGTTGCGTGACGATGCGGCCGCAGAGTTCTGGTGCCAGCATGGAGCGGAACGGTCCGCCACCCGACGCGCCTGCCGTGCTCTATTGCGGCCATGTCATGCACCAGCGGATGAAGCCGTTCGGCCACCGGTTCCGCTACAGCGTCTACTCGCTGATGGTAGATCTCGATCGTCTCGATGAGGCTGACGGTCTCTCGCCGCTGTTCTCGGTCAATGGCCGCAACCTGATCTCCTTTCAGGAGGCCGATCACACCGGCGATGCTGCTGTCGCGTTGCGTGCCTACGCCGACGGGCTTCTCGTGGATGCCGGGCTTGCGAAACGCGCGGCGCGCATCCTGCTCGTCTGCTATCCGCGCATCCTCGGCCACGTCTTCAACCCGCTCTCCGTCTATTACGCCTATGACGGAGCCGATGATCTGATCGCTCTCATCTACGAAGTGCGCAATACCTTCGGCGAGCGGCACACCTATGTCTGCCTGGTGGAACCAGGCGAACTGACGGACAGCGGCCTGCGCCAGAGCTGCGGCAAGCTTTTCCATGTCTCGCCCTTCATCGGCATGGACATGGACTATCACTTCCGCATGCTGCCGCCCGGCAACGAGATCCGCTGGCGTATTCTGGAGACCGATGCGGAAGGGCCGCTTCTCGCTGCCACCTTCTCGGGAGCGCAGATGCCGCTCACCAGCTGGGCGCTGGCGCGGCTGACGGCGCGCATCCCGTTCCTGACCTTCAAGATCGTCGCCGGCATCCACTGGGAGGCGCTGAAACTCTGGATCAAGGGTGCCAAATACATCTCCCGCCCGGCTCCCCCGCCACCGGTGAGTGTGCGCCGTCCGCGGCATATTGCAGAAGCTGCTGAATGACATTAGCGTTCTCTACAAATGCCGGGGGGCTGGCTCATGCAATCGCTGTCCTTAACCGGCTAAGAGGCTGGAGGAGCCGATCATGACTGCAGAAGACTGGAATTCCTTTGCCCGCGGCGCGGTGGCGCTGACGGCCGAGAATGTCGGGCGCTTCACGAAGGGGTTGCCGCTCAAGGCGAAGCTGGCGCTCCGCGGTCTTCTGCAGATGCAGCATGGCGCGCTGGCGATCGAACTTCCCGATGGACGCAAGGCCCTGATCAGGGGCAGCGTCGAGGGACCGCAGGCGGCCGTGAGGCTGAACAACTGGAACCTCGCCAGCCGGGCGATGAACAGCGGAACGATCGGCGTTGCCGAAACCTATATGGATGGCGACTGGCAGAGCCCCGATATCACGGCTTTCCTCGAGCTTTTCCTGATCAACAGTGAATCGGCGGACAGGCATTTCAACGGCAAGCAGGGCATCATGCGGGTCGTCGAGCGCGTCCGGCACTGGATGAACGCCAATACCCGCAAGGGCTCGAAGCGCAATATCTCGGCGCATTACGATCTCGGCAACGACTTCTACAAGCAGTGGCTCGATCCGACGATGACCTATTCGTCGGCACTCTATTCCACCGGCGCCAACGATCTGCAGTCGGCGCAGAATGCCAAATACCGGGCGCTTGCCGAAGCGACCGGCATCCGGCCGGGCGATCACGTGCTGGAGATCGGCTGCGGCTGGGGCGGGTTTGCCGAGTTTGCGGCGAGCGAAATGCGCTGCAAGGTGACCGGGCTGACGATCAGCCGCGAGCAGCTGGCCTTCGCGCAGGAGCGCATCCGAAAGGCCGGTCTTTCCGATCGCGTCGATCTGCGCTTTCAGGATTACCGCGACGAGAAGGGCCTCTACGACCGGATCGTCTCGATCGAGATGTTCGAGGCGGTCGGCGAGAAATACTGGCCGGCCTATTTCTCCAAGCTGCGTGAATGCCTAAAGCCGGGCGGCAAGGCCGGTCTGCAGATCATCACCATCAAGCCCGAGGCTTTCGACCAGTATCGCAGCAATCCTGACTTCATCCAGAAATACGTCTTCCCCGGCGGCATGCTGCCGACGCCGGATCATCTCGCCGAACTCGGGCGCAAGGTCGAACTGTCGATAGTCAAGGACTTCGGCTTCGGCCTGGATTATGCCCGCACACTCGCCGAATGGCGCGAGCGCTTCTGGAACGTCTGGGAGCGCGTGCGGCCGCTCGGCTTCGACGATCGCTTCAAGCGGCTGTGGGAATTCTATCTCTTCTATTGCGAGGCGGGCTTCCGGGCGAAGAATATCGACGTCCGACAGGTCGTCTTCTCGCGCAGCTGACGGCAGCGGATGGGAAAGCCGCGGCAGAGCGAGAATGTGACACCAGGCACGCGCCTCGCCTATGCCCTGCCCGCAGCACCGCTGGCTGCCCTCGGCCTGCCGCTCTATGCCGTCGTGCCGACCTATTACACCGAGACGCTCGGCCTGCCGCTGGCGGCTGTCGGCTTGACGCTGCAGCTGGTCAGGATTTTCGATGCCGTCTGCGATCCAGCGATCGGGGTGATTGCCGATCGGTACAGGCCGAAAATGGGGCGCAGACGCTTCTTCTTTGCGCTGGCATTGCCGGTGGCCGCTATATCGGCGCTGGCGCTCTATGCGCCGCCTGCGGGCGCGGGCGTGCTCTGGCTTGGCCTCTGGGGCTGTGTTCTCTCCCTCGGCTTCACGCTGGCGACCGTTCCCTATTCCGCCTGGGGCGCGGAGCTCGTCAGCGGCTATGCCGGGCGCACCTCGCTGGCAGCACTTCGGGAGGGAACGACGCTGGTGGGCACGCTGATCGCCATCGTCGTGCCCTTCGCGATCGGGCTTGATCCGCCGGGCGGACTTTCGGGGCTTGCCGTGCTCGGCATTGTCGTTGCCATCGCTCTGCCGCTCACGGGCGCACTAGCGGTCGTCAAGGTGCCCGAACCGGCGGAGCATACGGCCGCGATCGTCGGACCACGCAAAGGGCTTGGCTATCTCGCGGCGAACCGGCCGTTCGTCCGCCTGCTCGCCGCCTATTTCCTCAATGGCTTTGCCAACGGCATACCGGCAACGCTGTTTCTCTATTTCGTCTCCGACAGGCTTGGCATGCCGGAGGCTCGCGGACCGCTGCTGTTTCTCTATTTCCTCTCCGGTATCGCCGGCGTGCCGCTCGCGGCGCTGACCGCAAAGCGCCTCGGCAAGCATCGCGCATGGTGCGTGGCAATGATCGCGGCCTGCGCGGTCTTTGCCGCCGCACCGCTTCTGCAGCCCGGCGCGATCTATGCCTTCGCCTCAATCTGCGTGCTCACAGGATTGATGCTCGGTTTCGACCTGTCGCTGCCGCCCGCGATGCAGGCCGATGTCATCGATGAGGATACCGCGAATTCCGGCGAGCAGCGCAGCGGGCTCTATTTCGCGGCCTGGGGCTCGCGACCAAGGCGTCGCTTGCCGCAGGCGTCGGGCTGGTCTTTCCGGCGCTCGCCGGTTTCGGCTTCGATGCTTCCAAAGGCATGGCAAATGCGCCAGACGCACTGACGGCGCTTGCCATCATCTATGCCTGGGTACCGATTGCGCTTAAACTCGCAGCTGTCGCGCTGATGTGGAATTTTCCGCTCGACGAGGCAAAGCATCGCGAACTGCGCCAGCAGATCGAAAGCCGCTGATCACTCGGCCGGATGCGGTGTCGCCGGATGGTGACTTCGCTTGGCGAGCGGCCGCTCGCCCCAGCCGGTCGAGCGGTTCAGCAGCCAGAAATACAGGCTGTAGGGCAGCATGCGCAGCATCTTCAGCTGATAGGTGAAGCGCTTCGGGAAGGTGATCTCGAAGGATTGCGACTTCAGTCCGGCAGCGATTTCATTGGCCGCCTCATCGACGGAGACCAGCGACGGCATCGGGAACTCGTTCTTCTGCGTCGCCGGCGTATCGACGAAGCCGGGGCAGATCAGCTGGATGCGGATGCCCATCTTGTCGAGATCGAATTTCAGGCTCTCGGCCATATTGATCAACGCCGCCTTGCTGGCACCGTAGGCTGCACTCGTCGGCAGGCCACCATATCCGGTGACGGAGGAGACGATGGCGATCTGCCCCTGCCCCTTGACCTTCATGTGGCGTACGGCGGGGACCAGGCAGTTGACGACGCCCGACAGGTTGACGGCAAAGGTCTTTTCGAAATCGTCGCGATTGAGATCTTCGGCATGGACGGGCAGATAGACGCCGGCATTGAAGATCGCCATGGCGAGAGCGCCGTGCTCGTATTCGATCGAGGCAAAGGCATGTTCCATGTCTTCGGGGTCGGTCACATCGCCGTCGAGCACGATGATGCTGCCGGAAAGACCGTTCGCCTCGGCCTGGAGGTCGGCGAGTTTTTCATGATCCCGGGCGGTCACGGCGACCTTGTAGCCCTCGCCCGCGAGCTTCAGCGCCAGCGCGCGCCCGATTCCCGAGCTTGCACCGGTAATCCAGACGATGCCGTTTTCGGGGCGGGCAATGAAATCGCGCATGATGCAATCCTCCGGAACTTCAGATTCAACACGAAACCATGTCCGGAAGTTCCTCACTGCCTCCCGGATTCAAGCCTCTATCACGCTAATGTGGCTGCTTTCAGCCGATCAGGTCGCCGATCAGCTGGCGGAAGGAACCGGTGAGCTTGATCGGCGCGTCAAGCACCGAGAAAGCGATGCAAGGACGGTCCTTTTCGGCGACCGGCCGGTGGTTGAGGGTCTCGTCGGCGACGGAAATGTCACCCGGGCCGAAACGGCCGCGCTCGTCGACGAAGGCGCCGTCGAGGATCAGAATCAGCTCCATGCCCTTGTGGGTATGCGCGGGAAGCGCGCGGCCCGGCCGGATCCACATCAGGCTAACCTCGCAGCCGTCGATATCGACCGAATATTCCTTGAAGCCCGGCAGCTTCGTCTTCCACGGCACCGTATCGGCGTCGAAGCCGACGAGATCGCGGATCGGGCGCGGAAAGACGCCTTGCTGCTTATCCTTTGTCGCGCCTGCCGGCGCGCTTGAAGCGAAGATCGCGGCGAGGCGTTCGTCGCGGCCGGTTATCGGCGTGCCCGCCGTTTCCTCGAGCGCTTCACCCGCCAGCAGTTCCAGATCCTGGACCAGGGCACGGTTATCCGGCTTGATTTCAAGATGAGATTGCACGAGAACCCGCGCCGGTTCAGGTAAAGAACCGGCGACATAATGCGCCATCAATGCATCGACCGTGTCGATATGCTCGTGAACCATGTCGGATTCGGCCACGCCTTTTTCCTGCGTTCCGCGTTTGCTTTGTCGTCGTGCATACGCCGAAAGTCAATCTTCGGATCACCTGCCACTTTTGGGCGGACTGCGGGACTTGCTCAAGACGAAGACTAATTTTACCGGCGCGGGCGAAGGCATGGAATAGCATTTCTTGCCAACCCTGCCTTGTGAAGGGAAAAGACCGTTCTTACAGTAAGAGCTCCAAAGAGGCAGATTCCATGACCTTCTACCCCTCCGTGATCGAGGCGATCGGCAACACCCCGCTCATCAAGCTCAAGGGCGCTTCCGAAGCGACCGGCTGCACCATTCTTGGCAAGGCGGAATTCCTCAATCCCGGCCAGTCGGTGAAGGATCGCGCCGCGCTCTACATCATCCGCGATGCGGAAAAGAAGGGCCTGCTGAAGCCGGGCGGCGTCATCGTCGAAGGCACCGCCGGCAACACCGGTATCGGCCTCACCGTCGTCGCCAAGGCGCTCGGCTACCGCACCGTCATCGTCATTCCTGAGACGCAGAGCCAGGAAAAGAAGGACGCGCTGAAGCTGCTCGGCGCCGAGCTCGTCGAAGTGCCTGCCGTGCCCTACAAGAACCCGAACAACTACATCAAGGTCTCCGGGCGCCTGGCCGAACAGCTGGCGAAGAGCGAGCCGAACGGCGCGATCTGGGCCAACCAGTTCGACAATGTCGCCAACCGCCAGGCGCACATAGAGACCACCGCCAAGGAAATCTGGCGCGATACCGACGGCAAGATCGACGGCTTCATCTGCGCCGTTGGCTCCGGCGGGACGCTCGCCGGCGTCGCGGCCGGCCTGAAGGGCTTCAACAAGGACATCAAGATCGGGCTTGCCGATCCTGAGGGTGCGGCCCTTTACGAATTCTACAAGAACGGCGAGCTGAAATCCTCCGGCAACTCGATCACCGAAGGCATCGGCCAGGGCCGCATCACCGCCAATCTCGAAGGCTTTGCGCCCGACTTCGCCTATCAGATCAGCGATGCCGAAGCCCTGCCCTACGTCTTCGACATGGTCGAGCATGAAGGCCTCTGCCTCGGCGGATCCAGCGCCATCAACATTGCCGGCGCGGTGCATCTCGCGAAAGATCTCGGCCCGGGCACACCGTGGTGACGATCCTCTGCGATTATGGCAACCGCTACCAGTCGAAGCTTTTCAACGCCGATTTCCTGAAGTCCAAGGGCCTGCCGGTTCCCTCCTTCATCAAGTCGTCGAGCGACCTCAAGATACCCTACGAACCTGCAGCGTGAGACCCAATGCCAGTCAATGCCCTCTATCGTGACGACTTCTACCTTTCGACATGCGAGGCGGTGGTCACCGCCGTTCACGAAGAGGGGGGCATCGAGCTGGATCAGACCTGCTTCTATGCAACATCGGGCGGGCAGCCGGGCGATACCGGCTTCCTGGAACGCGCCGATGGCTCGAAGATAGCGCTGGGGCAGACCAAGCACGGCGCCACCAAGGATATCGTCATCCACGTACCGCTCGAGGGTGAGCCGCGCCCTGAAATCGGCGAGAAGCTGGTGCTGCATGTCGACTGGCCGCGCCGCTACAAGCTGATGCGCATGCACACCGCCTGCCACCTGCTCTCCGTCGTCTGTTCCTACCCGATCACCGGTGCCGCCGTCGGTGAGGATGAGAGCCGCGTCGATTTCGACATGAGCGAGACGATCGACAAGGACGAGGTGACGGCGAAGATGATGGAACTGGTGAGCCAGAACCATCCCGTCTACCTGCAATGGATCACCGACGAGGAACTTGCGGCCAACCCCGGCATCGTCAAGTCGAAGAACGTCCGCCCGCCAATGGGCCTCGGACGCGTCAGCCTCGTCTGCATCGGCGAAAACTCTTCAATTGACAGCCAGCCCTGCGGCGGCACACATGTGTCCGAAACGCAGGAAGTCGGGCAGATTCACATCGCCAAGATTGAGAAGAAGGGCAAGGAAAACCGCCGCTTCCGCATTCGCTTCGGCGCTCCCGGCGACGAGGCGTAAGGCAGTCTCCGCGACTGCGACCGTGTATTCTAGGGAGATTGGAATGAGTGACGAGAAAAGCCGCTTCGTGGTTTCGGCCGACTGGCTGCAGGGCGAACTCGGAAAGCCGGATCTGCGCGTCCTCGACGCCTCCTTCTATCTCCCGGCGCAGAAGCGCGATGCGGACGCCGAATATGCCGCGGGGCATATCCCGGGCGCGATCCGTTTCGATCAGGACAAGATCGCAGATCACTCCACCAACCTGCCGCACACTATTCCCTCGCCCGATCAATTCGCCGCCGAAGTGGGTAAGCTCGGCATCAGCGAAAACGACCGGATCGTCGTCTATGACGGCATCGGCATGTTCGCCTCGCCCCGCGTCTGGTGGCTGTTCCGGGTGATGGGCGCCAAGAACGTCTTCGTGCTCGACGGCGGCCTGGATGGCTGGAAGGCCGAGGGCCGTCCGCTGGAAACGGCAACGCCCGCCTACCCGGCCGCGACCTTCAAGACGAATTATGACGAAGCCCGTGTCGTGACGCTCGAGCGGATGCGCGACATCGTTTCCAGCGGCGCACTGCAGATCGCCGATGCCCGCAGCGCCGGCCGTTTCGCGGCAACGGAGCCCGAGCCCCGCGCCGGCATGCGCTCCGGCCATATGCCGGGCGCCCGCAGCCTGCCGTCGGGCTCCTTCGCCACGCAGGGCCGTTTCAAATCGCTGCCCGAACTGAAGCAGACGATCGAGGATGCCGGCATCGACCTTTCGAAGCCCGTCGTCACTTCCTGCGGCTCCGGCATCACCGCCGCCATCATCACGCTGGCGCTGGAATCGCTCGGGCATAGCGACAACAAGCTCTATGACGGCTCCTGGAGCGAGTGGGGCAGCCGCGACGACACGCCCGTCGTCACCGGCCCTGCCGATCCGATCAAGGTTTGAGCGGCATGGCGAAATCTCCCGCGTCGCTGACGGCCCACATCACCCGCCTTGAAATGACGGCGCCGCCGAAGAGCAGCCTGCCGATGCCGGTCAACATCCAGACGGCGATCATGCGCACCAGCGAGATCCCGCTGCCCTTCTACCGCCATCTCTACCGGCAGGTGGGCGCACGCTGGCAATGGGTCGACCGCCTGCGGATGAGCGACGAGGAACTGACGGCAGCGCTGCACGACAAGCGCAACAATATCAGCGTGCTCTACGTCAACGGCGCGCCGGCCGGCTTCTACGAGTATTTCTGTCAGGACGAGGACACGATCGAGCTGTCGCATTTCGGCCTGATCGAGCATGCGCTCGGCCTCGGCATCGGCAAATGGTTCCTGCTGCAGGCGCTCTACGCGATCTGGACGCTGAACCCGAAGCGCGTGCTGACCACCACCAACAATCTCGACCATCCGCGCGCCCTGCAGCTCTACCAGATGTTCGGCTTCTCGCCTGTTTCGACCGGCACCGGCATCGTCCGGCCGCTGAGCGACAAGGAATTGCTGGAGATCGCGCGCAAGAGCTGAGCGCAATCCAATTGCACCCTGAGTTGCCGGATTGGATGCAACTCAAGATGGATTCCGCCAGCCCGATGCGGTAATCTCGCTCTCATCTGAGGGAGGGATGACGATGCCAATAGGGACTTATAATCACCCGCTGTTCGGGGTCGTGAAATTCAAGACAAAGCACAATGACTGGCGCCGCGGCGACCCAATCACCTTCATCGATGGCTTCGATTCAGCCGACGTAATCAACGTTACCGTTCCGCAACTGAAGCACATCCCGAACACGAACAACGGGGTGATCAAGTTCCACAAGCGTGGACAGAAACAGCTACTGGCGGCATTCGAGGACATTGAAAATCTGGGACTGCTGAAACATATCGACAGCTGTGCCGGTGCCTTTTATCAGCGGTTAAAGAAGCCGGTGTCGGGTGCGCTCAGCAAAGAGCCATCCAACCACTCGTTCGGGATCGCGATCGACCTCAACGCCGACGACAAATGTCTGGGCTGCACCACGGCTCCGATTGCGCCGGTCTTCCAGCATCATGGCTTTCGCTGGGGAAAATCCTTCAACGACCCCATGCATTATGAGATCATCAAGTTCATCGACAACGATGCGCCGTCCGTCAAGGACGTCCAGATGAGCATAAGCGGCGCCACCGTCGCCGCCGACGTGAAGAGCGTCTTTGGCGACCTTTTCGTTAAGGTGGCCGATATTGGCATGATCCCCGGCCTACAGGTGGCAGATGTGGGACCGAATGCGGTCGCGGTGGATTCGTCCGCTGGCAGCGAAGTGTTTTCAACCTTGCAGTTCGGAGGACTCAACTTCGCCCCACTGCCGCAAGTCTTGGGCTTCGCGGGACTGAAATCGGCCTTCGACAATTCGAAGAAAACTCTCGACGCCGATAGGCTTGCGTGAGGTTTGGCAGGAATCGGGTGGTTTCGGCCGCCCGATCGGCGCATTTCATGGCGGAAACCAAGAGGAGACCGCCATGACCGATATCCGTTTTTCAGCAATGCCGACTGCAGATGCCGACCATCTCTGGAACGGCGGCAGCGATTCCTATGGCTTCCTGCCGGAGACCATGGTCTCCGATGGGCCGGGTCATCCCTGCCGTCACTGTCTTGGGAATATCGATGCGGACGAAGAGCTGCTGGTCTTCGCCTATCGTCCATTCCCGGCGATGCAGCCCTATGCCGAGACCGGGCCGATCTTCCTGCACAAGCGGCGCTGCGCACGCTATGCGGCCGAAGAAATTGCGCCGCCTGCGCTTAGCAGTTCCGACTACATCGTGCGCGGCTATGGCGAGAACAACCGCATCGTCTACGGCACCGGCGCCGTGACGCCGACGCGGGAGATTGCCGCTTACGCCGGTGGTCTGCTTGCGCGGCCCGAGATCGCCTATGTGCATGTTCGCTCGGCGCGCAACAACTGCTTCCAGTGCCGCATAGAAAAGGCGCAGGATTACAAGGAATCCGGCGCCTTCATCTAACGTAACGCGATGGGAATTACGCTACGTTAAGTACACTTTCCGGTGCGTAGGCTTCATAGCCCAGCGCTTCGGCGACCGGCTTGTAGGTGACGCGGCCCTTGTGGACGTTCAGGCCGTTGCGCAGGTGCTTGTCTTCGGCAATGGCGCGCAGGCCGCGATCGGCGAGCGCCAGGCCGTGGACGAGCGTGGCGTTATTCAGCGCATGGGCCGAGGTGACCGGAACGGCGCCCGGCATGTTGGCGACGCAATAGTGGACGATGCCGTCGACTTCGTAGGTCGGCTCGGAATGCGTCGTCGCATGCGAGGTCTCGAAGCAGCCGCCCTGGTCGATCGCGACGTCGACGATGACGGCGCCCTTCTTCATGCCCGAGAGCATTTCGCGGGTGACGAGCTTCGGTGCGGCAGCGCCCGGGATCAGCACGGCGCCGATGACGAGATCGGCAGTGAAGACTTCTTCTTCCAGCGCCTGGATGCTGGAATAGCGGGTGTGGACGCGGCCGCCGAAGATATCGTCGAGCTGGCGCAGACGCGGCAGCGAGCGGTCGAGGATACTGACATCGGCGCCGAGACCGGCTGCCATCTTCGCTGCATGCAGACCGACGACGCCGCCGCCGATGATCGCGACCTTGGCCGGCAGAACGCCGGGGACGCCGCCGAGCAGGATGCCGAGGCCGCCATTGGCCTTCTGCAGCGCAGTCGCACCGGCCTGGATCGACAGGCGGCCGGCAACTTCCGACATCGGCGCCAGCAGCGGCAGGCCGCCGCGCTCGTCGGTGACGGTTTCATAGGCGATCGCGGTGACGCCGGAGGCGAGCAGGCCCTTGGTCTGTTCCGGATCCGGAGCGAGGTGGAGATAGGTGTAGAGAAGCTGGCCATCGCGAAGCTGCGCCCATTCGGAGGGCTGCGGCTCCTTGACCTTCACGATCATATCGCACTTCTCGAAGATATCCTTGGCGGAGGCGGCAATCTTTGCGCCAGCGGCAACATAGGCGGCGTCATCGGCACCAATGCCGGCGCCTGCCTTGGTTTCGACCCAGACCTCGTGGCCATGGGCGACATATTCACGAACCGAAGCGGGTGTCAGACCGACACGATATTCATGGTTCTTGATTTCCTTCGGGCAACCGACACGCATACTGCGTTCCTCTCATATATGCCCGCTTGGCGCGGGACGTTTTCAATGGACAAATCCAACCACCGCCGCCACGAAATGTCCTTGCAAAGAGGCATTGCCTGAAAGCTATTTTTCGAAGATTGTGCGGTTTGATCAAACCAAATCGAAGGTTCTTCGAATGTCTGAACTCGACAGTATCGATCTTGCGATTCTGAGAGCACTTCAAGCAAACGCCCGGATCACCAACGCCGAACTCGCCAGCAAGGTCGGCCTCTCGGCTTCGGCCTGCTCGCGGCGTCTCGACATCCTGGAGAAGAACGGCGCCATCGCCGGCTATCACGCACGCCTTTCCAACAAGGTGCTCGAATACAAGATGATCGCCATCGTCCACATCTCGCTTTCGGGACAGTTCGCCAAGACGCTCTCGGAATTCGAGGCGGCGGTGAAGCGCTGCCCGAACGTGCTGGTCTGCTACCTGATGTCGGGCGAGTATGACTACATCCTGCGGGTCGCCGCCCGCGATCTGGAAGACTACGAGCGCATTCATCGCGACTGGCTCTCGGCGCTGCCGCATGTGGTGAAGATCAATTCCAGCTTTGCGCTGCGCGAAATCTTCGATCGACCCAATGTTGGCTTCTGAGACCTTGCAAAGGATCGGGAATCCTGACCAAGTTTTGCCGATGCGGATGCTCCCTCCGCCTGACGGCAAGACATGAAATCCAAGACGCAAGGCTATATCTTCGTCCTTCTGGCGCTGACGATCTTCTCGACGCAGGATGCGATCTCCAAGCATCTCGGCGGCCTTTATCCGCCGATCTTCGTGACGATGATCCGCTACTGGGCCTTCGCTCTGTTCACCATTCTCCTCGCGTCGAAGATGCGCGGCGGCATCCGGCAGACGGCGAAAACCAAGCGGCCGCTGCTGCAGGTGACACGCGGCATCCTGCTCGCCGTTCAGGTGGTGCTCGCCATCACCTGTTTCGCGGTCATCGGGCTCGCGCATTCACAGGCGATCTTTGCCGCGACGCCGATCGTCATCGCGCTGCTGTCTATGCCGATCCTCGGCGAGCGTGTGGGATGGCGGCGCTGGACGGCGATCGGCGCCGGGCTGTTCGGCGTGCTGCTGATCCTGAAGCCCGAAGGCGAATTCTTCGATCTGAAGCTGCTGCTCGCCATCGTCTCCTGCTTCATCTTCGCCTTCTATGTGATCGCCACGCGCCTCGTGTCCCGCGACGATTCATCGATGACCAGCTTCTTCTATACCGGCGTCGTCGGCGGCATCACCATGACCCTGATCGGGCCGTTCTACTGGACATGGATGTCGCCCGGCGACTGGGGCTGGATGGCGCTCGTCTGCATGACCAGCATCTCCAGCCATTATTGCCTGATCCGCGCCTATGACATGCTGGATGCAGCAGCCGTTCAGCCGCTCACCTACCTGCAGCTCGTCTATGCCTCGATCCTCGGCGTCACCATCTTCGGCGAGAGCCTCAGCCTCAATACGGTGATCGGCTCCGTCATCGTCGTGGCGGCCGGGATTTTCACCATCTGGCGCGAGCATGTCGTCTCTCGGCAGGCGGCAAAGGCGCATTAGATTTCGCGCAATTTTATCGAACAGTCTAAACGGATTTCAATTTTTCGTTGCTACGGTCTCTGCAGTATAATTTCGGAGACCCTGCATGCAACGCAATCTCAACATCATCACCCGCAAGTCGGAGCGCAAGTATTGCCGTCTCTTCGGCAAGCTGCGTTACCTGAACCAGGAGATCGACGCCCGTATCGTCAACCTGTCGACGACAGGCATCGCCGTCGACCTCAGGACACCGGTTGCCGCCGCATCCGGCAGCCGAGTGCGCATCGAGGCCGAGGATCTCGGTTCGCTCGAAGGCATCATCCGCTGGAGCCACAACGGCCGCCTCGGCATCCACTTCGACCCGAATTCCAACGCCCGCGCGCAGGTCGCCTCCTACTTCCGTTTCTTCCATAGAGACGTGAAGCCGGTGCTGGCGCGCTAGACTCTATTTCTGGACACCGACGCTGAAGTCATAGGGCTGGATCGACCTGTTTCCGAAGCCGCGCCAAAAGTCATTGGCATAGTTTCGATCACGCGCGACATCCAAGGTGACAGTTCCGTTGTTTGCGTCAGGTGCAACCTTCTGAAGATCAACGACCGCGGGGTTTGTTGCGCCGCCCGAGATCCAGACTTCTTTCGTATTGTTCGGTACGGGAACCGAGGGTGTGCCGTCTTGAGGCCCGATCGGCTGGCTCTTCAAGAGCTCGCCATTTTTGCTATAGAACTTGATTTCGCAATCTCCGCAAACGGTACCCGTCCAGGCAGGCTTTATCTGGAGTTCCAAAGAATTCGGCAGAGCCTCTTGGGCAATAGCGGGCGTGAAAAGCATCGAGACGACGGTAGGTGTCGTCACTTTGGGTATCCCATCCACATTTCCAGACTTTGCGGAAATAATAAGCGACGGAGCAGCGATACCGATAAGGATGGCCTTCCAGCCGTCCTGTTCTTTGATGCTCAGAACAACAATGCCGCCAATGATGAAGAAGATGAATGCACCGGCGGCTCCAGCCGCCAGAGAAAATAGTGCTTCTCCATGACTTGCGATCCAAGTCGTCAAGCTGCCCTCTAGCAGCGTCCGTGCAAAATCGACCAAACTCGGGGCAATTCCCCCAAAGCCACCGCAGAGAAAAATAACCAGCTTATTCATAGCGCGCCCCAACGTTTCAACAGGTTGCAGCAGACTACCATAAGCAACCCTCGGATGATTACTGCACGTTTCGCGCTTTTAGCGAGTAGCCGATTGCAGGTGATGAGCCACTGTCATTTTACGGATGCACTCCCGTGCAAATCATTCTACGTTCGACCCCGGGCTGGGCGTTGCGTGATTTTTTGAAGGAGTGTTTTGATGTCTTCCATTCTCGATTTGCACCCGATCAGCCGCAGGTCGCTGCTGAGCGGAATCGCTGCCACCTCGGCCCTCGTCCTGCTCCATCCCTTCACCGCCCGCGCCGCCGCAAACCAGGCGCATCTCCGGCTGATGGAAACGACCGACATCCACGTCAACGTCTTCCCTTACGACTATTACGCCGACAAGCCGAACGACACGATGGGCCTCTCGCGCACCGCGACGATCATCGATTCGATCCGCGCCGAGGCCGCCAATTCACTACTGATCGATAATGGCGACGTGCTGCAGGGCAACCCGATGGGCGATTACATGGCCTATCAGCACGGCATGAAGGATGGCGACGTCCACCCGGTCATCAAGGCGATGAACACGCTCGGCTATACGGTCGGCACGCTCGGGAATCACGAGTTCAATTACGGCCTCGATTTCATGTTCAAGGTGCTCGGCGGCGCGAACTTCCCGTTCGTCTGCGCCAACCTGACGAAGGGGCAGCTCGCCGCCGATCCCAAGAAGGACGACCTGTTCTTCAAGCCCTACATGATCGTCGAAAAGCAGATCAAGGACGGCGCCGGCAACGAGAGCCCGGTCAAGATCGGCTTCATCGGCTTCGTGCCGCCGCAGATCATGCTCTGGGATATCAAGAACCTCGAAGGCAAGGCGCAGACGCGCGATATCGTCGAGGCTGCCAAGGCCTGGGTACCCGCCATGAAGGAAGAAGGCGCGGATATCGTCATCGCCCTCTCCCATTCCGGCATCGACGGCGCGGCACCATCCGAGAAGATGGAAAACGCCTCGCTCTATCTCGCGGCGATCGACGGCATCGATGCGATCTTTACCGGCCACCAGCATCTGGTCTTCCCCGGCCCCAAGACCTGGGACGGGATTGCGAATGCCGATCCGGTCAAGGGTACGCTGCATGGCAAGCCGACTGTGATGGCCGGCTTCTGGGGCTCGCATCTCGGCCTGATCGACCTGTTGCTGGAGAAAGACGGCAAGAGCTGGAAGATCGTCGATTTCACCGCCGAGGCGCGGCCGATCTATCACCGCGACGACAAGAAGAAGGTGATCGCCGACGTTGCCGACAAGAAGGAAGTCGTTGAAGCCGCCAAGGCCGAGCATGAGGCGACGCTCGCCTATGTGCGCACCCCCGTCGGCAAGACATCGGCACCGCTCTATTCCTACTTCTCACTCGTCGCCGACGACCCTTCGGTGCAGATCGTCAGCCAGGCACAGACCTGGTACATCAAGCAGATGCTGGCCGATACCGAATTCAAGGATCTGCCGGTTCTCTCGGCAGCAGCGCCCTTCAAGGCGGGCGGCCGCAACGGTGCCGACTACTATACCGACGTTCCCGCAGGCGACGTGGCGATCAAGAATGTCGCCGATCTCTATCTCTATCCGAACACCGTCCAGGCCGTCGTCATCAATGGCGAGCAGGTGAAGAACTGGCTGGAAATGTCGGCCGGGATGTTCAACGAGGTGAAGCCGGGCTCCAAGGACGCTCCGCTGCTGAACAACGAATTCCCGTCCTACAATTTCGATGTCATCGATGGCGTGACCTACCAGATCGACCTCTCCCAGCCGCGCAAATACGACAATGACGGTAAGGCGATCAACGAGAGCTCGAACCGCATCCAGAACCTGCAATTCGAGGGCAAGCCGATCGATCCGAAGCAGAAATTCGTGGTGGTGACCAACAACTATCGCGCCGGCGGTGGCGGTCATTTCCCTGACATCGCTGCCGACAAGGTGGTGTTCCAGGCACCGGATACGAACCGCGACGTCATCGTCCGCTTCATCCACGACCAGGGCACGATCAACCCGTCTGCCGACGGCAACTGGACCTTCAAGCCCCTGCCCGGCACCACGGCCGTCTTCGAAAGCGGACCGAAGGCCAAGCAGTTCATGGCGGACGTCAAGGGCGCCAAGATCGAGGAAGCCGGCGACGCCGCAGAAGGCTTTGCCAAGTTCCGGCTGGTGCTCTGAGATTTTGATCGACAACGGGGCCGGCGGCGACGCCGGCCTATTCTGCTGCTTCCTGCATCGAGGTTAGCGCGGCAAGCTGCTCCTGGAATTCACTGTGGCTCGGGCACATGGACAGGAGATTGCGGAAGCGGTCGATCAGCCAGGCCGTCGCTGGTCCCGGGGATTGGCGACCTTGTGCAGGCTGTAGATCGGATATTCGCCCTGCTCGTAGGCCGGAAGATCGAGCTGCACCAGCTTGCCGGAATTCAGGTCGTCGCGTGAGACCGAAGCCGGCAGACCACCCCAGCCGAGGCCGCCTGCAATCAGCTGGTGCTTGATAGCGATGTCGCTGACCCGCCAGGTCCGGTAAGAGAGCACGTTGAAATCGCGCCCGTTGGTGATGCCCGAGGTATCGCGCACCACCATCTGAACCTCTTCGCGCACATCCGAAAGCGTCAACGGACGGCGAAGCTTCGCGAGCGGATGGAAAGGTGCTGCGACGGGGATCATGAAGGAATGGCCGATGCGCTCGGCAACCAGCGTATCGTCCTGCTTCATCAGCGCGCCGCCGATGCCGACGGTCGCTTCCCCGGTTGCCACCATGTTCATGACTTCGCCGAGCTCGCCGACCATCAGGTTGACAGTCACCGACGGGAATTTGGTGCGGAACTCGCGCAGCACCATCACGACGGCCTGCGACGGCACCATGACGCTAATGGCGATCGAGAGTTCGGCTTCCAGCCCCTCTTTCAGGTTTTTCACGCGGGCACGCATGACTTCGAGATCGGCGACAAGCCGGCGGGCATCGGCCAGCATCGCATGGCCGGCCTTGGTCAGCTTCGGCTGGCGGGCGCCGGAACGCTCGAAAAGCTCGACCTCCAGCTGCGCCTCGAGATTGGCGATCGTGTAGCTGATGACGGACTGCGCGCGGTTCAGAAGGCGCGAGGCGGCGGAGAAGCTGCCGCTATCGGCAACGGTCAGAAACACCTGCAACTGGTCCAGCGTCGGGTTCGGGAGCATATCTAATCCATCGATAATTTCGATCTATATTATCCCAGTTTTTTCGATAGCAGGCCAGTCCTATTTCTCTCCTCGAAGCCGCGGCGAACCTCCCTGACAGCCACGGCAAACCCAATTCGAAATGAGGAGCCTGCCATGTCTTCCATCCTTCTTCTGACCTCCAGCCCGCGTGCTGAATCGCTGTCGACGACGATCGCCGCCGATCTCGCCAACAAGATCGCCGCCCAGAACGCAGGTAGCGTCGTCGTTCGCCGCGACCTCGCCGCCAACCCGCTGCCGCATATCGACGACCTCTTCACCGCCGCGATCCGCAAGCCCGCAGACCAGCGCACCGCGCAGGAAGCCGAAGCGGTCAAGACTTCCGACGCTCTGGTTGACGAACTGCTCGCCGCCGACACCGTCGTCATCGGCACCGGCCTCATCAACTTCAACATCTACTCGTCGCTGAAGACCTGGATCGACAACGTCGCCCGCGCCGGCCGTACCTTCAAGTACACGGAAAGCGGCCCGGTTGGCCTCGCCACCGGCAAGAAGGTCTATGTCGTTCTGGCTTCGGGCGGCGTCTATTCGCAGGGCCCGGCCGCCGGCATGAACCACGCCGTACCGTACCTGAAGTCGGTCCTCGGCTTCCTCGGCATCGCCGATGTCGAAACCATCTATGTCGAAGGCCTGGCCTTCGGTCCGGAAGCTGCCGAAAAGGCAATCGGTGCCGCCAAGGCGCGTGCTGAAGAGATCGCGCTCGCAGCCTAATCGGCGCAACGCATATTCGAGGAAAACGGCCGGTTCATCACCGGCCGTTTTTCATTTCCCGGCGAAGTCGTTGACGAAGCTTTCGGCGGTTTTCAGGATCTCGGCGGCGAATGCCTCGTCATTGGCGACCCGCGCCAGGCCGACCGCGCCGGTCATCAGCGCGCTGAGGATGATTGCCTTGCGGCGTGCCTCTGCATCCCCCTCGTCACCGCCGGAAATGCGCGCCGTCATCCGTCCGACATTGGTCTTCAACTGATCGGTCGCCAACGTCCGGCATTCGTCGCCGGAGCGCGCGAGATCGGCCGTCAGCGCCGCAAACGGGCATCCTTCGCCGACACCCTCGCGATGATCCCCGCCGAGATAAGTTGCCGCATAAGCGCTGACGGGAATATCGGCCGGGTCGACGCCTTCGGCCCGAACCTTCGCTTCCCAGGAGCCGAAGGCCAGCTGCATCGCCTCACGAACCAGCTGGTCGCGTGATTCGAAGTGCTTGTAGAAGCCGCCGACCGTCAGTCCCGCTTCCTTCATAAGGTCGGCGACGCCGATGCCTTCGAGACCCTTTTCCCGGAGACGGCGGGAAGCGATCTCGACGATCTTCTCGTGCGTCTTCTGTTTTTCGACCTGCGAATGACCCATGCGACGCTCCCGCAATGCTGCTTGACAATTCTGGATTACATTCATAATCCTATTTGTGGATTTCAATCATAATCCAGAACGCAGTCAATTCCAAGAGGAGTGCTCCCATGCGTCTCAAGAACAAGGTCGCCCTGATCACCGGCGGCAATAGCGGCATCGGCCTTGCAACGGCCAAGGTCTTTCTCGCCGAAGGCGCCAAGGTGATCATCACCGGCCGCAACCCCGATACGCTCGCCGCCGCCGTCAAGACGCTCGGCGATGGCGTGCTCGCCATTTCGCTCGAGCTCACCGATGTTGCCGCGATCGACAAGGCTTTCGAGGAAGCCGCCGCCAAGTTCGGCAAGTTCGATATCGTCTTCGCCAATGCCGGCATCGGCGGCGTCACGCCGCTCGGCCAGACGTCGCTAGAACAGTTCGAGCGCTTCGTCAGCACCAACCTGACCTCGGTGTTCTTCACGGTTCAATCCGCCCTGCCGCATCTCAATGACGGCGCTTCGATCATTCTCAACGGCTCGGTTCACGCCGTGCTCGGCGCTCCGGGCTGGACGGCCTATGCAGCCACAAAGGGCGCGATCCGCGCCATGACGCGCACCATGGCCTCGGAGCTCGCCCCGCGCGGCATCCGCGTCAACCAGGTGACACCCGGCGGCACGAAGACGCCGATCTGGTCGCCCTTTGCGCCGACGGCGGATGCGAGTGCTGCTCTCGAAGAAAAGCTCGGCAGCCTCAGCGCACTCGGCCGGATGAGCGAAGCCGAGGAGATCGCCAAGGCGGCGCTCTATCTGGCGTCCGATGACGCTGCGAACGTTACGGCGATCGAGATCACCGTCGATGGCGGCATGACCAATGCGCCTTCAGGCGCGAAACTGTTCCGTGAAGGCTGATATCAGCCGACCTTGACGAGACCGGAGCGGCCGACAACGCAGTTGCGGCCGCTTTTCTTTGCCTGGTAGAGCCGGTCGTCGGCGGCAGCGAGAACGGTGGTGAAGCTGACGCCGTCCTCGTCGGCGGTGGCGACGCCGATGCTGACGGTGACGGGCTTGCCATCCGGGGTCTTGACGCTCGTCGCGATCGTCCAGCGCAACCGCTCTGTGACGATCAGGCCTTCCTCGTGATCCGTCCCAGGGCAGACGGCGACGAATTCCTCGCCGCCGAAGCGGAAGACGCGGTCGGCCGAACGCAGGATGGTGCCGAGCCGCCCGGCGATCGCCTTCAGCACCTCGTCGCCCTGCAGGTGGCCGAAATTGTCGTTCACATCCTTGAAGTGGTCGGCATCGATGATGATCACGGTGCCGTAGAGGCCCTGGCGCTGCGCCTCGCGGATCATCACCGGCGCTTCGAGTTCCATGCGGCTGCGGTCATAGACACCGGTCAGGATATCGCGGCCGGTGCGGTCGAGGAGATCGTTGTAGCGCTCGCGGAAGGTCAGGTCGCCGAAGACGTCGCTGATCGAGCGGGCGGCGGCCGGAATGCCGTCGCGGCGCACATAGATCTCGTAGAGCGCAAACAGCACGGTGTAGACGCAGACGGCGAACATCTTCGCCTTCCAGCCATCCCAGAAGGCCGACAGCGGCACGCCGAGGAAATAATGCAGGCCGCCGAAGAAGCCTACCTGGTCAAACGTCAGCAGCACGAAGCCGCAGATCATGAAGCGCAGGATGACCTTGCGCTTGATGTAACGGCCGAGCCGCTCGTAGAGCAGGATGATGCCGATGGAATCGAGATAGAGGATGGCGGTACCCCAGATCATCAGCCATCCCATTTCCTTGAGGAAACCGAAATCCGCCTCGTTCCCCGGCGACATCTCGATCGTGTGATGCAGTTGCAGGATCCAGGCGATCGCCACCGTCAGCAGGTTGCCTATGAACAGGCCGTAGATCGGCTGGCGGACTGTCGAGGCATCCTCCTGCAGATAGAGCATCAGGATCATCATCAGCTTGCCGGCGAAGAACACCGACGAACCCGGCGACGCAACGCCGAACGGCAGGTTCACGTAGAAGACCGCCGCCAGATAGGTTTCCATGAAATGCATGACGCCGAGCGCGGTGACGAAAACACCGAGGCCGAGGCGATTGCGGAAATGCAGGAGTGTCACCATCAGCCCGAAGTAGCCGATAGCTTCAAGAACGAAGAGACCGAGATTGGTGGCCTCTATCATGCGCCGGAAACCCTGCCCTGGCAAAACTGCCAGCGGCGCTTCATTCCGGTCTTGGGACGGGCTGCAACAACCACGAAATGATCCTGCGATTCCTTTCGCAGCACCTTTGACGGCAATCACTTAAAATTAAGTGACAAAGCAGCCGCTTGTGGATTTAGACCTGACGCTGCTTGACACCGTCTCCGAAGAGCGAGGCGCCGTGCTGATCGATGATCTGCTGGGCCTTGCGCACGGTGCATTCGTTGGCATCGTCGAGCGAGGAGAACATGTCGGCGCGGATGAAGGTCCGCACCAGCACCTCATCGCCGGATGTCTTTTCAATGCGGCCGGCAAGGCGATACTGGCCGCCTTCCTTCTGCGGTTCGGCATAGATCGCGCAGTCTCCGTAGAGCTGCGGCTCCACCGACTTGGCGCTGCTGCCGCCGCCTTCGCTGGGCTTGGCGCCACCTGAGAATATCGAGACAATGCTGGAGAATATCGAAGCCATGTTTCGCCTTTAACACGCGGGACTTGCTGCCGCAAAGTCAAATGATGAGGTTTGCCAGGATCTCGTTTTCGGTGATGTCCTCGAAGCCCATGCCCGACTTCTCGAAATTTTCGACCAGTGTGGCGAAATTCTCGGGCGCCTTGGTTTCGATGCCGATCAGGATCGAGCCGAAATTGCGCGCCGTCTTCTTCAGATATTCGAAGCGGGCGATATCGTCGTCGGGGCCGAGCAGATTGAGGAAATCGCGCAGCGCGCCGGGACGCTGGGCAAGCCGCAGGATGAAATATTTCTTCAGCCCCGCATAGCGCATGGCGCGCTCCTTGACGTCAGGCAGGCGCTCGAAGTCGAAATTGCCGCCGGAGACGACGGCGACGACCGTCTTGCCGCGGATGTCTTCCGGGTTCATCGACGCCAGCGCCGTCAGCGACAGGGCGCCGGCCGGCTCGAGCACGACGCCCTCGACATTCAGCATCTCGGAGATCGTCACGCAGATCGCGTTCTCCGGCATCAGCATCACCTGATCCGCCCGAAAATCCTTGAGCGCCGCGAAGTTCAGATCGCCGATGCGGGCAACGGCGGCGCCATCGACGAAATTGTCGACCTTAGCGAGCGTCACGGGTTCGCCGGCCTCGATGCTGCGCTTCAGGCTCGCGGCACCCGCGGGCTCGGTGAAGACGAAGCCCGACTTTGCGACGATGCCGTCGAGATAGCCGGTGATGCCGGCTGCCAGACCGCCGCCGCCGACAGGCATGACGATCATGTCGGGCACCTTGCCATCCGGCAGCTGCTGCATGACCTCGGCTGCGACAGTCGCCTGCCCCTCGATGATATCCTCATGATCGAAGGGCGGCACCATGACGCCACCCACCTGCTCCGCGTGATCGCGCGCTGCCTGGTAGCACTGGTCAAAGAAGTCGCCGTAGAGCTTGATGGTGATGAATTCGGCGCCGAACATGCGGGTCTTGTCGATCTTCTGCTGCGGCGTGGTCACCGGCATGAAGACGACGCCGGGAACACCGAAATGACGGCATACGAAGGCAAAACCCTGGGCGTGATTGCCTGCCGAAGCGCAGACGAAGGTGCGCCCCTCGCCGCCTTCGGCAATCGCCTTGCGGAAGAAATTGAAGGCGCCGCGGATCTTGTAGGAACGAACCGGAGAAAGGTCTTCGCGCTTCAGCCAGATATCGGCGCCATAGCGTGCCGAAAGATGATCATTGAGCTGCAGTGGCGTTGCCGGGAAAAGGCTGCGCAGCGCTTCCTCGGCGTTTTCAACATCCTGACGGTTGACGGTCATCGGTCCATTCCTCATTTCGCCCGCCCGCTATGGCACAGAGCGGCGCCCGAAAGAAAGCCTCAAACCGGGCAAGCCGGTTCGCCCCGGCCGAAAGCATTTTTTAAGCGCACCCGCCGAACACGCGGTGGACACGGCTTTTTGCAGTGCACCACGCGGCGCGCCCTGCTAATATGACAGGATGATAACACCGAAATTCATGAGGCCGCTGGCCTGGCTCGTCCTCGCCGGCATCGTCTTCGTCACGATCTCCCCGATCGGCCTGCGCCCGCACACCGTGACCACCGTCGATTTCGACCGGGCGCTCGCCTATGCCGTGACCGGCTTCATCTTCGTGCTCGGCTATCCCAAGCAGTGGAAGCTGATCGTGCTGCTGCTGGCCTTCGGCGCGATCGCCATCGAGGCGCTGCAATATTTCTCGCCGACCCGCCACGCCCGCCTGCATGACGGCATCATCAAGGGCATCGGCGCTGCCATCGGCGCCATGGCCGCCCACGCCCTCCTGAAAATCCGCGCCCGCAAGGCCACACCCAAAGCCCCCACCGAACCCGCCCCCTCCAGCGCCGCCCTTGACTGAATCGCCGATGTCGTTGATTGAGAAGCGCGCGCTGCGGGCGTGGCGAAACTGGTAGACGCAAGGGACTTAAAATCCCTCGGCCTTAGGCTATGCGGGTTCGATCCCCGCCGCCCGCACCAAGCGTTCATTCCGGATCCTTGTCGTAGACGGTGATGCCTTCGGGCAGTTGCACCCAGCGGTGCCTGCGGCAGTCGTAAACGGAATCCCGGGGCGGCGGGAAATCGGGGTCGGCGAAGGCGCCGACGGCGACGCCGACCGAGCGGTTATCCTCGCCTTCTTCCGTATGAAAGAGATTGGTGCCGCAGACCGGGCAGAAGCGGAAGCGGAATTTGGCGCCCTGATCGCCGGTGCGGACATAGTCGGTGGCGCGGCCGGTTACCCTGTAGCCGGGGCCGAAGGCTGCGAGGGCGGCGAAGACGCTGCCGGTGCGGCTCTGGCAGGCGAAGCAGTGGCAGACGCCGACGCCCAGCGGCTCGCCCTCGACCGTGATCTGCAGCTGGCCGCAGGTGCATTTGGCAATTCTTGTCACCATGGCGCGAAACTCCGTGGGCGGGATCTGCCCGAAAGCTGGCGCGGATGGCGGTGAAGTCAAACCGCCGATCTCACCAGTGGCGAATCTTCCAGTAGTCGGAACCGGTGCGGCGCGAGATCAGTTTCAGCGTGCCATCGGGCTGGACGACATATTTCTCGAAGACGCGATAGCCGAACTTATCGGGGAATTCGTGGTCGACGACATGGCCGGGCGCCGCCTCATAATAGACCACCCGGCCGCCATAAGTCAGGCTGCCACGCATCGGTTCGGGCGGCGGCATCGTCGCGTTGCAGCTCGCGAGAGCCAGCAAAAGCATCAGCGGGACAATGGCGCGCATCGGCGAATCTCCTTTTCATTCAGCCATATAGGAGCTTCGCTCAGGGTGTCAGCGGCGATTGCCCCATTTTTGAGCAAGCGGGTGATTTGCCGAAGGCTTTATCATGCTGTTCGAATGTGCTTGTATACCGGGGAAAACGAGGCCCGGGCGGTTGAAAGCCGGGTTCAGCATGCAAGAATGACGATGCGGCGTATGGGTAAAGCTAGTCTTGTGGGAGTAAGACGGTGGTTTACGATTGGGATGGCGTCAGAACGAAGCGTTTGAAATTCTATAAGACGACAATGGCCTGCCTGTTTGCAACGGCGGTTGTCGCGGTTTCGTTCTTCGCGTTAGCTTCGCAACTTCACAATCTCGGCGGGTGAACCCGTCTTCAGCTTGGCGCTTTCATCGTCCTTACCGTCGAAATCGATGGTGAGCGCGAGAAGGATCACCGAAAGGCACACCAGCCCGGCGATCACGCAAGCCAGCAGTTTCATCATATAGCGGTCCATCAGGGCCTCCTTACGCGTCTCCTTATGATTTTATCATATACGCATGGAATGCGCCAAAACGCCGCCCACACGAAGACGTGAAAACGGCGCAGCCTCGGGCCGCGCCGTTTTCAATTTTTCAGGCCGTATGAAGCTTAGGCGAGCTTCGCAGCGATCTTGGCGACATGGGCGCCCTGGAAGCGTGCACCTTCGAGTTCGATCTCGGAAGGCTGGCGCGAGCCGTCACCGTTGGTGATCGTCGACGCGCCGTAGGGCGAGCCACCCTTGACTTCTTCGGTGCCCATCTGGCCCTGGAAAGCGTAGGGAAGGCCGACATAGGCCATGCCGTGATGCAGGAAGGTCGGCACGAAGCCGAGGATCGTCGATTCCTGGCCACCGTGCTGCGTAGCGGACGAGGTGAACATCGAGCCGACCTTGCCGACGAGCTTGCCGCCAAACCACAGACCGCCGGTCTGATCCCAGAAATTGCGCATCTGCGAGGCAACAGTGCCGAAGCGGGTGCCGGCGCCGACGATGATCGCGTCATATTCTGTGAGTTCGTCTACCGTTGCGATCGGAGCCTTCTGGTCGAGCTTGTAGTAGGAAGCCTTGGCGACTTCTTCCGACACGAGTTCCGGAACGCGCTTGACGGTTACGTCGGCACCAGCCGACTTCGCGCCTTCTGCAACGGCATAGGCCATGGTTTCGATGTGGCCGTAAGCCGAATAGTAGAGAACGAGGACTTTTGCCATTTTCAAGCTCCGTCTGGGTTGATGTGCATTTAAACCGGCGATGGTTCTATCAGCGCGGCGGTGACGGCGCATCCCTTCCGGCAAGAACTCACTGTTCACTCAGCGGAGACGCGAAAGTGCTTGCTGTCTTATTTTTGTGATATTGCTTTGCCGTTCAGCCGCATTTGCAAGCGGGGAAATCGGCGCTACCTATAGCGGACCCATTTCATTCCGGACGTTTTCCATGACCAATCAGACCATCGTTACCGCCGCCATGCTCGCTATCGGCGACGAACTGCTTTCGGGCCGCACCAAGGACAAGAATATCGGCTACCTCGCCGATCTGCTGACGCTGTCGGGCATCGACCTCAAGGAAGTCCGCATCGTTGCCGACGAGGAGGATGCCATCGTCGAGGCGCTGAATGCACTGCGCGCCCGCTACGAATATGTCTTCACCTCCGGCGGCATCGGCCCGACCCATGACGATATCACCGCGGACGCGGTTTCAAAGGCTTTCGGCCTGCCCTGCGAGCATGACGCGAAAGCGATGTCCCTGCTCGGAGACATGTACAAGCGCCGCGAATTGGAATTCACCGAGGCACGCCAGCGCATGGCGCGCATGCCGCGCGGTGCCGCCCATATCGAGAACCCGGTCTCGACGGCGCCGGGCTTCATCATCGGCAATGTCTATGTGATGGCCGGGGTGCCGCAGGTGTTCCAGGCGATGATCGGCAATGTGCTGCCGACGCTGAAGACCGGCGCCAAGGTTCTGTCGCTGGCGATCGCCTGCCCTTACGGCGAAGGCGATATCGGCACGCCGCTCGCGGCGATCCAGAAGGCGCATCCGGACACCAGCATCGGCTCCTATCCGCGCTATGTCGGCCAGAAGTTCTCGACCGAGATCGTCGTGCGCGGCCGCTCGCAGGATGTCATCGAGGCTGCCGGCAAGGACGTCGAGGCGATGATCGAGGATATCCGCAAGGCCAAAGAAATTGCCGAGAACCATTCGGCGGAAGCGTAAGCCCCAGCCCCTCTCCTCTCAAACCATTGATCTCAGTCAAGGAACCGCAACGCAGGCCAACGCATTCTTTTCATGCGGAAGTTCATTTCAGCCGCCCAAGGAGAATTTGATATGTCCTACAAAACCATACTCGCCATTCTCGATACTGCCGATAACAGCGGTGCCGTTGCCGATTTTGCGATGGCGCTTGCTGCTGGCCACGGCGCGCATGTGATCGGGCTGCATGCCGAGACGATCTCGGCCGTGCCGCTGGTGGCGCCGATGGAAATTCCCGATCCCGTCGCGGTGCAGGCCCTGCAGGACATGGCGCATTCTGAGACCATAGAGGTCGAGCGGATCTTCAAACAGAAGGCGGCGGCGAGCGGCGTCTCCTTCGAGTGGCGCAGCTTCGCCACCTCCACCGGCTACGGCTCGGCGCCGCTGATCGAAACCGCCCGTAGCGCCGATCTGCTGATCGCCTCGCAGGCCGATCCGGCGCGGCCCTCCGACAGCCATGTCGATGTCGACAACTTCCTGTTCGAAAGCGGCCGTCCCGTTTTGATGATCCCCTACATCATCCGCAACCCCAAGCCGATCAAGCGGGTGCTGATCGCCTGGAACGGCTCGAAGGAAGCGGCCCGCGCCACATTCGACGCGCTGCCGATCCTCAAGGGTGCCGATGCGGTGGAGATCTTCTCCGTCGATCCCGTCGATAGCGCAACGCAGAGTGCCGGTCTCGCCGGCGCCGATATCGCCGCCACCCTCGCCCGCCATGGCGTCAACGCGACGCTTGCGACTGCCGAGAGCGCCAGCAAGAGCGCGTCGTCGGTGATCGAGAACCGGCTTTCCGACAACAGCATCGATCTTCTGGTCATGGGCGCCTATACGCATTCGTGGCTCTGGCAGACGATCTTTGGCGGCACGACCAAGTCTCTCTTGCAGTCGATGACGGCGCTGACGCTGCTATCCCGTTGATGATTGCGTGCCGGGACTTGCGTTCCGGCCGCAAATGCCGCTATTTCAGGCGACCGGTGACGGGCCCCGGCAATCATTCGCGCAGCTCCGGCTGCGCGATTTGCGTTTGTGGTCGCCCTGAGGTCGCCGGCGGTTTCCATCATGCCGCGGAGCAGTCCCATGTCCCTTCCCGATAAAGCCTTTCCCGTTTCCTGGGACCAGTTTCACCGCGATGCGCGCGCGCTCGCCTGGCGGATCGCAGGATTGAACAAGGAATTCACAGGCATCGTCTGCATCACCCGCGGCGGCCTCGTTCCGGCGGCAATCATCTGCCGCGAGCTCAACATCCGCCTGATCGAGACGGTTTGCGTCGCCTCCTACCACGACTATGTGAACCAGGGTGACATGGTCGTCCTGAAGGGCATCGCGCCCGAGCTGCAGGAAAATGGCGGCGAAGGCATTCTCGTCATCGACGACCTGACCGACACCGGCAAGACGGCGGCCCAGGTGCGCGGCATGCTGCCGAAGGCGCATTTCGCCTGCGTCTACGCCAAGCCCCAGGGCGTGCCGACCGTCGATACCTTTGTCACGGAAGTCAGCCAGGATACGTGGATCTATTTCCCGTGGGATATGGGCTTCACCTATCAGGAGCCGATTGCAAAAGGCCCGAAATAAACCTAAAGATGATAATATCCGAAGCAGCAGCCGCTGCGGGTATTGATTGTTATCTTAGTAATATTGCGAATGTATAGTGGATGCTCGGCAAGGGCATCCACAGTTTACCGGCATCAGGGCGCGCCGGAAAACATGCCCCCGCTGCATAGACTATATGGGCAACCGCGTGCCGTCAGGCGCGCAGCAAGGAAGGGCAATGCGCTACGGGGGTTGGGTCATTGCGGTCGTGGCTTCAGGGCTTTCGATCTCGACATTTGCGCTGCCCGCGCCGTCCTATGCCGAACCTGCCTATATCTCCGTCGTGCGCGAATATGTGGATACCGTGGTCCGGCCGATGGTCAACAATCCCGTCGTGCTGAAGGCCATCAAGGACCAGAACGTCCGCTTCGGCGATGTCAGCAAGACCGATATCCAGGTTCTGGACGGCACCTACCGCTCCGAGGTCGAGACCGGCCAGTTCCAGATGATCTCGAAGCTGATGATGAACCCGGTCTCCCGCTATCTGAAATCGAAGCAGGACAATTCCCAGGGCGTCATCATCGAGTTCTTCGTCACCGACAAGAACGGATTGAATGTCGGCGAGAGCCGCACGACGATGGATTACTGGCAGGGCGACGAGAACAAATACCTCCGAACCTTCGCGCGTGATTCGGACGAGACCTTCATCGACCGCGCCGAGCGCGATGACGTGACGCAAATCCTTGAAACACAAGCGAGTTTCACGATCCGGGACGAGACCGGCAAGGCCATCGGCATCGCCACCGTGACGATCGCGCTGGACGCAATCTGAAGCTTCTTCGTGTTTCGAATCGCTAGACCGATTTGCCGACGAAACACCATCGCTAGATTTAAAATTTCGTGTTTTTTTGATGACATCGGTATCATTTCCCGGCTTGACCGCGCCAAGCCCTTGAAAAACAAGGCCTCCAGGCTTTTCCCCAGTGTCCACAGCCCCATCCACAATATGTTGTGGTGAACGCTTCGTTAAAAACCACCCCTTGACGGAATCGCGTGTTTCAAACTTAATGGGATCCGATGTTGCGGCGGCAACTGGACCGGAATTAACGAGGCCGGTTCTCTTCAAAATTCAAGCGTGGAATCAGGGCGTTGCATCTATGACGGATGACCGCTGCGTGGCATTCCTTGCGCAAATTTTTGACCGCCCGGCAGTGACATTGGGGCTGGCGAAAAATAGCTGTTAATACTATATTTAGTGCTAGCAGCCATCATCACCACAATATACAGGAAGGACATCTCCGGATGACACCCCTGTCACAATACGGATACGAGAACTGGCTGCGCCCTTCCTGGCGCGCTGCCGGATGAGGAAACTTGCGCCTTGGTCATCGGGGACGGGCGCGCAGATTAGAGGTTGGCGACATGCGCATTGAACGGCGTTTCACGAAAGCGGAACAAGGTGCCTATGGGGAAATCGAATTCCGCAAGGCGACCAGCGAGATCAAGAACCCTGACGGTTCGATCGTCTTCCGCCTCGAGAACATCGACGTTCCCGCGCAGTTTTCGCAGGTCGCCGCCGACATCCTGGCGCAGAAGTATTTCCGCAAGGCCGGCGTTCCCGCACGCCTGAAGAAGGTCGAGGAAAACGACGTTCCGTCGTTCCTGTGGCGCTCGGTTGCCGATGAAGCAGCGCTGAAGGATCTGCCGAAGGATCAGCAGTACGGCTCGGAAACCGACGCCCGTCAGGTTTTCGACCGCCTGGCCGGCACCTGGACCTACTGGGGCTGGAAGGGTGGCTACTTCTCTTCGGAAGAAGATGCGTCGGCATTCAAGGACGAGCTCGCCTACATGCTCGCCACGCAGCGCGTTGCCCCGAACTCGCCGCAGTGGTTCAACACCGGCATGCATTGGGCATACGGCATCGACGGCCCGGGCCAGGGCCACTATTACGTCGATCCGTTCACCGGCAAGCTGACCAAGTCGAAGTCCGCCTACGAACATCCGCAGCCGCATGCCTGCTTCATCCAGTCGGTTGAAGACGACCTCGTCAACGAAGGCGGCATCATGGACCTCTGGGTGCGCGAAGCGCGCCTCTTCAAGTACGGCTCCGGCACCGGCTCCAACTTCTCCATGCTGCGCGGCGAAGGCGAAAGGCTTTCCGGCGGCGGCCGCTCCTCCGGCCTGATGAGCTTCCTGAAGATCGGCGACCGCGCTGCCGGCGCCATCAAATCGGGCGGCACGACCCGCCGTGCGGCCAAGATGGTCGTCGTCGACATCGACCATCCGGATATCGAGGAATACATCAACTGGAAGGTCAAGGAAGAGCAGAAGGTTGCCGCTCTGGTCACCGGTTCGAAGGTCGTCGCCAAGCATCTGAAGGCGATCATGAAGGCCTGCGTCAATTGCGACGGCGGCGATGACGGCGAGTGTTTCGACCCGGCCAAGAACCCGGCCCTGAAGCGCGAAATCCGCGCTGCCAAGAAGGACCAGGTTCCGGAAAACTATATCGGCCGCGTCATCCAGTTCGCCCGCCAGGGCTACACGGACATGGAATTCAAGACCTACGACACGGACTGGGATAGCGAAGCCTACCTGACCGTTTCGGGCCAGAACTCCAACAACTCAGTCTCGATCAAGGACGACTTCCTGCGCGCTGTCGAAAACGACGGCGACTGGCACCTGACCGCCCGCAAGGACGGCAAGGTCATGAAGACGCTGAAGGCCCGCGACCTCTGGGAGTCGATCTCCTACGCCGCCTGGGCATCGGCCGATCCGGGCCTGCACTTCAACACGACGATGAACGACTGGCACACCTCGCCGGCCGGCGGCCAGATCCGCGGCTCGAACCCGTGCTCGGAATACATGTTCCTCGACGACACCGCCTGCAACCTGGCTTCGCTGAACCTGCTGCAGTTCAAGGACAAGGCAACGAAGCGCATCGACATCGCCGATTACGAACATGCCGTCCGCCTCTGGACCGTCGTGCTCGAAGTTTCGGTCATGATGGCGCAGTTCCCGTCGAAGCGGATTGCCGAACTCTCCTACGAATACCGCACGCTCGGCCTCGGCTACGCCAATATCGGCGGCCTGCTGATGTCCTCCGGCATCCCCTATGACTCGGCAGAAGGCCGCGCCATTGCCGGCTCGCTGACCGCGATCATGACCGGCATCTGCTACGCAACCTCGGCTGAAATGGCCTCCGAGCTCGGCCCGTTCCCGAACTTTGCGCCAAACCGCGAGAGCATGCTGCGCGTCATGCGCAACCATCGCCGCGCCGCTTACGGCGAGACCTCCGGCTATGAGGCCCTGTCGGTCAACCCGGTCGCGCTGATCCATTCCGAAAACCCGGATCAGGACCTCGCCGCTCACGCCAAGAGCGCCTGGGACAAGGCGATCGAACTCGGCGAGAAGCATGGCTACCGCAACGCCCAGGTCTCGGTTATTGCCCCGACCGGCACGATCGGCCTGGTCATGGACTGCGACACGACCGGCATCGAGCCCGACTTCGCACTCGTCAAGTTCAAGAAGCTCGCCGGCGGCGGCTACTTCAAGATCATCAACCGCGCCGTTCCGGATGCGCTGCGTTCGCTCGGCTATTCCGAAGCGCAGATTGCCGAGATCGAGGCCTACGCTGTCGGCCACGGCAACCTGAACCAGGCGCCCGGCGTCAACCCCTCGACCCTGAAGACCAAGGGCTTCACCGACGAGAAGGTGGAAGCCGTCAACGCCGCGCTGAAGAACGCCTTCGACATCAAGTTCGTCTTCAACCAGTGGACGCTCGGCACCGACTTCCTCAAGGATACCCTGAAGGTCTCCGACGAGCAGCTCGCCGACATGAGCTTCAACCTGCTCGACCACATGGGCTTTTCGAAGAAGGACATCGAGGCCGCCAACGTTCACGTCTGCGGCGCCATGACCCTGGAAGGCGCACCCTTCCTGAAGAACGAGCATCTGCCGGTCTTCGATTGCGCCAACCCGTGCGGCAAGATCGGCAAGCGTTATCTCTCGGTCGAGAGCCATATCCGCATGATGGCGGCTGCGCAGCCGTTCATCTCGGGTGCGATCTCCAAGACGATCAACATGCCGAATGATGCCACCGTCGAGGATTGCAAGAGCGCTTACATGCTCTCCTGGAAGCTCGGCCTGAAGGCAAACGCCCTCTACCGTGACGGCTCCAAGCTGTCGCAGCCGCTGAACGCTTCGCTGATCGAAGACGAAGCCGATGAGGATGCACTCGAAGAGCTGCTGCAGCAGCCGGTCGCGGCCCAGGCCGTCACCGTCACCGAGAAGATCATCGAGCGTGTCATCGAACGCGTGACCCGCGAACGCGAGAAGCTGCCGAACCGCCGCCAGGGCTACACCCAGAAGGCAGCTGTCGGCGGACACAAGGTTTATCTGCGCACCGGCGAATTCGGTGACGGCCGCCTTGGCGAAATCTTCATCGACATGCACAAGGAAGGCGCTGCTTTCCGTGCGATGATGAACAACTTCGCGATCGCCATCTCGCTCGGCCTGCAGTACGGCGTGCCGCTCGAGGAATATGTCGAAGCCTTCACCTTCACCAAGTTCGAGCCGGCCGGCATGGTCATCGGCAACGACGCGATCAAGAATGCCACGTCGATCCTCGACTACGTGTTCCGCGAACTCGCCGTCTCCTATCTCGGCCGTCATGACCTGGCGCATGTCGATACGTCCGACTTCTCGAACACGGCACTCGGCAAGGGCATCCAGGAAGGCAAGACCAACCTCGTCTCGACCGGCTGGACCCGCGGCTACAAGCCGACGCTCGTTCCCGGCACCGGCGACCGCCTGGTCGGCGAACCGAAGGGCGCATCGGCAGCAACGCCTGTCCGCGCCTCCTCGGCCGGTACGGTCACCGCCTTTGCGGGCGCTGCTGCCCGCAAGCTGGAACCGGCAACCGCCGTCGCCACCTCCGAAATCGTCGCCTTCAAGCGCGATTACGAGGAGCGCGCCAAGGAACTGGCCGAGGAAATCGCCGACGAAGTGAACGAAGAGCTCGCTTCCGAAGCCCAGCAGCAGGCCACCGCTCTCTTCTCCGACAAGGCCGCCGCCGACGCTGCGACCGCCAAGACGGAAGCCAAGAAGGTAGAAGCCGAACGCCGCGCCCGCTCCATCATGCAGGGCTACACGGGCAACATGTGCTCCGAGTGCCAGAACTTCACGATGGTCCGCAACGGCACCTGCGAGAAGTGCGACACGTGCGGCGCGACCAGCGGCTGCAGCTGATTTTTCAGCGGAGAGTGAATGTGATAGGGGCGCTTCGGCGCCCCTTTTTGTTTTCGTGGCACGGCCGATCATCACCCGCCCTCGTCCTTCGAGGCTCCGGCTTTGCCTCCGCACCTCAGGATGAGGGCTGGCCGTTGGCGCCTAACCGAAGCAAGTAACGCCACGAGTGAGTTGCTAGAGGTCTGGCCTCCCATCGCAGGCAAAGCGCCCACTCCAGCCTCATCCTGAGGTGCAAAGCCCAAAGGGCGCAGCCTCGAAAGATCAGGCTGGCCACCGCTCTTATTTTGCCGACACCGGCCCACGCTTCGACAGACCCGGCAACGCCTCATAATTCAGGGCGATCAGCGCCTCCTTCTTGCGCCGCGACCAGCCCGTGATCTGCCGCTCCCTTGCGATGGCATCGATGATGCGGTCGTAGGTCTCGGTGAAGACCAGTTCGACGGGCAGGCGTTTGGCAGTGTAACCATCGTATATCCGGGCATTGTGCTCCCAGACGCGCGCTTCGATATTCTGCTTCGTCAGCCCGGTATAATAGGACCCGTCGCGGCATCGCAGGATGTAGACGGTCACTTCCATGAACTGCTCCGATGCCAACGGCGAACGCTACCATGGCGAGTGCCAGAGCTACAACCCGCCCTCGTCCTTCGAGGCTTTTGCTTCGCCTCCGCACCTCGGGATGCGGGCTGGCCGTTGTGCGCGTGTTGTTTTTGCCTAGAAACACCGGCCGGCTTCATGCCATATGCAGACATCAAGACAGCCGGTTGAGTTTGGGTAGGATCATGGACGAAAAACAATTCCTCGCGCTTTGCAAGAACGGGCAGTTCAAGGAAGCGCTGGCGCTGGCGAATGAGGGCCGTGAGGACCAGAAGTTTACGCCGAGCCGGTTCTCGATGGACAAGAAGACCAAGAAGCCGATCTTCTATCGCGGCAACAAGCGCGTCGAAGTCGATGAAAACGGCGAATGGCAGATTTCCAAGAATACGCATGATTGAGCGCTTGCCGTGACCGGCGGCGCGCGAAGCGCATAGGCGAGAAGGCCATTCTGGAATATCCTGATCGGACCAGAAACGGAGGATCGCGCCATGGCCTTCATTCACACTCCCGATGCATCCGCAAATGACAAGACGGCATCGATGTATGCCGCGGCGGAGGCGAGTTACGGGTATCTGCCGAACATGTACCGCGCCTTCGGGCACCGGCCGGAGGTGATGGAGCATTGGGGTGCGCTGCTGTCGAGCATCCGCAGCCACATGACGCTCAGGCGCTACGAGCTGGTGACGCTGGCGGCCGCCAAGGAGTTGAAATCCTCCTATTGCATGTTGGCGCACGGTTCCGTGCTGCTGCGCGAAGGCTTTACCAATGATGGGCTCGCGGCAACCGCCGATGGCGGCGAGAAGGCGCCTGTCGATGCGGGTGAGCGGGCGATCATGGCGTTTGCCGCCAAGGTGGTGCGCGACGCCACCAGTATCACCCAGCAGGATGTCGATGCGCTGAAGAAGCACGGGTTCTCGGATGCAGAGATTTTCGACATCACGGCAGCGGCCGCCGTGCGCTGCTTCTTCTCGAAGATGCTGGATGGTCTCGGCGCTGCACCCGACCATGCCTATGCCGAGCGGCTCGATCCCAATCTGCGCAAATCGCTCGCCATCGGCCGGCCGATCGAGGGGCTCGTCTGACAATGCAATCGACCTCTCGCCGTCCACCACCTTGCGGCTGTGGCTGGTTCGTGGAGCATGCGGCTTTTCTCGCTTAGGTTCCTCGGGTCACTCAACGCTGACGGGAGGAAATGATGGCTTACAGGAAGCGCAACGGCAAAGATACCTGGCATTGGTGCCGCAACTGCAGCAACTGGCCGATGTCAGACTATGACGAACGCCCTACGAAGCCTGCGAGCGGCGAGCTTTGCAATGAGTGCTTGGCCAAGGACAATGCAGGAAACTGCACCAAGTAGATTATTCACCCCTCGGTCCCTTTGCGTCTCAGTGGGATCAAGTGCGCCCAGTATTGGGGCATGGGCGTGGAGACGTGAGTCAGCCACCGCGCAGACGAGCGGTGGCTGGATTCCTGTGACAGGCACAGGCATGAGGGAGCGGCCCTAGGCCCGCCGTCTGGCGAGCGCGATCACCACGACGCCGACGATGGCGGCCAGCGCGCCCCAATAGATCCAGGGCGTCTGGTCGATCATGAAGCTCTCGGCGGGATAGGGGAAGTAGCCGCTGCCCTGCCCCATCCAGACGAGGCCGACGAGGATCAAGAGTATTCCGAGCACATAGGCGGCCTTGGTCATTGGCGGTCTCCTGCCCGCGTTATTGCTGCGGGCTGTCGGCGAAATGGCGCATGGCGAATTCGGCGATGCGCTGGTTGGATTTGTCGGCATCCTCGAGCAGATGCGGGAAGAGCTGCCAGCCGTGGATCAAGCCCGGCCAGACTTCAAGCGTCACATCGACACCGGCCTGGCGTGCCTTGTCGGCAAGGCGCAGGCTGTCGTCGAGCAGCGCTTCGCTGCCGGATACCTGCAGCAGCATCGGCGGCAGACCGGAAAGATCGGCGAAAAGCGGCGAGACGGCTGGATCCTGCGGCGCGGTGGCGCCGAGATAGGGCTTGGCGAACGCATCGATCACCGCCTTGCTGATCACCGGATCGGTCGCGGCATTGGCCTGCATCGAGGCGCCGCTGGCGGACAGATCGGAAACCGGGCTGATGGCGACGAAGGCTGCAGGAAGCTGGCGGCCAGCCGCCTTCTGCCGCAATACCGCTTCGAGCGCCAAGTTGGCGCCGGTGCCATCACCGGCGACGACGATATTGCCGCTCTCGTAGCCGTTTTCGAGCATCCAGCGATAGGCGGTCCTGATATCGTCGATCTGCGCCGGATAACGCCCCTCCGGCACAAGACGGTAGTCGATCAGCAGCACATCCGACGAAGCCGCCTTGGCGAGCGATCCGGCCAGCAGCCGGTGTGTGCGCGGCGAGCCGCCGTGAAAGCCGCCGCCATGGACATAGAGAATACCGCGGCGGCCGAGCGGATGGTGAAGGCGGGCCGGCCAGATGAGATCGGCCTCAACGCCATCGGCATCCATATGGCGGATCTGCACACGGGTCGGTTCGGGATTGTCGGCCATGAAGCTGCGGAAGGCGGCGGCCCGCTTTTCCGGCGTTGCGGCCTCGGAGAAATGCTTGGTCCAGCGGGAGCCCAGCGTCTCGACCTCGGTCTTCGACTTGGCGCTCTGCGGCGGCACATCGGCGGCGATCGCGAGCCCGGCCAAAGCAGGCAGGAGCGCAAGCGCCAGAACGGCCGTCCTCATCGCCCTAGCCTGAGATATTAACCGGTCACGCATCCAACCCTCCGAAAAACCGCGGCCGCCCTGCCCGATCATCGGACAGGACGGCCGCAGAAGTCAAAGGGTTGCTCGGGATTGCCCTCAGCTTTTCGGGAAGTCGGCGCCGATGCTGGTATCCTTCCAGGCTTCGACCAGCGCCAGCCGCTCGGCAAGCTTCTTGGTGACTGCTTCATAGCCGAACGCGCCGAGCACGAGATGGCGCGGCGCCTTCTCGACCTCCGTGATCTTGATCATCGCCTCGGCAGCACGCACGGGATCGCCCGGCTGCTGGCCGCTATAGCCCGACGTCTGCTTCATGCGCCCGGCAGCGGTCTCGGCATAATCGGCGATCTTGCTCTCCGTTTGGCGCAGCGAGCGGCCGGCCCAATCGGTGCGGAACGGGCCGGGCTCGACGCAGGTGACTTGGATGCCGAGGGCAGCCGTCTCGGCCGCCAGCGAATCTGAGAAGCCTTCGACGGCGTGCTTGCTGGCCGAATAATAGCCGGATGCCGGGAAGCCAATGAAACCGGCGACGGAGGTGATGTTGATGACATGGCCGCGGCGGCGGGTACGCATGCCGGGCAGCACGGCACGGGTCATGGCGAACAGGCCGAAGACATTGGCTTCGAACTGATCGCGGATTTCCTGATCGTCGCCTTCCTCGATCGAGGACTGGTAGCCATAGCCGGCATTGTTGACGAGAACGTCGATGCGGCCGAAGCGCTCCTCGGCTTCCTTGACGGCCGAGGCGATCTGCCCCTTGTCGGTGACATCGAGCGCGATGGCCAGCGCATTGTCATGACCTTCGGCGAGATCGGCGACGCGGGCCTTGTCGCGGGCAGTGACGATGGTCGGCCAGCCGCGGGCGATGGTGAGCTTGGCGAGCTCGCGGCCGAAGCCTGTCGAGCAGCCGGTGATGAACCAGACGGGGGCGTTGTCTTGGGACATGGTCTATTCCTGATCTTTTGGGAGGTGCCTCGGAAGGCAAGAGGTAACAAGACTGATGTAGGGCGAAACGGCCGAATTTCCAGATTACCGGCGGAAGCTCCCCCGCCCTTTCGGCATATAAGCGATGACTGCATCAAGCCGGTCGTGCTACTTTGACGAGGGGGACGACCATGGATGCGCAAGCGCTGATCGGCACATGGAAGATGATTTCCTGGACGCGGAGAGTGGTCGCGACCGGCGAGGTCAGCGATGCCATGGGCGCCGATCCTGTTGGGTACATCGCCTATCAGCCCGATGGCCGGATGATGGCCTTCGTTGCCAACCGCCAACGCCCCGCAGGGCGCCGCGAAGGCTATTCGGATGCCGACAAGGCTACCCTCTTCGACACCATGCTTGCCTATACAGCCACCTACACGCTGGAGGGCGATCGCGTCGTCCATCATGTCGACGCCGCCTGGGACCCGGCATGGCAGGAAGATCAGATCCGGCCCATCCGGCTCGAAGGCGACAGGTTGGTGATCCACAATGCGCCGGGCAAGGATCTCCTGAGCAGCCAGGATGTGATCTTCCGCCTCGAATTCCGCAAGCTCTGACGCGCTACTCCGCCCGGATCGCCTCGATGAGCGCCCGGAAGCCGGCCGACATGTGGCGGCGGCTGGGATAATAGAGATAGAGCGGCTCCTCGGGCTGGCACCAGTCATCGAGCACCTTGATCAATCTGCCGGCGGCGACATGCTCGGCGACGCGGTTTTCCCAGACATAGGCGAGCGCGACGCCGCCCAGCGCAGCCTGGGTCATCAGTTCGTGGTCGTCGAGCGACAGCGGCCCGTTCGGATGGAAGGTGACCGGCTGGCCGTCGCGCGCGAAATCCCAGGGATAGCGCACGCCCGAAGGATACATGTTCTGGATACAGAGATGGCGCTTCAGATCATGCGGCGTCAGCGGCTTCGGCCGGTGCTCGAAATAGGCGGGCGAGCCGACGACGACGAGACGCAGGCGCGGGCGGATGCGCAGCGCGATCATCCCCTCGGTGACGCGCTCGCCAAAGCGTATGCCGGCATCGAAGCCTTCCTCGACGATATCGACCAGCCGGTCCGTGGCGCTGATTTCCAATTGCAGATTGGGGTTCTTCGACAGCAACGGGCCGATGATATGGCCGATGACGAAGGGGGCAATCGAATTGGCGACGTTGAGGCGCACCTTGCCGAAGGGCGTGTCGCGGAACTGGTTCAGCGTATCGAGCGCCGAGCTGATCTCGCCGAAAGCGGGATCGAGGTGGGATTTGAGGAGCTCGCCGGCCTGGGTCAGCGATACGCTGCGGGTAGTGCGGTTGAGCAGTCGGATGCCGATCCGTTCCTCGAGATTGAGCACGGCATGGCTGATCGCCGAAGCCGTCACACCCCGCTCCTCACCTGCCTTGCGGAAACTGAGATGCCGGGCGACGGCGGCGAAGGCCGCCATTTCGGAGAGATCGGTCGCGCGCATTGATGAATCTCACTCAGCATAATTCGGAAAATAACGAATCTTATGCAGGAGCGGCTTTCAGGTCAAATTCTCCTCACCGGCACTGAGAGACCGGCACACAACGAAGAGAGATCTGAAAGGAACGTGTCATGAAAGTCTGGTTCATCACTGGTGCATCCCGCGGTTTCGGCGCGCTGATGACCAAGGAAGCCCTGGCCGCAGGCGATGCCGTCGTTGCCACCGCCCGCAATCCGAAGACCGTCATCGATGCCATCGGCGAGCATCCCAATCTGCTTGCGGCAGCACTCGATGTCACCAATGAGCGACAGGCGCAGGAAGTTGCAGCGGCAGCGGTTCAGCGCTTCGGCCGCATCGACATCCTGGTCAACAATGCCGGCTACGGGCTGCTCGGCGCCGTCGAGGAGGCAACGGCAGAGGAGATCGAGAAGATCTATGCGACCAATGTCTTCGGGCTGCTGAAGGTCACCCGCGCCGTACTGCCCCATATGCGCCGCCAGCGCTCGGGCCGCATCCTGAACTTCTCGTCGATCGGCGGCTATGCCGGCTATCCGGGCTGGGGCGTCTATGGCTCGACCAAGTTTGCGGTCGAGGGTCTTTCGGAATCGCTGGCGACAGAAATCGAACCGTTCGGCATCAAGGTGACGATCGTCGAGCCCGGCTTCTTCCGCACCGACTTCCTGGCCGACAATTCGCTGTCGATCAGCCCGGCATCGATCCCGGACTATGTGGGAACGCCGGCCGGCGACATGCGGGACTTTGCGGCCAGCGCCCATCATGCGCAGCCCGGCGATCCGGCAAAGTTTGCGGCTGGTATCGTGACGCTTGTCAAGGCCGAGAACCCACCGCTGCGCATGCCCTTCGGCAGCGACACGGTTGCCAAGCTCGGCGAGAAGAATGCCTTCGTCGAGCAGGAGCTTTCGGCCTGGCGGGCGCTTGCGGTCTCGACCGACTTCGCGGCCTGAAGCAGACCTCATCGCCAAAACGCCGCCCGCGGGTTACGGGCGGCGTTTCGGTGTCTCAAGCGATATCGATCACCAGCTTGCCCTTGGCCTGGCGTTCCTCGATCAGGCGATGCGCCTCGGCGGTCTCTTCGAGCGTGAAGCGGCGGGCATCGAGGCGCGGGACGAGTTTTCCGGCTTCCGCAAGCCTGGTTGCCTCCTGCATGATTTCGCCGTGGTGCTCTCGGCCCTCGCCGGTCAGGAGCGGCAGCAGTGTGAAGACGCCGGAATAGCTCGCGGCCTTGAAGGAGAGCGGCGCCAGCGCATGCGTGCCCCAGCCGAGGCTGGTCACCACATGGCCGAAACGCTTGACGGCCTTGAAGGCGGCATCGAGCCCTGCCCCGCCGACCGTGTCATAGACGAGATCGAAGCCCTTGCCGCCGGTATATCTGGCGACATAGTCCTCGACGCTTTCGGCAGTGTGGTCGATCGGGGTCGCGCCGAGGCTGCGGATGTAATCGGCCTTGGAGGCGCCATCGGCAGCGTAGACGTCGGCGCCAAATGCCCTGGCGATCTGAACCGCGACATGGCCGACACCACCGGCGCCGCCAAGGACCAGAACGCTCTGACCGGATTTCACGGCGGCGCGGTCGACCAGTCCTTCCCAGGCGGTGATGAAGACCAGCGGCAGGGCTGCCGCCTCGCGCATCGTCAGGTTCGCGGGCTTGATCGCCAGCAGGCGGGCATCGACAGCGGCGAATTCCGCCAGCGAGCCCTGCACGCCGCCGACGCCGCCGGTCATGCCATAGACCTCGTCGCCGCGGCGGAAGCCGGAAACGCCCTGGCCGACCTCTTCGACGACACCGGCCATGTCGATGCCGAGAATGGCAGGCAGCGGCTGGCGGGCATGCTCTGCGGCACCGGCGCGGATCTTGGTGTCGAGCGGGTTGACGCCGCTCGCTTTGATGCGAACGAGGACTTCGCCGGCAGCAGGCTTCGGGCGGGCGATCTCGGCCAGCCGGAACGGTGCATTGTGGTTTTCAAGGATCAGGGCTTTCATCGTGCTCATGTCGGTCACTCCGGTTTCGATGGCCGGATGATCTCCCCAACGCGATTGAATGAAAATCAAAGATATCGCATGATCTCCATTCATTATTGAATGAGGCAATCATGGAATGGAGCGATGTCAGGATCTTTCTCGCGATTGCCCGCGAAGGCACGCTCGGCGCTGCCGCCCGCAAGCTCGGCCAGACGCAGCCGACCATGGGGCGGCGGCTGAAGGCGCTGGAGGCGGCGACCGGCCACATGCTGTTTCAGCGAACGGCCGACGGCTTCGTGCTGACCGACGAGGGCAGCATCGTCCTGCAGCATGCGTTGCGGATGGAGGAAGAGGCCGTTGCGCTGGAGCGGCAACTGCAAGGCAGCACGCGATCGCTCGAGGGCATGCTGCGGATATCGTGCTCTGACTGGTTCGGCCTTCACATGCTGACGCCGGTTCTGGCGGAATTCTCGCAGGCACATCCGAAGGTTTCGGTCGAATTGCTCACCGATGCGCGGCTTCTCAACCTCTCACGGCGCGAGGCCGATCTGGTGTTCCGCATCCGGCCGTTCACCGAACCTGAGGTGATCTCACGCAAGCTGATGCATATCGGCTATGGACTTTACGTTGCGAAAGGCGCGCCTCACCCAACGGCAGGAGACGGCAGCGGCTTTACCATCGTCACCATGGACGAGGCCTTTGCCGAAATGCCGGATGTGCATTGGGTGACGCGGACCTTCCCGAAGGCGACGATCACCATGCGCAGCAACAATCGCGATGTGCAGGCGGCCCTTTGCGCCCGCGGTGCGGGAATGGCCGTTTTGCCGCGGCCGCTCGGCGATCATTTTCCGGGATTGGAGCGCGTCGACGTGCCCGAAGCGCCGCCGGGGCGCGATACGTTTCTCGGCTATCACCGCGATCTCAAGCGGCTACCGCGGCTGCGGGCATTCATGGATGTGGTGATCAGCCGGCTCACTCCGGCCGGCTGATCACTGGTCGGTGACTTACTGCAGGGTGCGTGTCGGGATCGCCTGTGCGGCAACGCCCGGAGCGGCAGCGGGAACACCGTTGCCATCGAGGCCGGTCGCCACGACGGAGACGCGGAATTTGCCATCGAGGTTGCGGTCGAAGATCGCACCGACGACGATGTCGGCATCGTCCTGAACCTCGTCGCGGATGCGGCTTGCGGCTTCGTCGACTTCGAACAGCGTCATATCGGAACCGCCGGAGATCGAAATCAGCACGCCCTTGGCGCCCTTCATCGAGATGTCGTCGAGCAGCGGGTTGGCGATTGCCGCTTCGGCGGCCTTCATCGCACGGCTCTCACCGGCCGCCTCGCCCGTGCCCATCATCGCCCGGCCCATGCCGCGCATGACGGATTTGACGTCGGCGAAGTCGAGGTTGATCAGACCTTCCTTGACGATGAGATCGGTGATGCAGCCGACACCGGCGTAGAGAACGCGGTCGGCGGTCATGAAGGCATCGGCGAAGGTGGTCTTCGCGTCGGCGATACGGAACAGGTTCTGGTTCGGGATGACGATGACGGTATCGGCGGCTTGACGCAGGGCCTCGATGCCGATCTCGGCCATCTTCATGCGGCGGTTGCCCTCGAAGGTGAAGGGCTTGGTGACGACGCCGACGGTCAGGATGCCGGCCTGGCGCGCGGCGTGGGCAATCACGGGCGCCGCACCCGTTCCGGTGCCGCCGCCCATGCCGGCGGTGACGAAGCACATGTGCGAACCGGCCAGGTGATCCATGATCTCGTCGATCGATTCCTCAGCGGCCGCATGGCCGACTTCCGGCAGCGAACCGGCGCCGAGACCTTCGGTGACATGCGCACCGAGCTGGATGCGGCGCGAGGCCTTGGAGGTGGCGAGCACCTGGGCATCGGTATTGGCGGCGATGAAATCGACGCCCTCAAGATTTTCTGCGATCATGTTGTTGATCGCATTGCCGCCGCCGCCGCCGACGCCGATTACCGTAATACGCGGCCGCAGTCCCGAAATGCCGCTCTTGGCGTCCGTCATCCCATTCTCCTTTGATGCAAAGTGTATGCCCCGCCCTCGTTGCGGAACAGCGAATCGAGCGTCAGGTTATGGCTGCAAGAAGGCAGAGGCAGGGCGAAAGAACAAGATGGAGACCATCCGAAATAAAATACGGAACCTTTTCCACTGTCGTGCATTGTGGGGGATTCATGTCACCATCTAACGGAGAGGAGAAAAGCTGAAATGCCTAGCATTGCCGCACGCCAGACCGTCGCCCCGCCGCATGATCACGTCCTGACAGTCCAGGAGGCGCTCGAGCCGCTGTTCCTGGCGCTCGAACAGGAAGTCGAGGTCAAGATGGTGGCCGCAGCCCTTCGCGCCGGCTGGTCAGCCGAAGACGCGGTGGCCGCCATCGACGAGCTGCGCCGCAACGAACTCGTCGACCCTCCGGCCACGCATTAATTTGATGGCCCGCGAAAAATTGTCATTCGCCATCGCGCGCGAATGACCTAAGTCTAGCGCGACACTTCATGTTCGCGGAGCCTCCCCATGTCCTTCAAATCGATCTGCGTTTACGGCGCCGGTGCGCTCGGTGGCGCCATTGCGGCAAAGCTTGCCGCCGCCGGTAACGGCGTCACTATCTCCGCCGTCGCCCGCGGTGCCCATCTCAAGAGCATCCGCGAAAACGGCCTGAAGCTTTACGAAGCCGGCGCCGAAAAGCCGATCAAGGTGGAGATCACCGCGACCGACGATCCGTACAGCCTGCCGAAACAGGACCTGATCATCACCGGCCTCAAGGGCCATCAGCTCGGCGATGCGGCCGAGGGCATTGCTGCGCTCCTTAAGGACGGCACGCGGGTGATGATGATCCTGAATGGCATTCCCTGGTGGTATTTCCACCGCGACAGCCAGAGCCCGCATGCCGAGCTGCAGTTCGAAGAGCTCGATCCCGCGGGACGCCTGTGGCGGCTGATCGGACCGGAGCGCGTCATCGGCTGTGTTGCGATGCAGGGCGCCGAAGTCGTCAATCCCGGCGAGATCCAGCTGTCCAACAACGGCCGCTATATCCTCGGCGAGCCCTCGGGCGAGATGAGCGATGATCTCGAAGGCATCAAGGCGCTGCTGACGGCTGCCGGGCTCAACGTCTCGATGACGCCGCGCATCCGCGACGAGATCTGGAACAAGCTGACCGGCAACGCCGCCTTCAATCCGCTCAGCGCGCTGACACGAGCCCTGATGACCGACATCATGGCCGACCCGGCACTCTACGACATGGTCGGCAAGATCATGAACGAGGTGCGCGCCGTCGGCACAGCGCTCGGCGCGAAATTTTCGATCACCATCGAGGAACGCCTCGAGCAATCCCGCCATATCGGCGCCGTTAGAACATCGATGCTGCAGGATCTTCTGGCTGGCAAAGCGCTGGAGATCGTGCCTCTGAGCGGCATGGTCGTGGCGCTCGGCCGCCTTGCCTCGGTGCCCACCCCGGTATCCGAGACGGTGCTGGCGCTCGTCTCGCAACTCGACATCGAGAATCGCCGCGGCGCCTAGCGCCCGGCCTTTATGCTTTTCATATATGGCGCGTGAGGGCGCGGAATGGATTTCCTACGGGCCGCGGGATTAGCCTTTGCCGAGAATGCAGAGGTAATCCCATGCGAGACGTCATGCCTGCCAATCCGCTTCCGCGCCGCCCGCGCCGCGGCGCCACTCCGCGCCTGATGCGCGAACGCCGCACGGCGCAGGTGCTGATGGTGTTCGGCATCATCCTTGCCTGCGTCGAGCTCTACGTCATCCTCGGCTGGATGTGAGGCCCCGATGCGACGCAATGTTTGGCCGCGCCTTTCCGGCGCGATCACCCCGCTCGTCACGCCTTTCCGTCACGGCGCCGTCGATATCGCCAGCTTGGAGCGGTTGACCGAATGGCAGATCGCCAGCGGCATCGGCGGCCTGGCGGTCTCGACCGTCACCGGTGAAGGCCCTGTTCTCTCCGATACGGAGCGCGACCTTGTTCTCTCGACAGTGCTGCGCGCTGCCGATGATCGCGTGCCCGTCATTGCCGCGACGGGTACGAACGGCACGGCGAGCACGATCGCGCTCACAAGACGCGCCGAAGCGCTCGGCGCCAGCGCAGCCCTCGTCACCGTTCCCTATTACTCGAAGCCGGGACAGAAGGGCATTCTGCGGCATTTCAGCGAGCTTGCCTCGGCATGCAGCCTCCCCTTGATCATTTCAAGCGATCCCGGCCGTACCGCCTCGCCGTTGCTGCCATCGACCCTCGATGAACTGTCGCAGACCGGCACGATCTTCGGCCTGCTCGATGCCGGCGGCGACATCGGCACACTCGCGCCTTACCGCGACCGGCTCCACCTGTTCACCGGCAACGCGGTGGCGGCACCGGCCTTCATAGCTTGCGGCGGAGACGGCATCATCGCGCCCGCCGCCAATGTGCTGCCGAAGCTCGTGACCTCGCTGCAGCATGCGTCTGTCTGCGGGAACCTTCCGGCAGCGCTCGTGCTTGCCGACCGCCTTGCGCCGCTCGCCGAAGCGATCGGCGATGGTGAGCCTGCCAATATCAAATTCGCGCTCGGCGCCTTCCCCGGCATCCCCGCTGATGTGCGCCTGCCGCTGGTTCCTGCTGAGCAAATCGTGCAGGAGGCAATCTGTGCGGCTCTGCAGAGCTGCACCTCCCCGGTGCGCCATGCGCTATCCCTATGAGATTTTTATAGTTTCAGCCGTGGCCGCGAATGGAACGCCAACCGCACTCACCATAGATTTCCAGTGCTAGCCCGCAACGTTCCAAGGCAGATGCGGGAAAACTTCGAAAGGACATATCGATGTCACGACTTTCTTCCGGCGCGTCCGCCGATCCGCTTCAACGCAACAACGCGCCCGCCCGCTTCACCATCGGCAGGAACAGGCGCGGACAGTGGATCGTTGCCGACCGCGACGGACTGGTCGGCGGCCTCTTCATCAACGAGGCCGCCGCCCTGCATTTCGCCGCTGCGGAGTGCAATCACAACCCGGCCGATATCTGCCACGCGGCAGACGGAACACTGATGGAATTCGGCTTCTCCGACGGCAGCGGCATGCGGCTGCACTAGGCGCTACAGGCTCCCGTTGTGCCAAACCGGGAGCCTTCGCCGCCAGGCTGCCAAACCTTTCCTTAACCGCGCAGCCTTAAGATCACCGGTCAAATAGCAGCCAGTTTTCGGGACCGATGAGCAAGCCGAATTTCCGCTTCAAGCATTACGACCTTCATGAGCAGCGTGCCGGCACGATCGTCGAAGTGGCGCTGAATGCGGTGAACAACGTTCGCCTGATGACGGCACCGCAGTTCCAGCGCTTCACTGAGGTTCTCGATTTCAAATATATCGGCGGCGTCGCCAAGAAATCGCCGGTCAAGATGGTGATCCCCGATAGCGGGCATTGGCACCTGATCGTTGATATGGAAGGCCATCACGGTCTGGCGGAATCCGCCGTCAAGGTGATCGCGGCACCCGGTGGCCAGAAGAAAGCCTCCTGACGCCCTGCATCAGCGCGGATTGCGCTCTCTCCTGAGCTTCGACCACCATTCCAGCCGCTTGCGGATTTCCCGCTCGAAACCGCGCTCCGGCGGATCGTAGAAGGTCTTGCGGCCCATCTTCTCCGGGAAGTAATCCTGGCCTGAAAAGGCATCGGGCTCGTCGTGATCATAACGATAGCCCTCGTTATAGCCTTCATCCTTCATCAGCTTGGTCGGTGCATTGAGGATGTGCTTCGGCGGCAGCAGCGAGCCATTCTGCTTGGCCGCCATGATCGCCGCCTTGAAGGCCGTATAGACGGCATTGGATTTCGGCGCCGTCGCCAGATAGACGCAGGCCTGCGCCAGCGCCAGCTCGCCTTCCGGTGAGCCGAGATAGTCGTAAGCGTCCTTGGCGGCGTTGCAGATGACGAGCGCCTGCGGATCGGCAAGGCCGATATCCTCGACGGCCATCCGCACCAGACGGCGGCCGAGATAGAGCGGGTCTTCTCCGGCATCGAACATGCGCGCCAGATAGTAAAGCGCCGCATCCGGATCCGAACCGCGGACCGATTTGTGAAGCGCCGAAATCAGATTGTAGTGGCCGTCCTGCGCCTTGTCATAGACGGGCGCCCGGCGCTGAACGATGCGCATCAGGCCTTCGGTATCGAAGACCTCGCTTGGGCGCGCGGCGCGCCAGACCTCTTCGGCGAGCGTCAGGACGGCGCGGCCATCGCCATCGGCCATGCGCAGCAGGCTGGCGCGGGCGTCCTCCGTCAGCGGCAGCGGCTTCTGCTCGACCTCCTCGGCGCGCTTCAGCAATTCGCTGAGGCTTTCCTCGTCATGTGACTTGAAGGTCAGTACGCGGGCGCGTGACAGAAGAGCGGCGTTGAGCTCGAAGGACGGGTTCTCGGTGGTAGCGCCGACGAGGATGACGGTGCCGTCCTCCATCACCGGCAGGAAGCTATCCTGCTGGGCGCGGTTGAAGCGATGGATCTCGTCGACGAAGAGCAGCGTCTGGCGGCCATCCATGCGGCGCAGCCGGGCGGCCTCGAACACCTTCTTCAGATCGGCGACACCGGAGAAGATCGCCGAGATCTGCTCGAAGGCGAGGCCTGCCTCGCCCGAAAGCAGGCGCGCCACCGTCGTCTTGCCGGTTCCGGGCGGTCCCCAGAAGATCATCGAACCAAGCGATCCGCTCTCGATCATCCGCCGGAGAACGCCGTCCTCGCCGGTCAGGTGGCCCTGCCCCGCGACTTCAGACAGCGTCTGCGGCCTCAACCGATCGGCAAGAGGCCGCCGGCTGGCGACCTCATCTGGAATGCGCGGTGCGAAGAGATCATCACTCATCGGAAGAACTGCCTGATCCTCTGGCCGTCACGCTCGATTTCGACGCGCCAGAGACCTGCATCGTCGGATGCGATCTGCGACAGCTGCTCGGTGGTCTGCACCGGCGTGCCATTGATGGCGACGATGATATCCTTCGGCTCGAAGCCGAGACGGGCGGCCGGAGAGTCATCCTTGACCTCGGCGACGACGACGCCGGTCGATTCCGTCGGCATGCGCAGCTCGTCGGCAACGCGCGGCGAGAGGTTTTCGACGACGGTGCCGGTGAAGGGCGTGCGGCCGCCGATGGTGCGCTGGTCGCGCGGCGAGGTTTCGGGGGCGCGATCGAGCTTCAGCGCAACCTGCTGTTCGCCGCCATTCTCGACCACGCCCAGCTTGACCGTATTGCCGAGGCCGGCCGTCGTCAGACGATAGAGGAGCGCATCCGGATGCTCGACCGGGATGCCGTTGACCGAGGTGACGATCTCGCCGGCCTTCAGGCCAGCCTTCTGCGCCGGGCTACCGTCGGCCACCTTGACGATCAGTGCGCCGCGGGCCTTGTCGAGGCCGAGCGCTTCGGCGACTTCCGAGGTCACGGCGTCGAAGGTGGCGCCGACATAGGGCCGCTCGAAGGACTTCACGCCGGCATCGGCCGAGGTGAGGAAGACCTTCACCAGATTGGCAGGGATCGCAAAGCCGATACCGTTCGAGCCGCCGCCGCGGGAGAAGATCGCCGTATTGATGCCGATCAGCTCGCCCTTCATGTTCATCAGCGCGCCGCCCGAATTGCCGGGATTGATCGAGGCATCGGTCTGGATGAAGAAGCCGAACTCGTTTTTGACGACCTGATTGCGGGCGAGCGCGGAAACGATGCCCGAGGTCACCGTCTGGCCGACGCCGAAGGGGTTACCGATGGCGAGTACGAGATCGCCGACCTCGACGGCATCCGAATTGCCGATCGGCAGCGTCGGGAAATTGGCCTTGGTATCGATCTTCAGCACTGCGAGATCGAGGCGATCGTCACGCAGCACGACCTTGCAGGGAAACTCGCGGCCATCGGAGAGCGCCACCTTGATATCGTCGGCGCCTTCGATGACGTGGTTGTTGGTGACCACGGTGCCGTTCGCCTCGACAATGACGCCCGAGCCGAGCGACGACTGCTTCTCCGACCGGTTCGGCATCTGCTGGCCGAAGAACTGCTCGAAGAAGGGATCGCCGGCAAAGGGCGACTGCCGCTGCACGGTCTTTTCGGCATAGACGTTCACAACCGCGCCCGAGGTCTGCTTGACCAGCGGGGCGAAGGACAGCTGCATTTGCATCTGGCTCTGCGGTACGGTTTTCGCGTCCTCGGCATGCGCGCCGAGCGGCAGGAGAACCGCGAGCGCAAAAAGCGGGACAAACGAACGTTTCAACAGGCCTTGCATTGGAATCCCTTCTGAAATGCTTCCGGATCAGTGTTGTAGCGCCGGACGCTAGAAAGGAAAGAGGGCGGAAGCATGGAAGCTTCCGCCCGCCTGATGATGCTTCCGGCCTGCGAGTTTGATTCAGCAAAGCCGGATATGGAATTGATCGGCAAGGCAAAAGACCTCACCTGGTCACCGCAGCGTGACATCCACCTCGCAGAGAGACCCTAGAAGGCAACCTCGAGGTTCTGGCGGTCCTGGGCGATGACCCGGCAGGTGGTCTCGAAGCCCTCGCCCTTGATCGCCAGAATGAATTCCGGCGGGATCCCGGCCGAGTTCGAAACCGAGAGGCCGGCGCTATCGGCGCCGAGCGACTTGATGGTGCAGTCGATGGTCGAGCGGCGGTCGTTGAACAGGATAGAGCCTGCCTTCAGGACGCGGCGGCGGGCGCCTGCCGAACCTTCGGACCGGATGGAGTTCCACGATACGCAGCGATCGCGCCCGCTGTTCTTGGCGTGGTACATCGCGGCATCGGCCTGGGCGAGCAGCGTTTCGATATCCTTGGTGATGATCGACATCGAGGAGATGCCGAAGCTCGCGGTTACCGTCAGCGCGCCAAAGTCGCCCTGGATCGGCTGGGCCGAGATCGCCGCGCGCATCTTTTCGGCCACGGCTGCGGCACCCTCGCGGTCGATATGCGGCAGCACGATGCAGAATTCCTCGCCGCCGAGGCGACCGAACAGATCGCCGGCCCTGAGATTGGCCTTGCAGGTCGCGGCTACCGCACGCAGCACCTGATCACCCGCGGCATGGCCATGGGTATCGTTGACGCTCTTGAAGCGGTCGATATCCAGCACGATGGTGGAGAGATTGTGCTGATGGCGGATCGCCAGCGAAATCAGCTGGTCGGCTTCCTGCTTGAAGGCGCGCCGGGTCAAGGCTTCCGTCAGGCTGTCGGTCGCCGCTGATTGCAGCAGTTCGATACGGTCCATCGCCGCACCCGCGAGCTCTTCCAAGATAGCGAGGTCGCGGGCGCCGAAGGATCGCGGCCGGCGATCGATGGCGCAGACCGTTCCGATGATATGCCCCGCCTTGGTCGTCAGCGGCACGCCGGCATAGAAGCGGATATGGCTGTCGCCGGTGACTGCCGGATGCTGCGCGAAGCGTGGATCCTTGGTGGCATCCTGGACGATGACGGGCTCTTCGTAATCGACGACATAGCGGCAGAACGTATCTTCCCGCGGCACTTCATCGGCAGTGAGGCCAGAGCAGGCCTGATACCATTGCCGATGCGCATCGATGAGCGAGACGAGGCCGATATCGATCGCGAAGATCTGCTTGATCAGCCGGACGATGCGATCGAAGCCCTCGTCTCTTGGCGCGTCGAGAAGATCGAGCTGCTCCAACGCGGCCAGACGCTCCATTTCCCGCTTCCGTGCGTCTGCGGAAGACTTACCGAATGCACGTGCAACGACCATTGCCGCATTGCTCCTCAACCGACCGATATAGCGATGCATCCCATATATTGGTGAACAAATCGGATATATTGCATTTAGCGAATCCTTCATATTCCGATCGAGGCATGGCTGAAGGCGACGGCCGACCTGCGATCTTGATTCAGGAAATGCGCATATGGAATTGATCGGAAAGGCAAAAGCCTGGGCGAAGTCACTGAAGCGTGACGTCACGGCGCTGTGGCTCGCGGCCCGCGATCCCAGGGTGCCATGGTATGCGAAAGCGGTCGCCGCGGCCGTCGCCGCCTATGCACTGTCGCCCGTCGACCTCATTCCGGACTTCATCCCGGTGCTCGGCTATCTCGACGATCTGATCATCGTACCGCTCGGCATCATGCTGGCGATCAGGCTCATCCCGCAGCCTGTGATGGCGGAGCTGCGCCAGCAGGCTGCAGAGCGCGCGGGGCGGCCTGTCAGCCGGGCCGGATTGATTTTCATCCTTGCCGTATGGGCCTGCTGCATCATCTTTCTGGTCCGGGCGTTCCTATAAGCGCCTGCCAGGAAACAGGATCATAGCCCGCATGAAAGCAGCCATCGCCGCCCTCGCCTTCTCGACCGTCTCATTGCTCGCCCCCCTCGCACATGCCGCGAGCTTCGACTGCGATGCCAAGGAGCTGAAGCCCGACGAAAAGGCGATCTGCGACAACCGGGCACTCAACGACGCCGACGTGAAGATGGTCACCACCTTCGACCTGCTCTCCGGCCTGCTCGCCATGGGCACGCGCGGCACCCTGCAGGACGAACAGACGGCCTGGCTTAAGAAACGACAGGATTGCCAGGCGGACGCCGCCTGCATCAAGGCGGCCTATGACGAGCGGATGAAGCAGCTCGACGAGACGTATAAGAATATCAATCGGCCGCTTTAGCGTTTAGCCGCCAAGTTGAGCTCGGATTGCCGATATCACCACCGCAAGCGCGGCATCCGGTAGCCGTCCGATCCGGTCGATCTGCGATGTCTCGACGGTGGCGATCTTCGCCGGTCGAACGACCGAAGGCGCCGGCAGGCCTGCCGTCTGATGATCAGAGATCGCAACATCTCCGAGCCATGGCCGATTTTCGGCCGAGGTTATCATGACGGCCCAGACGAGAGCATCATTCTCGCCGAGCGAACCGGCGGAAACAACGAGCGCCGGACGCCGCTGGCGCGTATCGCGATCGGTATAGGGAAAGGGCACCCGTATGATGTCACCCTGCTCAAAGGTCGGCATAGGCTTTCCGATCGGCTTCGCTATCCCATTCCGAGAAGGTCGCAAAAGGATCGTCGGACATCGGTTCGGCAGCCCGCGATATCACCACGCGATTGTCAGCCTCCAGCGTATAGACGATGGAATCCCCTTCCTTCAGGTGCAACGCGGAGCGCACGGCCTGCGGGATCGTCGTTTGAGCCTTGCTGGTCATCTTGCTTGTGATCATCATTCACCTCGGAATGGAATGTAAGGAAATTCCTTACCGATGACAACGGCGGATAAGCAAACCGTGCCGAGACCCGGAACCTCTGAAAACGAAAAGACCCGCTGCCGATGAGACAGCGGGTCTTCTGATCAGATCGAAGCTTTTCAGCTTATTCCGGCAGGATCCGGACTGCGCCGCGATCGGCACTGGTGGCGAAGGCCGCGTAGGCCTTTAGTGCCGTCGTGACGTTGCGCTTGCGGACTTCGGCCGGGCGCCAGCCCTTGGCTTCCTGTTCGGCGCGGCGTGTCGCCAATTCGGCGTCGCTGACACGCAGGCTAATGGTGCGGTTCGGGATGTCGATGTCGATCATGTCGCCCGGCTGGACGAGGCCGATCGTGCCGCCGTTGGCGGCTTCCGGCGAAGCGTGGCCGATCGACAGGCCCGAGGTACCGCCCGAGAAGCGGCCGTCGGTGATCAGTGCGCAGGCCTTGCCGAGGCCCTTCGACTTCAGATAGCTGGTCGGATAGAGCATTTCCTGCATGCCCGGGCCGCCCTTGGGGCCTTCGTAGCGGATGACGACAACATCGCCGGCGACGACTTCGTTGCCGAGAATGGCCTTCACGGCGGCGTCCTGGCTTTCATAGACCTTGGCCGGACCCGAGAATTTCAGGATCGATTCATCGACGCCTGCGGTCTTCACGATGCAGCCGTCGAGCGCCAGATTGCCCTTCAGGACAGCGAGACCGCCATCCTTCGAGAACGGATGCTGGGCATCGCGGATGACGCCGTTTTCGCGGTCGAGATCGAGCTCGTCCCAGCGGGCGCTCTGGCTGAAGGCAACCTGTGTCGGTACGCCGCCGGGCGCTGCGCTGAAGAGCTTCAGGGCGACGGGATTGTCCGTGACCGAGATATCCCACTGCGCCAGTGCGTCGCCAAGCGTCGGCGAATGGACGGTCGGCAGGCCGGCATTGATCAGCCCGGCGCGGTTCAGCTCCCCGAGGATCGCCATGATGCCGCCTGCACGGTGGACATCTTCCATATGGACGTCGGACTTCGCCGGTGCGACCTTCGACAGGCACGGGACACGGCGCGACAGGCGGTCGATGTCTTCCATGGTGAAGTCGATTTCGCCCTCGTGGGCGGCTGCCAGAATGTGAAGAACGGTATTAGTCGATCCACCCATGGCGATATCGAGCGCCATGGCATTTTCGAAGGCGCCCTTGCTGGCGATGGTGCGCGGCAGTGCCGTTGCATCGTCCTGCTCGTAATAGCGCTTGGCGAGTGCCACGACGCGGCGGCCGGCCTCGAGGAAGAGTTCCTTGCGGTCGGAATGCGTGGCGAGCGTCGAGCCGTTGCCGGGCAGCGACAGGCCGAGCGCCTCGGTCAGGCAATTCATCGAGTTGGCGGTGAACATGCCGGAGCACGAGCCGCAGGTCGGACAGGCAGAGCGCTCGATAACCTTGACGTCCTCGTCGGAAACCTTGTCGTCGGCAGCCGCAACCATGGCATCGACGAGGTCGAGCGCGTGGGTCTTGCCGTTGAGCACGACCTTGCCGGCCTCCATCGGACCGCCGGAAACGAAGATCGTCGGGATATTGAGGCGCAGCGACGCCATCAGCATGCCGGGGGTGATCTTGTCGCAATTGGAGATGCAGACCATGGCGTCGGCGCAGTGAGCGTTGACCATGTATTCGACGCTGTCGGCGATCAGCTCGCGCGACGGCAGCGAATAGAGCATGCCGTCATGGCCCATGGCGATGCCGTCGTCGACGGCGATCGTGTTGAATTCCTTGGCGACGCCGCCGGCCGCTTCGATTTCGCGGGCGACGAGCTGGCCGAGATCCTTCAGGTGGACGTGGCCGGGCACGAACTGCGTGAACGAGTTCACCACCGCAATGATCGGCTTGCCGAAATCGCTGTCCTTCATGCCCGTGGCGCGCCAAAGGCCGCGCGCACCCGCCATGTTGCGGCCGTGGGTCGTGGTTCTCGAACGATAGGCTGGCATCGGTGTCTTCCTCAAAGTGCCGGATTTATCTGCGATATAGGGCGGCGAAGCTGTTTGCTGGCCGGCGATCGCCGTATTTTTGAATTGTCCTAATCCAATCGGCAGGGGCTGTCACTACCGGCAAGGGCAAATCCGGTACGGCGCGCGCGGCGTCCATCGGGCATATACGGAGCGGAGGAGCCTTTTGTTACAGGCTATTCCTTCACATCCGAACACAAAAAATTGGCTTTCCGTCAGGCCGGTTCAAGGCCTAGACACTAATCTGAAAACGCCGATCATGCGTTTAAAGAGATATTTGGGCCGCCCCCAGCCCAGGAGGTTTGAAATGCCGACCTACCGCCCCCGAAGATCCGCTCGTCGGAGATCACGCCGCATCAGGTCTATCTGCGCCGCCGCGAATTTCTCGGCGCTGCAACGCTTGGCGCCATGGCGCTCTACGGCGCCGGAAAGGCAAGCGCTGCCGCCCTCAATGCCGTCGACAGCAAATATACCGTCGATGAGAAGACGACGCCCCTGAAGGACGTCACCACCTACAACAATTTCTACGAGTTCGGCCTCGACAAGGGTGACCCAGCAGCGCTTTCGGGCGACTTCAAGCCCCTGCCCTGGACCATCAAGGTCGACGGCATGGTCAACAAGCCCGGCACTTTCGATCTCGATGCGCTGATGAAAGAATTCCCGGTCGAGAGCCGCACCTACCGGATGCGCTGCGTCGAGGCGTGGTCGATGGTCATCCCCTGGGATGGCTTTCCGCTCGCAGCACTGCTGAACAAGGTCGAACCGCAGGGAAGCGCCAAGTACGTCGCCTTCGAGACGGTCGTCCGCCCGGAAGAAATGCCGGGCCAGAAGGGCATCTTCCAGTCGCTGGAATGGCCCTATGTCGAGGGCCTGCGCCTCGATGAGGCCATGCATCCGCTGACGCTGCTTGCCGTCGGTCTCTACGGCCAGACGCTGCCGAACCAGAACGGCGCACCGATCCGCCTCGTCGTGCCGTGGAAGTACGGCTTCAAAGGTATCAAGTCGATCGTCCGCATCACGCTCACCGACCAGCAGCCGAAGAACACCTGGCAGGTCACCAACGCCCAGGAATACGGCTTCTATGCCAATGTGAACCCGGCGGTCGATCATCCGCGCTGGAGCCAGGCCACCGAACGCCGGATCGGCGAGAGCGGCTTCTTCGGCGCCAGCCGTCACCCGACGCTGCCCTTCAACGGCTATGCCGATGACGTGGCAAGCCTCTATTCCGGCATGGATCTCAGGGCGAATTTCTGATGGCGGGTTTTTCGTTCAGCCTGCCGAAGCGCTGGCAGCCGGCTTCGGTCTGGGCACTCTATGCCGTCGGCCTGCTGCCGGCGGCCTGGACCTTCTATCTCGGCGCCACCGACCAGCTCGGCGCCGATCCGGTCAAGACCTTCGAGCTGTTTCTCGGCCTCTGGACCATCCGCTTTCTGATCCTGACGCTTGCCGTCTCGCCTGCCCGCGATCTGCTGGGCTGGAACTACTTGCGCTATCGCCGGGCGCTCGGCCTGCTGACCTTCTATTACGCGCTGATGCATTTCACCGTTTACATGGTGCTCGATCAGGCGATGGACCTTCCCGCCGTCGTCGACGACGTCCTGAAGCGCCCCTTCATCATGTTCGGTATGGCGGGCCTCGCCCTGCTCGTCCCGCTCGCCGTCACATCGAACAATTTTTCGATCCGCAAGATGGGCATGAAATGGATCTGGCTGCACAAGCTGATCTACATCATCGCCGCCGCCGGTGCCCTGCATTTCGCGCTGTCGACGAAGATCCTCGACCTTGAGCAATATATCTATGTCGGCCTGATCATCCTGATGATTCTCTATCGCTCGTGGCGCCCGATCGCAAAGAGCCGCAAGCGCGCGGCACAGGGGCGCCAGCGCGGGCAGGCTGCGGCGACGGTCTCCTAACCGGTGGCCCGCGCCAGCTTCGCATCGATGAAGTAGGCCGCCGCTATGCCGAGCGTGTAGGAGACGATGTTCCAGATCGAGAAGATGCGGCCGATCAGCAGCGCTCCTGTCAGCGTCAGCCTGAAGGCGTCGAGCCACGGCGTGTGATAAAGCCGGAAGAACTCGACCGCGGCCGAAAGAACGACGGCGAGAACTGCAAGGTTCAGGGGCCGGACGCGCGGAGCGAACAGCAGGCTCAGGATGAGAAACACCATCCCGCCCCAGAGGGCCGCTGCGCCATAATTGACGATGATAAACGGCAAGCCGACGGGATACCCGAACCGGCGCAATAACAGTCCCGCCGCGATGACCAAAAGCGTAGCGACGGTATATCCTGCCCTCGAGCCGAGACCATTTTTGAACATCACAGGCTCGGTCACAATCTTAGCCACTTCCTCGATACTAGCTGCAGGTCGATCCGGCGGTTTGGTTCGAGTCCATCCGGATTAGCTTGCCCACTCCTGCTCCCCCGGTCCTCCGATGTCAAAGCCTCTTGCTCTCCGCATGCTCCTGCCGGCTCTCGACGAGCACCTGACCGCCATACCCGAGGCGCAGGGATTGCGAGGCATCAGACGCTTCGCCGTCGAATTCCTCTATTTCGGGATCAAGGAGGCGCGGGCTTCGCTGTTTGCGGGGTTGTTCTTTCTCGCGGTCTTTGCCGTCCCCCGCGCCGGTCTATTCGGTCTCGCGCGCTATGACCTGCTCTTGGTGATCGCGCTGGCGATCCAGGCCGCGATGGTGCTCACCAAGCTCGAGACGCTGGACGAACTGAAGGCGATCACGCTGTTTCACTTGATCGGCTTTGCTCTCGAGGTCTTCAAGACCTCTAGCAGCATCCAGTCCTGGTCCTATCCCGATTTCGGCTATACCAAGCTCTTCGGCGTGCCGCTGTTTTCAGGCTTCATGTATGCAGCGATCGGCAGCTACGTGATCCAGGCCTGGCGCGTGCTGGACCTCCGAGTGCGCCACCATCCGCCTTACTGGATGGCGACGCTGGCCGCCACAGCGATCTATGCGAATTTCTACACCCACCATTATATCGGCGACTATCGCTGGTATATCGCGGCCTGCACCCTTGGCCTCTATGCCCGCACGACCGTCATCTTCCGGCCCTATGACCGCGACAGGCGCATGCCACTGCTCGTCGCCTTCGTGCTGATCGGCTTCTTCATCTGGCTTGCCGAAAACGTCCACAGCTTCCTCGGCCTTTGGCAATATCCGAACCAGATCGGCGGCTGGTCAGTCGTCCATATCGGCATCTGGAGTTCATGGTCGCTGGTCGTGGTAATGACCTTCACGATCGTCGCCAATCTCAAGCACTTCAAGGAACGGATCCACGTGCCCGAGTGAGAAGTGCTCACCACCACAAACGAAAACAGCCGGGCTTTGCAGCCCGGCTGTTTTGCTTCCGGAGAACCGGAAAGAATTAAGCAGCTTCGGCCGCAGCGGCTTCGGCTTCGACGCGGGCCTTGTCGGCTGCGCCCTTGGCGTTGACGTCGCGGTCAACGAACTCGACGACTGCGAGAGCAGCGTTGTCGCCCTGGCGGAAGCCAGCCTTCATGATACGCAGGTAGCCGCCGTTGCGGGTTGCGTAGCGCGAAGCGATGGCGTCGAAGAGCTTGGCAACGACAGCGGCGTCGCGGATCTGCGAGATCGCCTGACGGCGAGCGTGCAGGTCGCCGCGCTTGCCGAGGGTGACGAGCTTTTCAACGATCGGACGGATTTCCTTTGCCTTCGGCAGGGTGGTCACGATCTGCTCATGGGTGATGAGCGAAGCCGCCATGTTGGCAAACATTGCCTTGCGGTGGCTGGCAGTTCTGTTCAGCTTGCGGCCGGCTTTTGCGTGGCGCATTGCTATTCTCCTTTGATGCAGGGCTCTTCGCTTCTAGCGGGCCTGCCGTTTCCTGGCACATACAGGCGATCTGCCTGCTGTTTGACTGGGAAAGGCAGCCTCAGAGCCTGCCTTTTTGGTTCTTAATACTGGTCTTCGTAACGCTTGGCGAGATCTTCGATGTTCTCGGGCGGCCATGCCGGCACTTCCATGCCGAGGTGCAGACCCATGGAAGCGAGAACTTCCTTGATTTCGTTCAGCGACTTGCGACCAAAGTTCGGGGTGCGGAGCATTTCTGCTTCGGTCTTCTGAATGAGGTCGCCGATGTAGACGATGTTGTCGTTCTTCAGGCAGTTTGCCGAGCGAACAGACAGTTCGAGTTCGTCTACCTTCTTCAGGAGCGCCGGGTTGAAGGCCAGTTCGGTGACGGCTTCTTCCTCGGTTTCCTTCTGCGGCTCGTCGAAGTTGACGAACACGCCAAGCTGATCCTGGAGAATGCGAGCCGCGAAAGCGACGGCATCTTCACCGGAGATCGAGCCATCGGTTTCGATGGTCATGTTCAGCTTGTCGTAGTCGAGAACCTGTCCTTCGCGGGTATTTTCAACCTTGTAGGACACCTTCTTGACCGGCGAATACAGGCTGTCGACCGGGATGAGTCCGATCGGAGCGTCTTCCGCACGATTGCGCTCGGCCGGAACATAGCCCTTGCCGTTGTTGACGGTGAATTCCATACGGATTTCGGCGCCCTCGTCGAGCGTGCAGATCACATGCTCGGGGTTGAGGATTTCGATATCGCCGACCGTCTGGATGTCGCCAGCCGTTACAACGCCCGGGCCCTGCTTACGCACGACCATGCGCTTTGCGTCGTCGCCATCCATCTTGATGGCGATTTCCTTGATGTTGAGCACGATGTCCGTAACGTCTTCGCGGACGCCCGGGATCGAGGAGAATTCATGCAGCACGCCATCGATCTGCACGGCCGTAACAGCGGCACCGCGCAGCGACGACAGCAGAACGCGGCGAAGCGCGTTGCCGAGGGTGAGGCCGAAACCGCGCTCCAGCGGCTCTGCTACGAGCGTCGCCTTGGTGCGCGAGCTCGAAGAGAACTCGACCTTGTTCGGCTTGATCAGTTCCTGCCAGTTCTTCTGAATCATGTCTTTGCCTTCCGTTCGTTACCACCATCCAATCGTGGTAACCGAGCTTGAGAAACACCGGGAGCGCGCTGGCGCTCACCGGTGTTGTGAGTGGCGATGATCAGACGCGGCGCTTCTTGCGCGGGCGGCAGCCATTGTGCGGGATCGGCGTCACGTCGCGGATGGACGTGATCATGAAACCAGCAGCCTGGAGCGCGCGCAGAGCGGATTCACGGCCGGAGCCCGGGCCGCAAACTTCGACTTCCAGCGACTTCATGCCATGTTCCTGAGCCTTCTTGGCGCAGTCTTCAGCAGCGATCTGGGCAGCGAACGGGGTCGACTTGCGCGAACCCTTGAAGCCCTTGGCACCAGCGGACGACCAGGCAATGGCGTTGCCCTGTGCGTCGGTGATGGTGATCATCGTGTTGTTGAAGGTCGAGTTGACGTGCGCCACGCCCGACGAGATGTTTTTACGTTCGCGACGGCGAACGCGTACGGCTTCCTTGGCCATTCTTATCCCTTTCTTGGATATCGTCACCGCCGTAATACCAGCGGCTCCACCAGAGCAATGCCTTGAGGCACCGCTCCAAACTCAAAAGAGGCCGGCGGACCGCCAGCCTCCCCTTCCCGGTTTCCCGGAAATTACTTCTTCTTACCAGCGATCGCCTTTGCCGGGCCCTTGCGGGTGCGGGCATTGGTGTGCGTGCGCTGACCGCGAACCGGCAGGCCGCGGCGATGACGCAGGCCGCGGTAGCAGCCGAGGTCCATAAGGCGCTTGATGTTCATCGCGGTGTCGCGACGAAGATCACCTTCGACCTGGTAATCGCGGTCGATGGTTTCGCGGATCTGGAGCACTTCGGAGTCCGTCAGCTGATGGACGCGCTTGTCAGCCGGAAGACCGACCTTCTCCATGATTTCCTGTGCGAATTTCGGACCGATCCCGTGAATGTAGGTCAGCGCGATAACAACGCGCTTTGCAGTCGGGATGTTGACGCCAGCGATACGTGCCACGCCTGTTCTCCTTGCATTCCTGTTGCCATCCGGCAAGAGGGCTTCGTTATGCCGCCCTCAAGGGGCCGCTCGTTCATATTGGGGTTCGTAACATGTCAAAACGACCGAACCCGGACTTCGTAGGAAATCCGCGCCGATCGCATCAAATGTCGCGAGTTGGCGCGGTGTTTAACGGAATCAGTGCCGAAACGCAACCGCTTCCGCCAAGTTTATTTTCGAGGCTCTAGAGCTTCGAAAGAATGGCGTCGATCTCCGTCGTGACATGATCGATGTCAGCCATTCCATCGACCACCTTCAGCTTACCCTTGGCATGGTAATAGCCGATCAGTGGCGAGGTTTCCTTGTAGTAAGCGGCCAGACGGGTCACCACGGTCTCGCGGTTATCGTCGGGGCGGCGCTTGAAATGGGTCAAACCGCAGCGATCGCAGACCCCTTCCACCTTCGGCTTGACGTTGGTGTCGTGATAGCCGGCGCCGCAGTTGGCGCAGGTGTAACGGCCGGAGACGCGATCAGCGAGAATCTTGTCGTCGACTTCGATCTCGATGACGGCCGAAAGCTCTATGCCCTTGCCCTTCAGCATCACCTCGGTGGCATCCGCCTGCACGAGCGTGCGCGGGAAACCGTCGAGGATGAAGCCATTGGCGCAATCCGGGGCATCGAGACGCTCGGAGACGATGGCATTGACGATCTCGTCAGAAACAAGCTTGCCCGCGTCCATGACGGCCTTTGCCCGCTTGCCCACCTCCGTGCCGGCCTGAACGGCTGCACGGAGCATGTCACCGGTGGAGAGCTGCGGAATGCCGTGCTTCTCCACGATCCGCTGGGCCTGGGTCCCCTTACCCGCGCCCGCGGCCCCAAAAGTATGAGTCTCATCGCCCCCTCTTTCCTCCACGCAACTTCGATTTCTTGATCAGTCCTTCGTACTGCTGTGCAATCAGGTGACCCTGAATCTGCGCAACCGTATCAAGAGTTACGCTAACCACGATCAAAAGCGAAGTCCCACCAAGGGATAATGGGATGCCGGTTTGCGACACCAGGATCTCAGGCAGGATGCAGACGAACACGAGGTAGATTGCGCCAATGACCGTGATTCGGGTCAGGACGTAATCGATATATTCGGCGGTACGCTCACCCGGACGGATACCCGGAATGAAGCCGCCATGCTTCTTGAGATTATCGGCCGTGTCCTTCGGATTGAAGACGATAGCCGTATAGAAGAAGGCGAAGAATGCGATAAGTGCGCCGTAGAGCAGCATGTAGAGCGGCTGGCCGTGGCCGAGCGCTGCGACGATCGAGGTTGCCCAGGACGGCAGAGCGGTCGTGTTGGCAAAGCCTGCAACGGTTGCCGGCAAGAGCAGCAGCGACGACGAGAAGATCGCCGGGATGACGCCCGAAGTGTTGAGCTTTAGCGGCAGGTGCGACGTATCGCCCTGGAACATCCGGTTGCCGACCTGACGCTTCGGATACTGGATCAGAAGGCGGCGCTGGGCACGTTCGACGAAGACGATGATGGCGATGACGGCGATCGCGATGACGATGACTGCGAGAATCAGCGTCGTCGACAGAGCGCCGGTACGGCCGAGCTCGAGGGTGCCGGCAAGCGCGCTCGGAAGACCGGCGGCGATACCTGCGAAGATGATCAGCGAGATGCCGTTGCCGATGCCGCGCGAGGTGATCTGCTCACCGAGCCACATCAGGAACATCGTGCCGCCGAGCAGCGTGATGACGGTGGAAATCTTGAAGAACCAGCCCGGATCGACCACGAGGCCGTTGCCGCTTTCGAGGCCAACCGCGATGCCATAGGCCTGCAGCGTGCCGAGCAGCACCGTGCCGTAGCGGGTGTACTGGTTGATGATCTTGCGGCCCTGCTCGCCTTCCTTCTTCAGGTTTTCGAGCGCCGGGACGACCGAGGTCATCAGCTGCACGATGATCGAAGCGGAGATGTAGGGCATGATGCCGAGCGCGAAGATTGCCATGCGCTGCACGGCGCCGCCCGAGAACATGTTGAAGAGGCCGAGAATGCCGCCTGCCTGGCCGCGGAAGGCCTGGGCATAAGCTTCGGGGTTGAGACCCGGAAGCGGAATGTGCGTACCGAGCCGGTAGACGAGGAGAGCTGCCAGTGTGAACCACAGGCGCTTCTTGAGATCCTCGGCTTTGGCGAAGGTCGAAAAATTGAGGTTGGAAGCCAACTGTTCCGCTGCAGAAGCCATGCGATTCTCCGCGCTACCTCTTCCGGCGCTTCGCGAATTGGGCCGGATCCGGAAAAGGCTGTCTATTATTTAAAGCCGGGCTTCGGACGGATTGCTGGCGCAATCGATGCCTCACCCTTGATTTCGTCGAAACCTGACCGTTGCGGGGTGCAACGTTTCAGGTTTTGTGAGGCCCACATATGGGAGCAAAATCGCCCGGTGTGAAGCACCCCGGGCGACATATCATAAGATTATTATTCTGCCGCTGCGGCAGAAAGAAGCGTGATGGAACCGCCAGCTTTTTCGATCTTCTCGACGGCAGACTTGGAAGCGCCTGCAACTTCGAGCTTGATCTTGGCCTTCAGTTCGCCGCCGGAGAGGACGCGAACGCCATCCTTGGTACGGCGGATAACGCCAGCAGCCTTCAGGGCAGCTGCGTCGACGGTCTGCTTGGCATCGAGCTTGCCGGCATCGACGGCAGCCTGGATACGCTCAAGCGACACGACAACGAAGTCGGCCTTGAAGATGTTGTTGAAGCCGCGCTTCGGCAGACGACGGTAGATTGGCATCTGACCGCCTTCGAAGCCATTGATGGCAACGCCGGAACGGGACTTCTGACCCTTGACACCACGGCCGCCGGTCTTGCCGGAGCCCGAGCCGATGCCGCGTCCGAGACGCTTGCGGCTGTGCGTAGAGCCTTCGTTGTCCTTGATTTCGTTCAGTTTCATGATCGTATCCTCTGGCTTACTTCTCGTCGACGATGCGAACGAGATGCTGCACAGCACGGATCATGCCACGAACGGAAGGGGTATCTTCCAGCGTGCGGCGGCGGTGCATCTTGTTGAGGCCCAGACCGATCAGCGTGCGCTGCTGAACGTCAGGACGGCGGATGGGGCTGCCGATCTGCTCGACGGTGATCGTCTTTGCTTCGGTCTTCTTGGTAGCCTTGGCCATAGGTCAGACTCCTCTTATTCTTCAGAGGCGTTGCCGGAGGCGGCACGGCGAGCCTGGAGCGTAGCATACTTGATGCCGCGCTGAGCTGCGATGTCCTTCGGGTGAACCTGATGCTTCAGAGCGTCGAAGGTTGCGCGAACCATGTTATACGGGTTCGAGGAACCGGTCGACTTGGCGACAACGTCGTGAACGCCGAGCGTTTCGAAAACGGCGCGCATCGGACCACCGGCGATGATACCGGTACCGACCTTAGCCGAACGCAGCAGAACCTTGCCGGCGCCGTGGCGGCCGTGAACGTCGTGATGCAGGGTACGGCCTTCGCGCAGCGGCACGAAGATCAGCTCGCGCTTGGCAGCTTCGGTTGCCTTGCGGATAGCTTCCGGCACTTCGCGTGCCTTGCCATGACCGAAGCCAACGCGGCCCTTCTGGTCACCAACAACGACGAGAGCGGCGAAACCGAAACGGCGGCCACCCTTAACAACCTTAGCAACGCGGTTGATCGCGACCAGCTTGTCGACGAATTCGCTATCGCGCTCTTCACGGGCCTGGCGGTCTTCCCGCTGCGGCCTTCTTTCCTGTGCCATTGTCCTCTTCCTTTTTCTTTTCCGGGTGCAATCGGCAAACAAAATGAGGACCGCCCCGGCCTCCCCTTCGGAGACGCCTGCGGTCCGGTGAGATCCGGCCGGAGCTTTTGAGGCTTCCGGCCGGAAACTTTATTAGAAGGACAGACCGCCTTCGCGGGCTGCGTCTGCCAGGGCCTTGATGCGGCCGTGGTAGATGAAGGCGCCACGGTCGAATACGACCTCCTTGACGCCTGCCTTCGTTGCGCGCTCTGCAACAAGCTTGCCTACGAGGGCAGCTGCTGCGGTGTCAGCACCGGTCTTCAGAGAACCGCGCAGATCCTTATCGAGAGTCGAGGCAGCCGCGAGGGTCTTGCCGGCAACATCGTCGATGACCTGAACATAGATGTTCTTCGAGGAGCGATGAACCGACAGGCGCGGACGGCCATTGGCCACCGACTTGAGATGACGGCGCACGCGGTTGGCACGACGTGCAAGTGCTTCTTTCCTGCTAGCCATTTCGCGTGATCCTTACTTCTTCTTGCCTTCTTTGCGGACAATCCGCTCTTCGGCATACTTAACGCCCTTGCCCTTGTAAGGCTCAGGACCGCGATATTCGCGGATTTCAGCGGCAACCTGGCCGACCTGCTGCTTGTTGATGCCGGTGACGACGATTTCCGTCGGCTTCGGCACAGCGATCGTGATGCCCTGCGGCGGCTCGTAAACTACGTCGTGGCTGAAACCGAGAGCCAGCTGCAGGTTCTTGCCCTGAAGCGATGCGCGGTAACCGACGCCGTTGATTTCGAGCTTGCGCTCGAAGCCGTCCTTAACACCCTTGAAGATGTTCTCGATCATCGTGCGGGACATGCCCCACTTCGAACGAGCATCCTTGGACTGGTTGATCGGAGCAACCGATACCGCGTTGTCCTTGAACTCGAGCTTGATTTCGTCGTTGGCGACGAAGAAGAGCTCGCCCTTCGGACCCTTTGCGGTGACCTTCTGGCCGTCAACCGATGCCGTCACACCTGCTGGAACCGGGACGGCTTTTTTACCGATACGAGACATGTTTCAATCCTGTCTGTTCGTTATGGAGTTCCCCTGCTCTGATCTTAGAAGACCGAGCAGAGAACCTCGCCGCCTACGTTCTGTTCGCGAGCCTGGTGATCGGCCATCACGCCCTTCGGGGTCGAAAGGATGGTGATGCCGAGGCCGTTCGCGACCTGCGGAATGGACTTGACCGAGACATAAACCCGGCGGCCCGGCTTGGACACACGGCCGATCTCACGGATCACCGATGCGCCTTCATAGTACTTGAGTTCGATGCTGAGCTCCGACTTGCCATTGCCGAAATCGACAACGGAATAGCCACGGATGTAGCCTTCGGACTGCAGAACATCGAGAACACGTGCACGGAGCTTCGAAGCAGGCGTCGAGACCGACGACTTGCGGCGGGAAGCGCCGTTACGGATACGGGTGAGCATATCGCCCAACGGATCAGTCATTGTCATCTAACCTGCTCCTTACCAGCTGGACTTGACGATGCCCGGCACCTTGCCGAGATTGCCGAGTTCACGCAGCGCGATACGCGACATGCGCAGTTTGCGGTAGTATGCGCGCGGACGGCCCGATACTTCGCAACGGTTGCGAATGCGGGTCTTCGATCCATCGCGCGGCAGGGATGCCAACTTGATCGAGGCCTTGAACCGCTCTTCGATCGGAAGAGACTGGTTCATGATGATCGCCTTCAGAGCTGCGCGCTTGGCAGCCTGATTTGCGACCGTATTACGGCGGCGCTTGTTCTTTTCAACTGCGCTGGTCTTCGCCATGTCAGGTTCCTTTTCTACGCTCGTCGTTACGGTTACTGACGGAACGGGAAGCTGAACTCTGTGAGCAGAGCGCGTGCTTCGTCGTCCTTCGTTGCCGTCGTGCAAACGATGATGTCCATGCCCCACATCTGATCAACCTTATCGTAGTTGATCTCAGGGAACACAATGTGCTCCTTGATGCCCATGGCGAAGTTGCCACGGCCGTCAAAGCTCTTCGGGTTCAGGCCGCGGAAGTCGCGAACGCGCGGGAGCGCGATGTTCACGAGACGGTCCAGGAACTCGTACATGCGGGCGCCGCGGAGGGTAACCTTCGCGCCGATCGGCATCTGTTCGCGGACCTTGAAGCCAGCGATAGAGTTGCGTGCACGGGTGATAACCGGCTTCTGACCAGCAATAGCGGCCAGGTCAGCTGCAGCAACAGTCGGCTTCTTCGAATCAGCCGTTGCTTCGCCAACACCCATGTTGATGACGATCTTGTCGATCTTCGGGATCATCATTTCGTTGGCGTAGGAGAACTTCTCCTGCATCGCATTGCGAATGCGCTCAACGTATTCCTTCTTGAGCCGCGGCTCGTACTTTGCCTGAGCCATTAGATCACCTCACCGGAACGCTTGGCCACACGGACCTTCTTGCCGTCAACGACCTTGAAGCCAACGCGGGTCGGCTTGCCGTCCTTGTCGACGATTGCAACGTTGGACAGGTGAACCGAGGCTTCCTTGTTGATGATGCCGGCTTCCTGGGTCTGCGTCTGGCGCTGATGGCGCTTTACGACGTTGACGCCACGGACAACCGCGCGATCTTCCTTCGGCAGAACCTGGAGGACTTCGCCGGTACGGCCCTTGTCCTTGCCCGTGAGCATGACGACCTTGTCGCCTTTACGAATCTTCTGCATCGGTCTCGCTCCTTACAGTACTTCGGGAGCCAGCGAGATGATCTTCATGTGGTTCTTGGCGCGAAGTTCGCGCGGAACCGGTCCGAAGATACGGGTGCCGATCGGCTCTTTCTTGTTGTCGATGAGAACTGCTGCGTTCGTGTCGAAGCGAATGACGGAACCATCCGCACGGCGGATGTCCTTGGCGGTGCGAACAACAACCGCCTTCATAACGTCACCCTTCTTCACGCGGCCGCGCGGGATCGCTTCCTTGATCGAAACGACGATGACGTCGCCGATCGAGGCATACTTGCGCTTCGAGCCGCCCAGCACCTTGATGCACATGACACGACGCGCGCCGGAATTATCCGCGACGTCGAGGTTTGTTTGCATCTGAATCATATCAGGTCGCCTTTTTGGTTTACCGGACTGGTTGGGCTTTCGCCCCCTACCCCGCTTATGAAAATTTGTCAGCCGACCGAGCCCGCAAAACGGGCACAGAAACGGCAATAGCTTGAATAGCGCGGGAAAAATCGTGCCAAGGTGGTTTCCCGGTGGGACCTTCCGTGCGCTCAAAGCAAAAGAACGCCCGGCTTTCGAGCGTTCTGACGCTGCTTCATACAGATATTTCCGCGAGACGCAAGGCCTCGCGAGAAATTCTTACTTGCCCTGGGCGGCGATAACCGTCCAGCGCTTGTCCTTGGAGATCGGAGCGCATTCCTCGATGGAAACGGTGTCGCCGATCTTGTACTGGTTGTTTTCGTCGTGGGCCTTGTACTTCTTGGAACGACGAACGGTCTTCTGAAGCAGCGGGTGAGCGAAACGGCGCTCGACGCGGACTACTACAGTCTTCTCGTTCTTGTCGCCAACGACGACGCCCTGCAGAATGCGCTTCGGCATGTTATTCTTCCTTTACGCCTTTGCTTCTGCCGCCTTCTGGCGGGCAATGGTTTTCACGCGGGCGATGTCCTTGCGGACTTCGTTGATGCGCGAGGACTTCTCGAGCTGGCCGGTTGCCTTCTGGAAGCGCAGGTTGAACTGCTCCTTCTTGAGGTCGGCGAGCTTGTCCTTGAGCTGATCGGCCGTGAGGCCGCGGACTTCTTCGGCTTTCATCTGCCTCTCCTTACTCTGCAATGCGCTGTACGAAGCGCGTCTTGACCGAGAGCTTGGCAGAGCCGAGACGAAGCGCCTCACGGGCGATTTCTTCGCTGACGCCGTCGATCTCGAACATCATACGGCCGGGCTTGACCTTGCATGCCCAGTATTCAACGGAGCCCTTACCCTTACCCATACGGACTTCGGTCGGCTTCGCGGTTACCGGAACATCAGGGAACACGCGGATCCATACACGGCCGGCGCGCTTCATGTAACGCGTGATCGCGCGGCGTGCCGCTTCGATCTCGCGTGCATTCACGCGGTTCGGCTCCTGAGCCTTAAGGCCGAATTCACCGAAGGCGAGGTCGGAACCACCCTTGGCGACGCCCTTGATGCGGCCCTTGAATTGCTTGCGGTACTTGGTACGCTTTGGCTGCAACATTTTCTTATTCTCCGAACTTCTTTGCCACCAACGCTATCAAGCGTTGTCGCGGCGACGATCGCGGTCGCGGCTTGCCGGACCCTGAGCGTCACCCTCGAGTGCGCGGCGCTCGGAGGCCATCGGATCATGCTCAAGGATTTCGCCCTTGAAGATCCAAACCTTGATGCCGCAGATGCCGAAAGCGGTTTCCGCTTCAGCTGTGCCGTAGTCGATGTCAGCGCGCAGCGTGTGCAGCGGAACGCGACCTTCGCGGTACCATTCGGTACGAGCGATTTCAGCACCGCCGAGACGGCCTGCGCAGGTGATCTTGATGCCTTCGGCACCAAGACGCATTGCAGACTGAACAGCGCGCTTCATGGCGCGGCGGAAAGCCACGCGACGCTCGAGCTGCTGGGCGATCGACTGAGCAACGAGCGTTGCGTCGACTTCCGGCTTGCGCACTTCAACGATGTTGAGGTGCGTTTCGGAGTTCGTCATGTCCGACAGCTTCTTGCGGAGCTTGTCGATGTCTGCACCCTTCTTGCCGATGATCAGACCCGGGCGAGCCGAGTGGATCGTGACGCGGCACTTCTTGTGCGGACGCTCGATGACGACCTTGGCGATACCAGCCTGCTTCAGTTCGCTCATGACGAACTTGCGCATCTTCAGGTCTTCGTGCAGCAGCTGACCGTATTCGGCATTGTCCGCAAACCAGCGGCTATCCCAGGTACGGTTGATGCCAAGACGGAAACCGATTGGATTGATTTTCTGACCCATTATGCGGCCTCCTCTTGTGCCTGCACTTCGCGGACCACGATCGTGAGGTGCGCGAACGGCTTCTCGATGCGAGATGCACGGCCGCGGCCACGAGCGTGGAAACGCTTCATGACGATCGACTTGCCGACGTAGGCTTCTGCTACGACAAGCGTGTCAACGTCGAGATCGTGGTTGTTCTCAGCGTTGGCGATCGCAGATTCGAGCGTCTTCTTGACGGCACCTGCGATGCGCTTGCGGGAGAACTCCAGCTCAGCGAGTGCACGGTCGACCTTCTTGCCGCGGATAGCCGCAGCAACCAGGTTGAGCTTCTGTGGGCTGACGCGGAGCGTGCGGGCGACTGCTTGCGCCTCGTTGTCCTTCAGCCGGCGTTCGGCTTTTGCCTTGCCCATTGTTACTTCCTCTTTGCCTTCTTGTCCGCGCCGTGACCGTAGTAGGTCCGCGTCGGAGAGAATTCACCGAACTTGTGACCGACCATGTCTTCGTTGACGCTGACCGGTACATGCTTGCTGCCGTTGTAGACGCCGAAGGTGAGACCGACGAACTGCGGCAGGATCGTGGAGCGGCGGCTCCAGATCTTGATTACTTCTGCACGTCCGCCTTCACGAACCTTCTCAGCCTTCTTGAGAAGATAGCCGTCAACGAACGGACCTTTCCATACTGAACGAGCCATTGGAGACTTCCTCTCTTACTTCTTACGCTGATGACGCGAGCGCATGATGAACTTGTCGGTCGACTTGTTCGACCGGGTGCGCTTGCCCTTGGTCGGCTTGCCCCACGGGGTAACCGGATGACGGCCACCAGAGGTGCGGCCTTCACCACCACCGTGCGGGTGGTCGACCGGGTTCATGACAACACCGCGGTTATGCGGACGCTTGCCGCGCCAAACCGTACGACCGGCCTTGCCGTCGTTGATGTTGGCGTGATCCGGGTTGGAAACGGCACCGATCGTCGCCAGGCACGAGCCGTGGACGAGGCGCTGTTCGCCAGAGTTCAGGCGAAGGATCGCCATGCCGGCGTCGCGGCCGACGAGCTGTGCGTAACCGCCAGCCGAACGAGCGATCTGACCGCCCTTGCCCGGCTTCATTTCCACGTTGTGGATGATGGAGCCGACCGGGATGTACTGCAGCGGCATGGTGTTGCCGGGCTTTACGTCGACAGCCTTTTCAGAAGCGATGACCTTGTCGCCTGCAGCGAGGCGCTGCGGAGCGAGGATGTAGGCCTGTTCGCCGTCCGTGTAGCTGACGAGCGCGATGAATGCAGTACGGTTCGGGTCGTATTCGATACGCTGAACGGTGCCTTCGACGTCGAACTTGCGACGCTTGAAGTCAACGATACGGTACGTACGCTTGTGACCGCCGCCGATGAAGCGGGCAGTGATACGGCCGAGGTTGTTACGACCGCCGCTCTTGGTCAGACCTTCCGTCAGCGCCTTGACCGGCTTGCCCTTCCAGAGGCCAGAACGGTCGACGATGACCAGCTGACGCTGGCTCGGGGTCGTAGGATTGAATGTTTTCAATGCCATTGTTTTATTCCTCAGAGACCGGTGGAGACGTCGATCGTCTGGCCTTCAGCCAGCGTTACGACAGCCTTCTTCACGTCCTGCTGCTTGCCGGCAAAACCGCGGAAACGCTTGGTCTTGCCCTTGCGGAGCAGCGTGTTGACGGCCGTGACCTTGACGCCGAAGAGCGCCTCGACTGCAGCCTTGATTTCCGGCTTCGACGCCGTCTTGGCGACATTGAAAACAACCTGGTTGTTTTCCGATACCAGAGTGGACTTTTCGGTGATCGCCGGCGAGACGATCACATCGTAGTGGCGAAGATCGGTCACTTGAAACGCTCCTCTAGAGCTTCAACGGCAGCCTTGGAAAGCACGAGCTTGCCGCGGCGCACGATGTCATAAACGTTGATGCCCTGGATCGGGAGAACATCGATGTTCGGGATGTTCTGGGCAGCGAGCTTGAAGTTGCCGTCGAGCTCAGCACCACCGATGAAGAGCGCGTTGGTCAGGCCGAGCGTCTCAAAGGTAGCGGCCAGAGCCTTGGTCTTGGCTTCAGCAGCAACGAGGTTGTCGATGATGATGACATCATCCGACTTCAGCTTTGCCGAGAGAGCGAGACGCAGGCCGAGAGCGCGAACCTTCTTGGGAAGGTCGTGTTCGTGGCTGCGAGCAACCGGGCCGTGAGCCTTACCACCGCCGCGGAACTGCGGAGCACGAGCCGAATGGTGACGAGCGCGGCCCGTACCCTTCTGCTTGTACATCTTGGCGCCGGTGCGCGAAACGTCCGCGCGGCCCTTTGCCTGGTGCGTGCCCTGCTGCTTCTTGGCAAGCTGCCAGCGGATGACGCGGGCAAGAATGTCTTCGCGGGGCTCGAGACCGAAGATCGCGTCAGAGAGAGAAACCTTCCCTGCGTCTTTTCCCTCGAGGGTCTTGACGTTGAATTCCATTGGTCTGGCTCCCTTACTTCGCGGCCGACTTGACGGCGTCGCGCACGATGATCCAGGCACCCTTGGAACCGGGTACTGCACCCTTGATCAGGATCAGACCACGATCTTCGTCGGTCGAAACCACTTCAAGGTTCTGAGTCGTTACGCGCGTCTGGCCCATGTGACCAGCCATCTTCTTGTTCTTGAAAACCTTGCCCGGATCCTGGCGCGAGCCCGTCGAACCGTGCGAGCGGTGCGAAACCGACACACCGTGCGTGGCGCGGAGACCGCCGAAGCCGTGGCGCTTCATGGCGCCGGCAAAGCCCTTACCAATGGTCGTGCCCGTCACGTCGACGAGCTGACCTGCTGCGAAGTGACCAGCCTTGAGCTCGGTACCGATCTCCAGCAGGTTGTCTTCCGAAACGCGGAATTCCTGGAGCTTGGCCTTCGGCTCGACGTTAGCGACAGCAAAGTTGCCGCGCATCGCCTTGGACGTGTTCTTAACCTTCGCCTGGCCAGCACCGAGCTGAACTGCGGTATAGCCATTCTTTTCTACAGTGCGCGTTGCGACGACCTGGCAGCCGTCCATACGCAGTACCGTTACCGGAACATGTTCGCCAGCGTCGTTGTAGACGCGGGTCATGCCCACCTTCTGTGCAATCACACCTGAACGCATCGGTTCAATCCTTCCAAATCCGCTCGAGCCAGGCTCAGAGCTTGATCTCAACATCGACACCGGCGGCGAGATCGAGCTTCATCAGCGCGTCTACCGTCTGCGGGGTCGGATCTACGATGTCGAGGAGGCGCTTATGCGTGCGCATCTCGAACTGCTCGCGGCTCTTCTTGTCGATGTGTGGGGACCGGTTAACCGTAAACTTCTCGATGCGAGTCGGAAGCGGAACGGGGCCCCGGACGCTTGCGCCGGTGCGCTTCGCCGTCGACACAATCTCGCGCGTGGAAGCATCGAGAATTCGGTGATCGAACGCCTTCAGGCGAATGCGGATATTTTGGCCGTTCATTCGACATTATCCTTGTGTTCTGTTTTTCGCGCGCCTTTCTCAAGACGCGTTTTTTGTTTTCGCTAAGGCGGACCACCGGTTTCAAAGATCGAGAAGGACACCGCGGAACGGCATCCCTATCCACTCTTCGGGCCTTTTCAGCCCACCTTATTGTTAGTTTTATTCGCCGCTTCGAAAACCGAAGCAGCACGCAAACAGCGCTCGCGCGCCATGTGCAACATTTCTGTGTAATAAGCAAGCGGCTAGAGCCGCTCACATCATAATAATGTCATCGAATCGGCCGCCCCTCTTGGAGGCGGCCGTTTCTCTGATTACTCGACGATCGAGGCAACGATGCCGGCGCCGACGGTACGGCCGCCTTCGCGGATAGCGAAGCGCAGCTTTTCTTCCATCGCGATCGGAACGATCAGCTCGACGTCAACCGTGACGTTGTCGCCCGGCATAACCATTTCCGTGCCTTCCGGCAGCGTCACGATGCCCGTCACGTCCGTCGTGCGGAAGTAGAACTGCGGACGGTAGTTGGTGAAGAACGGCGTATGACGGCCGCCTTCTTCCTTCGTCAGGATGTAGGCTTCTGCCTTGAACTTCTTGTGCGGCTTGACCGAACCCGGCTTGCACAGGATCTGACCACGCTCGACGCCGTCACGGTTAACACCGCGAACCAGAGCGCCGATGTTGTCGCCGGCCTGGCCCTGATCGAGCAGCTTGCGGAACATTTCAACGCCGGTAACCGTCGTCTTCGAAGTCGCGCGGATGCCGACGATTTCGACTTCTTCGCCAACCTTGACGATACCACGCTCGACGCGGCCCGTAACAACCGTACCGCGGCCCGAGATCGAGAACACGTCTTCGATCGGCATCAGGAACGGCTGGTCAACCGGACGCTCAGGCGTCGGGATGTAGGCGTCGACCTGAGCCATCAGCTCGCGGATCGCGTCTTCGCCGATCTTCTTGTCGGAATCTTCGAGAGCGGCCAGAGCCGAACCCTTGACGACCGGGATGTCGTCGCCCGGGAAGTCGTAGGACGACAGCAGTTCGCGAACTTCGAGCTCGACGAGTTCGAGAAGCTCGGCGTCGTCAACCTGGTCGACCTTGTTGAGGAACACGACGATAGCCGGAACGCCAACCTGGCGAGCGAGCAGGATGTGCTCGCGGGTCTGCGGCATCGGGCCGTCAGCAGCGGAGCAAACCAGGATCGCGCCGTCCATCTGTGCGGCACCGGTGATCATGTTCTTGACGTAGTCGGCGTGGCCGGGGCAGTCGACGTGCGCGTAGTGGCGGTTCGGGGTCTCATACTCGACGTGCGCCGTCGAGATGGTGATGCCGCGTGCCTTTTCTTCCGGAGCAGCGTCGATCTGGTCGTACGCCTTGAACTCGCCGAAGTACTTCGTGATCGCTGCCGTCAGAGACGTCTTGCCGTGGTCAACGTGGCCGATCGTGCCGATGTTTACGTGCGGCTTGTTGCGCTCAAACTTACTCTTTGCCATTTTCGGCTCTCCATTTTGCTAGGCCCCGAAGGGCGCTAATTCTTGTTATCGGTCAATTGGTATTCCGGTCACTTCTGACCGGAATACTTTGCCTGGATTTCAGTTGCGACGTTCGACGGGACCGGCGCGTAGTGATCGAAGGTCATCGTGTACTGAGCACGGCCCTGCGACATGGAGCGCAGGTTATCGACGTACTTGAACATGTTCGCCAGCGGAACGTTGGCGCTGATGACGATCGCGATGCCGCGCTGTTCCTGGCCCTGAATCTGGCCACGGCGGGAGTTCAGGTCACCGATGACGTCGCCGACGTAATCTTCCGGCGTTACGACTTCGACCTTCATCATCGGCTCGAGGAGCTGAGCGCCGGCCTTCTTGGCTGCTTCACGGAAGCAGGCACGCGAAGCGATTTCGAACGCCAGGACCGACGAGTCAACGTCGTGGAAGGCACCGTCAACGAGCGTCGCCTTGACGCCCAGCATCGGGAAGCCAGCCAGCGGACCGGACGACAGAACGCTTTCGATACCCTTCTGAACGCCCGGGATGTATTCCTTCGGAACAGCACCGCCGACGATCTTGGATTCGAACTTGAAGTCGTCGCCTTCCGGGTTCGGTTCGAAGATGATCTTGACGCGTGCGAACTGACCGGTACCACCAGACTGCTTCTTGTGCGTGTAGTCTTCTTCGTGCTGACGCGTGATCGTTTCACGGTAAGCAACCTGCGGAGCACCGACGTTGGCTTCAACCTTGAACTCGCGACGCATACGGTCGACGAGAATGTCGAGGTGAAGTTCGCCCATGCCGGCGATGATCGTCTGGCCGGATTCCTGGTCGGTCTTGACGCGGAAGGACGGGTCTTCAGCAGCGAGGCGATTGAGCGCGAGGCCCATCTTTTCCTGGTCGCCCTTGGACTTCGGCTCGATCGCGATCTGGATGACCGGCTCCGGGAATTCCATGCGCTCGAGGATAACCGGCTTCAGCGGATCGCAGAGCGTATCGCCAGTGGTGGTTTCCTTGAGGCCGGCGAGAGCAACGATGTCGCCTGCGAAGGCTTCTTCGATGTCTTCACGCGAGTTGGAGTGCATCTGCAGCATACGGCCGACACGCTCGCGCTTGTCCTTGACCGTGTTGATGACGGATACGCCCTTTTCGAGCTTGCCCGAGTAGATACGAGCGAAGGTAAGCGAACCAACGAAGGGGTCGTTCATGATCTTGAACGCCAGCATCGCGAGCGGCTCGGCGTCGTCAGCGTGACGCTCGATTTCGGCTTCGGTCTTGAAGTCGATGCCCTTGATGGCCGGAATGTCGAGCGGCGACGGCAGGTAGTCGACGACGGCGTCGAGGAGCGGCTGAACGCCCTTGTTCTTGAAGGCGGTGCCGCAGAACATCGGGTGGAACTTGACGTCGATCGTGCCGCGGCGAACCAGGGCGCGGATCTTGTCGTTGTCCGGCATGTCGCCGTTCAGGTAAGCTTCCATCGCTTCTTCGTCGATCTCGACAACGGTCTCGATCAGCTTTTCGCGATATTCTTCAGCCTTGGCCTTCAGGTCATCCGGGATTTCGACGACGTCCCACTGGGCGCCGAGCGATTCATCGCGCCAGACGAGAGCGTTCATTTCGATCAGGTCGACGACGCCCTTGAAGTCGCTTTCTGCGCCGATCGGCAGCTGCATGACGACAGCCGTTGCGCCGAGACGGGTCTTGATCATCTCGACGGAGCGGTAGAAGTCCGCACCGGTCTTGTCCATCTTGTTGCAGAAGATCATGCGCGGAACATTGTACTTCTCAGCCTGACGCCAGACGGTTTCCGTCTGCGGCTCAACGCCGGCGTTGGCATCGAGAAGAGCAATAGCACCGTCGAGAACGCGCAGCGAACGCTCGACTTCGATGGTGAAGTCGACGTGGCCGGGGGTGTCGATGATGTTGAAGCGGCGCATCTTGCCGTCACGGCCCTTCCAGAAGGTCGTGGTGGCAGCAGACGTGATCGTGATGCCACGCTCCTGCTCCTGCTCCATCCAGTCCATGGTGGCTGCGCCGTCGTGCACTTCGCCGATCTTGTGCGACTTGCCGGTGTAGTAAAGGATACGCTCGGTCGTCGTCGTCTTGCCGGCGTCGATGTGCGCCATGATACCGAAATTACGGTAGTCTTCGATTTTATATTCGCGAGCCATAATGGACTGCCTTTCGATACCGTTCGGGATTACCAGCGATAATGCGAGAACGCACGGTTGGCGTCAGCCATCTTGTGCGTGTCTTCGCGCTTCTTGACCGCGGAACCACGGTTGTTGGATGCGTCGAGAAGCTCGCCCGACAGACGATCGATCATGGTCGTTTCGTTGCGCTTGCGCGCAGCGGTAATCAGCCAGCGAATAGCAAGGGCCTGGCGGCGCTCAGGGCGGACATCAACCGGAACCTGATAGGTCGCACCACCGACGCGGCGCGAGCGGACTTCGACGTGCGGGGCAATGTTGTCGAGGGCGGCGTGGAAAACGACCAGCGGCTCCTGCTTGGACTTGCCCTGTACGGAGTCAAATGCGCCGTAAACGATGCTTTCAGCAACGGACTTCTTACCATCGAGCATGATGGCATTCATGAACTTCGTGACAACCAGATCGCCGAACTTGGGATCCGGGTTGATTTCACGCTTTTCTGCTCTGTGACGTCTGGACATACTTCTCGTCTCTTAATTGTTAGGGCGCTCAACCACGCGGAGAACCTCGCGCAGCGCCGGGGATTTCAAAACCGAAATTACTTCGGACGCTTCGCACCGTACTTCGAACGGCGCTGCTTGCGGTTCTTGACACCCTGGGTATCGAGAACGCCGCGGATGATGTGGTAACGAACACCCGGCAAGTCCTTGACGCGGCCGCCACGGATCATGACGACAGAGTGTTCCTGCAGATTGTGACCTTCGCCCGGGATATAGCCGATGACTTCGAAGCCATTGGTCAGGCGGATCTTGGCGACCTTACGGAGAGCCGAGTTCGGCTTCTTCGGGGTCGTGGTGTAGACGCGGGTGCAGACGCCGCGCTTCTGCGGGTTTTCCTGCAGAGCAGGAACCTTATTGCGCTTTACGTTCGCCTGACGCGGCTTGCGGATAAGCTGGTTTACGGTAGGCATTCAACCATCCCTTACGTTAATCTGTACCCTTTCGGGCGTAAATCGCGCCGTCTCCGGCAAGATCACACGCTAGTCTCAATGCGCAAAACGTGGCCCGATCCGCTTTCGCAGATGGACCACCGAGGGCAGAGGACGCAAAAGACATGCGTCATGCGTGCAGGCATCATATCTTCAACGTGCGTTTCGAACCTTGTTTGAGGAGAACTCCAGGGCAAGGCGCCCCAGAAAGCCATGCCTCACATGGGTTCCGATGGCGCGGGTACTACTGGTTTCCCTCACCTACGTCAAGGCCGCGCCGGAAATAATCTTTAACGGAATGCCTTGAAATGCCGGGCTATCGCCCTCTTTGCAGGGGTTCCGGCGGAATTTTGAAGCACCCGGCCAAGTTCAACTTGGGGCCGACATGAAAAGCCGCTAAGGAATCGGCGATTGCAAGCGAAATCCGCTGAGAGCGGATTCGTATTTTCGAATCGTCACGTACCCGAAGGACATGAGCATGATCGCGAGCCCAGACAATGACAACAATTCCGAAGGCCCGATGATCTTCATCATCATCGGCAAGGGCTACGAGACGGATGGCAGCGAAGGCGTCGACCTGCACGTCATGCTGAAGGCCGCCGACGACGACAGCGCGGTGCGCGAGGCGCTCAACGCGCTCGCCGAAGAAGGCTTCATCGAAGCCGACCTCGACCAGATCGGCATGCTGACCGAAGTGCCGGAAGAAGAGCCGCACGCCTCGGCCTATCAGGGCGCCCTCGAGGGCGAAGTCTCGATCATCCGCTTCAGCTGATGCCATGGTGCCGGACGCACATAAGGTCCTGATCTATGCGACCTGGCGCGGCCGGCTTCTTGTATTCGACGAGCCGGACTTTCCTGAGATCGAGTTTCAGGTACCTGGCGGAACAGTTAAACCCGGCGAAGCAACAGCCACCGCGGCGCTTCGCGAGTTCACGGAAGAAACCGGCCTAAAGCCCAACCGCCCTCTCCTGCCTCTGGCTATCGATGAGTACCGCTTCAATCGCGAAAACCGAAGCATCTGGCATCGGCGTCATTATTATACCGTAGCTCTACTCGGAACCTATCCCGAAAGCTGGCTTCATCACGAGCTGACGCCATTCGACGGTGGACCGCCGATCGTCTTTCGATTCCGCTGGCTGGAAATCGCCGAGGCCCGGACAAAGCTTGGCTATGGAATGGCGCATTGCCTCCACCGCCTCGGCGGCTAATGCGATCACCGCACCGCGGCCAATATGCCGCAGCCTCTGACACCGTTCTGTCATCTTCGCCAAACAATCCTCGGCTACCCGCGGGGTGCATTATTGCCCCCAAGGAGTCTCCCGATGCGTTCCATTTCCAAATTCGTTGCTTTCGGCCTCGCGGCCGCGATTGCCTTTTCGGCCCCGGCCTTTGCCGAAGAGAAGGCCAAGCCCTTTACCGACAATACCGAAGTCAACCTTTTGAACCTGCTGCCGCCGCCGCCGGCCAACGATTCCGCCAAGACCAAGGCCGAGATCGGCGAACTCCTGAAGATCCAGGTGACGCGCACGCCCGAGATGGAAGCCCGCGCGGTTGCCGATGCCGAGGAGAATGTCTGGCGCTATGCCGACGTGATCGACAATCCGAAGTTCACCAAGGAGAACCTGCCGAAGTTCTCCGCCTTCTTCGACCGCATCGTCGAGACCGAAGCCGCCGTCGTCGACCCGGCCAAGGACGTCTGGAAGCGCACCCGCCCTCACCTCCTCTATCCGGATCTCGTCAAGCCGGTCGTTCCGCTCTCCAAGTCCGGTTCCTATCCGTCGGGCCACACGACGCTCGGCACGCTGATGGGCGTCGTTCTCTCCAACATGGTTCCGGAGAAGAAGGACGCGATCATGGCGCGCGCCTGGGAATACGGCTGGAACCGCGTGATCGGCGGCATCCATTACCCAACCGATATCGAAGCTGGCCGCATTGCCGGTATCGCGACGGCACAGACGATCATGCAGCATGATGACTACAAGGCGGAATACGAAGCCGCCCGCACCGAGCTGCGGACCGTTCTCGGCATGTGATATCGCCAGCATATGATCTGAAGGCCGCGGCGAAAGCTGCGGCCTTTTGCTTTGCTGAAATCTGACGAGCTGAACTTTTCGGCGCCCTTGCCGTTCACCGGAGACATTTGCACTGTCCTGGGGAGGCACCGATGGCTCAATGCGAATATTGCGAGCGGGAGATCCCGCCGGGCCTGCTGATCTGCCCACAATGCGGGCAGCGGCCGCCCGGCGATGAGGAGCGAAAGCGGCGGATGAAGCGGATCTCCGTCGTCATCGGCATCACCGGCGTCTTCATGCTGCTGCTTCTACTGCGCGATGCAGCCATGCGCGGGACGATCCCGCACTTTTCCTAAGCCCTAAAAGAAAAACCGCCCGGATTGCTCCGGGCGGTTTTCGATTTCCAAGACGCTGGTCGCTTATTCGGCGGCCGGAGCGTTTTCGGCAGCCATGTCCTGCAGCATCGGCGTGGCCGATTCTGCACCACTGCCCTTGCGGCGCTCTTCGAGGATCATCTCGTCGCGCGACGTGGCGATGCGACGGATCTGGGTCATCGTACCGCCGGTACCAGCCGGGATGAGGCGGCCGACGATGACGTTTTCCTTCAGACCCTGCAGGCCGTCGGTCTTGCCGGCGATCGCAGCTTCCGTCAGCACCTTCGTCGTTTCCTGGAAGGACGCGGCGGAGATGAAGGACGGGGTCTGCAGCGACGCCTTGGTGATACCGAGCAGAACCGGATCGCCGTAAGCGGGCTTCTTGCCCTGTTCGATCAGGCCGTCGTTGACGTCCTCGAGCTCGATACGATCGACGTTGTCGCCGACGATATAGGTCGAGTCGCCTGCATCGGTGATTTCCACCTTCTGCAGCATCTGACGGACAATCACTTCGATGTGCTTGTCGTTGATGACAACGCCCTGCAAGCGGTAGACTTCCTGGATTTCGTTGACCAGGTACGAAGCGAGTGCCTCGACGCCCTTGATCGCCAGGATGTCGTGCGGAGCCGGGTTACCGTCGAGGATGTAGTCACCCTTTTCGATATAGTCGCCTTCCTGAAGGTGGAAGGGCTTGCCCTTCGGGATCAGGTATTCGACCGGCTCGACACCGTCTTCCGCCGGCTCGATGATGACGCGGCGCTTGTTCTTGTAGTCGCGGCCGAGGCGGATCGTACCATCGATCTCAGCGATGATGGCGTGATCCTTCGGACGGCGGGCTTCGAACAGTTCGGCAACGCGCGGCAGACCACCGGTGATGTCCTTGGTCTTGGCGCTTTCCAGCGGCGAACGTGCGAGAACGTCACCCTGGGAGACCTTCGTGCCCGGCTCGACCGACAGAATGGCATCGACCGAGAGCAGGAAGCGGGCGTCACCACCACGCGACAGCTTCATGACATTGCCGCTGGCGTCCTTGATGACGATTGCCGGCTTCAGGTCGGAACCGCGCGGCGTCGAACGCCAGTCGATAACCTGACGCTTGGTGATGCCGGTGGATTCGTCGGTCGCTTCGAGAACGGAGAGACCGTCGACCAGGTCTTCGAACTGAACGGTACCGGCTACTTCCGTCATCATCGGACGGGTGTAGGGGTCCCACTCTGCCAGACGCTGACCGCGCTTGACCTTGTCGCCTTCGTCGACATGCAGCTTCGAACCGTAGGCGACGCGCTGCGAGGAGCGCTCCACACCACGCTCGTCCAGGATCTGGACGGTCATGTTGCGGCCCATGGCAACGAGGTTGCCTTCCGAGTTACGCAGAACGTTGCGGTTCTTGATCTGGATCGTACCTTCGTACGAGGCTTCCAGGAACGACTGGTCGACCACGTTTGCCGTACCACCGAGGTGGAACGTACGCATGGTGAGCTGCGTGCCCGGCTCGCCGATCGACTGAGCCGCGATGACGCCGACTGCTTCGCCCATGTTGACAGGCGTACCGCGAGCAAGGTCGCGGCCGTAGCAGACCGAGCAGACGCCCGTCTGAACTTCGCAGGTCAGAGCCGAACGGATGCGGATCGACTGGATACCAGCCTTTTCGATCTCGATGACATCGGGCTCAAGGATCATCTTGCCAGCGTCGACAAGACGCTCGCCGGTGATCGGATGATCGATGTCGTCCAGAGCCGTACGGCCGAGGATACGAGCGCCGAGCGAAGCGACGACCTGACCGGCATCGACGATGGCGGTCATGGTGAGGCCCTTGTCGGTACCGCAATCCACGAGGTTGACGATGCAATCCTGCGCGACGTCGACGAGACGGCGGGTCAAGTAACCGGAGTTAGCCGTCTTCAGAGCGGTGTCTGCGAGACCCTTACGGGCGCCGTGGGTCGAGTTGAAGTACTCGTTGACGGTCAGACCTTCCTTGAAGTTCGACGTGATCGGCGTTTCGATGATTTCGCCCGACGGCTTGGCCATGAGGCCGCGCATGCCGCCCAGCTGGCGCATCTGGTTCGGAGAACCACGGGCACCCGAGTGCGACATCATGTAGATGGCGTTCATCGGCTTCTGGCGGCCGGTGTTCGGATCGAACTCGACAGCCTTAATGCGGGCCATCATGTCTTCAGCGACCTTTTCGGTAGCCTTGCCCCAGGCGTCAACGACCTTGTTGTACTTCTCGCCCTGAGTGATCAGGCCGTCGTTGTACTGCTGCTCGTATTCCTTGACCAGGTTTTCGGTGTCGCCAACGATCTTTGCCTTGGTTTCCGGAATGACCATGTCGTCCTTGCCGAACGAAATGCCGGCGCGGCAGGCATGGGCGAAGCCGAGCTGCATGATGCGGTCGCAGAAGATGACCGTGTCCTTCTGGCCGCAGTGACGGTAGACCGTGTCGATCATCTTGGAGATGTTCTTCTTGGTCATTTCCTGGTTGCAGACGTCGAAGGTCACCTTGCCGTTCTTCGGCAGGAGTTCGCCGATGAGCAGACGGCCCGGAGTCGTTTCATAGATCTTCGAGTACGGCTTGCCGTCTTCGCCGATCGACTTGAAGCGGCCGCGGATCTTGGTGTGCAGCGTCACGACCTTGTTTTCAAGCGCGTGATGCAGCTCGCCGAGATCGGAGAAGGCCATGCCTTCGCCCGGCTCGTTCTGGTTCATGATCGCGAGGTAGTACAGGCCGAGAACCATGTCCTGCGACGGAACGATGATCGGTGCACCGTTTGCCGGGTGCAGGATGTTGTTCGTCGACATCATCAGAACGCGGGCTTCGAGCTGGGCTTCGAGCGACAGCGGCACGTGAACGGCCATCTGGTCACCGTCGAAGTCGGCGTTGAAGGCCGTGCAGACGAGCGGGTGCAGCTGGATGGCCTTGCCTTCGACCAGGGTGGGTTCGAAGGCCTGGATACCCAGGCGGTGCAGCGTCGGTGCGCGGTTCAGGAGAACCGGATGCTCGCGGATGACCTCGTCGAGGATATCCCAGACTTCCGGCTTTTCCTTTTCAACCAGCTTCTTGGCCTGCTTGACGGTCGAGGAATAACCCTTGGCGTCGAGGCGGGCGTAGATGAACGGCTTGAAGAGCTCGAGCGCCATCTTCTTCGGAAGACCGCACTGGTGCAGCTTCAGTTCCGGACCGGTCACGATGACCGAACGGCCGGAATAGTCGACGCGCTTGCCGAGCAGGTTCTGACGGAAGCGGCCCTGCTTGCCCTTGAGCATGTCGGACAGCGACTTCAGCGGACGCTTGTTGGCGCCGGTGATGACGCGGCCACGGCGGCCGTTGTCGAACAGCGCGTCCACAGATTCCTGCAGCATGCGCTTTTCGTTGCGGATGATGATGCCCGGAGCGCGCAGTTCGATCAGGCGCTTCAGACGGTTGTTACGGTTGATGACGCGGCGGTACAGATCGTTCAGATCCGACGTCGCGAAACGGCCGCCATCGAGCGGAACGAGCGGGCGCAGGTCCGGCGGGATGACCGGGACGACCTTCATGATCATCCATTCCGGACGGTTGCCGGATTCCATGAAGTTCTCGACGATCTTCAGGCGCTTCATCAGCTTCTTCTGCTTGAGATCCGACGTGGTGTCGGCAAGCTCGGAGCGCAGATCGCCAGCGATCTTCTCGAGGTTCATCGATGCCAGCATCTCGTAGATGGCTTCAGCACCGATCATGGCGGTGAACTGGTCTTCGCCGTATTCGTCGACGGCCAGCATGTACTCTTCTTCCGTCAGGAGCTGGTGCTCCTTCAGAGCGGTCAGGCCCGGCTCGGTGACGATGTAGTTTTCGAAGTAGAGAACGCGCTCTACATCCTTCAGCGTCATGTCGAGCAGGGTCGAGATGCGCGACGGAAGCGACTTCAGGAACCAGATGTGGGCAACGGGAGCGGCGAGCTCGATGTGGCCCATGCGCTCACGGCGAACGCGCGACAGCGTGACTTCGACGCCGCACTTTTCGCAGATGATGCCCTTGTACTTCATGCGCTTGTACTTGCCGCACAGGCATTCGTAGTCCTTGATCGGTCCGAAAATGCGCGCGCAGAAGAGACCGTCGCGTTCCGGCTTGAACGTACGGTAGTTGATGGTTTCCGGCTTCTTGATCTCGCCGTAGGACCAGGAGAGGATCTTCTCCGGCGATGCGATAGAAATTCGAATGCTATCGAAATTCTGTGCAGGCACCTGCGGATTGAAAAGATTCATGACCTCTTGGTTCATGCCTGTCTCCTTCATGGGCGGATGCGCCCTTAGCTTGCGATCGACGGCGGCAAATCCCGGGAGCCGCGCCAACGCTCAAAACGACAATAACCGCAGAATGCGGCGAAATCGTCCCTGCCCGGCCAACACGTTACGGGGCCAGAGCGGGAACGGTGTGCGCTGATTTACAGCGCACACCCTATCAGATGGTTACTCGGCTGCGTCCGGCAGCTGGCTCGCCTGCTGTTCATCGACCTTGGAGTTCTCCAGTTCGACAGACAGACCGAGCGAGCGCATTTCCTTGACGAGAACGTTGAAGCTTTCGGGGATACCCGCTTCGAACGTATCGTCGCCACGGACGATGGCTTCGTAGACCTTGGTACGGCCGGCGACGTCGTCCGACTTGACCGTGAGCATTTCCTGCAGCGTGTAAGCCGCACCGTATGCTTCCAGTGCCCAGACTTCCATTTCGCCGAAGCGCTGACCGCCGAACTGCGCCTTGCCGCCCAGCGGCTGCTGGGTAACGAGCGAGTAAGGACCGATCGAACGGGCGTGGATCTTGTCGTCGACAAGGTGGTTCAGCTTCAGCATGTAGATGTAGCCAACCGTGACCTGACGGTCGAACTGCTCACCCGTACGGCCGTCGTAAAGGGTCGACTGACCGCTTTCCTTCAGACCGGCGAGAGCCAGCATCTCGTTGACGTCACCTTCGTGCGCACCGTCGAAAACCGGCGTCGCGATCGAAACGCCGCGCTTCCACTGGTCGGCAAGACGCAGGACCGACTCGTCGTCGAAATCCTTGACCTGCTCGGCCTTCGGACCTTCGCCGACAACGTCGCCGATCGTCTTGCGCAGAGGCTCGATGTTGCCGCTCGCCTTGTAGGCTTCCAGCATGTCGCCGATCTGGCGGCCCATGCCGGCGCAAGCCCAGCCGAGATGCGTTTCGAGAATCTGACCGACGTTCATGCGCGACGGCACGCCGAGCGGGTTCAGAACGACGTCGACATGCGTACCGTCTTCGAGGAACGGCATGTCTTCGACCGGCACGATACGCGACACGACACCCTTGTTGCCGTGACGGCCGGCCATCTTGTCGCCTGGCTGGATCTTGCGCTTAACAGCGACGAAGACCTTGACCATCTTCATGACGCCCGGAGGCATTTCGTCGCCGCGCTGGACCTTCTCGACCTTGTCCATGAAGCGCTGTTCAAGGCGCGACTTGGATTCGTCGTACTGGCCACGCAGAGCTTCGAGTTCGCTCTGGACCTTCTCGTCTTCGACGGCGAACATCCACCACTGCGAGCGGGGATATTCGGAGACGACGGCGTTCGACAGCTCGGCGCCCTTCTTGAAGCCCTTCGGGCCCGCGATGGACATCTGGCCGCGGAGCATGTCGATCAGACGGCCGTAGACGTTACGGTCGAGGATCGCCTGCTCGTCGTCGCGGTCCTTTGCAAGACGCTCGATCTCTTCGCGCTCGATTGCCATCGCGCGCTCGTCCTTCTCAACGCCGTGGCGATTGAAGACGCGCACTTCGACGATCGTGCCGTAGGTGCCGGGCGGCATGCGCATGGACGTGTCGCGCACGTCGGATGCCTTTTCACCGAAGATGGCGCGCAGAAGCTTTTCTTCCGGCGTCATTGGGCTTTCGCCCTTCGGCGTGATCTTGCCGACGAGGATATCGCCTGGCTGAACTTCGGCGCCGATGTAGACGATACCGGCTTCGTCGAGGTTCTTCAGCGCTTCTTCCGAAACGTTCGGAATGTCGCGGGTGATTTCTTCCGGACCAAGCTTGGTGTCACGGGCCATCACTTCGAATTCTTCGATGTGGATGGAGGTGAACACGTCGTCAGCAACGATACGCTCGGAGAGCAGGATCGAGTCTTCGTAGTTGTAACCGTTCCACGGCATGAACGCGACGAGCGCGTTGCGGCCGAGTGCGAGATCGCCCAGGTCCGTCGACGGGCCGTCGGCGAGAATGTCGCCGCGGTTGACAACGTCACCGACGGTGACCAGCGGACGCTGGTTGACGCAGGTGTTCTGGTTCGAACGCTGGAACTTCTGCAGGCGGTAGATATCGACGCCGGACTTGCCAGCCTCGAGGTCTTCCGTCGCACGGATAACGATACGCGTCGCGTCGACCTGGTCGACAACGCCGCCGCGGCGGGCGCCGATAGCAGCGCCGGAGTCGCGGGCAACGACCGGCTCCATGCCGGTGCCGACGAACGGAGCTTCAGCACGCAGCAGCGGAACGGCCTGACGCTGCATGTTCGAGCCCATGAGAGCGCGGTTGGCGTCGTCGTTTTCCAGGAACGGGATGAGAGCGGCTGCGACCGAAACGACCTGCTTCGGCGAGACGTCCATCAGGTTCATGCTGTCGCGCGGAGCAAGCATAACTTCGCCGGCGTGACGGCAGACGACGAACTCGTCAACGAAGGAACCGTCCTTCTCGAGCGCGGCGTTGGCCTGTGCGACGTAGTATTTCGCTTCTTCCATGGCCGACAGGTAGAGAACGTCGTTCGTCACCTTGCCGTCGACGATGCGGCGGTACGGGCTTTCGATGAAGCCGTACTTATTGACGCGCGCAAAGGTCGCCAGCGAGTTGATGAGACCGATGTTCGGACCTTCCGGCGTTTCGATCGGGCAAATACGGCCGTAGTGGGTCGGATGAACGTCGCGGACTTCGAAGCCTGCGCGCTCGCGGGTCAGACCACCCGGGCCAAGTGCCGAGAGACGGCGCTTGTGGGTGATTTCCGAAAGCGGGTTCACCTGGTCCATGAACTGCGAAAGCTGCGAGGAGCCGAAGAATTCGCGGACGGCAGCTGCTGCCGGCTTGGCGTTGATCAGATCCTGCGGCATGACCGTGTCGATTTCGATCGAGGACATACGTTCCTTGATCGCGCGCTCCATACGGAGCAGGCCGAGACGGTACTGGTTTTCCATCAGTTCGCCGACGGAGCGAACGCGACGGTTGCCGAGGTTGTCGATGTCGTCGATTTCGCCCTTACCGTCACGCAGTTCGACGAGCATCTTGACCACGGCCAGGATGTCGTCCTTGCGCAGGATGCGGACGGTGTCGTCGACCTGGAGGTCGAGACGCATGTTCATCTTCACGCGGCCGACGGCGGAGAGGTCGTAACGCTCCGCATCGAAGAACAGCGAGTTGAACATGGCTTCGGCCGATTCCATGGTCGGCGGTTCACCCGGACGCATGACGCGGTAGATGTCGAACAGAGCGTCCTGACGGTTCTCGTTCTTGTCTGCGTGCAGCGTGTTGCGGATGTAGGCGCCGACATTGATGTGGTCGATACCGAGAACCGGGATCTCGTCGAAACCGTTCGACAGGATGACCGGCAGGGTCTTCTCGTCGATTTCGTCGCCGGCTTCGAGATAGATCTCACCGGTCGAGTAGTTGACGATGTCTTCGGCCAGGAAGTTGCCGTACAGGTCGTCGTCAGACGCCTTGAGAGCCTTCAGACCCTTTTCGGAGAGCTGGCGGAGCAGACGCGGGGTCAGCTTCTTGCCGGCTTCGACAACGACTTCGCCGGTGTCGGCGTCGACCATCTCGGTGATCGCCTTGGCGCCACGCAGCGTTTCCGGCTTGAAGGGAATGCGCCAGCCTTCGCCGTCGCGCTTGTAGAGCGACTTCGTGTAGAAGGTGTCGAGGATTTCCTCACCGTCCATGCCGAGGGCCATCAGCAGCGACGACACCGGAATCTTGCGGCGGCGGTCGATACGGGCATAGACGATGTCCTTGGCGTCGAATTCGATATCGAGCCAGGAACCACGATACGGGATCACGCGGGCAGCAAAGAGCAGCTTGCCGGAAGAATGGCTCTTGCCCTTGTCGTGATCGAAGAATACGCCCGGCGAACGGTGCATCTGCGAAACGATGACGCGCTCGGTGCCGTTGACGATGAACGTACCGTTGTTGGTCATAAGCGGCATGTCGCCCATGTAGACGGACTGTTCCTTGATGTCCTTGATGGACTTCGCGCCGGTATCCTCGTCGATATCGAACACGATGAGGCGCAGCGTCACCTTGAGGGGCGCTGCGTAGGTCAGGTCGCGCTGACGGCATTCATCGACGTCGAACTTCGGCGGCTCGAATTCGTAGGAAACGAATTCCAGCATCGAAGCGCCGGAGAAATCCGTGATCGGGAAAACAGACTTGAAGACGGCCTGAAGGCCTTCATCAGGGCGGCCGCCCTTGGGCTCTTCAACCATCAGGAACTGGTCGTAGGACGCCTTCTGAACCTCAATGAGGTTCGGCATCTCTGCGACTTCGGGGATTTTACCAAAAAACTTGCGTACGCGCCTACGACCGTTGAACGAAAGGGTCTGAGCCATCGTCGCTCCTTCAAAAATTGCATCCGGGCCTGCAACGGACGGGAACCGATGGCCAGTCGACCCCGTCAACCAATGGGTTGGTTCAATCTCGTCTCACTTCCCGAAACAAGAGGCCGGATTGCCTTCATGCTGCGGTTCGAGACCATCCTCTTGAAGAACCCATTACCCAAAAGCCGTTTTCACGCGGCTTTTGGGTAATTTGTTCAGGAAAACGGCAAATGGGAGACGGTAAACATACCGCCTCCCAGATGCAGTTCAAGATTACTTGACGTCGGCCTTTGCGCCAGCGTCTTCAAGCTTCTTCTTGATGTCGGCAGCTTCAGCCTTGGAAACGCCTTCCTTGACAGCCTTCGGAGCGCCTTCGACGAGGTCCTTGGCTTCCTTCAGGCCGAGGCCGGTGATGCCGCGGACTTCCTTGATGACGTTGATCTTGTTGGCGCCAGCGTCAACCAGGATAACGTCGAACTCGGTCTTTTCTTCTTCAGCCGGAGCTGCAGCGCCACCAGCGCCACCAGCAGCAGCAACTGCTACCGGAGCAGCAGCAGAAACGCCCCACTTTTCTTCGAGCATCTTGGAAAGCTCAGCAGCTTCCAGGACGGTCAGAGCAGAGAGGTCTTCAACGATCTTTACGAGATCAGCCATGTTATCAGTTCCTTTTGTTCGGTTCGAACCGGTGTTTTATAAACAGCAAAAAACCGCCTTATGCGGCTTCGTCCTTCTTGGCGTAAGCCGAGAACACGCGAGCAAGCTGGCTTGCCGGTGCTGCAACAACGCCTGCGATGCGGGTAGCCGGGGTCTGAATCATACCGACCAGCTTTGCACGCAGTTCGTCCAACGACGGCAGGGTCGCAAGCGACTTGACTGCATCGGCGTTGAGCGTGGTTGTTCCCATGGCGCCGCCCAAAACAACGATCTTATCGTTGGTCTTGGCGAAATCCACGACGACTTTCGGAGCGGTGATCGGGTCATTGCTGTATGCAATGAGCGTCTGACCGGTGAAGAGATTGGAAATCCCTTCCGCTTCCGTACCCTGAAGGGCGATCTTGGCCAGGCGGTTCTTCGCGACTTTGACGGTACCGCCAGCTGCGCGCATCTTCGAACGGAAGTCGTTCATCTGCGCGACTGTAGCACCAGCATAGTGGGCCACGACAACCGAGCCCGAAGCCTTGAAGACTTCGTTCAGTTCCGTGACGAATTCGCGTTTTTCCGCTCTTTCCACTGCCTATCTCCAGTTGGCAGGACCTGTAAGGCCCTACCGGGTTGCCTTTTGCCTCCCGGAATCAATTGCGATCCCAAGCGACGCTTGAGGATCCTGTCCCCTCGCGCTTCGCGCCAGAAAAGGCCGAAGGCACAAGGCATCCAAGGCTCGAACCGGATCAATGAAGCGAACTTCAGAAATTCGGGTCTTACCCGTCTCATGCAGGCCAAGTGATTAAGGGAAAACCACCTGCAATCTCGGACAGGATTCCGGATTTCTCCGGAATATCCCGGCCCCTTGCGAGGCCGGAATTCTTGCTGCCGGGCAAAAGCCCGGCAAATTCACTAGGCGGCCGGAGCCGTGACCGAGCCAACCTCGATCTTGACGCCCGGACCCATGGTCGAAGAGATCGCTACGCGCTTGACGTAGTTACCCTTGGCGCCGGCCGGCTTTGCCTTGATGACGGCGTCAGCGAAGGCGCGGATGTTTTCTTCCAGAGCCTTGGCATCGAAGGATGCCTTGCCGATGCCGGCGTGTACGATACCGGCCTTTTCGACGCGGAATTCAACGGCGCCGCCCTTGGAAGCCTTGACGGCACCCGTGACGTCCATCGTTACCGTGCCAACCTTCGGGTTCGGCATCATGCCGCGCGGGCCGAGAACCTTACCGAGACGGCCGACGAGCGGCATCATGTCGGGGGTCGCGATGACGCGGTCGAAATCGATCTTGCCGCCCTGGACGATGTCGACCAGGTCTTCGGCGCCGACGATGTCTGCGCCTGCAGCCTTGGCTTCGTCAGCCTTGGCGCCGCGGGCGAAAACAGCGACGCGAACGTCGCGGCCGGTGCCGTTCGGCAGGTTGACGACGCCGCGGACCATCTGGTCGGCGTGGCGCGGGTCAACGCCGAGGTTCATCGAGATTTCGATGGTCTCGTCGAACTTGGCGACAGCACGCTCCTTGACCATGCCGATGGCGAGGCCGAGTGCGTAGAGCTTCGTGGGATCAACACCTTCGTTGATCTTCTTGGTGCGCTTGCCTGACATGGTCTTAACCTACCACTTCCAGGCCCATGGCGCGGGCAGAGCCCTCAATCATCGCCATTGCACCTTCGATATCTGCTGCGTTCAGATCCTTCATCTTGGCTTCGGCGATCGACTTGATCTGAGCCTTGGTGAGCTTGCCGGCGTTGGCGCCCTTGCCAGGCGTCTTCGAACCGGACTGGATCTTCGCTTCCTTCTTCAGGAAGTAGCTGACCGGCGGCTGCTTCATGATGAAGGTGAAGGACTTGTCCTGGTAATAGGTGATGACGACCGGGATCGGCATACCCTTTTCCATTTCCTGCGTAGCCGCGTTGAACGACTTGCAGAATTCCATGATGTTAATGCCACGCTGACCAAGCGCCGGGCCGATCGGCGGGGACGGGTTAGCCGATCCTGCCTTGACCTGAAGCTTGAGCTGGCCTGCAACTTTCTTAGCCATATCTCTCTGCCTTTCACTGACGGCCGGTTGCCCGGCCCTTGATGCCGGATTGCTCCGGCGGCTGCGGTTGCGTGGTTCGGATAATTGAGACCCGGCTAAGGCCCCTCACCTTCCACGCGCTGCGGCTTTCGCCGCCCGAAGGCCAGCCCCAAGGACCAGCCTCCGATTCTTGAAATCAGACCTTCTCGACCTGACCGTATTCCAGCTCGACGGGCGTCGCGCGGCCGAAGATCGATACTTCCACCTTCAGGCGCGAACGCTCTTCGTCCACATCCTGAACCGTGCCGTTAAACGAGGCGAACGGACCATCGGAAACCCGAACCTGCTCGCCGATCTCGAAGCTGACCGAGGCCTTCGGACGTTCGACACCTTCCTGGACCTGACCGAGAATGCGCTCGGCTTCGGAGTCCGGGATCGGAACCGGCTTGTTGTCGGAACCGAGGAAGCCCGTGACCTTCGGCGTGTTCTTGATCAGGTGGTAGGCTTCGTCGGTCAGGTTCGCGCGAACCATAACGTAGCCCGGGAAGAACTTGCGCTCGCTGTCGACCTTGCGGCCGCGGCGCACTTCAACCACCTTCTCGGTCGGCACAAGGATCTTTTCGAACAGGTGCTCAAGCCCCTTCTGGCGAGCCTTGTTCTCGATGTCCTCGGCAACCTTCTTTTCAAAATTCGAATACGCGTGGACGATGTACCAACGTGCCGCCATCTTTTATCTCCACCCGATCAGTTGCTGACGTTGAGCACGAAGCTCAGAAGCCAGCTGATCAGCTGGTCGGCAGCAAAGAAAAACAGCGCGGCAAAAACCACCATTACCAGAACCATGATCGTCGAGATCATCGTCTCACGGCGCGACGGCCAAGTGATCTTCGCCGTCTCGGAGCGAACCTGCCGGAGAAACGCTAGTGGATTGGATTTGGATGCCATCGACTGCCCACGCAATTACGGCGCGTAAAGCTGAACATATCAGCCCCACGCACCGCGTGTCTGTTGAACCCTACATAAACACCGATTCCCAATTCGACAAGAGGGAAACCGAAGTTTAACGAAATTAGCGGATGCGCGGCGCACTGGCCATTCAGCCTCGCCGTTCCTCGCCAGATACGGCCTCGGCCATATCGAAGCGCCCTGTTAGCACAACCGATCACCGGATTGCAATGCGCGAAGACGATCTTTCGTGCACAACTCCCCGAACGTTAGTTCGGCATCTCACCATAAAGGCGAAGCTCGATCGGACCAAACCGGCGTTCGACCACGATGGAGCGTCCGGAGCCGATTGCTGCGGCTGTCAGGCCGTTGGGATCGTAGAGATCGGCGCGGCGCGCCACCAGCCAGACACGATGGGGATTGCCGAGCCGCGCTGCGAGATCGGCGACATCGGCCTGCGTGATCGCCGGGGCTCCAAGGTTGCCGATGTAACGTCGTTCGCCGGCTGGCGCGAGATATGGAAACTCCCCGGAAGGTAGGTCACGCCGGCTGCGTCCGAATAATACCGGAAGCCCACGCCGAGCTCATTCGGGACGGCCAATATGGCATCACCCGGGCGGACGTCTGCAGCGATCGTGGCGCTCAGTTCACGCAGATCCTCGATTGGTGGAGCGGCATATTGCATTGTCACTGCATGGAGATTTGCCAACAGAAGCACAGCAAGCGCAGCACTTCGCACCGGCACACTTCTCGATATGCCAACAATGCCACAGGCGGTCAGCACCATCAGTATCGGCCCCATCCACCCGAATAGGCGATCGATGTAGATCGGCTTGAAGGCGAAGCTGATAATCAGCACAAGCGACAGCGGCACGCAAAGAATGATGCCGAGCATGACCGCAAGCTGCGGCTGACGCCGCCACATGAACCAAAGGCCCGGTACAGCAAGAAGGCAGGCAAGCACCGCGGGGGTTCTGCCGCCGCCGGCCAGAATCCAGGCGCTGATCAAGTCGAAGCGCGACAGCTCGATCCAGAACTGCATGGCGCCGAACGCCTGACTTTGCTTCAAGAACCAAGGCAGGAATGGAGACCAGAGAACCAACGCTCCAAAGCCCGAAATCACCGCAACAGCCAGCAACCGCCTGCAATCAGCGGCCGGCAACATCAACGCGGCGACGCCAAGTGCGCACCAGATACCGAAAGCAACAAACAGCGCCGTATTGTGACACCAGAGCAGCAACCCGCCTGATAGCGTGAGAACCACGGCTGCGGATGCCACGGAGCGCAGACCAATCCCCGGCTGACGGTAGACCAGCGTGACCAAGCGAGCGGCGGCGATGATCGCGATGGTGACGGCCAGCGTCTCCAGCGCGTAGGGCCGGGCTTCCTGCGCGTATTTTATATTTCCGGCGTTCATCGCCAGAAGCAGGCCGGCAAGGAGAGAAACCGCCTCCCCCTCCCGGCCAAGCTTTAATAGCCGCCCCGAGAGCGAGACTAACAAAACTGTCGCAACGCTTGCCGCGAGGGATAGGCCGCGCAAGCCGGCTTCACTCGCTCCGAACAGCCAACGCCAGCCCTTCAGCAGCGTATAATAGAGCGGCGCGTGCGTCTCGTATTGCGGCACGGAGTGCCAGAGCTCACCAAGCGGCAACGCCGAGAACCAGGCGCTATACGCCTCGTCCAGCCACAAGGAGCGGGAGGCTAGTCCCGGGGTCCGCAGAGCGGCAGCGAAGAAGACTATCGCAACCACGCCGATCCAGAAGAAGCGCAGCGCCACGTCTCGCCTTCCGCCCTCAGGAATACCGGCGACGCCAAGACCGGCCTGCGCTGATTGCGATATCACTGCGCCTTGGTCGCTCAAACACGGCTCCCGTAGCGGCCCTTGACGATGAAGATCGGCCGCTGCTTGACCTCGAAGTAGATGCGCCCGACATATTCGCCAAGAATGCCGATGCCGATCAACTGGATACCGCCTAGCAACAGGATCGCCGTCGCTAGCGACGCATAGCCCGGTACGTCGACACCCCAGACCATCGTACGGATCACGAGCATCACGGCGCGCAAGATCGCGCATACGGCGACGAACGCTCCGATGTACGTCCATATGCGCATCGGCAAGGTGCTGAAACTCGTCACGCCCTCGAGCGCGAAGTTCCAGAGCTTCCAGAAGGAGAATTTGGTTTTTCCGGCAGCGCGCGGCTCGCGCATATATTCAACCTCGGCCGTCGGAAAGCCGACCCAGGCAAAGAGCCCCTTCATGAAACGATGGCGTTCCGGGAGCATCGCAAGCGCATCGGCCACTTCGCGGCTGATCAGACGAAAATCGCCGGCATTTTCGGGAACCGGCACATCGGAGAGCTTGTTGTGAAGGCGATAAAAGGCCGAAGCCGTCCAGCGCTTGAGCGGGGTGTCCGAGGAACGGTCTACCCGCTTGGCAAGGACAACGTCATATCCTTCCCGCCACTTTGCCACCATCTTGCCGATCAGTTCCGGGGGATCCTGAAGGTCGGCGTCGATCGGCACGATGATATCGCCCCTCGCCTCCTGTATCGCCGCCGACAGTGCGGCCTCCTTGCCGAAGTTGCGGCTGAGGTCGAGCACTCGAATTCGAGCATCAGCCCGGCATGCAGCAAGCAACACTGCAAGTGTCTGGTCGCGGCTTCCATCATTGACGCAGACGATCTCGAAATCGATGCCGTCGATCCGGCTGAGCTCCGCGGTCACGCGGGCGAAAAACTGCGGGAGAACGTCCTGTTCGTTGTAACACGGCACGACAAGTGACAGCAGCGGCGCCGCAGTAGCGCGATCCATCGGAGCGGCATCGCTTGATAACGCGACGTCATCGAGCCCGGGTGGCTGAAGACTGCGGCTCTGCGCCGGATTATTTATGGTTTCTGGATGCACATCGTTCTCCGCCAGCCGGTCGCGGAAGAGAAATCCATGCAGATAACGACCGGTCACAATCCAGTCGGAAAATAGTCCATGAAAAGATAAGGAAGTCTGAAAATGGCAGGGGCAGAGGGGCTCGAACCCCCGACCTGCGGTTTTGGAGACCGCCGCTCTACCAACTGAGCTATACCCCTTTACGCTTTCGTTTCAGCTCCTTGGCCATTCGGCCGAAGCGCTTCCGCAAAGCATGGCGCTCCCTTTAAGACGGCGGCAAAGGATTGGCAAGTCCCGTTTTCGATTTTTCCCAATCCTCTGCCGCTTCAAGACGTTTCCGTCAGACCTTCACGTGGTTGCGCCAGTTGTGTTCTTCCTTGAAGCCCAGCACTTCGCGGATCTTGCGGTTGGAGAGAAGCCCCTCGTATTCGCCGATCTCGCGGGTGAAGGGAACGTTGGGGAAAAACCGTCTGGCGAGTTCCTTCGACGGCGTATTGGCCGAGACGGTGTCGTTCGCGGCGTTGAAGACCTGGTAGCCGAGACCATCCTTCTCGATGCAGAGATGGCAGATCTGGCCGAGATCGCGAGCATCGATATAGCTCCAGGCGATGCGCTTGCGAATCTCCGGATCGGCGAAGAAGGCGGGGAACTTCTCGTATTCATGCGGCTCGATGACATTGCCGATGCGCAGCGCATAGATGTCGGCGCCGGTGCGTTCGGCAAAGGCCCTTGCCGTCTTCTCGTTGATCACCTTCGACAAGCCATAGGAATCCATCGGATTGACGTCGTAATCTTCGTCCAGCGGAAACTGGTGGAAATCGCGATGTCCCTCGGCGAAGCAGACGCCATAGGTCGTCTCGCTCGAGGCGACGATGATCTTGCGGATGCCGAGCTTCACCGCTGCTTCGATGACATTATAGGTCCCCATCGTGTTGATGCGGAAGGTCTCGTTGTCAGGCTTGATGAGGATGCGCGGCACGGCGGCAAAATGAATGACCGCGTCGAACGGCTGGACGCCCTTCCCGCTCTCGAGATCGGGAAAGTCACGATGCATCGACAGCGCGTTAAAGACCTGGCCGCTATCGGTGATGTCGGCGATCAGATTGGTGACGCCGGGGCTTTCCAGCGGCACGAGATCGATATTGTGGACCTCATAGCCCTTGGCGACCAGCCACGGCACGGTGTGCCGCCCTGCCTTGCCCGAACCACCGGTGAAAAGAATACGCTTCTTCATGAAATATCCTCCGCGTCATGAAAATCGCAGGGATAGATAAAGGCTTTGCAGCGGAGCGCAAGGGTGGCGCCGCTGCGTCAGGCTGCCTCGACCTCGGGGATGGCGGCAAGCGCCGTCGCCATAGCGTCCTTTTGGACCTTGATGTCGTAGCTCACCTGCAGGTTCATCCAGAACTCGGGCGTCGTGCGGAAGAATTTGGCGAGCCGCAGCGCAGTATCGGTCGTGATGCCCACCTTCCCAACCGCGATACGCTCGATACGGGTCCGGGGAACGCCGAGCTTCTTCGCCAGCATATAGGGCGAGATTTCCAATGGCTCGAAATAGAGCTCCCGCAGGATTTCACCGGGATGGATCGCCGGCAGAATATTCTCAACCATGGTCCATAGCTCCATTCATTCTAATGATAGTCCGTGATTTCGACATCGCCCGGTCCGCTTTCCGTCCAGACGAAACAGATGCGCCATTGCTTGTTGATGCGGACGGAATGCTGCCCTTCCCGGTCTCCCGCCAATTTCTCCAAGCGATTTCCCGGCGGGGATCGAAGGTCGTTGAGATCGGCCGCGGCATTCAGCACTGCCAGCATCAGCTGCGTCCTGCGAACAAGATCAGCAGGAAACCCTTTCGGATCGATCCATCGGCAATCGATTGGCTGAGTTTGTCCTTATATGATCGGATCACCGGGCGGCTCGCATTAGTATCATACGATGATACCAATCGAAGTCAACAAAAACGAAAAAGGCCCCGCTGTTTCCAGCGAGGCCCTCTTTATTCAATGCGACAGTCGATTACTCGACGATCGAGGCAACGATGCCGGCGCCGACGGTACGGCCGCCTTCGCGGATAGCGAAGCGCAGCTTTTCTTCCATCGCGATCGGAACGATCAGCTCGACGTCAACCGTGACGTTGTCGCCCGGCATAACCATTTCCGTGCCTTCCGGCAGCGTCACGATGCCCGTCACGTCCGTCGTGCGGAAGTAGAACTGCGGACGGTAGTTGGTGAAGAACGGCGTATGACGGCCGCCTTCTTCCTTCGTCAGGATGTAGGCTTCTGCCTTGAACTTCTTGTGCGGCTTGACCGAACCCGGCTTGCACAGGATCTGACCACGCTCGACGCCGTCACGGTTAACACCGCGAACCAGAGCGCCGATGTTGTCGCCGGCCTGGCCCTGATCGAGCAGCTTGCGGAACATTTCAACGCCGGTAACCGTCGTCTTCGAAGTCGCGCGGATGCCGACGATTTCGACTTCTTCGCCAACCTTGACGATACCACGCTCGACGCGGCCCGTAACAACCGTACCGCGGCCCGAGATCGAGAACACGTCTTCGATCGGCATCAGGAACGGCTGGTCAACCGGACGCTCAGGCGTCGGGATGTAGGCGTCGACCTGAGCCATCAGCTCGCGGATCGCGTCTTCGCCGATCTTCTTGTCGGAATCTTCGAGAGCGGCCAGAGCCGAACCCTTGACGACCGGGATGTCGTCGCCCGGGAAGTCGTAGGACGACAGCAGTTCGCGAACTTCGAGCTCGACGAGTTCGAGAAGCTCGGCGTCGTCAACCTGGTCGACCTTGTTGAGGAACACGACGATAGCCGGAACGCCAACCTGGCGAGCGAGCAGGATGTGCTCGCGGGTCTGCGGCATCGGGCCGTCAGCAGCAGAGCAAACCAGGATCGCGCCGTCCATCTGTGCGGCACCGGTGATCATGTTCTTGACGTAGTCGGCGTGGCCGGGGCAGTCGACGTGCGCGTAGTGGCGGTTCGGGGTCTCATACTCGACGTGTGCCGTCGAGATGGTGATGCCGCGTGCCTTTTCTTCCGGAGCAGCGTCGATCTGGTCGTACGCCTTGAACTCGCCGAAATACTTCGTGATCGCTGCCGTCAGAGACGTCTTGCCGTGGTCAACGTGGCCGATCGTGCCGATGTTTACGTGCGGCTTGTTGCGCTCAAACTTACTCTTTGCCATTTGAATGCTTCCTGTGAACGAAATGGGTGACCCCGGCGAACCGGTTTAGTGCCGCCGTTTAAGGCTTTCGGCGGGATTGCGCAAGACCTAATTGCGAACGGTCTTCCGGGCTTTGCTGCCCATATGGGAGACAATCTTCGGCGCACAAGATCGATGCCGCTCGAGACTGCAGAATTATTTGAAAATGAAAAGAAAACCTGGAGCGGGTAGCGGGAATCGAACCCGCGTATTCAGCTTGGAAGGCTGCTGCTCTACCATTGAGCTATACCCGCGGGATTGGTCCGATCGAGACGAATGGTGGAGAGAGTTGGATTTGAACCAACGTAGGCTGAGCCAACGGATTTACAGTCCGTCCCCTTTAACCACTCGGGCATCTCTCCATAACTTTTCGTCTGGATCGGAAGACCAAGCTTGCGATCGTTTGGCGTCGCCGCCCTCGATCTGCGCCGCGTATATGACCGGTGCGTTTTCACATGTCAACACGAAGACAAAAGAAAAAATGTGAAAAAATTCATTGCCTGTTGAAAGGCCGGGAGACGAATGAGACCTATGCGCAGCGAGATCGCGCCGCTATAAAGCCGCATGAGCAAAGACAACAAATCCGGCGGCAAGCCCGCAACCGAAAAAACCCCGCGCGACACGCATTACGCAACGCTGCGCCGCCAGCACCGCGATGCAAAACGCGAGCGTGGCGAGATCCCCACCCCTGCCCCGCAAAAGCGCAAGCGCGGCGGCGACGACTGGAAGCCGCCGGTTCTGGCGCCCGAACAGGTCTATCTCTATGGCCTGCATACAGTGCGCGCCGCGCTCGACAATAAAGAGCGACGCAACATCAAGCTTTCGGTGACGCAGAATGCGCTCGCCCGCCTGGAGATCGATCCCGAGACACTCGGCATTCCGGTCGAGATGGTGGCGCCGCATGATATCGACAAGATGCTTGGCCCCGACGCCATCCACCAGGGCGTCATGCTGGAAACGCGGCCCCTGCCCGTACGCCGGCTGGAAGCGCTGAAGGACAGCCCGCTGCTTCTGGTTCTCGACCAGGTGACCGATCCGCACAATGTTGGCGCCATCATGCGCTCGGCCGTCGCCTTCAATGCCGGTGCCGTGATCACCACGCAGCGGCACAGCCCGACCGAATCGGGCGTGATGGCAAAATCGGCCTCCGGCGCCCTCGAACTCATTCCTTATATACAGATCACCAATCTCGCCGATGCGGTGGGCGAGCTGCACAAGCTCGGCTTCGTGACGATCGGGCTTGATTCGGAAGGACCGGCGCCGCTCGAAGGGACCTTTACCGGAGAGAAAGTGGCACTCGTTCTCGGCTCCGAGGGCAAGGGCCTGCGGCAGAAGACGCGCGAGACGGTCAATGCCCTGGCGCGGCTCGACATGCCGGGCGCGATCAAATCGCTCAACGTCTCGAACGCGGCAGCGATCGCGCTCTATGCGGCGCGGCTTTATCTGGCGAAATAGGAGAGATCCGCCGGCGGACTCAAAATGAACGCATGCGGCGGCTAGAAGCCGCCGGACCGAAACGGCAAGCGAGAAGGAAGCACTCCGGCATGGCAATCCGGCCCCTCCTGTTCGGCATTCTGTTCATCGCAGTTTTCGTCGGCATCATCCTCAGTCTGGTCTGGGTCGATCCCTCCCAGCCGACACGGCAATCCGACCCGCTGGCGCCCTCGCCACCTGCCGTTACCGACCCCACAGCGCCTGCTCCTGCGCAATAGGCGCCTGGAACCACAAACCGCACCGCGCGTTTGCCTCGCAGATTAACGCAAGGAAAACCGCATGCGAATCATGATCGTGGTCGTAGTTCTGATGGTCGGCTCGGTGCTCAGCATCGTGATGATGACGCCATCCGGCGCCGGACAGACCGGCAACGGCGCCAAGATCGAGGCTAGCATCAACGAGCCTGTGCAGCAGTAGACCTGAAATCCATCACCTGATGTGCAAAGCCCCGGCATGACCGGGGCTTTCTGCTGTCAGTTGCTGGCCTTCTCGACGGTGATCTCGCCGAACTCGTCGATCATCACGGTCCAGCCGTCGGGCTCGGCATCCGGATCGGTCTTCAGGTAGACCGTGGCGAAGAGGCCCGGCTGCTTGATGATGCCGGTGGAATTCTCCGGACGGATATCGGTCACATAGGGCTTGATGTCGGTGAACTCATGCAGCTCGAGCGTGGAAACGACCTCGGGGCCTTCGTCGGCCTGGGCAATCTGCTGCAGGTAGACCTTGGACGTGCGGTCCGGCTGACGGACGGCGAAGATCTTGTAGTAGCCGTGCCGCGGCTCCGCACTGATGGCAGCCGGCTGGGCTGCACCTGGCGCGCGCTCGATGGCAATCTCGCCCTTCGCCTCTTCCCAGTAGCCGGTGCTCGTCGCAAAGGTGATCGACGACGGCAGGATTGTATCGGCGGCTGGTGCTGCAACCGCTATGCCCGCGCTTGAAAAAAGAGCGGCGGCCAGAAGTAAGTTTGCGGCTCTCATCTCAATCCTCGAATTGTTCTGCCAGAATGCGGTCGGACCAGGAGCGGTCCGGATCGGAGAGGATGCGTGCTGTCATATGTTCCGACTGGGCGATGCGCACATGCAGCACCGACTTGACCTCGGAATTATCGGCAACGGCATTCACCGGCCGCTTCTCCGCTTCCAGAATATGGATATCGACCGTCACCTTGTTCGGCAGCAGCGCGCCGCGCCAGCGCCGCGGACGGAAGGCGCTCACCGGCGTCATCGCCAGAAGCGGCGCCTCCAGCGGCAGGATCGGACCATGAGCCGAGAGATTATAGGCCGTCGAGCCCGCCGGCGTTGCCACCATCAGGCCGTCACAGATCAGCTCTTCGAGCCGCACATGGCCATCAACCTCAACCCGCAGCTTGGCCGCCTGGTAGGACTGGCGAAACAGCGAGACCTCGTTGATCGCAAGTGCTGTCGAATTGGTGCCATCGGCATTGGCTGTCGTCATCTGCAGCGGACGGAAGACATTCTCGACGGCAGCGCAGATACGATCCTGCAGATCCTCCGTCTTGTAATCGTTCATCAGGAAGCCGACGGAACCGCGGTTCATGCCGTAAACCAACTTGCCGCTGTTCATCGTACCGTGCAGCGTCTGCAGCATGAAGCCATCGCCGCCAAGCGCGACAATGACATCGGCCTCCTCGGCCGGCACATCGCCATAGATGCGAATCAATTCCTCACGCGCCGCCAGCGCCTCGGTGGCGGAAGATGCCAGAAAACCAAGCGTCTGAAATGACCGGCCCATGCAATGCCCTTTATGATGCTCGCCTAGCTAAAGGATAAAGGGCTTGTGCGACAAGGTGTTTTGCGCGGTGATGTGTTCGCCCGGTACGGTGCAATATATCGGCACGGCACGGTCCACCGTTCACGAATTCGCGCCGATGCCGGATTTTGCCTTTACACAGGGACAGAATCTGCTAGTTGGCACGCAATGCCCTTGTAGCTCAGTTGGTAGAGCACCTGATTTGTAATCAGGGGGTCGCGGGTTCGAACCCTGCCGGGGGCACCACTTCCTTCCAGAAATTGGTGTTGCGATCGCCGTCTCAAGAACCTTCGAGACAGTGCGCCGCGAACTTGACACTGCCCGATGGCAGGCCTCAACCTCAAGCTCACTGAATGAGAATCAAAACCCGGGCATGCCTGTCATGATCGGGCGATCAGGAAGGTTTTCGATTGAGCGGCATCGACGGTAAATCGGCGGGCAAGCGCGAAAGCAAAGGCGGCATCACAAGTGCCGCCATCATTCTTCTTGTAGTTTCTGTCGCCGTGATGCTGCCGGCGCTCGGTTTCGGCGATATCCTACGCGGCCAGGATGCGCTGATCCACGCCCGCTGGCAGGCAGCCTATGCGCCGGTGTTCTGGAGCGGCGATATTTTCCCGCGCTGGCTTCCGGATATGAACAAGGGCTTCGGCAGCCCGGTGTTTTTCATCTACCCGCCGCTTTCGCAGATGTTTGCGGCGCTGGCCTATCCGCTTGCCCCCGGCACCGAATGGACGTCCTACCGGATCGCACTGTCCGTCACCGTGGCGATATTCGCCGGGGCGTTCGGCACGTTTCTCTGGCTCAAGAACCACACAGCGAGCCGCTCGGCGCCGATATGGGGCGCCATCGCCTATACGCTAGCGCCCTATCATTTATTCATCGATACCTATTTCCGTGGCGCCTTTGCCGAGGTCTGGTCGTTTGCGCCGTTGCCCTTCGCCTTGCTGGCCGTAGACCATTTCTTTCACAAGGTTCATGCCGCCTTTGCCGGGCTTGTATTGTCGCTCGCCTGCGCGATCCTGCTGCATGCGCCCTCGGTGCTGATCACCGTGCCGGTCGTCGGCCTCTATGCGGCTCTCGCAGCGTGGCGGCAGAGGAGCCTTGCTCCCTGCCTCCTGTTTCTCGCTGCCGCGGCGACGGCCATGTTGCTTTGCGGCGCGTATCTTGGCACGGCGCTGACGCAGGTGAACATGATTCGCAGCGAAAAGCTGTTTGGCGGGTTACTGGTCTCGACGAAATGGCTGCTGGGGCGAAACGTCTGGCCCGATATTCCGATCATGGTCATGGTCATTGTGGCGGCTGTCGCGCAAGTCGGCGTGGCGATCGATCTGTTTCGCAATGCAGTCACCCGAGAGCGGACGGGCCTGTTCACGTCTCGTCTCACTTTCCCGCTAATCCTCATGATCGTGTCGGTCATCATGACGACCGATATCAGCGAACCGCTCTGGAGCCTCAACACGCCGCTCAACCGCATTCAGTTTCCCTGGAGACTGCTGTCGATCCAGGCGCTTGCGATTGCCATCCTCTGCGCCTACGCGATCGACAAGGCAAACGTCCCGGCCACGGCAGTAGGCGCCGTAGCGCATAGGAGCGTCTTCTTTGCAATAGGGCTGATGCTGGCGATCAACGCCGCGCTTTATATCTTTTGCATCGTGTATGGCGGCGATTCAGGGCGGGTGCGGGAGGCGCTCATCGAAGACACGACAGATGCCCCAGAATATCAGCTGGGTGACATTAAGTTGCTGGAGGCGCATTTTCCCGGCAATGCACGAACGCTGGCGCTCTCCGGCAGTGGCGATATCGACGTGACGCAATGGAAGCCGCGGCGGATCGAGCTGGCAACCAGTTCACCGGAGGAGATGCGCGTCGCGATCAGGCAGTTCGCCTATACCGGATGGCAATACAGCCAGGATGGCGGTCCGATGCAGGATGCCGGCATCTTGAGCGACGACGAGCCAGTCGTCGTGATCAGCATTCCTCCGGGTGCCCACAACACCGTCATCTCGATGCCGCCGACGAAACAGGAAACTGTGGGATGGATGGCTTCGCTCGGTGGATTGTTGTGCCTTGCCGCTGGAACGGCTGCATTGGCCAGGTGGCGCCCCGCCCACACTGGCGACATCGGTTTCGGTCGAGCAACGCAAGCTCGGCAGAATTGATGTCGGCAACCGTTCTGCGCGCCGCCTCCCTCCGCATGAACCTAACATGAAGCCCGTCTTCAGAGCGAGTTCAGGCCGCGAGGGCCAACCTTGGGCATGAACTACCAAGGAGATGCGTTATGAAAATCGCCCATTTTGCCATTGCGGCCGTTCTTTCGATCGGCTCGGCCTTCGTTGCAGCGGAGCCTGTCTCGGCCATGCCGCGGTCGCAGGCGCCAGGTGTGGCTGTGGAAAAGAGCGATGTCGTTCAGGTCCGGCACCGTCACTACCGGAACAACCATCGTTACTATTACCGCCATGGCTGGCGCTATAATCGGCACCACTATCGTGACTGGCGCGCCGAGCGGCGCTGGCGGGAGCATCGCTACTGGCGATATCACGACCGTTACTACCGGCCGCATCGCAACGGCGTCTATTTCCGCCTGAACCTCTAGAACGAAAAAGCCCCGGGAGACCGGGGCTTTCTTTATTCACATGCCTGCAGCGATCAATCGATATCGTCGACGACGGCGTCGGGCTTGCCGCTGATGCGATGCGCGAGAGCCGCTTCCATGAACTCGTTGAGTTCGCCGTCGAGAACATCGCCCGGAGCGGTGCTGGCAACGCCGGTGCGCAGGTCCTTGACCAGCTGGTACGGCTGCAGGACGTAGGAGCGGATCTGGTGGCCCAGCCGATATCGGTCTTCGATGCGGCTTCGGCGCTGGCGGCGTCTTCCCGCTTCTTCAGTTCCGCTTCGTACATACGGGCACGCAGCATGTCCCAGGCCTTGGCGCGGTTCTTGTGCTGCGAGCGTTCCTGCTGGCAGGCAACCACGATGCCGGTCGGGATATGGGTGATACGCACGGCCGAGTCGGTCGTGTTGACGTGCTGGCCGCCGGCGCCCGAGGAACGGTAGGTATCGATGCGGCAGTCGCTCTCGTTAATCTCGATGTTGATCGAGTCATCGACGACGGGATAGACCCAGATCGACGAGAAGGACGTGTGACGGCGCGCGTTGCTGTCATAAGGCGAGATACGCACCAGGCGGTGAACGCCCGATTCCGTCTTCAGCCAGCCATAGGCATTGTGGCCCTTGACGAGCAGGGTCGCGGACTTGATGCCCGCTTCTTCGCCGTCATGGACTTCCAGAAGCTCGACCTTGAATTTCGAACGCTCAGCCCAGCGAGTGTACATGCGCAGAAGCATGTTCGCCCAGTCCTGGCTTTCCGTGCCGCCGGCGCCGGAATGGACTTCGAGATAGGTATCGTTGCTGTCGGCTTCGCCCGAGAGCATGGCCTCGACCTGGCGGCGCGCGGCTTCGGCCTTCAGGCCCTTCAGCGCTTCCTCGGCCTCGGTGACGACGCTCGCATCGCCCTCTTCCTCACCCATCTCGATGAGCTCGATATTGTCGTTCAGCTGCTGCTCGAGCTGCCGCACGCCGTTGATGCCGTCATCCAGCTGCTGGCGCTCGCGCATCAGCTTCTGTGCTTCCTGGGCATCGTTCCAGAGGTTCGGGTCCTCTGCCTTGTTGTTCAACCAGTCCAGCCGTCTTATCGCCTGGTCCCAGTCAAAGATGCCTCCTCAGCAGGGTGATAGCCTGCTTGGTTTCATCGACTACGTTTATGATCTCCGCGCGCATTTTCCTGCTTCTTTGCGTTGGTCTTGAGCTGGCCCGTCAAATAGTTGCGGCGGCCGAGGATGTAAAGCCCGCAGCCGCCGCCTGGCGTTCGACGAAGGTGATTAGTAGAGGCCGCCGCTGTTCGACTGAACGGCCTGGTTGGCCTGCGGCGAGGTCTTCAGGATCTCTTCCGGAGACATGGTGCTGTCCATGCCGATGACCGAGAAGCTGTCGGCCGGGCCGGTGCCGGGCTTGAAGGCTTCGATGATCGTGTTCGGATCGCCTTCCTGCGCCGCCATGCCGGTCTTGCGGTCGATGGCGACGAGGTTCATGCCTTGCGGGATCACGAATTTCGACGGCGGCATGTCCTTGACGGCGGCCTGCATGAACTCGTTGAAGATCGGCGCCGAAAGGCCGCCACCCGTACCGCCGCGGCCAAGCGGCGCCGGCGTATCGAAGCCCATGTAGAGACCGGCGACCAGATCCGGCGTGAAGCCGACGAACCAGGCGTCCTTTTCATCGTTGGTGGTACCGGTCTTGCCGGCGACATCGCGGCCGCCGAGATCGATCTTGCCTGCAGCGGTACCGCGGGTGATGACGCCCTGCATCATCGAGGTGATCTGGTAGGCGGTCATCGGGTCGAGAACCTGTTCGCGGTTGTCGACGATGTTCGGCTCTTCCTGGTTCTGCCAGTCGCCGGCATTGCAGCCGTCGCAGACGCGCTCTTCATGCTTGAAGATGGTCTTGCCGTAGCGGTCCTGGATGCGGTCGATCAGCGTCGGCTTGATCTGCTTGCCGCCATTGGCAATGACCGAATAGGCCGAGACCATGCGCAGAACGGTGGTTTCGCCGGAGCCGAGCGACATGGCGAGCAGCGGCGGCATCTTGTCGTAAATGCCGAAGCGCTCGGCATATTCGGCAACGATGTTCATGCCAAGGTCGTTGGCGAGGCGGACCGTCATCAGGTTGCGCGAATGCTCGATGCCCGAACGCAGGGTCGAGGGGCCGCCGACTTCGCCGCCGTAGTTCTCAGGCTTCCAGACCTGACCGCCGGAGACGATCTCGATCGGGGCGTCCATGATGACGGAGGCCGGCGTATAGCCGTTGTCCATCGCGGCTGCGTAGACGAAAGGCTTGAAGGAGGAACCCGGCTGGCGCATCGCCTGCGTCGCACGGTTGAATTCCGACTGGCCGTAGGAGAAGCCGCCAGCCATGGCGAGAACGCGGCCGGTTTTCGGGTCCATGGCAACGAGGCCACCCTGAACCTTCGGTGGCTGCTGCAGCCGGTATGATGTCGATGTCTCACCGCCCTGGCGCGCGACATAGACGACGTCGCCTGGCGACAGAACGCCCTCAGGCGACTTCGCCGTCTTGCGGTCGCCAGTCGACGAGCGATAGGCCCACTGCATGTTCTTTGCCTGGATGGTACCGCGCTCGCGATCCGGGCCGATCTTGCCGCCACCGTCCTTCGGCGGCTGCAGGCCGATATCGACGCTGTCGTCGGATACGGCGAGAACGACGGCAAGGCGCCATTCGGGAACGTCCGACAGGGCCGGAATGTCGGCGAGAGCCTTGCCCCAGTCGGCAGTCGTGTCGATCGTCTTGATCGGGCCGTGGAAACCGCGGCGCTCGTCATAGGTCGTCAGACCATCCTGCAGGGCGCGGCGGGCCGCCAGCTGCATCTGCGGATCGAGCGAGGTGCGGACCGAGAGACCGCCTTCATAAAGCGCCTTCTCACCGAACTGGTCGATCAGCTGACGGCGAACGGCTTCGGCGAAGTAATCGGAAGCAAAGAGCGACGGGCCGGTGCTGCGGGCGGTGACGCCGAGCGGCTGCTTTTTGGCTTCTTCGCCGTCTTCCTTGCTGACATAGCCGTTTTCGACCATGCGATCGATGACCCAGTTGCGGCGCTCAAGCGCTGCTTCCGGGTGGCGGAACGGATGGTAGTTTGCCGGGCCCTTCGGCAGCGATGCCAGATAGGCGGATTCGGCGATCGTCAGTTCGGTGACCGACTTGTTGAAATAGGTGAGTGCTGCGCTACCGATACCGTAGGAGTTCAGGCCGAAGAAGATTTCGTTCAGATAAAGCTCGAGGATCTTGTCCTTGCTGTAAGCCTGCTCGATGCGGAAGGAGAGGATCGCTTCCTTGATCTTGCGGTCGATCGTCTGGTCCGAGGTCAGAAGGAAGTTCTTGGCGACCTGTTGGGTAATCGTCGAGGCGCCGACCGGGCGGCGGCCGGAGCCGAAATTCTGGACGTTGACGAGAATAGCGCGGCCGAGACCGGTGAGGTCGACGCCCGGATGGTTGTAGAAATTCTTGTCTTCAGCCGAAAGGAAGGCAGCCTTGACGCGGTCCGGGATTGCCTGGATCGGCAGGAACAGGCGCTTTTCCTTGGCATATTCGGCCATCAGCGCGCCGTTACCGGCGTGAACGCGGGTGGTCACGGGCGGCGCATAGCTGTTCAGCACGGCGTAATCGGGGAGATCCTTCGCGACGTTGGCCAGATAAACGGCCACGACAGCTGCTGCGCCAAGAAACATGACGCAAGCAATGCCGAAGAAATATCCAAGAAGTCTGATCATGTTGGGCTACCGGTATTCCAAATCTTCAATCGGCGCAGGCGGTATCATCGCATCAGATCGCGCAATTTACACGTTGCGCGCGGCTTACTCCATGCGCGGCACTGCGACAAGCCGATTCCGCCTCTCGGGTCAGAAACATAGCCGGGAGTAACGGCCTGAATGTGAGCAAAATAGGGCTCCCCTGCCCCATTCCACTGCCATCCTCAGCTTTCGCTCAAACTGTCACATCTTCGCCACGGCATCAGCCGCCATTGGCGGCAACCGACGAATGGTATCGCTTTACGGCATCGGTCAGCAGATCGGCCATCTTCAGCCGCCACTGGTCGTCGAGGAGAAGCTTCTCATCCTCGACATTCGAGAGGAAGCCGAGTTCCAGCAGGATAGAGGGCACGTCGGGTGCGCGCAGGACCTGGAAACCGGCATGCCGGTGCGGATTGTTGATCGTGCCGATCTGATCCTTGAAGGAGCCAAGCACATTCTCGGCAAGCGAGATCGAGAAAGCCTGGGTCTCGCGCCGCGTCAGGTCGAGCAGGATGTCGGCGACTTCAGGCGGCTCGGCAACGGTTTCCTTGCCTGCGATCTGGTCGGAGAGGTTTTCGCGCTCTGCAAGATCGGCGGCGAGCTTGTCGGATGCCTTGTCGGAGATCGTGTAGACGGTGGCGCCCCTGATATCCTTTTGCTTCAGCGTATCGGCATGAAGCGAGATGAACAGGCCGGCATGGTGCTGGCGGGCAAGCTGCACGCGCTCGGAAAGCGACAGGAATTCGTCGCTATCGCGGGTGAGGAAGGCCTTGATGCCGGGCTCGCGGTTCAGCCGGTCGGCCAGCGCCTTGGCAAAGGCAAGCGTCACCTGCTTTTCCTCGGTCTTGGTGTCGACGCCGATCGCGCCGGTATCGATGCCGCCGTGACCGGCATCGACGGCAATGATGAAGTCGCCGGGCTTCGGCGCCTCTCCGGCCGGTATCGCGCTCGTCACCTGCTGATCGGCCGGATCGCTCCAAGACTGGCCTTTGACGAGGGCCGCGAATTCCTCCTTGGTCGTCATCTCGGCATCGAGCACCAGGCGGTGGCCCTTGCCGTCCTCATCCTTCTGCACCTTGGCGATCGCCAGTTTCACCGGTTTGATCGCCGTCAGCACGATGCGGGCACTGCCCTCGCCCATCGCGCCGTAGCGGATATCCTTGAAGAGACCGCGGGCACCGAGCTGCTTGGCATCGAAGCCGAAGGCGGTCGCCGGCAGGTCGATGACGATACGCTCGGGATTGGCGATGTAGTGAACGGAGAAAGCCGGTTCGCGGTCGAAATCGACGACGATGCGGGTGCGGGCGTCATCGCCGATGATACGTGCGCCATAGGCAAGCAGCGGTTCGGGCTTGCCGCCATCGGCAGCCGAAGCAGGTCCCACATGAAGACACAGCGCGACGGCAACGAGCGCGCCCGCCAAAACATTCATCCGCCTGCCGGATTGCCCTTTAGCGGGCCGCTCCCTCTTAACCAATCGACCGCCACACCCTATCTGTCATTGCATATCGGTCCCGGACGCCCGCCAGCGCCGTCAGGCTCCCCCGAGCCTTGTAACACAGCGCATGCCGAATCAGGACCGTTTATCCCCGATTTTCTATGCGTGCCGAAATCCATCAATATTATGGCACATTTGGCTTTTCCCTTGCTATTGTGACAGAGAAACCATACAACGAATTCAGGTTAGAAGTGCTGACGGGATAGAGTCGCCGCGAAGGCTGCCAACCCCACGAGGACCTGGCGCCGCAACCGGCAATCGTCCGCCGTCATATGTGTTTCTAGCCGAGTGAACTGGATTCTGAATTTTCCGGCGTATGCGGAAACTTCATCGGTGGATAGCCACCAAACGCTCTGAGGAGCAAACCCATCGGACCTACGGGTCTTAGTATTGTCGATCTCGCTTGGTCATAATGGTGTCGCAGCAGGTTTTATCCAAAGTCTACAGGCCCCGGGAGAATATCTTCCCCGCTGTTGCCTGGCTGCTGCCTACCCTCCCGAACCAATCGCGACTTTCATTATCCGGCGCAACCGCTCATAACCGTTCCCTGCCTGTCCTAGACACCGGCGGGAATGCGCGTATCGGGCTGCGCCGAGGAGCACAGCTTACATGGCAGACAAAATGCTTATCGACGCGTCTCACGAGGAAGAGACGCGCGTCGTTGTCGTTCGCGGGAACCGCATAGAAGAGTTTGACTTCGAGTCGCAGCACAAGAAGCAAATCCGCGGCAACATCTATCTTGCTAAGGTAACGAGGGTTGAGCCCTCGCTGCAGGCCGCTTTCGTAGATTACGGCGGCAACCGGCACGGCTTCCTGGCCTTTGCCGAAATCCATCCCGATTACTACCAGATCCCGCTGGCCGACCGTCAGGCCTTGCTGCGCGCCGAAGCTGAAGAGCATCGCCGCGACGACGACGTCGAGCATGTCGAGACCGCGCCGATGAACGATCCGGCGAACCAGGAGCAGCCCGATATCGGCATCGTCGCCAAGGACGAGCCTGCCGAGGAAGTCGCAGCCGAGGCTCCGGCCGAGGCAGAAGCTCCGGTTGCCGAAGAAGCCGCTCCGGCCAAGAAGAAGGCCGCGGCCAAGCCGCGCCGCAGCCGCAAGAAGGCTGTCGAAACCACCGCGACCGAAGACGCCGTTCCGACCGATGTCGAAGCACCGGTTGCTTCCGTCGACAGCGACGACGATTCGAACGGCGGCTCGATGGCTGCAATGGTCGAAAGCGACTCGATCTCGGAAGAAGTCGATTCCCGCCGCCGCGGCCATGACGACGATGACGACGACGATCACGACCATGAAGAAGAAGTGATCGAATCCGTCGGCGCCGAAGACGCGATGGAAGAAGTGCCGGATCGTGCAGCCCGCCGTCCGCGCAAGCAGTACCGCATCCAGGAAGTCATCAAGCGCCGCCAGATCCTGCTCGTGCAGGTCGCCAAGGAAGAGCGCGGCAACAAGGGCGCGGCTCTCACCACCTATCTGTCGCTCGCAGGCCGCTACTCGGTTCTGATGCCGAACACGGCGCGTGGCGGCGGCATTTCGCGCAAGATCACCAACCCGCAGGATCGCAAGCGGCTGAAGGAAATCGCCCGCATGCTGGAAGTGCCGCAGGGCATGGGCGTGATCCTTCGTACCGCCGGTGCCAACCGCACCAAGGTCGAGGTCAAGCGCGACTTCGAATATCTGATGCGCCTGTGGGAGAACGTCCGCACGCTGACGCTCGCCTCGACGGCTCCCTGCCTGGTTTACGAAGAGGGATCGCTGATCAAGCGCTCGATCCGCGACCTCTACAACAAGGATATCGGCGAGATCATCGTTGCCGGCGAAGAAGGCTACCGTGAAGCGAAAGACTTCATGAAGATGCTGATGCCGAGCCACGCCAAGGTGGTTCAGCCTTACCGCGACATTCACCCGATCTTCTCGCGCTCCGGCATCGAGGCACAGCTCGACCGCATGCTGCAGCCGCAGGTGACGCTGAAGTCCGGCGGCTACCTGATCATGAACCAGACGGAAGCGCTGGTTTCGATCGACGTCAACTCCGGCCGTTCGACGCGCGAGCACTCGATCGAAGACACGGCGCTGCAGACGAACCTCGAAGCCGCCGACGAAGTGGCGCGCCAGCTTCGCCTTCGCGACCTTGCCGGCCTGATCGTCATCGACTTCATCGACATGGAAGAAAAGCGCAACAACCGCGCTGTCGAGAAGCGTCTGAAGGAATGCCTGAAGAACGACCGCGCCCGCATCCAGGTCGGCCGCATCTCGCATTTCGGCCTTCTGGAAATGTCGCGCCAGCGCATCCGCGCTTCGGTTCTGGAATCGACGACGCAGGTCTGCTCGCATTGCGGCGGCACCGGTCACGTCCGTTCGCAGTCCTCCGTTGCCCTGCACGTCCTGCGCGGCATCGAGGAATATCTGCTCAAGAACACGACGCACGATATCACGGTACGCACCACGCCTGACATCGCGCTCTACCTGCTCAACCACAAGCGCCAGTCGATCGTCGATTACGAAACCCGCTTCGGCGTGGCGATCGTCATCGGTGCCGACAACAGCATCGGTTCGCAGCATTTCGCGATCGATCGTGGCGAGCCGGTCGAGAACCCGGTCAAGATCGAAACGCTCTTCAACTTCGCGGCTATCCCCGACGATGACGACGACGATGTCGTGATCGAGATGGACGAGGAAGAAGACGAAGAGCTCGAAGAAAAGGCAGCCAGCGCCGAGCGCCCTGCCCAGCAGCGTTCGGAAAGCGACAGCGAAGGCGGTAACCGCAAGCGCAAGCGCCGCCGCCGCCGTCGTGGTGGCCGTGGTGGCAATGGCGACCAGGCTTCAGGCCTCGAAGCCTCCGCTGAAGACGGCGCCGACGAAACGGAAGGCGATGAGGACGAGGCAGAGGGCGATGAAGCCGCTGCAACCGAAACCCGCGCCGAAGGCGATAGCGACAACGAGCAGCGCCGCAAGCGCCGCCGCCGTGGCAAGCGTGGCGGACGCCGCAACCGTGACGAAAACGGCGAACTGAGCGCCGATGCCGCCGACGGTGAAGGTGAAGGCGACGCCGAGTCGGAAGCTGAAGCCGGCGAGACCGCCGCGGTCGAAACCCAGGCCGAAGTGATCGAAGCCGTTGCAACTGATGCAGCCGAGGGCGAAGGCGCCATGGCAGCCGTCGAAACCGGTGCCTTCGTCACCGAAGAGGTCAAGCCTGCCAAGGGTCGCGGTCGTGGCCGCCGCAAGGCAGCTGCATCGCCGGTCGAAGAGCCTGTTGTCGCCGAAGAAGCGCCTGCAGCCGCTGCAGAGCCGGAAGCCGAGACTGTCGAAGCATCCGCCGATCTCGCCGCTCCTGCTGCTGAAGCCGCTGCGGCCGAAGAAGCAAAGCCGGTCCGTGCCAACCGCGAATCGAACATCTCCTCGTCTGCGCCGACCGTGAAGTCGACCCGCGAGGCTGCCGAGGCCGAAGGCGACGGCAAGCCGAAGAAGGCCGGCTGGTGGCAGCGCCGCGGCTTCTTCTAAGAAGCCTAACAGTTCAAAACAAAAATCCGGCCGTGGAGACGCGGCCGGATTTTTTTATGGCTTAAGGATTGATTGGGATCGGCGAAGGCTCAGACTTCGACATGGATCGCTAGAACGGCGGTCGCGGCGTGGTCGCGGACGTTATAGCGCAACTCGCCCTCGACCTTGACGAGGACGTAGGACTTGCGGCCTTCCTTCAGCTTGGCATCGATGTGATCGGTATCGAAGGGGCTGACCAGCGTCACCATATGCGAGCGGTCGGTTTCGAGGCTTCCGAGCTTCTGCAAAGAGGTCAGTATCTTGACCCAGTCGCGGTCGTCCGGAAGGTATATGATAAAGCGGTTCACTGCCTGCTCCTGAACAAGAAGCAGACGTCATATCACCCTCCAGCGTGACCTGAGCGTGACACCACCGGCAGTTATCAAAGGCATCGGAAGAGCCCGCTTTCCTGCTACCGGAAAGACATTTTCATGAGTAAGGCCGGAAGTACGGATGTAGCGCCATGCCGATTTTCAGGCCTCGCCGGCGCCGAAGACGACCGCGTCCAGCCAGGGATTCGAGAACTTGCGTTCCGGGTCCATCCTGTTGCGAAGATTGACGAAATCGCCAAACTTCTCATAGCGCGCACCGATGCCGCGCTCGTTGAAGACCTTGCCCCAATGCGGCAGCGCGTCGAAAGCCTGGAGCGCCTCCTCGATATGACGAACCGCCTCGTTGACGGCATCCTGATCCCGCTGCCAGGTGAAGTGCATCGATAGCGTATCGCGCTGATATTGAGGGCTGAGCCAGAGCGTGTCGGCTGCGACGGTACGGAACTCGCCGGCCTGGATAAGCGGCGCGAAACGCTCGCGAATCTTCAGCAATGCCTCGATTGCGGCTGCGCCATGCTGCCGGGGCACGTGGAATTCCGACTGTATCTCCGCGCCGCTGCTCGGGGTGAAGCCCATCTTGAAATGCGGCAGCCGGTCGGACCAGCGTCCGTAGCGGCCGAGCTGCTCCGTCGAGTTGCCGGCGTCGAGCCCGATGATCGGGTGACGGTTCACCGTGGCGCGCACCGCGCCATGGAGCTCTGCCGGCCAGTCAGCGTCGGAAGCCGTCCGCTTCAGCCAGATTGCCCCCGCCTTCTCCGCCCATTGCGTGAAGACGCTGACGCTGTAGCCGGCGGCCATGATCTGATCGAGATTGGCAAGCAGCTGATCCCAGGCGAGATCCTCATAGACGCTTTGCGCGATTCCGAATTCCGGTCTTACCTCGAGGCTTACCCGCGTCACGATGCCGAGCGCGCCGAGATGGACGACCATGCCGTCAAAGCCGGGCTCACCGCGCCTGACCTTGACGAGGCTGCCGTCAGCGGCGACGAATTCCAGAGCGGATACCGCGGTCGCCAGATTGCCGTTGCCGTCGCCCGATCCATGGGTGGCCGTGGCGATCGCGCCGGCAATCGAGATATGCGGCAGCGAGGCGAGATTGTGGATTGCCAGCCGCTGACCGTGGAGAAACTGGGCGAGATCGCCATAGGTCCAGTGACCGCCGACGCTGACCTCCGTGCCGTTGCTCTCGACCACCGGATTGGCGGGCATATCCGTCAGCCGGATCGCGGTGCTGCCATCGGCGATACCGTTGAAGGAGTGGCCGGAGCCGACTGCCTTCAGCGATCCCGATCGCGCAACGATGCCACAAAGCTCATCCACCGAGGTGGGGCTGAGGCATTCCCTGAAGCTGTAATGATAGCTCTCCGCCCAATTGGCTGCCGGAATCTGACGCACGCTACGAACCCTCCCGAATCCATTGTCACCTCGACGTTAGCCGAAACGCACCGGATTGAAGAGGCCGCTTGCCGTCAATTCCGTCCTGCCAGATAAGGCAGGGCGAAGAGATAGAGGCCGCTGAAAAGCAGCAGGAACAGCGGCAGAAGCGGTGAATAGACGACCCATGCCGGCGGCGTGCCGAAGGCCATGGTTGCGAAATTGGCGGCGACGGTCACCGTAAAGATGATCGAGATCCAGCGGTGCGCCTGCCGGATAAATCTGCTGAAAGCCACTGTTTCCTCCCTGAAGATATGGCCGAGATTCAAGCGCGCGCCAGCAGCTGCTCGAGGTTCTCGAAGAACTTGTGCCAGCCTGCGCGTGCGCCCATGAAGGCCTGCTGCTGGTCGGGGCGGAATCCGGATTGCTCCATGCGCAGATGAGTGCCCTTCACCGTCGGCGTCAGGGTCCACGTCACGACGCTTTCGAGGCCATGGGCGTCCCAGCTGTAGGAGAGCGTCCTGTTCGGTTCGACTTCGCGGACCGCGCAATCGACCGAGCCCCAGTCGCCGCTGAACTTGAAGCGGTGGTCGACCACCGGCTTGAAATCGTTCCGCATCAGCCAATCCTGCAAGAGATGCGGCTGCGTCAGCGCGCGCCATATCTTTTCCGGCGGAAAGGCGATCTCCCGCTCGACGATCACGGTGCGCCGTTCGTGGGTTGCGTCGCTCATTGGTCCATCCTCTTCAAAAGCTCTTCGAGATCATCGAACCGGCTCTCCCAGAAGCCGGCCATCTTCGTCGTCCAATCCGCCAGCGGGGCCAGAGCCTCGATGCGGGCGCTGTAATGCGTCTGGCGTCCCTCATGCCGGTCGCGCACTAGGCCCGCCTGCTTGAGGACGGCGAGATGCTTCGAGACGACGGGCTGCGAGACCCCTGCTCCCGATGTCAGCACGCCGACCGTCTTCTCGCCCTCCAGACACAGGCGCTCGAAAAGCGCGCGGCGGGTCGGATCGGCGAGCGACCGGAAAAGCAGGTCCTGGGTGCTTTGTGTTTCCAATTCATACCTCATTGGCTATGGGTTTATTCATAGCCATATGGGTATTGATTAGTCAAGAGGCTTGTGAACGGGCTCCGCTCGAACGCAGACAGGCCTTCACGTTGCCGCTACCCTAAAAGCAATGATTCCAGCACAAGGCCCCTCCACTGGCATGACCGAGATCTTAGACGCGCCGGATATGCGCCGCGGCCTCCACCTGTTCACCGATGGCTCCTTCGATCCGAAGTCCGGCCACGGCGGCTGGGCATTCGCTGCGTATCGCGACGGCGCCGAAATCGCATCGGCATCCGGTGGCGTCGTTAAGGCCGAGAATAACGGGATGGAACTGCGGGCAATCCTGGAAGCGGCGCGGTGGGTCGATGCAAACGCATCTGGCGAGACCGCAGTCATCTGGACAGACTCGGCCTATGCCATAAAGGGCTGCACGCTCTGGAGGCCGATCTGGCGGAACAACGGCTGGAAGAAGATCGGCGCCAACGCCAATCTGAGGAATCGGGCGATCGCCAACAAGGACATCTGGCAGGCGATCGACGGCGCGCTATCGCGCAACGCCGCCTTGACGATCGCCTGGTGCAAGGGCCATGCCGGCATCGGCGGCAATGAGCGGGCCGATGAGCTGGCGGAGCGCGGGCGCCTGTCGCTTCGCCCGCTCACAAACTGATTCAAGCGCCTGCGGAATTGATTCAGGAAACAGGCGCAAGCGCAGGAAAACAGACTCTATTTCAGCCAGCCGGCCATGCGCTCGACGGCCTCAGCGATCTCCGATTCGGATCCCGCGTAGGACATGCGCATCGTCCTGTTGCCCTCCAGCGGATCGAAGTCGAGACCCGGCGTTGCCGCGACATTGATCTCAGCCAGCATGCGCTTGGCAAAGGCCATGCTGTCATTGCTGAAGCGTGTGACGTCGACATAGGCGTAGAAGGCGCCATCCATCGGCGAGGCTACCGGCAGGCCGATCTCCGGCAGGCGGCGGAGCAGGAAGTCGCGGTTTGCGGCATAGCTCGCCTTGTAGACGTCGAGCTCGGCCGCAGCGCCGAGCGCTGCCGTCGCGGCGATCTGCGAGAGTTCCGGCGGCGAGATATAGAGGCTCTGGGCGACGCGCTCGATCGGGCGCACCAGGCGCTCGGGAAGCACCATCCAGCCGATCCTCCAGCCCGTCATGCAATAGTATTTCGAGAAGGAGTTGATGACGATCGCCTCGTCCGTCAGCTCCAGCGCGCTGGTCTCCTCACCGGCAAATGTCAGGCCGTGATAGATTTCGTCGGAGATGAAGGCGATCGAATTGGCGGCGCAATAGTCCGCAAGCGCCTTCAGCGCCGCTCTGCCCGTCACCGTTCCGGTCGGGTTTGCCGGGCTAGCGAGCAGGATGCCCTTCAGCTTCACGCCATTCTCGCGCTGTGCGGCTTCCAGGCTTTCCGGCGTCAGCGTGAAATGCGTCTCGGCCGTCACGGCGACTTCGATCACCTTCAGTCCGAGGGCGCCGAGGATGTTGCGATAGGCCGGATAGCCGGGCCGAGCGATCGCCACGGCGTCACCGGCATCGAAGAGCGACAGGAAAGCGAGATTGAAACCGGCAGACGAGCCTGTGGTGATGGCGATCCGCGCCGGATCGATCTCCAGACCGTGACGATCGCGGTAGTGCCAGGCGAGAGCATGTTTCAGCCGCGCTGTCCCCAGCGCATCGGTATAGCCGATCTTGCCTTCCGCAAGTGCCGCGCGGGCTGCCTCGAGCGCTGCCTGCGGGGCCGGATGCGAGGGCTGGCCGACCGCCATGGAGATGACCGGGTGGCCGGCGGCGCGCCGTTTGGTCGCCTCGGCCAGGACATCCATGGCGTGGAATGGCTCGACTTCGCTGCGCTTCGATACGGAAAACAAGGTCTGATAACTCCGGATATTCAATTGCGGCCAGACAATTGCCGCATTATCAGGTTCATCACAATCCCGCGATTGCGCGGCGATCCAGAAAAATCCTGTTTGATGGCCGGGCCGCACACCGTAATTTGATGCTTCGCATTCAAGCCCATTAACCGGGCGATGTTATGAAGCGGCATCGCATTCGATCAGCCGACGAGGACACAATGGCTCTCTTTCCGAAAACCTTCACCGCCCTTGCGCTCGCTGCCAGCTTTGCCATGCCGCTTCCAGCGCTTGCACTCGACGATGCGCAGAAGAAAGAATTCGGCGAGTTCATCAAGGAATACCTGATCCAGAACCCCGAGATCATGCTCGACGTTCAGGACGCCCTGCAGAAGAAGCAGGAAGAAGCCCGTCTCGTCAAAGCCAATCAGGTGATCAGCGAGAACAGCAAGAGCATCTTCGACGCCAAGGACGATATCTCGATCGGCAATCCGAAGGGCGACGTCACCATCGTCGAGTTCTTCGACTATAATTGCGGCTATTGCCGCCACGCGCTCTCCGACATGCAGACGATGCTGAAGAAGGACAAGAATGTCCGCTTCGTGCTGAAGGAATTCCCGATCCTCGGACCGGAATCGGTTGCCGCCCACAAGGTTTCGGACGCTTTCCGCAAGCTGGCGCCGGAGAAATACAAGCAGTTCCACCTGGCGCTGCTCGGCGGCGAAGGCCGTGCGGATGAAGACAGCGCCATGGAAGTCGCCTCCTCGCTCGGCGTCAACGAAAAGCAGATCCGCGACGAGATGGCGAAGAGCCCGGATACCGGCTCGGTGCAGAACGCCTATGACCTGGCGCAGAAGCTCGGCATTTCAGGCACGCCGTCCTATGTGATCGGCAACGAGCTGGTGCAGGGCGCGGTCGGCTTCGACGACCTGGAAGCCAAGGTCAAGAACATGCGGACCTGCGGCAAGACGAGCTGCTGAGGCTCTCGCCCATCAAATCGCCAAAATCCAAGCGTTTCAGCCATGTGGACAAATATGGCACGATTCGGGATGCCTACCCCAAGGGCTTTCATTAAGGCCATGGGGAGTCTATAGGTTGCCCTCGTGCATTCAATGGAACACTCGATGACGCAAACGATTTTCGTCCTGAACGGGCCAAACCTGAACATGCTGGGCAAAAGAGAACCCGGCATCTACGGTGGCAAGACGCTTCAGGACATCGAGGCGGATTGCCGGGCTGCGGGCAAGGAACTCGGTTTCGAGATCGACTTCCGCCAGAGCAACCACGAAGGCACGCTGATCGACTGGTTCCATGAAGCCAACGACAAGGCGGCAGGCGTTGCCATCAATGCCGGCGCCTACACGCATACATCCATTGCACTGCATGATGCGATCAAGGCTATTTCCATTCCGGTGATCGAGCTCCATATCTCGAACGTGCATGCACGCGAAGAATTCAGGCACAAGTCGATGATTGCCCCTGCCTGCAAGGGTGTAATCGCCGGCTTCGGCCCCCACAGCTACATTCTGGCGCTCCAGGCGCTGAAGAACCTCACGGCATAAGAAGAAGACAGGGCAAACACTCATGGCTGAAAAGAAATCCGGTATCGACCAGGCACTGATCCGTGACCTCGCGAACATCCTCAACGACACGGACCTGACGGAAATCGAAGTCGAGCAGGACGATCTGCGCATCCGCGTTTCGCGCGGCGGCAACATGCAGTACGTCCAGGCGCCGATGGCGGCTCCGGCTTACGCTGCTGCTCCGGCAGCTGCAGCACCCGCCGCTGCCGCGGCACCGGCCGCAGCGGCCGCTCCGGCGCGCAACCCGGCCAACACCGTCAGCGCTCCGATGGTCGGCACTGCCTATATGGCACCGGCTCCGGGCGCGCGCGCTTTCATCGAAGTCGGCTCGACCGTCAAGGAAGGCCAGACGCTGCTCATCATCGAAGCGATGAAGACCATGAACCAGATCCCGTCTCCGAAGTCGGGCAAGGTCACGGAAATCCTCGTCGAGGACGGAAGCCCCGTCGAATACGGCCAGGCCCTGGTCGTCATCGAATAAGGCGGGCGTCATGGTCTCCAAAATCCTCATTGCAAACCGCGGTGAAATTGCGCTGCGCGTCTTGCGCGCCTGCAAAGAGCTCGGCATTCCCTGCGTCGTGGTTCACTCCACGGCAGATGCCGACGCCATGCATGTGCGCCTCGCCGACGAGAGCGTCTGCATCGGCCCGCCGCCTTCGCGTGACAGCTATCTGAACATTCATCAGATCGTTGCCGCCTGCGAAATCACCGGCGCCGACGCGGTTCACCCGGGCTACGGCTTCCTCTCCGAGAACGCCAAGTTCGCGGAAATCCTCGAAGCCCACGGCATCACCTTCATCGGCCCGACGGCGGAGCATATCCGCATCATGGGCGACAAGATCACCGCCAAGACGACGGCGCAGGAACTCGGCATCCCCGTCGTTCCCGGCTCCGACGGCGAAGTGAAGACCGAAGAAGATGCGCTGAAGACGGCGGCCGAAATCGGCTATCCGGTTCTGATCAAGGCAACCGCCGGCGGCGGTGGACGCGGCATGAAGGTTGCCAAGTCCGAAGCCGACCTGATCGAGGCATGGTCGACGGCCCGTACCGAAGCGGCTGCCGCTTTCGGCAACGAAGCCGTCTACATGGAAAAGTATCTCGGCAAGCCGCGCCATATCGAAGTTCAGGTATTCGGTGACGGCGAAGGCAATGCGATCCATCTCGGCGAACGCGACTGCTCGCTGCAGCGCCGCCACCAGAAGGTCTGGGAAGAAGCCAATTCTCCCGCCCTCAACGTCGAGCAGCGCATGAAGATCGGCCAGGTCTGCGCCGACGCCATGAAGAAGCTGAAGTACCGCGGCGCCGGCACGATCGAGTTCCTCTACGAGAACGGCGAGTTCTATTTCATCGAAATGAACACCCGTCTTCAGGTCGAGCATCCGGTCACCGAAGCGATCACCGGTATCGACCTCGTGCATGAGCAGATCCGCGTTGCCTCCGGCGGCGGTCTCTCGGTGACGCAGGACCAGATCACCTTCGAAGGCCATGCCATCGAATGCCGCATCAATGCCGAGGACGCGCGCACCTTCGTGCCCTCGCCCGGCACGATCACGCATTTCCATGCGCCCGGCGGTCTCGGCGTGCGCATCGATAGCGGCGCGTATCAGGGCTACAAGATCCCGCCCTATTACGACAGCCTCATCGGCAAGCTCATCGTGCACGGCCGCACCCGCGTCGAATGCATGATGCGCCTACGCCGCGCGCTGGACGAATTCGTCGTCGATGGCATCAAGACCACGCTGCCGCTGTTCCAGGACCTGGTTTCCAACCAGGACATCGCGAATGGCGACTACGACATTCACTGGCTGGAGCAATATCTGGCCAGCACCAAACCGGCCTGATCCGGAATGGCAGGGTCGCGCAGGAAGTCCCCAGGTATTACCCCGGAGATCCTCCTGCGCGCCTACTCCATCGGCCTCTTCCCGATGGCCGAATCGGCTGACGACCCGGAAATCTTCTGGGTCGAGCCGGAGCTTCGCGGGGTGATCCCGCTGGACGACTTCCACATTTCGAAAAGCCTGGCGAAGACCATTCGCCGAAAGCCGTTCGACATCCGCTTCAACTCGGATTTCGACGCGGTGATCTCGGCCTGCGCCGAGGAAACGTCCGGGCGGCCGAGCACCTGGATCAACGGCACCATCCGGCAACTCTATTCGACGCTCCATCGCATCGGTCATGCGCATTCGGTCGAGGCCTGGGACGGCGATGAACTGGTCGGCGGCCTCTATGGCGTTTCGCTGGGAGCGGCCTTCTTCGGCGAGAGCATGTTCTCGCGACGCACCGATGCCTCGAAGATCTGCCTCGTGCATCTGGTCGAGCGGCTGCGGGAGAAGGAATTCAAGCTGCTCGATACGCAGTTTACCACCGAGCACCTGAAGACGTTCGGCGCGATTGATGTTCCGAAGGAAGAGTATGCCGTGATGCTTGATGCGGCGATGGATTCGCCTCATCTGCAGTTTTAGGGGCAGAGCGCCCGCCCTCCTCCTTCGAGGCCCTTTGGGCACCTCAGGATGAGGGCTCTCTTGGGTCGTTGCGCTTATCGTGGGGTTGCGGTTGGTGCGCCCGCCCTCGCCCTTCGAGGGTCGCCTTGCTCCCACCTCAGGGTGAGGGCTTCTCTATCTTGAATGCAGCTTCCCACACGACGGCATATGCTCCGCCCTCATCCTGAGGTGCCCGAAGGGCCTCGAAGGACGAGGGTCGGCCACAAGAGCCAAACCAATCAGAAATTCACTTGGCCTTTGCAGCGCCATCCGGCGCCGGCACGTCGGACTGCGCCTTGCAGTCCTTCAGCCAGACGTCATAGATCGGATGCTCGACGGCATTCAGACCCGGGCTGTCGGCGAACATCCAGCCTGTGAAGATGCGGCGGATCTTGCGGTCGAGGGTGATCTCGTCGACTTCGACGAAACCGTCGATCTTCTGCGCTTCCGACTGGTCGCGCGAATAGCAGGCCTTCGGCGTCACCTGCAGGGCGCCGAACTGGACGGTCTCGTTGACATAGACGTCGAAAGTGGTGATGCGGCCGGTGATCTTGTCAAGGCCGGAGAAGACGGCGACAGGGTTTTCGATGCGCGCGGCGGAGGCCGCCTGCGGCAGGAAAGAGGAGCCAAGCGCCAGGGCGATCCCGGCGGCACGCAGGACATGGTTCCGCGTGAAAAGCTGCATATCTACCCGTCTCCACCGCATCTCAAGATAATGGCCGCAGCTTCTGCGGCCAACCTGCGGGTAAAGGTCAATTGTGGCCAAAAGCGGGGCCGGATGGCCCGCTTCGCGGTCGAGAAACTCAGTTGCCCGGCGTCCAGGCGTCGTAGTCGCCGGTAACGCGCGGACGCTCGCCCGTTGCGGCCAGCGAACCCGGCGGACGGTAAGCCTGCGGCGAACCGGTCGGGTTGGCGCGGTGCGCCTTTTCCCATTCCTTGGCCGCGTAGTTTTCCTTGGACGGCGGGGTATCGGTGCGGTGATGCATCCAGCCGTGCCAGCCCGGAGGAATGGCGGAGGCTTCGGCATAGCCGCTGTAGATCACCCAACGCTTCGGCAGGCCGTAGGAAGACAGGCCGCCTTCGTAATAGACATTGCCGAGCTCATCTTCGCCAACACGCTTGAAGCCGCGAAGCGCAAACAGTGTTCCCAGCGTGTAGTGGTTCCACCAGGTGAAAATGTGCAGCAGGAAGTTCTTCATGTCTGTTCCTTGTGCTTGAGGGAGGTCAAGCGGGACTGGAATTCGTTCACTCGCTTATGCCGCCGGAAGACCTGATTGTCCAGTGATTCCAGATCGGCACAGGCTCATTTCAGGGCCATCTTGAAGCCGAGATGCGACGGCTCAAAGCCCAGGCGCTCGTAGAAGCGGTGTGCATCCTTGCGCTTGCCATTGGAGATCAGCTGAACGCGGGAGAAACCGCGGCTTTTTGCCTCTGCGATGCAGAACTCGATCATTTGCCTGCCGATGCCCTGCCCGCGCAAATCATCGCGCGTCTGCACCGCTTCGATGATCATGAAGGAGGCGCCGCGGCCGGTCAGCGTCGTCGCTATCGAGGTCTGAAACGTGCCGGCAACTTCGCCGGACAGTTCGGCAACATAGAGCGTCTGATCCGATGACGCGGCAATCGCGGAGAAGGCCTGCAAATAGTCAGGAAAGGCAGCCGCGTCTGTCGTATCGCCGTGGCCGCCGATATCGTCGGCGGCAAACAGCGCGATCAAGGCGGCAAGGTCGGATTCCCGGGCTTCACGAATGATGAGCTTGCCGGTCATGAGGCTCTCAGTGGGTGGGGAGGTGTTTTTCGAGCACGAGCGTGGCGATGCCCGACTGGCCGGGACCGACATTCTCGTTGCGGCCGACTTCGGCGAAGCCGAGCCTGGTGTAGAAGCTGATCGCTTCGGCGTTCTTCGGCTCCACCTCGAGGCGCATGATCTCGGCGTCGGGGAAGCAGGTTTCGAGCTCGGCGAACATGTCGCGGCCGATGCCCTGACGCTGCAGCGCCGGACGAACATAGAGAAGATGCAGCACTGCGGTCTTCGCCATGTCCGTGGACATCACGGCATAGCCGACGCCGCCGATATCCTTGCCGCTATCGGCAACGACGAATTCGGCGTTCTTCTTCGCCAGCCGCTCTTTCAGGGCTGCCGGAGAAAACAGATGGGCGATGAGTTCGTTGACCTTCGGCTCGCCATAAAAGCGATCGTAGGCGGCGTGAAAGCTCTCGACCAGGAGAGTGCGAACCTTCTCCAGATCACGCTCACCGGCGGTGCGGACGAAATAGACCATTGTCGCTTTCCTGTGGCGCGGCGGCAGCGCGGTGCTGCCGCCTGCCGAGGTTATTCCTCGACGATGCCGAGCTTGGCCTTGACCAGCGCCTGGACGGCCTGCGGATTGGCCTTGCCGCCGGTTGCCTTCATGACCTGACCGACGAACCAGCCGGCCAGTGTCGGCTTTGCCAGAACCTTGGCGACCTGATCCGGGTTGGCGGCGATGATCTCGTCGACAGCCTTTTCAATGGCGCCGGTGTCGGTCACCTGCTTCATGCCGCGGCTTTCGACGATCTCGGCCGGGTCGCCGCCTTCGTTGAGAATGATCTCGAAGAGGTCCTTGGCGATCTTGCCGGAGATGGTCTCGGCCTTGATCAGGTCGATGATGCCGCCGAGCTGGGCCGGGGAAACCGGAGTCGATTCAATGTCTTTGCCGAGTTTGTTCAAGGCGCCGAGCAGGTCGTTGATGACCCAGTTGGCAGCCATCTTGCCATCGCGGCCAGCGGCAACGGCTTCGAAATAATCGGCAATCGCCTTTTCCGAAACCAGAACCGAGGCGTCATAGATCGACAGGCCGAGTTCGCGCACGAAGCGCTCCTTCTTGTCATCAGGCAGCTCCGGCAGATCGGCCTCGAGCGCCTTGATGAAGGCGTCGTCGAATTCGAGCGGCAGCAGGTCCGGATCGGGGAAGTAGCGATAGTCATGCGCATCTTCCTTGGAGCGCATGGAGCGCGTCTCGCCCTTGTTCGGGTCGAAGAGGCGGGTTTCCTGATCGATGCTGCCGCCGTCTTCGAGAATGCCGATCTGGCGGCGTGCTTCGTATTCGATCGCCTGGCCGATAAAGCGGATCGAGTTGACGTTCTTGATTTCGCAGCGCGTGCCGAAACCTTCGCCCGGGCGGCGCACGGAGACGTTGACGTCGGCGCGCATCGACCCCTCGTCCATGTTGCCGTCGCAGGTGCCGAGGTAGCGGACGATCGAGCGCAGCTTCGTCATATAGGCCTTGGCCTCATCGGACGAGCGCATGTCGGGCTTGGAGACGATTTCCATCAGGGCGACGCCCGACCGGTTCAGGTCGACATAGGACATGGTCGCATGCTGGTCGTGCAGTGACTTGCCGGCGTCCTGTTCCAGATGCAGGCGTTCGATGCCGATCTCGATATCCTCGAACTGGCCCTGGCGATCAGGACCGAGAGAGATGACGATCTGGCCCTCGCCGACGATCGGATCCTTGAACTGCGAGATCTGATAGCCCTGCGGCAGGTCGGGATAGAAATAGTTCTTGCGGTCGAACAGCGAGCGCTTGTTGATCTGCGCTTTCAGGCCGAGACCGGTGCGCACCGCCTGCTTGACGCATTCCTCGTTGATGACGGGCAGCATGCCGGGCATGGCCGCATCGACGAGCGAGACGTTGGAATTCTGCGGCTTGCCGAATTCGGTCGAAGCGCCGGAGAACAGCTTCGAATTCGACAGCACCTGCGCATGGACTTCCATGCCGATGATGACTTCCCAATCGCCAGTGGCGCCGGGAATGAAGCGTTTCGGATCAGGCGTGCGAACGTCGACAAGGGTCATTTGATGCTCTTTGGAAGGCTGTTCTTTTCATCTGGTGAGGTAAAGGAAATGGCTTGCGGGTGCAAGGCTTTCGGCGCGCTTGAGCTATCGGCTCCCGTTTTCGGGCTGTTAACAGCGGCGCGCTAGCATTGATCCATGATCGCCTCTCATCTGCTTCAACTCGCCGCCCTGCTTCTCGGCTACAATCTCTTCGTCTTCGCAACCTATTTCATCGACAAGCGCGCCGCGCGGCTGGGACATCGGCGCGTCAGCGAGCGGACCTTGCTGATGCTGGCATTGTTCGCCGGCAGCCCGGGCGCCATCACCGCACAGCGTCTGCTGCGTCACAAGACGCAGAAGGAGCCGTTCCGCACGCTTCTCATGGGAATCGCCGCACTTCATATCGTGCTGATTGGCGGAGCTGTTGCGTTTTTCACCGCACGCCGATTGGGGCTCGTCTAGAAATCCGGCCCATAGGTGCCGTCGCCGGCGCTTTCCAGCGGCTTGGTCAGGCCGACGGATGGCACGTCGCGGTCGAGCTTCGGATTATAGACGATCGATAACCAGTGGATGGCATAGCCATGCTTCTGGAAGAAATTGATCGCCTCGTTGTTTCCCGAATGCGTCTGCATGCCGGCGCTGGAAAAGCCCTGATCGGCGATATCCGTCTCGATCTGCGAAAGCAGCGCGGCACCGACGCCCTGACGGGTGAAGGAAGGGTCGATCCAGAAATCCGAGATCGTCTCGTCGAATTTTTCCCGCGCGGCCCAGCCGACGATCTGACCGTTGAGCTCGGCAACGGTGATCGTCAGCCAGCTGTTATGGGTGAAGTTCGAAAAGGCACTGCGCGCGGCATCGAGCAGCGCGTCCGTCTCGCCCATGGCCGCCATCGCCTTTTGCCAGGCTCTGAGGCCGATCTCACTCAAAAGGTCCGCCTCGCCCTCGCGGGCATTGCGAATGTGGATCATGGAACCCCCGTTCAATGATCAAAGTAGAACACCGAATCGCCAGCTTTTCCATCGGTTTGCGCGGCTTGCGCACCGTTTTTGCAGGCCCGTGGCGAATCCGGCGCGCTTGACGGCAACCTGTGCGTGGGTTAGGCAAACCTTATGTTGAATTCGTCTGAGACCCGCTAAGGGCCCTGCCCGCAAATCTCTTTGCGCGCATGGGCCAGAAAAAAACGAAGCCCCGCCGTTCGCCTTGAACGACGGATCGTTTTTTATGCGCTTTCGAGCGCTACGACCGGATCAACACGACAATGGACATTTCACGCGCCGAACAGCGCATCCTGCACCTGCTCGCCCAGGGCGGCAGGATCGAACTCACCCGCGGCGAAAACCGCGTAATCGAGAAGCTGCAACTCTTCACGAGAGAAGGCTGGGTCTTCTCCGGCCTCGACATCCTGACCTTCCGCAAGCTGAAGCAGAAACGGGCGATCCGCTCACAGGGCGGCAAGCCCTACCGGATCACCGAGCGGGGTTTGGTGCTGGTGCGGGCGGAGCAGGATAACAGGTGACGATTGTGGGTCAGCTCGCTGATGAGCTGGCCCACCTCTAAATCGACAGGGTTGGCGCAAAACCTTCTTCGCGCTATCTTAGTGTTATGAGCGATCTGCGAGACACCATCCCTGTCGAAGACCTGACCGAAGTGCAGCCCACTGCGGCTGCCGACGCGGGCTATGATGCATGGAAGGAAAAGAAGATCCGAGCCGCACTGAAGCAGGCGGATGATCGCTCCTCAATGGTCCCGGCAAAAAAGGTCTGGGAACGTTTCGGGTTTGAACGTTAGTTTCACGCCACAGGCCACCGCCGACCTCAGCGAAATTCATAGCTATATCAGGGAATTCGACCCGAGTGCCGCCGATAGGATTCTCTCGCGCATCCGGCAAGTCATCGAGATATTCGAGAATTTCCCTCTGCTCGGCCGGGAGGGCAGCATCAACGGCACGCGAGAATTCGCGATTTCCGGACTGCCCTATACGATCGTCTATCGCATCATCTCCGCCGTCGATCTCGATATCCTGACCATCGTCCACCAACGCAAGCTTTATCCGCCGCAGCAGGATTGAAGTCATGCGCGGCTGGATAGCTCAGCCTTCATCGCAGCCCACTCCTCAGCAAGCGTCCCAGTCCCGCGGGATCGTCCAGCGCGGCGGTACCAATAGTCCGCATTCCAGTCGTCGCCTTCGATGCGGTGGCAAAGGGCGTGGCCCCAGTCGAAGGGACGCTGCCCTTCGTGCGCCTGGCAGATATCGTGAACCGCGGTCCACTCCGCGCCCATGACGAAACCGGCGGCCGCGAGGCGGTCGAGGGACGCTATCAGATTTTCGAGATCAGTTTTGGACATGGCCACCTCCCAGCGTTGCCTACCCCAGATGCATTTCGAGGTTCACCTTTTCAAGGTCTATTCCGAGGCTCGCGCCGGCATCGGAAAACTCCACCTCTCCCTCGACACTCCGGCAGTAGAATTGACTTCGCCGACCACGATGTGGTCGGCGACGGTCATTTTCCGAATTGTCAGTCCGCTTACCACCACTTGGCAGGCGAGAACTTGCCGGCAGCCTGTTCGATGACATGCGCGGTCTTGAAGAGGGTTTCCTCGTCGAAGGGCTTGCCGATCAGCTGGAGACCGAGGGGCAGGCCCTTGTGGTCGAGACCGGCGGGAACGGCGATGCCCGGGAGACCTGCCATGTTGACAGTCACCGTGAAGATGTCGTTCAGGTACATGGCAACAGGATCGGCAGCCAGATTTTCGTCGGCGACGCCGAAGGCCGAGGACGGGGTGGCGGGCGTCAGGATGGCGTCGACACCGGCATCGAAAGCGATTTCGAAGTCGCGCTTGATCAGCGTACGGACCTTCTGGGCCTTGATGTAGTAAGCGTCGTAGTAACCGGCCGAAAGAACGTAGGTGCCGATCATGATGCGGCGCTTGACTTCCTTGCCGAAGCCCGCGGCGCGGGTCTTCTCGTACATGTCGGCAATGTCCTTGCCATCCACGCGCAGGCCGTAGCGAACGCCGTCGTAACGGGCAAGGTTCGAGGACGCTTCGGCGGGAGCCACGATGTAATAGGCCGGAAGGGCGTATTTCGTGTGCGGCAGCGAGATGTTGACGATCTCGGCGCCAGCATCCTTCAGCCAGGCGATACCCTGCTGCCAGAGAGTTTCGATCTCCTCCGGCATGCCATCGACGCGGTATTCGTTCGGGATACCGATCTTCATGCCCTTCAGCGATTTGCCGAGTGCGGCTTCATAATCCGGAACCGGCAGATCGACCGAAGTCGTGTCCTTGGCATCGACTGATGCCATCGACTTCAGGAGGATTGCGGCATCGCGCACGTCGCGGGCGATCGGGCCCGCCTGGTCGAGCGAGGATGCGAAGGCGACGGTGCCCCAGCGCGAGCAGCGGCCATAGGTCGGCTTGATGCCGACGGTGCCGGTGAAGGCTGCGGGCTGGCGGATCGAACCGCCGGTATCGGTCGCGGTAGCGCCGGCGCAGAGATGGGCCGCAACGGCAGCGGCCGAACCGCCAGACGAACCGCCCGGAACGAGCTGCTGGTTGGAGCCGGAGGCGCGCCAGGGGTTGATGACCGCGCCGTAGTGCGAGGTCTCGTTCGACGAGCCCATGGCGAATTCGTCCATGTTCAGCTTGCCGAGCATGACGGCGCCATCGTCCCAGAGGTTCTGGGTGACGGTCGATTCGTAGCGCGGCTCGAAGCCGTCGAGAATGTGGCTGCAGGCCTGGGTGTGGACGCCGACGGTGGCGAACAGATCCTTGATGCCGAGCGGAATACCTTCGAGATCACCAGCCTTGCCGGCAGCGATACGCTCATCCGACTTCTTCGCCATGACGCGGGCGAGATCGGGGGTGGTCTTGATATAGGCGTTCAGCTGGCCATTGGCCGCGTCGATCGCCGAGATATAGGCTTCGGTGAGTTCGGTCGCGGTGATCTCTCTGGCGCGCAGCTTCTCGCGGGCTTCGGCAATGGTCAGGCTGGTGAGTTCGCTCATGGTCTCTACTCGGATATCTCTGTTGGTAACGGGTGTCGGAAAAAGCGGCAGCGCTTATTCGACGACTTTCGGCACCAGGAAGAAATTGTGGTCGGTGACGGGGGCGTTGGCGACGACGTCGTCGGCCTTGTTGCCGTCGGTCACCTGGTCGGTCCGCTTCTTCATCGCCATCGGCGTAACGGAGGTCATCGCCTCGACGCCTTCGACATTCACTTCGGAGAGCTGTTCGACGAAGCCGAGAATGCCATTGAGCTCGCCCACCATGCGATTTGCCTCGTCTTCGGAGACGGCTATACGGGCAAGGCGCGCAACGCGCTTAACGGTGGCAAGATCGACGGACATGGCATACTCCGAAAGGGAAATTTCCCACTCGCTATAAAGGCCATGTCCGCCTTGTGCAACGGGCTAAGGCCAAATCTCGCTACCCAGAAGGAGCGTCAGCAGGTGTCCTAGATCATCCGTACTCTGGAAGTGCTTCTTCGACACCAAGCGGTGACCCAATCGGTCATTCTTCTTACCTTGGGCGTCGCCTTTGGTATGTTTGACGACCTTCATCTGAGAAATATCGGGGAGACTGCTGCCCGGTGCTCCTGCGAACAACCGGAATTCTCTGAAGTCCAACTCATCATCAACCGTGATCCAGATCACGCATCCAGAAGGCTTGTCGGCCAATCGCATGCTCACGTTAACATCGGAGCGTTTGCCGCCTACGCGACTAACTTTCAGCTGTATATGCCGGGTAACGTTTTTACAGGTCAGAACTAGATCATAGCCACCAGCGTCGAATTCGCTTTTCAGTATTTCCGCATCGACCACATCCCGTTGCCAAAGGCGTTGGAGTACTGCGCCGACGAAAAGATGCTCGATAATATTCTCGCGCAAAGTCGAATGCAGCGAATGCTTATCTCTGTCGTCCAATTTATCTGCCCCACGTTGTCCATAGGGCAGATAAATTCATCAACCAGCAAGTGTCAAAGCCACAGCGTTTCGCCCGGCTTGATTGCCTTCACTTCGGTCTTCGAACCTTCCATGCCGGAGACGAACTTGTCGGCGGTCTGGTCGATGATCGGGAAGGTGCCGTAATGGCAGGGGATCGCGGTCTTGAAGTTGAAGTAGCGCTGGCAGGCGAGAGCCGCCACAGCACCGCCCATGGTGAATCGGTCGCCGATCGGCACGAGGCCGATATCGGGCTGGTGCAGCTCGTTGATCAGCGCCATGTCGGAGAAGATGTCGGTGTCGCCCATGGCGAGGATCGAGGCTTCGTCGTCGAAATGCAGCATCAGGCCGTTGGCATTGCCGAGTGCATGGGCGATGCCGTCTTCGGTGACCTGTGCGGAGGAATGCAGCGCATTGGTGAAGGTCGCCGAGAAGCTGCCGAGCGAAATCGTGCCGCCGGTATTGCCCATTTCGATCTTCGAGACGCCCTTGGCGGCAAGCCAGGAGCCGAGATCGGCATTAGCGAGGACGGTGGCGCCGGTTTCCTTGGCAAGTGCAATGGTGTCGCCGACATGGTCGCCATGGCCGTGGGTGAGGAGAATATGGGTGACGCCCGCCGATACATCCTTGATGTCCTGTCCCTCGAAGGAAGAGTTATAGGTCAGGAAGGGGTCAAGGAGGATAGTTGCCTTGCCGGTTTCGATGCGGAAGGCGGAATGACCGAGCCAGGTGATCTTCATGAAATGGGTCCCTTATTATCAGATGCAAAAGCGGATTTCGCTTGTTATGGACATAGCCGATATGGCCGCAAAGAAAAGCGCCGCAGGCTTCAATTTGTTTTGACGGGATGAAACGCCGATGACAGTGATGACGATCGAGGAGATGGCTGCCGCCCTGCGGCCCGGACAGGCGATCGCGGGCCTCGATCTCGGCACCAAGACGATCGGCCTTGCGATGTCCGATCTCGGCCGCCGCTTCGCCACACCCCGGCCGGTTCTGAAGCGCGAAAAGTTCACGCTGGACGCCGAGGCGCTGCTGGCTTTCGCGGAGAAGGAAAAGGTCGCGGGTTTCGTGATCGGACTGCCGATGAATATGGACGGCTCTGCCGGTCCCCGCGTTCAGGCGACGCGCGCCTTCGTGCGCAACATGGAGCAGAAGACCGCCCTGCCCTTCGTCTATTGGACGAGCGGCTTTCGACGGTGGCGGCCGAACGGGCCTTGCTTGAGATGGATGTGTCGCGCGCCAAGCGGGCTGAGCGGATCGATTCCGCTGCGGCAAGCTTCATTCTTCAGGGCGCTCTGGACAGGCTGTCGGCGCTTTCGAGATCAGCCGATTTCGACGACTGACGCGCCGCCCACCAGGCCGCGATCTTCTTGCGGCGGCGGAAGGCGATGATGGCGATGACGACGAGGCTATCGACGGCGATGGCACGGGCGACGAGCGGCGGAATGGTTTCCGGCGGAACGCCGAGGATCTTGCCATAGACCTCAAATGTCAGGTCGTGAACCTGCCGGCTCAGCATGAAGATGCCGAAATTGATGTCGTAGTAGGAAAGCCAGTACCAGCCGCTCAGGAAAACGATCGGACCCAACCAGAAGATCAGGAACCACTTCATGCGGCCTCCCCTCGGTGACGCCAGGTGTTTCTATAACGCCAGGCTGCCGGACTTTCGAGACCGACAACCCAGGTCGACAATGCCATGACGCTCAGGACGACCGCCGGGACGGTGATATCGAGGGCGAGCACCGCGAAAAACATCATCGCGGCGACAAGCAACGCAGCTTTGGCGGCTCTGGTTCCCATCATGGGTCCTGACAGCTAAGAATTTAACTGCCGGTACCCTGTCGCCTTAACGCCGATGGCGCAACGTAAACCATTTGTTAAGGTTAACGGCCGGGCGGACGCCTGTGGATGACCGGACGGACGATCAGCCGTAGACGCCGCGAACGATGCGCTTGACGGCGAGTGCCGCCTTTTCCCAGTCCTTGGCATTCTTCAGCGGCAGCCCGGCGCATTGGCCGCCGGCAGCGGCCGAGAGCACCAGATGCTGGATGGCGGCGAAGAGAATCGCATTGACGGCAGCGGTATCGACGCCCTTCGGGGGCGTCAGCGAGCCGCGCATACGGTCAAGCCATACCGACAGCGCCTTGGATCTTGCTTCCGAGAGCCGCCTCACCTGCTCGGTATTTTCCGAGACTTCCCAGGCAACGATGCGGCGCATCAGCGGATCGTCGCGCAGCGCCTCGAGGAAGAGCAGCGACAGCCGCTCCATCAGGTCGCCATAGGTCAGCAGGAACATGCCGCCGGTATCTTCCGGGATACGGTCCTTGACCCAGGTGCCGAGATCGGCGCCGATCGCCTCGACCAGACCGTTGAGACCCCCGTAATAGCGGTAGATCAGCTGCTTGTCGCAACCGGCGCGGCGGGCCACCGCGTTGATGCCGAAATTCTGGAAGCCTTCCTCGGCGAGCAGCGCCTTGGCGGCGTTCAGGATCGCCTTCTCGGTGGCGCTGCGGTCGCGGATGCGCTTTTCCGGCTCGCCGGGGGCGACAGGCGCCAAAACCATGGTGTCGTTCAGCATATCGAGGCCGATTCCGTTCGTGTCACTACAAGGTGAGTAACAACGGGGTTTCGGCCCGGCAACGTTCAAGCCCTTGAAAGCTTGTGGATAGACGGCGCGCTCCACAGATGTCTCCTCGCGGAGACACCTAGAGATACTGGCCGAACCAGACGGAGCGGTCTGCCGATGCCACCAGCGGCGGCGCCAGACGCTCGAAGCCGCGGGAGGCCCAGAAGCGCTGGCCGCTGACATTCTCGGCATTGGCGCCGAGATAGACGCCCTTCACCCCGGCCTCGCGCGCCGTCGATATCCAGAGATCGAGAAGCCTAGTGCCGAGCCCCCGCCCCTGCAGGCGCGGCAGCAGGTTCATGTGGATATGGGCGGGAAAGGCCGCCACCCTCGGTGCGAAAGCGGCTTCGGGATGATGGATCGTGTGGATGCGGCGTTCGTCGGCATTCCAGCCCGCGGGATCGCCTTGCGGCTCCTCATAGCGGGCGCGCAGGGCCGGCCACCATTCACGCTCGAGTCTCGCTTCGAAAGCCGCCGTATCATGGGGGCCGACGATATAGCCGGCGACGCCCTCTTCGTCCTCGACGACGAATGAGGTGTCGGGGCTCAGCACGATGTAGGGCGCCGAGTAGATGTGGCCTATCAGCTGGCCGTCTTTGTAAAGACGGGTAGCATCCTTGCCGGCATCGCCTGTTAGCAAAGAGATGGCGTAGATCTGGTCGAGATCGCCAAGACGGGCCTTGCGGATTTCGCTCATGCGTCAGCTGGCCGGCGGGTAGAGGAGATCGACGATGTAGCTCGCATCGAAACGGGCATCCAGCATGCCGTAGGTGGCGCGCCAGCCGCCGGCGAGACGGGTTTCGATAAAGGCATCGGCGATGCGTCCGGCACCGAGACGGTAGAGCTCGGCGGCACCGGCAGCGAGCGCCAGCTGTTCGATCAACAGGCGGGCAGCGCCCTCGTCGCGCTCGCAAAGCGCCATGGCAGCGCGCAGCACGTCGATGGTCTTCTTGCCGGCTGGACCGAGATCGCGGGCGAGACCGGCGAAAACCGTCTCGAACAGATCCTTGCCGCGCGAGAGCACCCGCAGCAGATCGAGCGCCATCACATTACCGGAGCCTTCCCAGATCGCGTTGACCGGGGCCTCTCTGTAATGACGGGCGATCGGGCGTTCCTCGATGTAGCCGCTGCCGCCGATGCATTCCATCGCTTCATAGATGAGCGCGGGGGCGATCTTGCAGCACCAGTATTTGGCAACCGGCGTCATGACGCGGGCGTAGGCCGCTTCCTCCGCATTGTTGCGCGCCTTGTCGAAGGCATCGGCAAGACGGAAGGAGAGCGCCGTCGCCGCCGCCACGTCGAGCGCCATGTCGGCGAGAACGCGGGTCATGATCGGCTGGTGGACGAGCATCTTGCCGAAGACGCTGCGGCCGCGGGTGTGATGAACGGCTTCGGCGAGCGACGCGCGCATGATGCCCGACGAGGCCAGCGCGCAATCAAGCCGCGTCAGTGTCACCATGTCGAGGATGGTGCGGATACCGGCATCGGGACCGCCGAGCAGAAAGCCGAACGTGTCGTTGAACTCGACTTCCGAGGAAGCATTCGAGCGGTTGCCGATCTTGTCCTTCAGGCGCTGGAACTGCAGGCCGTTGGCGGAGCCGTCTTCGAGCAGGCGCGGAACGAGGAAGCAGCCCATGCCCTCCTTGGTCTGCGCCAGCATGATGAAGGCGTCGCTCATCGGCGCCGACATGAACCACTTGTGGCCCGAGAGACGGTAGATGCCTTCGCTGACCTTTTCGGCCGAGCTCTTGCTGGAGCGGACGTCCGTGCCGCCCTGCTTTTCGGTCATGCCCATGCCGATCGTCACGGCAGTCTTTTGCATGGCCGGCTTGTTCGACGAATCGTATTTACGCGACAGGATCTTCGGCGCCCAGTCCTTCTGGACGGCGGGCGACGCCGAGAGAGCAGCAACAGAGGCGCTCGTCATCGTCAGCGGGCAGAGATGGCCGGATTCGAGCTGCGCCGTCAGGTAAAAACGGGCGGCGCGGATCTTGTGCGACTGGTCCTTGGCATCGGCATCGGCCTGCGGATCCCAGACGGAGGAATGCAGACCGACGGACATCGAACGGCGCATCAGCGCGTGCCAGGCCGGATGGAACTCGACGACATCCAGACGCTCGCCGCGCGGGCCATGGGTGCGCAGCTGCGGCGTGCCCTGGTTTGCCATGCGCGCCAGCTCCTGCGCCTCCGGAGAGGTGACGTAGCGGCCCATGTTTTCCAGGTCTTCACGCGTGCCGCGCGGCAGCCCTGCCGTCAGGTCGACGATCAGCGGATCGGAGCGGTAGGCATTGATACCTGACCAGAGGCTTGGCTGGTTCAGCTCGGCGAGTTTTTCTTCAGCGGGAGTCATGAGTCGCTTCTATTGCATGAGCCAGACAAAGGGAAACCGGAACTTGACGATTTCAACCTCAGCTCTAGCGGATTTACGGCAAAATTGCATGGGGACATAAGCCTTTGCCCACAGCGCAAGCTTGCGGCGGCGGGCAGCACTCATTATAGACCCCACCGGTATAGCAAGAGGCAGGTCCATGGTCTTTTTTCCCCACCGCCACCTCATCGGCATCAAGGGTCTCACCGAGCAGGATATTACCTATCTCCTCGACAAGGCCGACGAGGCCGTCAAGATCAGCCGTCAGAGAGAAAAGAAGACGTCGACGCTGAGAGGGCTGACACAGATCAACCTCTTCTTCGAAGCTTCGACGCGAACGCAGGCATCCTTCGAACTCGCCGGAAAGCGGCTCGGCGCCGACGTCATGAACATGTCGGTCGGCAACTCGTCGGTCAAGAAGGGCGAAACGCTGATCGATACGGCGATGACGCTGAACGCGATGCGCCCCGATGTGCTGGTCATCCGCCATTCGAGCGCCGGTGCGGCCGCCCTCCTCGCACAAAAGGTCTCCTGCTCGGTCGTCAATGCCGGCGACGGACAGCATGAACATCCGACGCAGGCACTGCTCGATGCGCTGACGATCCGCCGCGCCAAGGGCAAGCTCTCGCGCATCATCGTGGCGATCTGCGGCGACGTGCTGCATTCGCGCGTCGCACGTTCCAACATCCTGCTTTTGAACGCCATGGGCGCCCGGGTCCGCGTCGTCGCTCCGGCGACGCTGTTGCCGGCCGGGATCGCAGACATGGGCGTCGAAGTCTTCCATTCGATGAAGGAAGGCCTGAAGGACGCCGATGTCGTGATGATGCTGCGCCTGCAGCGCGAGCGCATGTCCGGCGCCTTCGTGCCGTCGGTGCGTGAATATTACCACTTCTACGGCCTCGATGCCGAAACGCTGAAGGCGGCGAAGGAAGATGCGCTGGTCATGCATCCGGGTCCGATGAACCGCGGTGTCGAAATCGCATCCGAAGTGGCCGATGGCCCGCAGAGCGTGATCGCCGAGCAGGTCGAGATGGGTGTTGCGGTGCGCATGGCGGTGATGGAGACGCTGCTTGTTTCCCAGAACCAGGGACCTCGCACTGAAGGAGTGGGCGCATGAGCAACCTCGTCCTCAAGAACGTCCGCATCATCGACCCCTCACGCAATCTCGATGAAACCGGCACCATCATCGTCAAGGATGGCGTGATCGTCGCATCGGGCAAGGATGCGCAGAACCAGGGCGTGCCCGATGGCGCCGAAGTGCGCGATTGCAACGGCCTCGTCGCGGTCCCCGGCCTCGTCGACGCCCGCGTGCATATCGGCGAGCCCGGTGCCGAGCACCGCGAGACCATCGCATCGGCCAGCCGTGCTGCGGCAGCGGGCGGTGTCACCTCGATCATCATGATGCCGGATACCGATCCTGTGATCGACGACATCGCGCTCGTCGAATTCGTCAAGAAGACCGCCAAGGACAAGGCGCTCGTCAATGTCTATCCGGCAGCGGCGATCACCAAGCATCTGGCCGGCGAGGAAATGACCGAGATCGGCCTGCTGATGGAAGCCGGCGCGGTTGCCTTTACCGATGGTCGTTCAAGCATCCATGACACGCAGGTGCTGCGCCGGGTGATGACCTATGCGCGCGAATTCGGCGCCGTCATTTCCTGCGAGACCCGCGACAAATATCTCGGCGCTACCGGCGTCATGAACGAAGGGCTGTTTGCAAGCTGGCTCGGTCTCGGCGGCATTCCGAAGGAAGCCGAGCTGATACCGCTCGAACGCGATCTGCGCGTCGCGCAGCTGACGCGCGGCAACTATCACGCGGCAATGATCTCGGTGCCGGAATCGGTCGATGCGATCAAGCTTGCCAAGAGCCGCGGCGCCAAGGTCACCTGCGGCATCTCGATCAACAATCTGGCGCTCAACGAAAACGACATCGGCGAGTACCGCACCTTCTTCAAGCTCTACCCGCCGCTGCGCACCGAAGACGATCGCGTGGCGATGGTCGAGGCGCTGGCCAAGGGCGAGATCGACATCATCGTTTCCTCGCATGATCCGCAGGACGTCGACACCAAGCGCCTGCCCTTCGGCGAAGCGGCTGATGGCGCCGTTGGCCTCGAGACCCTGCTAGCGGCGGCCCTTCGGCTGCATCACAGCGGCCAGGTCAGCCTGATGCGGCTGATCGATGCGATGTCGACCCGCCCGGCACAGATCTTCGGCCTCGATGCCGGAACGCTGAAGCCCGGCGCCAAGGCCGACATTGCGCTCATCGATCTCGAAGAGCCTTGGCTTGTCGCCAAGGACATGCTTCTGTCGCGCTCGAAGAACACGCCTTTCGAGGACGCCCGTTTCTCGGGCCGGGCGGTCGCGACTTACGTGGGTGGAACGAAGGTACATTCGCTGGACTGAGGAGGCCGCGCATGAATCAGAACGAAACCGAAAGGCATTTCCAGCAGCGCAATCTCGACAAGGACATGGCGGAGGCACACAAAAACGCCTTCCCCGTGCTTTCGAAGAAGCAGGCGTCGCGGCGCTACTCTTCGACCGTCGTGCTCGGCACGGTGTTCGTGGCGCTCTGCACGCTGATCGCCACCCTGCTCGGCGGCGCTGAAATCTGGATGATCGAAAACGGCTAAGGCAAGCGGCATCGGGACAATGCTGCGAAGGAAAAGGTAGAGGGGCATGATTTCGGAACTCACCAACTGGCAGATCGCCTTGCCGATGGCGCTTGTGGCAGCCGTCGTCGGCTACCTGCTCGGCTCGATCCCCTTCGGTCTGATCCTGACGCGGGCCGCCGGTCTCGGTGACGTCCGCAATATCGGCTCCGGCAATATCGGCGCCACCAACGTGCTGCGCACCGGCAATAAGAAGCTTGCGGCCGCAACGCTGCTGCTCGATGCGCTGAAGGCAACGGTCGCCGCCTGGATCATGGCCTATGTGGCAGGGCCGGAAGCCGGCGCGATTGCAGGTCTCTTTGCCTTCCTCGGCCACCTCTTCCCGGTCTGGCTCGGCTTCAAGGGCGGCAAGGGCGTCGCTACCTATATCGGCACGCTGCTCGGCATCGCGCCGCTTTTCGTCCTCGTCTTCGCGGCCATCTGGCTCGCGATGGCCTTCATCTTCCGTTACTCGTCGCTGGCGGCGCTGACGGCCATGCTTGTCATTCCGGTTGCATTGTGGATATTTGGAGCCGAAAAGGTTGCAGCCGTCATGGCGATCATGTCGGTCATCTCCTATTACAAGCACAAGGCCAACATCTCCCGGCTCCTAAGCGGGACGGAAAGCAAGATCGGGGCGAAGGGATAAGATGAGCGCCGAAAGCGCAAGGCCAAAGGGAATTGCGCTTTCAGACCGGCAACGGATCGCCTGGCTGCGTCTCATCCGCTCCGACAATGTCGGCCCTGCCACCTTCCGCGATCTCATCAATCATTTCGGTTCCGCCGAGGCGGCACTGGCTGCCCTGCCCGAGCTCTCAGCCCGCGGCGGCGCAACGCGCGCCATCAAAATTGCGACCGAACACGAAGCCCATCGCGAGCTTGAGATCGCCCGCCGCTTCGGCGCCCGTTTCATCGGCATCGGCGAACCCGATTACCCCCAGGCCCTGCGCCAGATCGACGGCGCACCGCCGCTGATTGCCGTCAAGGGCGACGTTTCCGTTCTCCATCGCCCGGCCGTCGGCGTCGTCGGCTCCCGCAATGCCTCGATCAGTGGTGCGAAGTTTGCGGCGATGATCGCCAGGGATTGCGGACGGGCCGGATATGCCGTGGTCTCCGGCCTGGCGCGCGGCATCGATACGGCCGCCCATCGCGCCAGCCTCGATACCGGCACCGTCGCCGCGCTCGCAGGCGGTCTCGACCAGCCCTACCCACCCGAGAACGTGCCGTTGCTGGAGGAAATCTGCGAGGGGCGCGGACTGGCGATCAGCGAAATGCCGTTCGGCTGGGAGCCCCGCGCCCGCGATTTCCCGCGCCGCAACCGACTGATCGCCGGCATGTCGCTCGGCGTTGCTGTGGTCGAAGCGGCCACGCGTTCGGGATCGCTGATCACCGCACGTCTTGCCGCCGAATTCGGACGGCTGGTCTTTGCCGTTCCCGGCTCGCCGCTCGATCCGCGCTGCCAGGGCACCAACGGATTATTGAAGGACGGGGCGATGATCATCACCTCGCCCGAGGACGTCATCGAGGCGCTAGCGCCGCTCTCGCAGCTCGACCTGTTTTCGGCACCGGTTGCCGAGGAGCCTGCGGGCAACGGCAGCGATCTCACGCCTCCTGATGATTCCGATCGCGCGCGGATTGCCGATGCGCTCGGGCCGACGCCTGTCGAGGTCGACGACATCATCCGGCATACCGGCCTTCCGGCGGCGTCCGTCTATCTCGTTTTATTGGAGCTGGATATTGCCGGACGGCTGCACCGGCATGCCGGCGGCATGGTCTCCCTTGCGATGGGAGACTGAGTGCACTACATGCGGTTGTGAAGTTCGCCCGCCTCAACATAGGCCATCTCGATCAGATAGCAGAGCATGCTGGCGTCCTCTTTCTCGGCAACCTGACGCAACTCCGCCAGCATCTGCCGGATGAAGGCGATGTTTTCGCGCGAAGCCGATCTGTCGGTTCTCTTGTTGAAACCCTTGGGCGACATGGACAGTCTCTGAATGACGGACGGCTGCTTGGGAGGGGCCTTGACCACACTTCAAAAACGATAACGCAATTATCTTAAATTGCAATACGTTTATAATCCCTCTCAGGTTGTATCGCGTTGCAAAGCGTAAAATTGAAGCAAACCCCTTGACCGAAGCGATTTCCCTGTCCATGTCGGAGAACCGGCAATCTGCAAGCGGCAAGTATTGCGCTCATCCTCCCGCCGGGCGCGGTAGTTTTTAGAGAATCATCATGAATGTAGTCGTGGTAGAATCGCCTGCGAAGGCAAAGACGATCAACAAGTATCTGGGCTCCGGATACAAGGTGCTCGCCTCCTTCGGTCACGTCCGCGACCTGCCTGCAAAGGACGGATCGGTTCTGCCCGATCAGGATTTCGAGATGCTGTGGGAGGTCGATGGGGCCTCGGCCAAGCGCATGAAGGATATTGCCGATGCGGTGAAATCCTCCGACGGCCTGTTCCTGGCGACCGACCCTGATCGCGAAGGCGAAGCGATCTCCTGGCATGTCCTCGACATGCTCAACAAGAAGAAGGTGCTCGGCGGCAAGACCGTCAAGCGCGTCGTCTTCAACGCCATTACCAAGAAGGCCGTTCTCGATGCGATGGCCGAGCCGCGCGATATCGACGTGCCGCTGGTCGACGCCTATCTGGCGCGCCGCGCTCTCGATTATCTCGTCGGCTTCAACCTGTCGCCGGTGCTGTGGCGCAAGCTGCCGGGCGCCCGTTCGGCCGGCCGCGTGCAGTCGGTTGCGCTGCGCCTCGTCTGCGACCGTGAATCCGAGATCGAGCGCTTCATCTCGGAAGAATACTGGAACATCTCGGCGCTCCTGAAGACGCCGCGCGGTGACGAATTCGAAGCCAGGCTGGTGGCTGCCGATGGCAAACGCCTGCAGGCCCGCTCGATCGGCAACGGCGAAGACGCCGGCAGGCTGAAGGCCCTGCTCGACGGCGCCTCCTATGTCGTCGACAGCGTCGAAGCGAAGCCCGTCAAGCGCAACCCGTCACCACCTTTCACAACCTCGACCCTGCAGCAGGCCGCATCCTCGAAGCTCGGCTTCTCGGCATCGCGCACCATGCAGGTGGCGCAGAAGCTTTATGAAGGTGTCGATATCGGCGGCGAGACCGTCGGTCTCATTACCTATATGCGTACCGACGGCGTGCAGATGGCGCCCGAGGCGATCGATGCGGCACGCGCCGCGATCCTCGACCAGTTCGGCGGCCGGTACGTTCCCGACAAGGCCCGCTTCTATTCCACCAAGGCGAAGAACGCCCAGGAAGCCCACGAAGCAATCCGCCCGACCGACTTCAACCGCTCGCCGGATCAGGTGCGCAAGTATCTGGATGCCGATCAGATCCGGCTCTACGACCTGATCTGGAAGCGCGGCATCGCCAGCCAGATGGCGTCGGCCGAAATCGAGCGTACGACCGCCGAGATCACCGCCGAGAACGGCGGCCAAACGGCCGGTCTACGCGCTGTCGGCTCCGTCATCCGTTTCGACGGCTTCATCGCTGCCTATACCGACCAGAAGGAAGACGGCGAGCAGAGCGACGACAACGACGACGAAGATGGCCGCCTGCCGGAGATCAATGCCCGCGAAAACCTCGCGAAGCAGAAGATCAATTCGACGCAGCATTTCACCGAGCCGCCGCCGCGTTATTCGGAAGCCTCGCTGATCAAGAAGATGGAAGAGCTCGGCATCGGCCGTCCGTCCACCTATGCGGCAACGCTCGCCACCCTTCGCGACCGCGAATATGTGACGATCGACAAGCGCAAGCTGATCCCGCATTCCAAGGGCCGGCTGGTGACCGCTTTCCTCGAAAGCTTCTTCACCAAGTATGTCGAATACGACTTCACCGCCGATCTCGAAGAGAAGCTCGACCGCATCTCTGCCGGCGAACTGAACTGGAAGCAGGTTCTGCGCGATTTCTGGCAGGACTTCTTCTCGCAGATCGAGGACACCAAGGAACTGCGCGTTACCAACGTGCTGGACTCGCTGAATGAATCGCTGGCGCCGCTGGTGTTTCCGAAGCGCGAGGACGGCAGCGATCCGCGCATCTGCCAGGTTTGCGGCACGGGCAACCTGTCGCTGAAGCTCGGAAAGTACGGCGCCTTCGTCGGCTGCTCGAACTATCCGGAGTGCAACTATACCCGTCAGCTCTCCTCGGAGAACAATGGCGAGGGCGAAGGCACCGCACTGAACGAACCGAAGAACCTCGGCACCGATCCGACGACGGGCGAAGAGCTGACGCTGCGTTCCGGCCGTTTCGGACCCTACATCCAGCGCGGCGACGGCAAGGATGCCAAGCGCTCCTCTCTGCCGAAGGGCTGGAAGCCTGAGGATATCGATTACGAGAAGGCCATGGCGCTGATCTCGCTGCCGCGCGATATCGGCAAGCATCCCGAGACCGGCAAGATGATCTCTTCCGGCATCGGCCGCTACGGACCGTTCCTGCTGCATGACGGCAGCTACGCCAATCTCGAGACGGTCGAGGACGTGTTCTCGGTCGGCCTCAACCGCGCTGTCACCGTGATCGCCGAGAAGGCGAGCAAGGGGCCGGGCGGGCGTACACGCGGCACACCGGCGGCACTGAAGGAGCTCGGCGATCACCCCGATGGCGGACCGATCACCGTGCGCGACGGCAAATACGGTCCCTACGTCAACTGGGGCAAGGTCAACGCGACGCTGCCGAAGGGCAAGGATCCGCAGGCGATCACCGTCGAGGAAGCCTTGGAGTTGATCACGGCCAAGGCCGGCAAGGCGCCGGCCGCGAAGGGCAAGGCCAAGGCGAAGACGGCCGCCGCCGAAGGCAAGGCGACCAAGACCGCCGCCAAACCGAAGGCTGCTGCGAAGCCCAAGGCCGCGGCAAAGCCGAAGGCTGCCGCCAAGACGACGAAGGCCAAGGCGCCGGCGAAACCGAAAAAGAGCTGAGTGTGAGCAAGATACCGCGCGAGAAGACTAGGGGCACGGGCAAGCGTCCGGGCAAGATCGGCCGCGCGGGCAACGATGCCCCCGCCGAAGAAGCGAAGATCACGCCCGGCGCCATGCCGTCGCGCGAAGTGATCCTGCGCTTCATCGCCGACCATCCGCAGAAGGCATCGAAGCGCGAGATCGCCAAGGCATTCGGCCTGAAGGGCGATACGCGCGTCGAGCTCAAGCATCTGCTGCGCGACCTCGAGCAGGAGGGCATGCTGCAGAAGACGCGCAAATCGCTGATCCGGCCGGGCGCCCTTCCCCCGGTCACCGTGCTCGACATCACCACCCGCGACAAGGACGGCGAGCTGATCGGCCGCCCGGCCGAATGGCCGGAGGATCAGGGCGTGGCACCTGCCGTCGCGATTCGCCAGACTTCACCTGCTGGACGCCAGGGCAAGGGCAAGGCGCCCGTCGCCGGCATGGGCGACCGGGTTCTTGCGAAGATCTTTCCGGCTGCCGACCGAGGCGGCCCCGCCTACACCGCCCGCATCATCAAGGTTCTCGACAAGCGCCGCGGCGCCAGCATGGGCGTGTTCCGCACCGCCCCCGGTGGTGCCGGACGCCTGCTGCCGATCGAACGGCGCGGCGAGGAGATGGTGATCGACCCTGATTATACCGGCGGCGCCAAGGACGGCGACCTGGTCGAGGTCGAAATCGCAAGGCTCGGCCGTTTCGGCCTGCCGCGCGCCAAGGTGCTCTCGGTCGTCGGTTCGGTCGGTTCCGAAAAGGCGATCTCGATGATCGCGATCCATGCCCATGGCATCCCGAATGTCTTCCCGCAGGCTGTCATCGACGAGGCTGAGGCTGCCAAGCCCGCCTCGATGTCGCATCGCGAGGACTGGCGCGACGTGCCGCTGATCACCATCGATCCGGCTGATGCCAAGGACCATGACGACGCCGTCTACGCCGAAGCCGACCCCTCGCCTGACAATGCCGACGGCGTGATCATCACAGTGGCGATCGCCGACGTTTCCTATTACGTCCGGCCGAAATCGCAGCTCGATCGTGAAGCGCTGAAGCGCGGCAACTCGGTCTATTTCCCGGATCGCGTCGTGCCGATGCTGCCGGAGCGGATCTCCAACGACCTCTGCTCGCTGCGCGAAGGCGTCGACCGGCCGGCGCTTGCCGTACGCATGGTGTTCTCCAAGGAAGGCCGCAAGATCGGCCACACCTTCCACCGCATCATGATGAAGAGCGCTGCAAAGCTCTCCTACCAGCAGGCGCAGGCGGCGATCGACGGCAAGCCCGACGACAAGACCGGTCCGATGCTGGAGCCGATCCTGAAGCCGCTGTGGAACGCCTATGCCGTGATGACGCGCGGCCGCGACCGGCGCCAGCCGCTCGAGCTCGACATGCCCGAGCGCAAGATCCTGCTGAAGGGCGACGGCACCGTCGACCGCGTCGTCGTGCCGCCTCGGCTCGATGCCCACAAGCTCATCGAAGAGATGATGATCCAGGCCAACGTCTCGGCTGCCGAGACGCTGGAGAAGAAGCGCCAGGTACTGATCTACCGCGTGCACGACGGCCCGACACTGGCCAAGCAGGAAATCCTGCGCGAGTTCCTGGCGACACTCGGCATCTCGCTTGCCAAGGGCGGCAACATGCGCGCCAACAACTTCAACGGCATCCTGGCGAAAGCCGACGGCACGCCGCATCAGACGATGGTCAACGAGATGGTGCTGCGCTCGCAGAGCCAGGCGATCTACAGTCCCGAGAATATCGGGCATTTCGGCCTCAACCTGATGAAATACGCGCATTTCACCTCGCCGATCCGCCGCTATGCCGACCTGATCGTGCATCGCGCGCTGGTGGGTTCGCTGGGGCTCGGCGAAGGCGGCATCACGCCCGAGGAAGAAGCCTCTCTCGACGATATCGCCGCCGAAATCTCGACCTTCGAGCGACGCGCCATGGCCGCCGAGCGCGAGACCGTCGACCGCCTGATCGCCCATCACCTTGCCGGCCGCGTCGGCGAGGAATTCGAGGGCCGCGTTTCCGGCGTCACGAAGTCGGGACTATTTGTCGCCCTGCCGGAGTATGGAGCAGACGGCTTCATCCCTATATCTACTCTGGGCCAGGACTATTTCATCTATGACGAGGCGCATCAGGCGCTGTCGGGTGAGAAGACTGGGCTCGGATACCGGCTTGGCGACAGCGTGACGGTGAAGCTTGCGGAAGCCATTCCGCTTGCAGGCGCGCTGCGCTTCGAGATGGTCAGCGAAGGCCGCGCCATGCCGACGGCGGTGCGCTCCTTCCACAAGGCCGGCCGCCGCGACAACCGCATGGCCGCCCGCAAGAAGGTCGGCACGAGACCGCCGAGAGGCCGGCGCTAGAAACGCCAGAGGAAAGAGCGATGACGACGCCTGCACAGGAACAGCCGATCCAATATGGCGGAAGCGACGCTTCCGAACGCCCGCTTGGCCGCTCCATCATGCGCGGCATGCTGAACAAGTGCCCGCATTGCGGCAGCGGCAAGCTGTTCCGCGCCTTTCTGAAGCCGGTCGACAATTGCTCGGCCTGCGGCGAAGCGATGCATCATCACCGCTCCGACGACCTGCCGCCCTATCTGACGATCTTCGTGATCGGCCACGTCGTTCTCGGCGGCTACATGCTGACCGATCTCGTCTGGCCGCTGCCGATGTGGCTCACCTTCGCGATCTGGGCGCCGGTGACGCTGCTTTCCGCCCTCCTGATCATCCAGCCGATCAAGGGCGGCGTCATCGGCCTGCAATGGGCGCTGAGGCTGCATGGTTTCGGCGGCCATAGCGACGATCACGACGTCTACGAGATCCCCGGCCGCGACCAGCCGTAAGCGGCATCGCGGCGACCTTCACCGTCCAGACATAATTCGCTTGTATTGGGCAACGCTCACGAACTGTGCGGGCGGCTTTTGCTGCGCGCATATGTTCTCCGGCGAATAAAATGGTGCGCGTTTTCTTGACCGATCTGACGTTCGACTATTCGATCTATTGCATTCTGCGCCGGACTTCCCGTAAAGCTCTGCCCGTCACCTGGTTTTGGCATCTCTGTGCCCTTCTATGTGGCACGAGACGGGCGATTCGTTTCAGTCATTCAAGGATGGATATATGTCTCAGCCGAGAAACGGCACGCCGGGCGATGTTGAAGAAATCCATTGGCCGTCGCTGGTTGCCGCCGTCTCGTCGATCTCTGCTGTCGGCATAGCGATCGGACTCGGACTGCCGCTGCTCTCCATCATTCTCGAGAAGCGCGGCGTTGCCTCCACTCTTATCGGGCTCAACACGGCGATGGCCGGCGTGGCCGCCATGGCTGCGGCGCCTGTGACCACCAAGCTCGCCCATAAATACGGCGTCGCCTCCACCATGCTCTGGGCGGTGGTGATCTCGGCGCTCAGCGCCATCGGCTTCTACTATGCCCAGGAATTCTGGATGTGGTTCCCGCTGCGCTTTGCCTTCCATGGCGCGACGACGACGCTGTTCATCCTCTCCGAGTTCTGGATCAACGCCGCATCGCCGCCGACGAAACGTGGTTTCGTGCTCGGCATCTACGCGACTGTGCTATCGCTGGGGTTTGCCGCCGGGCCCCTGCTCTTCTCGATCCTCGGCAGCGACGGCGTCTTGCCCTTTGCCGTGGGCGCCGTTGCCATCCTGCTTGCCGCCATCCCGATCTTCGTCGCCCGCAACGAGAGCCCGGTGCTCGAAGAGAAGCCGGAGCTGCATTTCATGCGCTACGTCTTCCTAGTGCCGAGCGCGACGGCTGCCGTCTTCATCTTCGGCGCGGTCGAGGCCGGTGGCCTGGCGCTTTTCCCGATCTATGCGACGCGCGCCGCCTTTACCGAATCGCAGGCCGCCCTGCTGCTGACCGTGATGGGAATCGGCAACGTCATCTTCCAGATCCCGGTCGGGCTTCTTTCCGACCGCATGAAGGACAAGCGGCCGTTGCTGGCCGCCATGGCCACAATGGGCCTGATAGGCTCGCTGATGCTGCCACTGCTCGTCCATAGCTGGGCGATGATGGCGGGCGTGCTGCTCTTCTGGGGCGGCTGTGTGGCCGGTCTCTATACAGTTGGTCTCAGCCACCTGGGCTCGCGCCTGACGGGTTCGGACCTAGCGGCCGCCAATGCCGCCTTCGTCTTCTGTTACGCCGTCGGCACGGTTGCCGGTCCACAGGTTATCGGCGCGGCCATCGATGTCGCGGGGAATAACGGTTTTGCCTGGGCAATTGCCGGTTTCTTCGGGATATATGCGGTGCTTTCAAGCATAAGACTGCTTTTCATTAGAAAGCGGGGTTGACTTTTCGGGCGGGATTCGTAGTTTCGCGCCAGAATTTGCCGTGGAGCCCATCCGGCTTGCCACGGCTTTCATTTTATTAAAGGCAGGACGACCATGGCCAAGGCTACCACAATCAAGATCAAGCTGCTGTCGACGGCCGACACCGGTTTCTTCTACGTCACGACGAAGAACAGCCGTACGATGACGGACAAGATGACGAAGACCAAGTACGACCCGATTGCTAAGAAGCATGTCGAGTTCAAGGAAACCAAGATCAAGTAATCCTTGATCCCTGGGTTTTAAAAAGGCGCGCGCCCAACGGCTGCGCGCCTTTTTCGTTTTAAGGTCTCTCATCGCGGGAAATGTTAGCGCAAACAAAAACGCCGCCCTACCGATCTATCGGCAAGGGCGGCGTTTTTACGAAAGGGGGTCGGCCAGCAAGCAACGCGGCACGAGGAACCGCTTAAGGTTGCGAACTAGCCGACCGACCCCACGACCCAGGAGATGCGGCGGACCTGAGCATCATGGGGTATCTCGGCCTCCCGGTTCCGGGAGCGCTTTTCTTATGGCTCGATAATTTGCCCGAAAATGAAAGAAAATCAACAAATTCTTAATGATTAGATTTCTTAGCTTGCTTCTATGGTTAAAAGTCCAATTTTGGGGCAGGCCCGAAAACAACGAATCACGTTTCTTTACTTGATGAAGAAAAACGCGATTGAATATAACCATAAATATACATCAGTACAATTATGGCGATCTTCCGTTACGTCAGGCGGACGCGTTACATCTCGCCGAATAGTAATACCACGATAACTCTATAAATTGCGGCAGCTATGCTTTACACGCGATACTTAGATTGATTCTATTCGTGAAAATGAGCACAAATTACCCTCAAATTGGACGATCGGGCGCGCTCTCCATTTTTGGGGTATTTGGTTGAAAACCGCCCGGCGCTTTGGCGGCTGCATCATTAAAATTTGTTAATCTTTCGCCGCCACCAGTGGAAACTGAGGATAACCTACGCGGCAAAGGCGCTCCGGCGTCAGGCCGCTGCAGCAACGACTCGGTTGCGGCCAGTATTCTTCGCTTCATAAAGCGCGAGATCGGCCTGCTTCATCAGCTGATCGGGCGTCAGTACGCTCGACAGACGAGAGGCGATACCGAAGGACGCGGTGACTTTCAACTCTTCGCCGGTTGACTTCAGCGTGAAGCCGCTGGTCTCGACCGATGCACGCAGGCGCTCGGCAACGGCGGCAGCCACCTCCGGCGAGGTATCGGGCATGATGATGACAAATTCCTCGCCGCCGTAGCGGCAGGCGAGATCGGCGCCGCGCACCGTGGAGCGGATGCGGTTGGCGAATTCCTTGAGCACCTCGTCGCCGGCATCGTGACCGTAGGTGTCGTTCACCTGCTTGAAGCGGTCGATATCGGTGATCAGCACCGAGAGCGGCTTGCCGCGCGCCATCGAGCGGTTGAACAGCACGTTCAGGTGATTATCGAGATAGCGGCGATTGTTGAGGCCGGTCAGCGCATCGGTGACGGCGAGCTCAATCGTCTGCTTGACGCTGGCGCGCAGGCGGTCGTTAAAGCGCTTGCGGCGGATCTGCGTCAGGCTGCGGGCGACCAGCTCGTTCGGGTCCAGCGGGCGGACGATATAATCGTTGACCCCGAGATCGAGCGCCCGGATGACCATCTCGTCATCGCCCTGATCGGTGACGATCAGGATAGGCAGGAAGCGCGTGCGCTCCAGCGAACGGAACTGCGAGCAGAGGCGCAGCGGATCGTAGTCGTCGAAATTGCTATTGACGATGACTAGTTCGAAGGCGTTTTCCGCGGCTTCGAAGAGCGCCGCCTGCGGATCCGAGATTGCCGTAATGTCGGCGATCGGCTTCAGCGTCCTGATGATGCGTTCCTGGGAATTGGCGCGGCCATCGACGAGAAGGACCTGCCCTGCATCCTCGGCGCGCCCCTCGCCTGTCCGCAAGAGATCGTCGATCCCCATGGTCTGCGCCGTCTCGGCGCGGATGCGCAGTTCGTCGCTCAGCGTCTTCAGGCGCAGCAGGCTCTTCACCCGCGAGATCAGCTGCAGGTCGTTGACCGGCTTGGTCAGGAAGTCGTCGGCACCGGCCTTCAGGCCGCGCACGCGGTCGGCCGGCTGATCGAGCGCGGTGACCATGACGACGGGAATATGCGAGGTCTTCTGGTTGGCCTTCAGCCGCTCGCAGACCTCGAAGCCGTTGAGGCCCGGCATCATCACGTCGAGAAGAATGATATCGACCTGATTGCGCTCGCAGATCGCCAGCGCCTCATAGCCGTCGGCAGCCGTCAGGACATCGAAATACTCCGCGACCAGCCGCGCTTCGAGCAGCTTCACGTTTGCCGGAATATCGTCAACAACCAGAATGCGCGCAGTCATAGGCTTCTTTCCGATGCGCTAGGCATCGCCGAGATAGGTCTTGATCGTTTCGATGAATTTCGGGACGGAGATCGGTTTTGAGACATAGGCCTCGCAACCGCCCTGGCGGATACGCTCCTCATCGCCCTTCATCGCAAAGGCGGTGACGGCGATGACGGGAATGACGTGCAGCTCGTCGTCTTCCTTCAGCCACTTGGTCACCTCAAGCCCGGAAACCTCCGGCAGCTGGATGTCCATCAGGATCAGGTCCGGACGATGTTTGCGAGCAAGATCAAGCGCTTCCATGCCATTTCGGGTCTGGATCGTGGTATATCCGGATGCCTCGATCAGGTCGCGAAAGAGCTTCATGTTGAGCTCGTTATCTTCTACAATCATCACCTGTTTGGGCATGGCAAGCTCGTTCCTATGTTCCGTCCCTGCAAATGTCCGCCTGACGTGAAGCGACATGCGAACGCGCGGCTCGACGAAACCGATAGCGGCAAGCTACCGGTATTTGGTTGAAAAAAAGGTAACTTACCCAGCGAAATGCAAAGCAACTTCAAGACTTCGAAACAACTCGCCAGAGATCCGCATGAAACGGCGATTGCCGTACTTGGCTGGCTCGCCAACGAACCCGACATGTTCTCGCGATTCCTGGCGCTGACAGGCGTCGAGCCGGGGCAGGTGCGCAACGCCATCAACGATCCGGGCTTCCTCTCGGGCATGCTCGATTTCGTCATGCAGCACGAGCCGACAGCCATGGCATTCTGCCAAGCCACAGAGACACCGCCGGAAGCGCTGACGGCTGCCTGGCAGCACTTCTCGTCGCCAGGCCTCGATTCCGGGCAGTATTGAAACCAATGCTGATCAACGGTCTCGACACATCCCATGTACGCCTCGGCGACAGGCCGCTGATCGTCTGCGATGTCGACGACGTCGTCTTGCAGTTCATCGTGCCGTTCGAGCGCTTTCTTGTCAGCGAAGGCTACCGGCTGGTGCCGCGCTCCTTCAAGCTGCATGGGAATATCGAGACGGCGGATGGCGCGCCAGCCGATGACGTGACAGTCAGCCGCTTGATCGAGACCTTTTTCGAGCGGCAGGAAGACTGGCAGGCGCCGCTGGCGCTTGCGGGGGAGAGCCTCGCCGCGCTGTCTGCGACAGCCGATATCGTTCTGCTCACGGCCATGCCACCCGTCTACCGCGACCAGCGCCGCCGGCTGCTCGACCGGTTCGAGCTCGACTATCCGTTGCTCGCCTCGCTGCAGCCGAAGGGGCCGATCGTCAAGGCCCTGCATGGCGCCCGCGACCTGCCCGTCGTCTTCATCGACGATATGGTGCGCAACCTGCATTCCGTGCACGAGCATGTCGATAGCTGCCTGCTGCTGCATCTGATGCCTGTATCGGAGATTCATCGCTTCGCGCCCTCCGCCATGGATGGCATTGCCAAGGTTGCGGGATGGGAAGAGGCCGCCGCCCATATCGGCGAACATCTGTCGTTGCCGCCGGCGTCTGCCCGCGGCTGACTGTCTACCCCCATCGATGAAACGGCCTCAAAATGCCGTCTGATATCCAACGCCTGGCTGCTCCTCTTGTCTTGAGACTCGAAAGCTTAGAGCGTAAAGTCGCCATGTTCAACATTTGTTCCAGCGATGACTCACCCTGCGCCTGACAAGACACACGGCTTCTGTCGCGACTGCCTTGCCGAGCAGAAGGGCGAAGCGCGCCGTTGCACGGCCTGCGGCAGCCCGCGCGTCGTGCGACACAAGGAGCTCTACGGACTGACGCTGGCGCATATCGACTGCGACGCCTTCTATGCGGCTGTCGAGAAACGCGACAATCCGGAGCTCGCGGACAAGCCCGTCATCATCGGCGGCGGCAAGCGCGGTGTCGTCTCCACCGCCTGCTATATCGCCCGTATCCATGGGGTGCGTTCGGCCATGCCGATGTTCAAGGCGCTGGAGGCCTGCCCGCAGGCGGTCGTCATCCGGCCTGACATGGAGAAATACGGCAGGGTCGGCCGCGAGGTTCGCAGCATGATGCAGGAGCTGACGCCGCTGGTGCAGCCGCTGTCGATCGACGAGGCCTTCCTGGAGCTTGGCGGCACTGAGCGCCTGCACCACGATCCCCCTGCCCGCACGCTGGCGAAATTCGCCCGGCGGGTCGAAAAGGAGGTCGGCATCACCGTTTCCGTTGGCCTCTCCTATTGCAAATTCCTGGCGAAGGTCGCATCCGATCTGCAGAAGCCGCGGGGGTTTTCGGTGATCGGCCGCGAGGAAGCGGTCGAATTTCTGGCGCCTCGCCCCGTCACCACGATCTGGGGCGTCGGCAAGGCATTTGCCGCCACGCTTGAATCCGACGGCATCCGCACGATCGGACAGCTGCAGCAGATGGAAGAGACCGACCTGATGCGCCGCTACGGCAGCATGGGCCAGCGCCTCGCCCGTCTCTCGCGCGGCATCGACGACCGCGAGGTGCATCTGAACGAGGCGGCAAAGAGCGTCTCGGCGGAGACGACATTCTTCGAGGATATCTCGCGGCACGACGACCTGGTGCCGATCCTGCGCAATCTCTCCGAGAAGGTCTCCTGGCGGTTGAAGAAGGATGACATCGCCGGGCATACCGTGGTGCTGAAGATGAAGACCGCGGACTTCAAGCTCCGGACGCGCAACCGGCGGCTCGAAGACCCGACCCAGCTTGCCGACCGAATATTTCGCACCGGCATCGAGCTTCTGGAGAAGGAGACCGACGGCACGAAATTCCGCCTGATCGGCATCGGCGTCAGCGATCTCTGCGATCCCGGCCGCGCCGATCCGCCCGATCTGATCGACCAGCAGTCGACACGGCGGGCGGCGGCGGAAGCGGCGATGGACAAGCTGCGCGACAAGTTCGGCAAGGGCACGGTCGAGACCGGCTATACATTCGGCGGCGGCAAGCGCGAGCGCTAGACCGGTTCGACCGCGTGCAGTTCGGCGAGAACGGCTGCCTTGTTCAATGCCGCCTGCGCGTAATCCGGTACCTTTTCAAGGGCATGCGAATAGCTCTCGACGGCTTCGTCGAGACGGCCCATGCGGCGCAGGACATTGCCGCGATTGTTGAAGGCCGTGGCATAGCCGGGCGACAGGGCGATCGCCCGGTCATAGCTCGCCAGCGCCGCCTCATCGCGCTTCAGGGCCGCCAGGATGTTGCCGCAAGTGCAATGGGCGGCGGCATCCTCCGGCCGCAGTGCCAGGGCCTCTGTGACCTTGCTCTGCGCGGCATCAAATTTGCCCTGCTGCAACAGAACCAGCGCCAGCTGATGATGGGCGGCGAAGTGAGTAGGCTCAGCCTCGATGACGCGGCGATAGCCTGACGCGGCCCGATCGAGCGCGCCCTGGCGGTGATCGTTGACCGCGGTCTGCATCAATGTGTCGAGCTCGCCCGCATTGGCCGGCCGGCGGCGGGCGGTTTCGAGGTTGGCCCAGAGGGCGCGGCCGCGCGCATGATCCGGATCAGCCGCAAGGATCTGCCGGCAGCAGAGCGCGGCATTTTCCAGATCGCCCTTCGCCGCCATATGCGAGGCACGGGTGCAGACGGCATCCAGCGATCGCGGATCGAGGCGATCGCCGATATTGCGCTCCGAGACCGTCATCACCCGGCGGCGCTCCACCTGGTGCTGTTCGGCGCCGAAGGTGAACTTGTAGGCGTAATCGCCGGTGCCGAAGTCATAGACACGAAAGCCGTTCTCGATCGCCCAGCGCAGGCAATAGCAATGCAGCGCGAAGCCCGGACTGTGAGACTGCGCCTCGCTATCCCGCCCGCCGATAAAGCAGTGCATCGTCTTCTTCTTATGGTCGAGATAGAGGATCTGCGCGGCAACCGCCCTGTCCTCCTCCCAGAGTACCGGCACGAAAAGCGATCCGTCATCGAGGGAACCGCGCAGCATCTTGCGGCAACCATCGATTATCCCCGCCGCATATTCCGGCTGGCGCGCACCCCATTGCGCATTCCACATGGCGTAGAAGGTTTCGAGGTTCTGCTCGAATGTCTCTGATGTCGTGTGGGTGATGTGCATCCCGTGCTTGCCGTTCGCAAGGTCGCGCAGCGCCCATCGCGCGTTGCGGCGCGTCTTGGGGCTGAGACGGGTGCTGAGGAAGGTCTCGAAATCATCCTCCAGCGGAATATAGACATAGGCGTCGTGATCGATGTCTTCGCCGGCATCGGTGATATGGCTGGCGCGGACCACCTTTGCCGGGACGAAATCGGCGCGCGGAAAGCTGCCGATCAGCGCCTGCAGGCGCTCGTCCGAGAGATAGATTTCATCGAGATTGAAGCGGCGCCAGTTGAAGGTCTGCAGGCTGGCGGCGAAAGCGGCCATCGCATCGTCCATCTGCTCCGGCAGCGAGAGGATGCCGCTATAGACCGAGAACGGCATGCCGGCCATGTGAATGGCATTGTAGAAGCCGTGGCCGGGCTCGAAATCGAGGCGGATCTGCAGCGGCAGGAAGGCGACATAGGCCGTGCCCTCGGCAGGTCTCGCCGCCAGAACATGCCAGTTGCCGCGCGTTTCCAGATAGCGCCGCATCCAGTTCCAGGACATGAAATAATGCGATTCCGGATCGGCATCGTAGACCGCTTCCCAATCCGGGCGCAGTCTGTCGAGCTCGTCGAACGCGGATACAATATCGACGTACATGGCGGGTCTCCCAACCGCTTAGTCCCGGCAGATTTGCATATATTCGATCACCCTACAATAAGCGGCCGCTTGATCACTAATGCGTGAGACGCGAAGCCGGGTGGCGCGGGTCAAGCCTTCCTTAAACTTCGTTGAATATTGTCCCAGCCAAGTATTGCGTATTGGTTGGGTAACATGTTCTCGCGTATTGTTTTCGGCCTCGGCTTGCTGTCGGCGACCGCCTTGGTGAACCCTGCTCTTGCGGCAGACGCCCGGACGCTGCAAATCATCGTCTCCAAGGACAAGCAGTCGCTTGCCGTCTATGACGGCACGGAGGTCGTGGCGACCTCGAAAGTCTCGACCGGCAAGCCCGGCCATACGACGCCGAGCGGCATCTTCTCGGTGCTCGAGAAGAAGAAATATCACGAATCCAATCTCTATTCGGCTGCACCCATGCCCTGGATGCAGCGGCTGACATGGTCCGGTATTGCGCTGCACGAGTCGAATTCCGTGCCGCGCTATCCGGCCTCGCATGGCTGTGTGCGCATGCCCGCCGCCTTCGCCAAGGAACTTTACAAGATGACGGACCTCAGCGTTCCCGTCATCATCAGTAATGCGGCCGTGGCGCCCGAACCGATCAACCATCCGGCGCTGTTCCGCCCGAATGCGCCGGAACCGGCGCTCCTGCTTTCCGACGTGCAGCTGCGCCCGGCAATCGGCAGCAGCGATGGCGAGCCGGTGCAGCTGGCGATGAATACGGTCTCGGCCTCGCTGATCCCGCCTGTCGCAGCGGCGCCCGAAAATGTCGAGCCGATCCGCATCCTGATCACCCGGCGCGCCCAGCGCGAGGCGGTCATCGACATCCAGACCTACCTCAATCAGCTGGGCTTCAACGCCGGCAATCCCGATGGCCTGCTCGGCCCCTCGACGGTGCAGGCGATCAACGCTTTCAAGGCATTGCGCCCCGCGCAGTTCAAGGGCGACCGTACGCTGACCAGCGATACTCTCCTAAGGGAAGTTTACGCCGCTGTCGGCAAGGGCGAGCCGCCGAACGGCGTGCTGATGATCCGCCAGGATTTCAAGCCGCTGTTCGAGGCGCCTGTGATCATCGACAATCCGCAGCTGGCGCTCGGCACGCACTTCTTCACGCTGCATAAGGTGGATCAGGAGAACGGCACGGCCGACTGGCTGGGCCTGACGCTCGACAACAATCTGCCTTCGCAGACGATGAAGCGGCTCGGCATCAAGACGCAGGAGGGCTCGATCATCATGGGCAGCCCGATCAGCAACGCGCTGTCACGCATCCAGATCCCGGACGAGACGCGCAAGCGCGTCGACGCGCTGCTTGCCGCCGGTTCGACGATGACGATATCCGATACCGGCATCGGCCCGGAGACCGGCGCCGGCACCGATTTCATCACCGTGACGCGTTAGACGAGCTCGACATCGATAATCCCGGGCGCGGCGCGCAATGCAGCCGCGATCTCCGGCGTGATCCGGTATTTCTGCGGCAGCGCCACCTCGACCTCGCGCTTGCCATCTTCCTTGATGACGATGAAGGACACGAGGCCGTCGCCCTTGGCATTCAGGTGCGCAGCGACCGCCTTCAGCGGACCGGAATCACGGACATAGACGCGCAGTGCCTTCTGCATCTGCAGCGATTTCTCTTCCAGCGACTGGACGGTCTGCAGGCGCAGGCTGACGCCTTCCGGGCGCTCTTCACCGGTTGCCGTGATCACGAAGGATTTTCCGGGCTCCAGGATATCGCGATACTGGTTCAGCATCTCGGAGAACAGCACGGATTCGAACTGGCCAGACGAATCCGAGAAGACGATGATGCCCATCTTGTTGCCGGTCTTCGTCTTGCGCTCCTGCTTGGAGATGACTGTGCCGGCGAGACGCCCGTTGGCGGCACCCTGCTTCACCGCCGCCGAGAAATCCGCGAAGGTCTGGACGCGCATCTTCTGCAGCAGGCTGTTGTAGGTGTCGAGCGGATGAGCCGTCAGGTAGAAGCCGAGAACCTGGAATTCCTTGAGCAGGCGCTCCGAGGCAAGCCAGGGCGAGAATGGCGGCAGCGCGATCTTCTCGGGGCCTGACGACAGAGCGCCGCCGAAGATGTCCGACTGGCCGCTCAGCTTGTTTTCCTGGGCGCGCTGCGCATAGCCGAGAACGCGGTCGAGACCGGCCGAAAGCTGGGCACGATCGATATTGAAGCAATCGAAGGCACCGGCATAGATCAGGCTTTCCAGCACGCGGCGGTTCACCTGGCGCGGATCGATGCGCAGGCAGAAATCCTCGATGCTGGCGAAGGGCTTGTCGCCGCGGACCTGAACGATGTGCTCGACGGCGTTTTCGCCGACGCCCTTGATCGCCGCCAGCGCGTAGTAGATCCGCTGGTCGCCGGTTTCGAAATGGCGGAAGGAGGTCTGCACCGAGGGCGCGATGACCTCGATGCCGAGACGCTTGGAATCCTGGCGGAAGTCGTTGACCTTGTCGGTGTTCGACATGTCGAGCGTCATCGAGGCGGCCAGGAACTCGACCGGATAATGCGCCTTCATATAGGCCGTCTGATAGGAGACGATCGCGTAGGCGGCGGCGTGCGACTTGTTGAAGCCGTAGTTGGCGAACTTCGCCAGCAGTTCGAAGATGTTATCGGCCTGCGGCTTCGATACGCCGTTCTTGACGGCGCCGTCGACGAAGCGCTCGCGCTGCTGGTCCATTTCGGCCTTGATCTTCTTACCCATGGCGCGGCGCAGAAGGTCGGCCTCGCCGAGCGAATAGCCCGACAGAACCTGAGCGATCTGCATGACCTGCTCCTGGTAGACGATAACCCCCTGCGTCTCCTTCAGCAGGTAGTCGATGGTCGGATGGATAGACTCGACCTCTTCCTCCCCATGCTTGCGGGCATTATAGGTCGGGATGTTTTCCATCGGTCCCGGACGGTACAGCGCCACCAGAGCGATGATGTCCTCGATGCAGTCGGGCTTCATGCCGATCAGCGCCTTGCGCATGCCGGCACTTTCCACCTGGAACACACCGACCGTTTCGCCGCGCGACAGCATCTCGTAGGTCAGCTTGTCGTCGAGCGGGATGGAGGCGAGATCGACCTCGATGCCCCGCTTCTTGCAGAAATCGACGGCGACCTTCAGGACGGTCAGCGTCTTCAGGCCGAGGAAGTCGAACTTCACGAGGCCGGCCTGTTCGACCCATTTCATGTTGAACTGGGTGACCGGCATATCGGAACGCGGGTCCCGATACATCGGCACCAGCTTCGACAGCGGGCGGTCGCCGATGACGATACCGGCGGCGTGCGTGGAGGCGTGGCGGTAGAGACCCTCGATCTTCTGGGCGATATCAAGGAGACGAGCGACAACCGGCTCCTTGTCGGCCTCTTCCTGGAACTTCGGATCTTCCTCGATCGCCTTGTGCAGAGGCGTCGGATTGGCCGGGTTGTTGGGCACCATCTTGCAGATCTTGTCGACCTGGCCATAGGGCATTTCGAGCACGCGGCCGACGTCGCGCAGGGCGGCGCGGGCCTGCAGCGAACCGAAAGTGATGATCTGCGCCACCTGCTCGCGACCGTATTTCTTCTGCACGTAACGGATCACCTCTTCGCGGCGATCCTGGCAGAAGTCGATATCGAAGTCCGGCATCGAGACGCGTTCCGGATTGAGGAAGCGTTCGAAGAGCAGCGAGAAGCGCAGGGGATCGACGTCGGTGATGGTCAGCGCATAGGCGACCAGCGAACCCGCACCCGAACCACGGCCCGGGCCGACGGGAATGTCATGCTGCTTGGCCCATTTGATGAAGTCCGCAACGATCAGGAAGTAGCCGGGGAACTTCATGCGCTCGATGACGCTGAGCTCGAATTCCAGCCGCTCGCGGTAATCCTTCTCTTCGTAGCCTGCCGACATGCCGAGCGTCGCGAGGCGCATATCGAGCCCCTCCTCCGCCTGGCGGCGAAGCTCCAGCGCCTCGGCGCGCTCGGCTTCCTCGGGATCGGCGGTGGCGCCGGTGAAGCGCGGCAGGATCGGCTTGCGGGTCTTCAGGACGAAGGAGCAGCGCCGGGCAATCTCGATCGTGTTCTCAAGCGCCTCCGGCAAATCGGCAAAGAGCTTCGCCATCTCGGCGCGGCTCTTCAGGTAATGGTCCGGCGTCAGGCGGAAGCGGCTGTCGTCGGAAACGATGGCGTTATGGGCAACCGCCATCAGCGCGTCATGCGCGTCGTAGTCGTCGCGCGTCGGGAAGAAGGCCTCGTTGGTGGCGACCAGCGGCAGGTCGTGCTCGTAGGCGAGACCGATGATCTTCTGCTCATGGCGCTTGTCGTAAGTGCCGTGGCGCTGCAGCTCGACATAGAGCCGGTCACCGAACAGTGACTTCAGCGTCAGCAGCCGCGATACGGCCGGCGCCAGGTGCCCCTGCTTGAGGGCCATATCGACCGGGCCGCTGAGCGAACCCGTCAGCGCGATCAGGCCTTCTGTGCCCGCCTCTTCCAGCCAGGACGAGCGAATGTGGATCGCCTGCCCGTCCTCGCCACCGAGATAGGCGCGGCTGACGAGATCGACGAGACGCTCGTAGCCATCATCGCTGGCGGCAAGGACGACGATCGACGGGAGCTTACCCATCATCTGCTGGCCGCCGCGCTTCTCGATTTCCAGGCCGTCTTCCATGTCGATCGACAGCTGGCAGCCGATGATCGGCTGAAGGCCCTCGTCCATGGCTTTTTGCGAGAATTCAAGCGCGACGAACAGGTTGTTCGTATCGGTGATGGCGATCGCCGGCTGGCTATCGCCCGCAGCCTTGTAAAGAACCTTTTTCAGCGGCAGCGCGCCCTCGAGCAGTGAATAGGCCGAGTGCACGCGCAGATGAACGAAGCCCGGCGTCCCGCCGATAAATCCGCTCTCTGCTTCCGCCATGACACGTCCCTTCAATCGCCCGTATGAATCGGCGCCATTGTCGGTCGTGGCCGTGGAGATGTCCAGAAGAAGACCCCGTCTTGAACCGCATGGCAGCCATGCGGTCCCCTGAAAAATTACATTGCCATCAGGATCAGCGAGAAGCTGGCAACGAACATTGCGATGGAGGTGAATGCTGCGACGTCACGGATCATGTCAGTCATTTGGCTCTCCTTTACTCGTTATGTTTTTAGTTTGTTCCACTCTTGTTCTTTCGTCAACAGGAATCTTTTCCGTTTGGTTAACGTGCGTCCGGGGGCGTTCGCCCACATCTCCCTGCCGGCGGCAACCGTTATGTTCTGCATTTGTTCTTTACAGAAGGCCACGCGTCTGCGACAACGCTCGCAGGAGGCGCGCCATGTATCTCACCTTGCTCAATGACTTCATCGTCGAGGCGAAATCGAGGACTTACGTGGGTGGCGGCAGTCCCCGCCCATCCTGCCGTCCGGGGTCGCATGACATCGGCTACGAGCGTGGCGAATGGCGCTATCTCGACAGCTATTTCGGCGGAACGGATTTTTGCGGCCAGGAGACGGTCTGGCTGAATGGCGAGCCCATCTGGGCGATGAACTATTTCGGCCACATCATCGAGCCCGGGCTGATCGACGGCAGCCGCGCCGGCGCCGTCATCAAGGCGGCCCTGTCGTCGATGTATTCCGAAAAGAAGCGATTCCTCGGCGGCATGGAATTCGACCACGCCTTCGGCTTCTATATCGACAACAGCGAGGGCGACTGCGCACATTTCCGTGGCATGGAAATGATCATCGTCGAGGAAAGGCGCGCCTATGAACTCGACTACCGCGGCGGCCTGATCCGGCTCTGAGGCTCAGAAGTCGACGACCTTGCCGTCGCTGATCGTCACCCGGCGGTCCATGCGGCTGGCAAGCTCGTGATTATGCGTGGCGATCAGGGCCGCCAAACCGGACTGGCGCACCAGCGCCTCCAGGGCGTCGAAGACGTAGTTGGCGGTTTCCGGATCGAGATTGCCGGTCGGCTCGTCGGCGAGCAGCAGGCTCGGCGCATTGGCAACGGCGCGGGCGATCGCCACGCGCTGTTGCTCGCCGCCGGAGAGCTCGCCCGGGCGATGGGCACCGCGATGGCCGATGCGCATGTAGTCGAGCAGCTGCTTGGCACGCTCGGCAGCTTCCTTGCGCGGCAGGCCCGAGATCATCTGCGGCATCATGATGTTTTCCTGGGCCGAGAACTCGGGCAGCAGATGATGGAACTGGTAGACGAAGCCGATCTCGCTGCGGCGGATCGCCGTGCGCTTATCGTCGGACAGTCCGTTGCAGGCATGGCCGTTGATGCTGACCTCACCGTCATCAGGATGTTCCAGGAGACCCGCCAGATGGAGCAGCGTCGACTTGCCGGTGCCCGAGGGCGCAACCAGAGCGACGATCTCGCCGCTATGCAGCGTGAAGTCGGCCCCCTTCAGGATGGAGAGCACCGTATCGCCCTGCCCGTAGTGACGCTCGACGCCGGAAAGCTTGAGAACGACATTGCGTTTCATGGAGTTCAGCATTCCTTATTCGTAGCGCAGCGCCTGCACCGGATCGAGCCGCGAAGCCCGCCAGGCCGGGAAGATGGTCGCAAGAAAAGACAGCGTCAGAGCCATGATGACGACCGAAGTCGTCTCGCTGACGCTCATCTGCGCCGGCAGCTGGCTCAGGAAGTAGAGCTGCGGATTGAAGAGTATCGTTCCGGTGATCCAGGAGAAGAACTGGCGGATTGACTCGATATTGATACAGACGACAACGCCGAGCAGAACGCCGGCGAGCGTACCGACGATACCGATCGCAGCCCCCGTCATGAAGAAGATGCGCATGATGGCGCCGGAGCTCGCCCCCATGGTGCGCAGGATGGCGATATCGCTTCCCTTGTCCTTCACCAGCATGATCAGACCCGAGATGATGTTCAGTGCCGCGACGAGCACGATCAGCGTCAGGATCATGAACATGACGTTGCGCTCGACCTGCAGGGCCGAGAAGAAGGTCTGGTTGCGCTGGCGCCAGTCGGTGATGGCGATCTGGCGGCCCGCGGCAGCCTCCACCTTCGGCCTCAGATTGTCGATATCATCTGGATTGCTGGCGAAGAGCTCGATCGATTGCACCAGCCCTTCGGAGTTGAAATAGAGCTGCGATTCCTCGAGCGGCATGTAGATGATGGCGGAATCATACTCCGACATGCCGATTTCGAAGACACCGGAGACGGTATAGGACTTGACCCGCGGATTGATGCCCATCGGCGTGACGTCACCTTCGGGCGAGATCAGCGTGATCGTATCGCCCGCCTGCAGGCCGAGCTGGTTGGCCATGCCGGAGCCGATCAGCACGCCCTGCCCGGACATGAAACCGACGAGGTCGCCCGACTTGATATTGTCGGAGACGGTCTTCAGCTTGGTCAGATCTTCCGGGCGAATGCCGCGCACCAGCGCGCCGGTGCCAGCACCGCCCTGACCGGAGGCCAGCGTCTGTCCCTCGACGAGCGGCAGGGCCATGCGGATGCCGGGAACGGCGGCGAACTTTTCCGTCAGCGCCGCATAATCGGTGAAGGGCGCATCGACCGGCTGAACGATCATGTGGCCGTTGATGCCGAGGATGCGCGAGATCAGCTCGGTGCGGAAGCCGTTCATCACGGCCATGACGATGATGAGCGTCGCGACGCCGAGCATGATGCCGACGAAAGAGAAGCCGGCGATGACCGAAATGAAGGCTTCCTTGCGCCGGGCGCGCAGATAGCGCCAGGCAACCATGCGTTCGAAGGTGGAAAATGGCTTGCTCGCCGGACCGAAGCCGGATTTCGAACCCCGCTTGTCCACTGCTGCCTCTGCCATTTCGCCTCCGTTATCAGCCCAAGAGCTTATTGATTGCCGCGTCGATGGTCATCGTCTCGCGGGCGCCCGTCTTGCGGTCCTTGACTTCCACTTCGCCGTTCGCGACCGCGCGCGGGCCGGCGATGATCTGAACGGGAACGCCGATCAGGTCGGCCGTCGCAAACTTAGTTCCGGCGCGATCGTCGGTGTCGTCATAGAGGACGTCCTTGCCACCCTTGGAGAGCGCTGCGTAGATCTTCTCGCAGGCACTGTCGCAGGCGGCGTCGCCGGCCTTCATGTTGATCACGATCGCATCGAACGGCGCGACGGAGGCCGGCCAGATGATTCCGTTCTCATCATGCGATGCTTCGATGATGGCGGGAACAAGGCGTGTCGGGCCGATGCCGTAGGAACCCATGTGAACATTGTGTTCCTTGCCGTCGGGACCCTGAACCTTGGCGCCCATCGGCTCGGAATATTTCGTGCCGAAATAGAAGATGTGGCCGACTTCGATACCGCGGGCCGACAGGCGTTCGCCTTCGGGGATCGCGTCAAAAGCGGCCTCGTCATGCATTTCGGAGGTCGCGGCATAGAGCGACGTCCACTTGTCGAAGACGCTTTCCAGGCCTTTGACGCTGTCGAAATCCGTGTCGGCTTCCGGAATGTCGAAATTGACGAAATCCTTGTGGCAGAACACTTCGGACTCGCCGGTGTCGGCAAGGATGATGAATTCGTGGCTGTGGTTGCCGCCGATCGGGCCGGTATCGGCGCGCATCGGGATGGCGCGCAGACCGAGACGGTCGAAGGTGCGCAGGTAGGCCACGAACATCTTGTTATAGGAGTGGATCGCCCCCTCCTTCGTCAGATCGAAGGAATAGGCATCCTTCATCATGAACTCGCGCGAGCGCATGGTGCCGAAGCGCGGACGGATCTCGTCGCGGAACTTCAGCTGGATGTGATAGAGGTTGAGCGGCAGGTCCTTGTAGGACTTGACGTAGGCCCGGAAGATGTCGGTGACCATTTCCTCGTTGGTCGGGCCGTAGAGCATCGGACGGTCCTGGCGGTCCTTGATGCGCAGCATTTCCTTGCCGTAGGCGTCGTAGCGGCCGCTTTCCTGCCAGAGCTCGGCGGACTGCAGCGTCGGCATCGACAGCTCGATGGCGCCGGCGCGGTTCTGCTCTTCGCGGATGATGTTGTTCACCTTGTCGAGAACACGCTTGCCGAGCGGCAACCAGGAATAGATGCCCTGCGACTGCTGGCGGATCATGCCGGCACGCAGCATCAGCCGGTGGGAGACGATTTCCGCCTCCTTGGGGTTTTCCTTCAGGATGGGCAGGAAGTAGCGGGACAGACGCATGGCGGATTCCAGAGCAGTTGGGATTCCACTTCAATCGCGGAATCGACGGCATTCGTTAATGGTGGGAGCGTTCATAGCTGCTTCGCAGCCGGAAAGAAACCCGCGAGCAGCGCAAGCAGCCTTCCGCAGACGCAAGTTGGCGTCCGGAAAACGCAAATGCAGAAAAAATCGCGCGTTTATAAGGGCTTGCATCAAAATCTTGTCAACAGGAATTTTTTGCCCGACTGTAGCAAAAATGCAAAAAAAGCTGGTGACAAAGCCCAATCTTTGAGCTAGTTTCAGCTCACAAAACAGGCAAGGAGATAAATTCTTGCCAATTCGCGGTCAAGTCTTGGGAGGATCAGATCTTAGGCGCGCTCGTCGCAGCCCCGGCAACGGTTACAGATCACGCGATACTTAAAACAAGGCTTTTAGCCTTGTTTTTTTTGGTTTTTCGGTCCATTCCCTAACGTGAACATCAGAGAATTGACGTAACGGCAGACATCGCTGCCGCCGCGTGAGCTCTTTGCATCATGTTGATGACAGCCGTATGACGGCATTTTCGCTGGCGCTAACACATATGCTCAAAGATTGAGCAAAAGCCCTATTCGATATTGAAGCTCGGGCCGATCTGCGGCAGGGCATCGAAGCCCCAGCCGAAATAGGTCGAAGACACGTACCAGGCGCCGTAGATGATCGCCGAAATCACTGTCGTCAGCGAGAAGACGAAGAGCGGCCGGAAGCGCGCCGGAGCGCTCGGAACCGTGCCGAGCACCACCTCATTGTCTTCCGCCTGGGTGCGCAGACCGATCGGCAGAACGGCGAATAGCGTGAGCCACCAGACGATGAAATAGACGGCGAAGCCCTGTAGGAAAATCTGCAGCATGGCGGGTCCCAAATCGCGTTACGACCATCGCAACGCCGCGCTTATAGAGTGGAATGGCGCAAAGCTCAAATCACGCCGCGACCAATGCTGGGGACTAGGTCACTCTGCCGCAGAAGCGGCTGTCAGACCTGCTCGAGCTCGATCAGTGTGCCGAAGAAATCCTTGGGATGCAGGAAGAGCACCGGCTTGCCATGGGCGCCGGTCTTCGGCTCGCCATTGCCAAGCACCCTCGCCCCTGAGGTGATCAGATGGTCGCGGGCGGCGGTGATGTCGGCGACCTCGTAGCAGATGTGGTGCATGCCGCCCGATGGGCTCTTTTCGAGGAAGGCGGCGATCGGCGAGTTCTCGCCGAGCGGTTCCAAGAGCTCGACCTTGGTATTGTCGAGCTCGACGAAGACGACGGTGACGCCGTGCTCCGGTAGGGGCTGCGGCGCCGATACCCTGGCGCCGAGCGTATCGCGGTAGCTGGCCGTCGCAGCGGCGAGATCGGGGACGGCAATCGCGATGTGATTGACGCGGCCGAGCATGATCAGACCTTGGTCAGGAAGGCGGTGACGACGGGCTTCTTGCCCCAGGCGTGGTTGGCGGCGGCGCGCACGGCGCGGCGGATCGCCTCCTGCACCATGTCGAGATCCTTGCGGCGGGCGCGCGGAATGCTCTCGACAGCGCCGATGACGGCGTCGAACAGCGTGTCTTCCATCTCGTCGCCTTCGTCGTCATAAACCGGCAGACCGATGGCGACGAGATCCGGCTCGCCGATGATGTCGTAGCGGCTGTCGAGCACAACGTTGACGGCGACATGACCGACATAGGCGAGCTTCTTACGCTCGCCGATACCCATCTCGTCGAAATCGCCGATCAGCGAGCCGTCCTTGTAGATGCGGCCATGCGGGGCTTCGTCGATGACTTCGGCCGGACCAGGTGCCAAACGCAGGATGTCACCATTGCGTACGCGCGGCACGCTTGCGATGCCGGACTGCTCCGCCAGCTCCTTATGCGCCGTCAGATGCGTCGCCTCGCCGTGGACGGGCACGACGATCTTCGGGCGAACCAGCTGATACATCTTTTGCAGCTCGTTACGGCGCGGATGGCCGGAAACGTGGACCAGCGCTTCACCGTCGGTGATGATATGGACGCCTTGCTCGACGAGGCCGTTCTTGATGTCCTGGATCGCCTTCTCGTTGCCCGGGATGGCGCGCGAGGAGAAGACGACGATATCGCCGGCGGCGAGCGCCACATTGCGCATCTCGTCGCGCGAGAGCTTGGCGAGTGCGGCGCGCGGTTCGCCCTGGCTGCCGGTCAGGATCACCACGACCTTGTCGCGCGGGATGTAGCCGTATTCGTCTTCGGAGATGAAGGGCTTGATGCCTTCCATGATGCCGATGTCGCGCGAGACGTCGACGACGCGCTTCAGCGAGCTGCCGAGCAGCAGCACTTCGCGGCCGGCGGCCTCAGCAGCCTCGGCGACGGTGCGGATACGGCCGACATTCGAGGAGAAGGTGGTGATCGCCACGCGTCCCTCGGCATTCTCGATGATCTTGCGCAGGCTTTCCGAGACGTCCTTCTCCGAGGGCGAGACGCCGTCGCGCAGGGCGTTGGTGGAATCGCACATCAGCGCCAGAACGCCTTCGTCGCCGAGTTGGCGGAAGCGGTTTTCGTCGGTCAGCGGCCCGAGCGACGGCTCGTGGTCGATCTTCCAGTCACCGGTGTGAATGACGTTGCCGAGCGGCGTGCGGATCATCAGCGACATCGGCTCGGGGATCGAGTGGTTGACGGCGACGCCTTCGATGCTGAAGGGGCCGACATTGATCGTGTCGCCTGCCTTGAAAATCGTGACCGGCACTTCGCCGATCGCGTCCTTCTCGAAATTGCGCTTGGCTTCGAGCAGGCCCGCGGTAAAGGGCGAGGCATAGACAGGAACATTGAGGCCCGGCCAGAGATCGGCCAGCGCGCCGTAGTGATCCTCATGGGCGTGGGTGATGATGATCGCCTTCAGGCTTTTGCGCTCGGTGGCGAGATAACGGATATCGGGCAGCACGAGATCGACGCCCGGCAGGTCCGGACCCGGAAAGGTCACGCCGCAATCGACCATGATCCACTGGCGGTGATCCGCGGGGCCATAGCCGTACAGAGCGAGATTCATGCCGATCTCGCCGACGCCGCCCAGCGGAAGAAATACCAGTTCGTCTTGTTTCGCCATTAGGTCCTACTATCCAAAGAAAACGTCGCCGGCGGCGATCTGCATCATCCTGCCTGCGCCGGTATCGAGCATCAACAGCCCATTATCATCAATTCCAGCGAAATGGCCGGAAATCGACCTGTCCGGTAAATTCACGGTAATCTTCTCGCCGACGCCGCAGGCGACTTCGCGCCAGCGCGCGGTGATTTCCTTGATGCCGCGGCCGGCGTTCCAGACATCCAGCACTTCGGCCATCGAGGCGAAGAGATGGGCGAAGAGCTCCTCGGGCGAGGCCGAGCTGCCCTGCTCGCGCAGACATGTCACCGGATACATCGGGTTGTCAGGCATGACCGAGACATTGATGCCGATGCCGATCACCAGCGCATAGCGCCCGTCCGGCAGCTGCTCGCCTTCGACGAGGATGCCGCAGGTCTTCTTGCGTCCGATCAGGATGTCGTTCGGCCATTTGACCTCGAGCGGCTCGGCGCCCGGCGGCAGGACCTGGCGGATCGCCTGATGGACAGCGACAGCAATCGCCAGCGGCAGCGATCCCATGCGCTCCATCGGAGCCAGATCGATCAGAAGAAGGGAAGAATAGAGATTGCCGGGTTCGGAGACCCACGGGCGTCCGCGGCGGCCGCGGCCGCCGGTCTGCCTGACCGCGGTCACCCAGAGGAGGCCGGGGTCCCCTGCCCGGGCTCGGGCAAGGCATTCTGTGTTGGTCGAAGGTGTCTCCGTCAGGGCTTCGTGCCTGATATCGCCGAGCGATATCCGGCGCCGCGCTGGAGACATCATCAGAACAGCGTCGCTGCCGCCAGCTCAGCCGCACCGCCGATCGGACCGCCGATGAGAACATAGGCGAGAACGAACAGGCCGGAGAGACCGTAGACCAGCTTGAGGGCGCCGGAGACGCGGGCAAACTCGCCCTTGGCTTCATCGAACCACATCAGCTTGATGACGCGCAGGTAGTAGTAAGCGCCGACGACCGATGCGAGAACGCCGATGATGGCGAGCGCATAGAGCTTGGCTTCGATGGCTGCGACGAAGACGAAGTACTTCGCGAAAAAGCCAGCGAGCGGCGGGATACCGGCAAGCGAGAACATCAGGATGGTGAGAACCGTCGCCATGAACGGGTTGGTGCTCGAGAGACCCGCCAGATCGTCGATCGCTTCGACAACGGTGCCATCCTTGCGGCGCATCGACATGATGATCGCAAAGGAACCGAGCGTCATGACCATGTAGATGACCATGTAGAGCATGACGCCGGAGACGCCCGTCTGGTTGCCGGCTGCGAGGCCGACCAGCGCATAACCCATGTGACCGATCGACGAATAGGCCATCAGTCGCTTGATGTTCTTCTGGCCGATAGCCGCGAAGGAGCCAAGCAGCATAGAGGCGATCGAGATGAAGACCACGACCTGCTGCCAGTCAGCCATGATCGGCTGGAAGGCGGTGATGACGATACGCGTCATCATGGCCATGGCGGCAACCTTCGGAGCGCTCGCCAGGAAGGCGGTGACCGGGGTCGGCGCACCTTCGTAAACGTCGGGCGTCCACATGTGGAACGGCACGGCCGAGATCTTGAAGGCGATACCGGCGAGGATGAAGACCAGGCCGAAGATCAGGCCGAGCGAACGCGCGCCTTCGACATTGAGCGCCTGGGCGATATCGGCGAAGTGCGTATGGCCGGTGAAGCCATAGACCAGCGACATGCCGTAGAGCAGCATGCCCGAGGACAGCGCGCCGAGGACGAAATACTTCAGGCCGGCTTCCGTCGACTTGACGCTGTCGCGGTTGATCGCAGCGACGACGTAGATCGCCAGCGACTGCAGCTCGAGGCCGAGATAGAGCGCGATCAGGTCGTTTGCCGAGATCATCAGCATGATGCCGAGGGTGCAGAGCACGAGGAGAACCGGGAACTCGAACTTGTCGAGCTGATTTTCCTTGGCGTGGCCGAGCGACATGAAGAGTGCCACGAAGGAGCCGGTCAGCGCCGTCACCTTCATGAAGCGGGAGAAGCCGTCCGCCTTGTAGACGCCGCCAAAGGCGAGGCCGTTGGACGGGATGAAGATCAGCCAGAGAGCTGCAGCCGCGAACAGGATCATGGCGAGCACGCTCACCAGACGCCCGGACCGCTCGCCCGTGAAGACACCGATCATCAGCAGGACAAGGGCGCCTACCGCGAGGATAAGCTCCGGCGCGGTGAGATGCAGGCTTGCAAGAATGGTTTCAGCGGTCATGTCCAAAAAGTCCCGTCATCAGTTCATCGACAGCGCAACGTTCTGCGCTGCGTGTACGGCGGCCGTATAATTGTTCACCAGCATGTCAACCGAAGCGGCCGTCGCATCGAAGACCGGAGCCGGATAGACACCGAAGAAGATGGTCAGCGCGATCAGCGGGTAGAGCAGCATCTGCTCACGCGGCGAAAGATCGAGCAGAGCCTTCAGCTTTTCCTTTTCAAGCGCACCGAAGATCACGCGGCGATAGAGCCACAGAGCGTAGGCAGCCGACAGGATGACGCCGGTGGCAGCGAAGAGTGCAACCCAGGTGTTGGCGCGGAAGACGCCGATCAGGGTCAGGAATTCGCCGATGAAGCCCGAGGTGCCCGGCAGACCGACATTGGCCATGGTGAAGACCATCATCGCCACTGCGTATTTCGGCATGTTGTTGACCAGGCCGCCATAGGCCGCGATCTCGCGGGTATGGGTGCGGTCGTAAACGACGCCGACGCAGAGGAAGAGCGCGCCAGAGACGATGCCGTGCGACAGCATCTGGAAGATCGAGCCCTGAACGCCCTGCATGTTGGCGGCGAAGATGCCCATGGTCACGTAGCCCATGTGCGCTACCGACGAGTAGGCGATCAGCTTCTTGATGTCGTCCTGCATCATCGCCACCAGCGAGGTGTAGATGATGGCGATGACGGACAGTGCGAAGACCATCGGCGCGAAGAAGTCGGAGGCAACAGGGAACATGCCGAGCGAGAAGCGGATCAGGCCGTAGCCGCCGAGCTTCAGGAGCACGCCTGCCAGGATGACGGAGCCGGCCGTCGGCGCCTGAACGTGCGCGTCGGGAAGCCAGGTGTGAACCGGCCACATCGGCATCTTGACGGCGAAGGAGGCGAAGAAGGCCAGCCATAGCCATGTCTGCATCTGCGGCGGGAACTTGTAGGCGAGCAGCGCCGAGATATCGGTCGTGCCGGCCTGCCAGTACATCGCCATGATGGCGAGCAGCATCAGCACCGAGCCGAGCAGCGTGTAGAGGAAGAACTTGTAGCTCGCATAGACGCGGTTCGCGCCACCCCAGACACCGATGATCAGGAACATCGGGATGAGGCCGGCTTCGAAGAAGACGTAGAAGAGCACGATATCGAGCGACACGAAGACACCGACCATCATCACTTCGAGGATGAGGAAGGCGATCATGTATTCCTTCAGGCGCTTCTCGATCGAGAGCCAGCTTGCCAGCACGCAGAAGGGCATGAGGAAGGTCGACAGGATGACGAACAGCATCGAGATGCCGTCGACGCCGACATGGTAGCCGATGCCGGTACCGAGCCAGGCGTGCTTCTCGACCATCTGGAAGCCCGGATTGGCGTTATCGAAGCCAGTCCAGATCAGGAGCGACAGCAGGAACGTGACGATCGTCGTGATCAACGAGATGTTGAGCACGTTGCGGCGGCCGTTCGGGCCGTTTTCATTCATCAGCAGCAGAAGCACCACGCCGACGAGCGGCAGGAAGGTGACCGTTGTAAGAATAGGCCAATCGGTCATCAGAACGAACTCCCGAGCATCATCCAGGTAACGAGCGCTGCAATGCCGATCAGCATCGCGAAGGCGTAGTGATAGAGGTAACCGGTCTGCAGGCGGACCACGCGGTTCGTGACATCGACGACGCGGGCGGCAATGCCGTTCGGGCCGTAGGTATCGATGACGCCGACGTCACCCTTCTTCCACAGGAAGTTGCCAAGAGCCTTGGCGGAGCGGACGAAGAGGAAGTCGTAGAGTTCGTCGAAGTACCACTTGTTGAGCAGGAACTGGTAGAGGACGCGGTGCTGCTGCGCGAGAACGCGCGGCGTCGACGGCGACTTGATGTACATGTACCAGGCGGTCACGAAGCCGATGACCATGGCAATGAACGGGCTGAGCGCGACCAGGGCCGGAACGTGATGGAAGTGCTCCAGCAGTTCGTTTTCCTTGGAGGTAAACAGCGCGCCCTTCCAGAATTCGGCATATTCTTCGCCATAGAAGCGGCCCTCGAAGAGGAAGCCGGCGAAGACTGCGCCGATTGCCAGGATGTAGAGCGGCACCAGCATGACCTGCGGCGATTCATGGACGTGATGCATGACTTCGTGGGAAGCGCGCGGCTTGCCGAAGAAGGTCAGGAAGATCAGGCGCCAGGAATAGAAGCTGGTGAACAGAGCGGCGATGACGAGCAGCGTGAAGGCGAAGCCTGCAGCCGGCGAGTGCGACGCGTAGGTAGCCTCGATGATCACGTCCTTCGAGAAGAAGCCCGCAAAACCGATCGGAGTGAACGGAATGCCGACGCCAGTGATGGCGAGCGTACCGATCATCATCATCCAGAACGTGACCTTGATGTGCGGACGCAGGCCGCCCATGTAACGCATGTCCTGCTCGCCATCGACGGCGTGGATAACCGAACCGGCGCAGAGGAAGAGCAGTGCCTTGAAGAAGGCGTGCGTAAAGAGATGGAAGATCGCGGCACCATAGGCCCCTACTCCGAGCGCCACGAACATGTAGCCGAGCTGCGAGCAGGTGGAATAGGCGATGACGCGCTTGATGTCGTTCTGAACGAGACCGACCGTTGCCGCGAAGAAGGCAGTGATCGCGCCGATGATGGTGACGAAGGTCAGCGCATCATGCGACAGTTCGAAGAGCGGCGACATGCGGGCGACGAGGAAGACACCGGCGGTAACCATGGTCGCGGCATGAATGAGCGCCGAAACCGGCGTCGGGCCTTCCATGGCGTCCGGCAGCCAGGTGTGCAGCAGGAACTGAGCCGACTTACCCATGGCACCCATGAAGAGCAGCAGGCAGACGGCGGTCAGCGCATGCGTCTTGTCGAGCTGCATGCCGAAGAGGTTGAGAACGACTTCGCTGGCAGCTTCTGCACCTTCATGCGGCGCGAAGTTCGCAGCGTTGGCGAAGATCGTGTCGAAGTTGATGGCGCCGAAGAGAACGAAGACGCCTGCGATACCGAGCACGAAGCCGAAGTCGCCGACGCGGTTGACGATGAAGGCCTTCATCGCCGCAGCCGAAGCCGACGGCTTCTTGAACCAGAAGCCGATCAGCAGATAGGACGCCAGACCAACGCCTTCCCAGCCGAAGAACATCTGCAGCAGGTTGTCGGAGGTCACCAGCATCAGCATGGCGAAGGTAAAGAGCGACAGATAGGCGAAGAAGCGCGGACGATGCGGGTCATGGTGCATGTACCCGATCGAGTAGATGTGCACGAGCGTCGAGACCGTGTTGACGACGATCAGCATGACCGAGGTCAGCGTGTCGATGCGCAGGGACCAGGAGACGTCGATGCCGCCGGACTGGATCCAGCGCAGGACTTCAACCTTGATCGCGCCTTCCGGATGGCCGAGGGCCACCGTGAAGAAGACGTACCAGGAGAGAGCGGCGGCGATGATCATCAGGCCGCTGGTGACATATTCCGATGCCTTGGCGCCGATCGCGCGGCCGAAAAGGCCGGCGATGATTGCGCCGATCAAGGGAAGAAAGACGATAGCCTTATAGAGGAACATGAGCCGCTCAGCCCTTCATCATATTGACGTCTTCGACCGCGATCGAACCGCGGTTGCGGTAGAAGACAACGAGAATTGCAAGACCGATGGCCGCTTCCGCAGCCGCGACGGTCAGAATGAAAAGTGCGAAGACCTGGCCGACGATGTCGTTGAGGAACGACGAGAAGGCGACCATGTTGATATTGACCGCAAGCAGGATCAGCTCGATCGACATGAGAATGACGATGATGTTCTTGCGGTTCAGGAAGATGCCGAAGACGCCGAGCGTGAAGAGGATGGCGCTGACCGTCAGGTAATGGGAAAGACCGATGACCATGTTCTTGTTCCTTGTCCCTGCGCTTAGAGGCCCTGCCCCGGCTTGACGGTGACCACCTCGACGGCGGTCGCCGGCGTACGGGCAACCTGCTGGGAAATATTCTGACGGCGAATGTTGGTGCGGTGCCTCAGCGTCAGCACGATCGCACCGATCATCGCGACGAGAAGGACCAGACCGGCGATCTGGAAGAAGTAAACGTAATTCGTATAGAGCACGTCACCGAGCGCCGCCGTGTTGGTGCGCTCCGTCAGAGCCGGGATCGGCATGGCGACGGTCTTGGCAATCTCGGGCGAGATCACGCTGCCGCCGATGACGATGATCAGCTCAGCGGCAAGGATGATGCCGATCAGCGCGCCGATCGGCGCATATTCGAGAACGCCTGCGCGCAGCTCCGTGAAGTCGATGTCGAGCATCATGACCACGAAGAGGAAGAGAACCGCGACCGCGCCGACATAGACGACAAGCAGGATCATCGCCAGGAACTCGGCGCCAAGCAGCAGGAAGAGGCCCGCGGCATTGAAGAAGGTCAGGATGAGGAACAGAACCGAGTGAACCGGGTTCTTTGCCCAGATGACCATGAACGCCGACGCGACCGCGACGAAGGCGAAAAGATAGAAAAATAGAGCCTGCAGACCCATGTTGGTGCCTTTTTCATCTTCCCCCGGGCAGCCGGGAGTTTCCCTGCCCGATGAAGCTCCGTCTACCCTGAAGGGCCGGCAAAGCTCCGGTGCATGTTGACCGCGGGCGGCTGTCGCCTGCCCTGCGGCATTTCAAATTCCAATCAGCGGTACGGCGCGTCGATCGCGATATTGCGCGCGATTTCGCGTTCCCACCGGTCGCCGTTGTCGAGAAGCCGCTGCTTGTCGAAATAAAGCTCTTCGCGGGTTTCCGTGGCGAATTCGAAATTCGGGCCTTCGACGATCGCATCGACCGGGCAGGCTTCCTGGCAGAAGCCGCAGTAGATGCACTTCACCATGTCGATGTCGTAACGCACCGTACGGCGGGTGCCGTCATTGCGGCGCGGGCCGGCTTCGATGGTAATCGCCTGAGCGGGACAGATCGCTTCGCAGAGCTTGCAGGCGATGCAGCGCTCTTCGCCGTTCGGATAACGGCGCAGTGCGTGTTCGCCGCGGAAGCGCGGAGAAACCGGACCCTTTTCGAACGGGTAGTTGATCGTCGCCTTCTGCTTGAAGAAGTAGCGCATCGACAGAAAGAATGCGCCGACGAATTCCTTGAGGAACAGCGAGCTGACGGTGTTTGACAAGCTTGCCATCTTCAACCTCCAAATTTGCCGGAAACGAGGGATGTCATGATCATGCCCATCCCGTCAGTTTCAGCACGAATGCAACGATAATGACCATGGCGAGCGACAGCGGAAGGAAGACCTTCCAGCCGAGGCGCATCAGCTGGTCGTAGCGGTAGCGCGGCACGAATGCCTTGACCATCGCGAACATGAAGAACACCAGGCACGACTTGAGCATGAACCAGATGATGCCCGGGACCCAATTGATGAGCCAGAAATCGACCGGAGGCAGCCAGCCGCCGAGGAAGAGGATCGTCGTCAGCGAGCACATCAGGCAGACGGCCGCATATTCGCCGAGCATGAACATCATGTACGGCGAGGAACCGTATTCGACCATGAAGCCGGCAACCAGTTCCGATTCCGCTTCCGGAAGGTCGAAGGGCGGACGGTTGGTTTCAGCGAGCGCCGAGATGAAGAAGATGATGAACATCGGGAACAGCGACAGCCAGTGCCAGTCGAGGAACGAGCTGGGCAGGCCGAGCTTGGTGCCGAGGCCGGTCTGCTGAGCCATGACGATATCCGTCAGGTTCAGCGAACCCACGCAGAGAAGAACGGTGACGATGACGAAGCCGATCGAGACTTCGTAGGACACCATCTGCGCAGCCGAGCGGAGCGCGCCGAGGAACGGATACTTCGAGTTCGAAGCCCAGCCGCCCATGATGATGCCGTACACTTCGAGAGAGGAGATCGCGAAGATGTAGAGAATGCCGACATTGATGTTGGCGATCACCCAGCCGTTGGAGAACGGGATGACGGCCCAGGTGGACAGTGCCAGAAGCACGGTCACCAGCGGTGCCAGCAGGAAGACGACCTTATTGGCGCCGGCCGGAATAACCGGTTCCTTGAAGACGAACTTCAAAAGGTCGGCGAAGGACTGGAAAAGGCCGAAGGGACCAACCACATTGGGTCCACGGCGCAGCTGAACGGCTGCCCAGATCTTACGGTCGGCAAGCAGAATGTAGGCGATGAAGACCAGCAGGCAGACCAGGAGCAGCAGCGACTGACCGACCATGAGAAGGCCAGGCAAGACATAAGTTGAAACAAACGATTCCATAGTCCCCTGCCCTTACTCTGCCGCGACTTTGAAGTTGTTGCGGGCCAATGCCGAGCACTCGGCCATGACAGCCGAGGCACGCGCGATCGGGTTCGTCAAATAGAAGTCTTTGACCGGTGAAGCAAACCCGGATTTGTTCATCTTCCCGGCTTTTTTCGCAACTGCGGCAATTTTGGCGCTGTCGCTTTCAGCGATCTCGTCGATGGCTGCGAAATGCGGGAATGCCGCATAGAGCTTGCCGCGCAATTCGCCAAGCGAATCAAAGGGAAGCTTCTTGCCGAGCACGTCGGAGAGAGCACGCAGGATCGCCCAGTCTTCGCGGGCATCGCCCGGCGCGAAACCGGCGCGGTTGCCCATCTGGACGCGGCCTTCGGTGTTGACCCAGGTACCGGACTTTTCGGTGTAGGCGGCAGCCGGAAGGATGACGTCGGCGTTATGCGCGCCCTGGTCACCGTGCGAGCCGATATAGACCGTGAACTTCGCGGCCTTGTTGGTGAAATCGAGTTCGTCGGCGCCGAGCAGGAAAAGCACGTCCATCGAGGACAGCATATCCGCAGCGTTGACGCCCTTGGAGCCCGGAACGAAGCCGAGGTCGAGGCCACCGACGCGGGCTGCTGCCGTGTGCAGGACTGCAAAGCCGTTCCAGCCGTCGGCAACTGCGCCGACCGTACCGGCGAGCTTGGCGGCGCTGGCGAGAACGCCTGCACCGTCAGCGCGCGACAGGGCGCCCTGGCCGATGATGATCAGCGGCTTCTTGGCGTCAGCCAGAACCTTGGCGAAGGCATGGTTGCCGTCGACGAGATCCTTCAGCGTATCCGGACCAGCGCCGAGATATTCGTAGTCGTAGCGCATTTCGCCGGCTTCGCCGATCACACCGATCGGGAAACCGCCACGGCGCCAGCGCTTGCGGATGCGGGCGTTGAGAACGGCGGCCTCGAAGCGCGGGTTGGCGCCGATGATGAGCAGCGCGTCGGCTTCTTCGATGCCCTGGATCGTCGGGTTGAAGATGTAGCTTGCGCGGCCGAGCGACGGATCAAGTGCCGTCCCATCCTGGCGACAGTCGAGGTTCTCGGAACCGAGCGACTTTACCAGTTCCTGCAATGCGTACATTTCCTCGACGGTTGCGAGGTCGCCGGCGATGGCGCCGATCTTCTCGCCCGTGGTGCCGGCAACTGCCGTCTTGATGGCGCCGAAGGCTTCGGCCCAGGTTGCCGGCTGCAGGCGGCCGCCCTTGCGGACGTAAGGACGATCGAGGCGCTGCGTCTTCAGGCCGTCCCAGATGAAGCGGCTCTTGTCGGAAATCCACTCTTCGTTGATCTGGTCGTTGACGCGCGGCATGACGCGCATGACTTCGCGGCCGCGGGTATCGACACGGATGGCAGAGCCGAGCGCGTCCATGACGTCGATCGATTCCGTCTTGTTCAATTCCCACGGGCGGGCCGTGAAGGCGAAAGGCTTGGAGGTCAGAGCGCCGACCGGGCAGAGGTCAACGACGTTGCCCTGCAGCTCCGAGGTCATCGCCTGCTCGAGATAGGTGGTGATTTCGGCATCTTCACCGCGGCCGATCAGGCCGAGTTCGGAGATACCGGCCACTTCCGTGGTGAAGCGGACGCAACGCGTGCAGTGGATGCAGCGGTTCATGACCGTCTTGACGAGCGGTCCGATATACTTGTCTTCGACGGCGCGCTTGTCTTCCTGATAGCGCGACGTGTCGATGCCGAAGGTCATCGCCTGGTCCTGCAGGTCGCATTCGCCACCCTGGTCGCAGATCGGGCAATCCAGCGGATGGTTGATCAGCAGGAATTCCATCACGCCTTCGCGGGCCTTCTTGACCATCGGCGTGTTGGTGAAGACTTCAGGCAGTTCGCCGTTCGGGCCGCCGCGGATATCGCGAACGCCCATGGCGCAGGAAGCCTGCGGCTTCGGCGGGCCACCCTTCACTTCGACGAGGCACATGCGGCAATTGCCGGCGACCGACAGTCGCTCATGGAAGCAGAAGCGCGGAACTTCAGCGCCGGCTTCCTCACACGCCTGAATGAGCGTGTAGTGATCCGGGACCTCGATCTCGTTACCGTCAATCTTCAGTTTTGCCATCGTCACTCAGTCCTGTTTCCCGTTCGCCGGATGGCGGCAAACAAACCTTATTCTGCAACATGACCGCTGCCTGGCGGGATTTCGTCCCCGCTGGCACCGGTGTCGCCCAAATTGTCTTTCCCCGGCCCGGGGAACCCGAGACCCGATCGGCTGGCCTGAGCGAGGCCCCTGCCCCGTCATCCCTGCCTTATTCCCTCCGGCCGCTTGGGTCAGCCAGAAAAACTCAAACTCACTTGCGGCGCTTCGCCGCGAGAGCCTTGGCCTGACCGCGCCAGTCGTCGCGGGCGATGCGACCGTCGAAACCGAGCTCGGTGTCGATGCCTTCCGCTTCCGCATCGCTCCAGGCTGCGATCGCAGCGAAGGTGCGGATGCCCCTGGCGTTCAGAACCTGCTCCAGCTTCGGACCGATGCCCGAAATCAGCTTCAGGTCGTCGGCCTTCCTGGCTCGGGTTGCCGGCTTCTTCGCAGCGACAGGAGCCACCTTCGGCTCCGGCGTTGCGACGATCGACAAGGCCGCCTTCTTGGCTGCAGCCGGCCGGATATTCTCCGGCTTGATGCGAACCTCGGGCTTTGCAGCCTGCGGCGGCGTCTCGTCGAGCGCTTCGGCAATCCGGCTCGTCGCTTCGAAGGCGCCTTGCAGCGCACCGAAGAAAGCGCCGGCCATCTGCGTCGAGAAACCGATGCCGACGGCGGTTGCCGCTGCCATCGCCGCAGCCGGATGGGCCATCATCGGATGGATCGGCATCGAGCGGGCATTCTCCAGCATCTCGGCAGCAAGACGGCCGAAGTCAGCCGAGAAATCGGCCGCTCCCTGCTTGTCCTTGCCGCCCGATGCCTTCGTCATCGCTTACTCCGCAGCCTCCAGAACCGCGCCATGATCCATGGCGCTGGCCGTGTACTGGTCGATACGCGCTTCGATTTCCGGACGGAAATTGCGGATCAGACCCTGGACCGGCCATGCAGCAGCATCGCCGAGCGCACAGATGGTGTGGCCTTCGATCTGCTTGGTGACCTGGAACAGCATGTCGATTTCGCGCTTCTGGGCGTTGCCCTTGGCCATACGCTCCATGACGCGCCACATCCAGCCGGTGCCTTCGCGGCACGGCGTGCACTGGCCGCAGCTCTCGTGCTTGAAGAACGCCGAGATGCGGGCGATCGCCTTGATGACGTCGGTGGACTTGTCCATGACGATCGCGGCAGCCGTACCGAAGGACGAGCCGACAGCGCGCAGGCCGTCGAAGTCCATCGGGCAGTCGATGATGTCCTTGGCGGGAACGATCGGGCACGATGCACCGCCCGGAATGACGGCGAGCAGGTTGTCCCAGCCGCCGCGGATACCGCCGGCATGACGGTCGACCAGCTCACGGAAGGTGATGCCCATCTCTTCTTCGACGGTGCACGGCTTGTTGACGTGACCCGACAGCATGAACAGCTTGGTGCCGACGTTGTTCGGACGGCCGATCGAGGAGAACCAGCCGGCGCCACGGCGCAGGATGGTCGGAGCAACGGCAATCGATTCGACGTTGTTGACCGTCGTCGGGCAGCCGTAGAGACCCATGTTGGCCGGGAACGGCGGCTTCAGGCGCGGCTGACCCTTCTTGCCTTCAAGGCTTTCGAGCAGCGCGGTTTCTTCGCCGCAGATATAGGCGCCGGCGCCGTGGTGGACGTAGATGTCCATCGGGTAGCCGAGCTTGTTGCTCTTGCCGAGCAGGCCGTAATCGTAGCACTCGTCGATCGCCGCCTGCAGCGCTTCACGCTCGCGGATATATTCGCCGCGGACGTAGATATAGGCAGCATTGGCGCCCATGGCGAAGCTGGCGATAACGCAGCCTTCGATCAGCGTATGCGGATCGTGGCGCATGATGTCGCGGTCTTTGCAGGTGCCCGGTTCCGATTCGTCGGCATTGACGACGAGGTAGTGCGGACGGCCGTCGGATTCCTTCGGCATGAAGGACCACTTGAGACCGGTCGGGAAGCCTGCGCCGCCACGGCCGCGAAGGCCGGAAGCCTTCATCTCGTTGATGATCCAGTCACGACCCTTTTCGAGGATCTGCTTGGTGCCATCCCAGTGGCCGCGGCTCATCGCGCCCTTCAGGGACTTGTCCTTGAGGCCGTAGATATTGGTAAAGATGCGGTCTTTATCTTGTAACATGCTTCACCTCTTACCGCGGCTTCTTGCCGAAGACCTTGATATATTCCGCTTCACCGCCCTTGGCGAGCGCCTTGGCCTGCTTGACCCAGTCGTCGCGTTCGATGCGGCCCTTGAAATTCAAGTATCCATCGACCCATTCGCGTTCAGCCTTCTTCCACGCCGCGACTTGCGCGAAGGTGAAGATGCCGAGTTCGTTCAAAATACCTTCGATCTTCGGACCAACGCCGGAGATCAGCTTGAGATCGTCGGGTGCTGCCGGCTTGGCGATCCCTGCAGGACGGTTCTTGTCCTCCAGCGACGGCTTTGCGGCGGCCGGAGCGGCAGCAGCCTTGGCAGGCTTCTCGGCAACGGCCGGAGCAGCTTCAGCAGCAGCGTTCTTGGCAGCAGCCTTCGGCGCCGTGTGCGGCGTCTTCAGCGTCGGATTGGTTTCCGCATCCGTGCTCTTCGGGCGAGCGGCCTCAGACGGCGGAACGCTGACAGCGTCGGCCTCAGCCTTCTTCGCGGAAGTCTTGGCCCTCGCCTTCGGCTCTTCGCTCAGAAGCGACGTCGGGCCGCCTTCCGGCGACGAGAAGTGACGGTCGATCTGCGGGCCGGGCGTGATGCTGGCGCCGTTGCCGGCGTTGAACGTGTCGATGATCTCTTCGAGACGCTCAGGCGTCAGATCCTCGTAAGTGTCCTTGCCGATCATGATCATCGGTGCGTTGACGCAAGCCCCGAGACATTCGACTTCTTCCCAGGACAGCGTGCCTTCGGCGTTACGCTCGAACGGATGCTGGTGGATCTTGCTGCGGCAGACGCCCATCAGCTTTTCCGAACCGCGCAGCATGCAGGGCGTGGTACCGCACACCTGAACGTGGGCGCGCGTGCCGACCGGACCGAGCTGGAACTGGGTGTAGAAGGTCGCAACCTCGAGCACGCGGATATAGGCCATATCCAGCATGTCGGCGACCTTTTCGATCGCAGCGCGCGTGACCCAACCATCCTGCTCCTGCGCTCGCATCAGCAGCGGAATGACCGCGGACTGCTGACGGCCTGCGGGATATTTCTGGATCGTCTTATCCGCCCAAGCCGCGTTTTCGTCATTGAAGGCGAATGCGGCAGGCTGGAATTGATCTTCGGCTAGTCGACGAACGGACATTCTTCCTCACGCCTTGTCAGTTTAGGGTCCCACACTGCGAAGCTGTCAATGACTGCATCTCGCATGCGTAGGCCGACTGGTCTTTCTGCAAAAACACTACGAATTTCTTGCCATTCGGTACGGCGGCCTTGATCTGGTAACCCTTGGACAAGAGCTCCCCCATCGTGGCCCGACCGCTTGGCGGCGTTACTTCATCAGAACCGAGCTTAGGGCCGAATCCCTGCGTGTTGTTGTCCTGGGCGAAAGCCGAGGCGGCAACGAGGAATGCAGCGGCCGAGAGCACGGTGAGCTTCATCAGCGATCAACCTCACCGAAGACGATGTCGAGCGAACCGAGAACGGCGGCGACGTCGGCCAGCTGATGACCGCGGCACATGAAATCCATCGCCTGAAGGTGGGCATAGCCCGGGGCGCGGATCTTGCAGCGGTACGGCTTGTTGCTGCCGTCGGACACGACGTAGACGCCGAATTCGCCCTTCGGCGCTTCGACGGCGGCGTAAACTTCGCCGGCCGGAACGTGGTAGCCTTCGGTGTAGAGCTTGAAGTGGTGGATCAGCGCTTCCATCGAGCGCTTCATCTGGCCACGCTTCGGCGGAACGACCTTGCCGTCAACAGACGAGAACGGGCCGGTCTTGGCATCCGACAGCAGGCGGTTGACGCACTGCTTCATGATCTTGCAGGATTCGCGCATCTCGATCATGCGGATCAGGTAACGGTCGTAGCAGTCGCCATTCTTGCCGATCGGAATGTCGAATTCGAGATCCGAGTAGCACTCGTAAGGCTGCGAGCGGCGCAGGTCCCAGGCAGCGCCCGAACCGCGAACCATGACGCCCGAGAAGCCCCAGGCCCAGCAATCTTCCAGCGAGACGACGCCGATATCGACGTTACGCTGCTTGAAGATGCGGTTGCCAGTCAAGAGGTCGTCGATATCGTCGAGCTTGGACGGGAATTCGTCGCACCACTTGCCGATATCCTGGACCAGCTCTTCCGGCAGATCCTGGTGAACACCACCCGGACGGAAATAGGCAGCATGCATACGGGCGCCACAGGCGCGCTCGTAGAACACCATCAGCTTTTCGCGCTCTTCGAAGCCCCAGAGCGGCGGCGTCAGCGCACCGACGTCCATAGCCTGCGTCGTGACGTTCAGAAGATGCGAGAGGATACGGCCGATTTCCGAATAGAGAACGCGGATCAGCTGGCCGCGGATCGGGATGTCGATGCCGAGCAGCTTTTCGACGGCCAGGGCATAGGCATGCTCCTGGTTCATCGGTGCGACGTAATCGAGACGGTCGAAATAAGGGACCGCCTGCAGATAGGTCTTGGTTTCGATCAGCTTCTCGGTGCCGCGATGCAGCAGGCCGATATGCGGGTCAACACGCTCCACAATTTCGCCGTCAAGCTCCAGGACAAGACGAAGAACGCCGTGCGCCGCCGGATGCTGCGGTCCGAAATTGATGTTGAAGTTGCGGACGTTATGTTCTGTCATGCTGCCTGCTCCGGGCCAGATGCGCTGTCAGCTAAGCGAATGGCGAATAGCGAATAGCGAATAGTTGCATTCCGTTTCATTGCTTCTCCTGAAGATTTCGTATCAGCGCGCGCAGCATCCTGCCGATTTCGTCGCATCTGTCCGTCATCTTCCTGAACTCGACCTCGCGGATCAATCCGACCCTTTGCGAGATGAGCATATGCGTTTCCAATTCCTTCAGCGAACCCTGGGCAATCCGCAAGAACTGAACGAAACTTCCCGTGACTTCACGGCCGTGACCTTCAGCAATGTTGGCTGCGACTGATGTCGCAGCCCTGCGGATTTGAGCAGTCAGACCGTAAGCCTCCTCCCTTGGAAATCCCTTGGTTAACTCGTAGCAATCGACAGCCAAGTCGATGGCCGCCTGCCACACCTTGAGATCTTTGTAGGAGCTTATCGTCTGCGCACCCTTTCCAACTATTCGCTATTCGCTACTCACTATTCGCTTCTTACTGCTTCGCCTTCTCATCACCCGGCAGCACATAATCCGTGCCTTCCCAGGGTGACATGAAGTCGAAGTTGCGGAATTCCTGCTTCAGTTCCACCGGCTCGTAGACGACGCGCTTGGCGGCGTCGTCGTAGCGGACTTCGACGAAACCGGTCGTCGGGAAATCCTTGCGCAGGGGGTGCCCCTCGAAACCGTAGTCGGTGAGGATGCGGCGCAGATCGGGGTGACCGGTGAAGAGGACGCCGTACATGTCCCAGGTCTCGCGCTCGAACCAGTCGGCGCCCGGATAGACGGCGCAGGCGGACGGCACCGGCGTATCTTCGTCGGTCGCGACCTTGATGCGGATGCGCAGGTTCTGCTTCGGAGACAGGAGATGATAGACGACATCGAAGCGCAGCTCGCGCTGCGGCCAGTCAACGCCGCAGATGTCGATCATGTTGACGAAGCCGCACTTGGCGTCGTCACGCAGGAACGTCAGCAGCGCGATCAGGTTTTCACCCGTCGTCGTCAGGGTCAATTCGCCGAACTTCAGCTGCGACGCGGCAACCAGGTTGCCACGCGCTTCCGAGATATAGGACGACAGCTCAGTGAGGGCTTCGCTCATATGTCTTGTCCTTAACCCTTACCGCTCGATCGTGCCGGTGCGCCGGATCTTCTTCTGCAGCAGGAGCACGCCGTAGAGCAGCGCTTCCGCCGTGGGGGGACAGCCCGGCACGTAGATGTCGATCGGCACGACGCGGTCGCAGCCGCGAACAACCGAATAGGAATAGTGATAGTAGCCGCCACCATTGGCGCAGGAGCCCATCGAGATAACGTAGCGCGGCTCAGGCATCTGGTCGTAGACCTTGCGGAGCGCGGGGGCCATCTTGTTGGTCAGCGTGCCGGCGACGATCATGACGTCGGACTGGCGCGGCGAGGCACGCGGCGCAAAGCCGAAACGCTCGACGTCGTAACGCGGCATCGACAGCTGCATCATTTCGACGGCGCAGCAGGCGAGACCGAAGGTCATCCACATCAGCGAGCCGGTACGGGCCCAGTTGATCAGCTCGTCGGTCGAGGTGACCAGAAAGCCCTTGTCGGCGAGTTCATTGTTGATCTCACCGAAGAACGCGTCGTTGGCGCCGATCGGCTTGCCGGTCGAGGGATCGATGATCCCCTTCGGAGCCTGCGAAACGAGCGGCTGATTGCCGGCGGGGGTCACTCCCATTCCAGGGCTCCCTTCTTCCATTCATAGATAAAGCCGATGGTCAGCACACCAAGGAAGACCATCATGGACCAGAAGCCGAACCAGCCAATGGCGCCGAAGGAAACGGCCCAGGGGAAGAGGAAGGCGACTTCAAGGTCGAAGATGATGAAGAGAATCGACACGAGATAGAAGCGGATGTCGAACTTCATGCGGGCATCGTCGAAGGCATTGAAACCGCATTCGTAAGCAGAGAGCTTTTCCGAATCAGGCGCCTTGAAGGCAACGGCGAACGGCGCAATCAGAAGCGCCAGGCCGATAACGAGAGCGATACCAATGAAAATAGCGATCGGAATGTAATTACCGAGCAGTTCAGTCATCATGTTCATCCCTGCTTGCCGGCTGCGCCGGGCGGCACAATGGGCAAATGCCCGGCAAGCGAACGTGCGTTGCAACAAGCCGTGGTTAGCGCAGGCTGAGCCACGGCGCAAGACTTTTAGAAGACCAATTCCAACTGCAATGATGCGACATTATCAAGCAGCTGCAACGATGTCGCGACAAATCCGCGTAAGTTGCGAAAGGCTGCATGGCAGCCCACCAAAATCTGCATGGCTTGGAGGAGAAATGGCGCGAGTGACGGGGCTCGAACCCGCGACCTCCGGCGTGACAGGCCGGCACTCTAACCGACTGAGCTACACCCGCGCATTGCGAAGGAAAGACCGGACAAGCACCTTTCGGCACCTCTTGAAAATGGCGCGAGTGACGGGGCTCGAACCCGCGACCTCCGGCGTGACAGGCCGGCACTCTAACCGACTGAGCTACACCCGCACTTCATTTCAAGCAATCCGGAGGCTTTCGCTTCCTTCACCGAGGCGGGCTGGCCGCTTCGATGAGCGGCTAACTAAGGGGTTCGCATTTGAGTGTCAAGCAGGTTTGGAGACAAAACGATGACAGCACAGAAATTGTTTTGGGCCACCCCGGGACAGCCTCCAATGGCACCCCGGCACATACGCGCCCGCACACATGAGAGGTACCGCGCCACCGCCAAGCAGCGCGCCTCCCCTCCCCTTTTTCCACAGGCAACCGACCCGCGGAAATCCGGGCTTGCCGCTGCCGCCCTCCAAAAAAATCAAAAAATCTTCACAAACACTCTTGCGGTTTTTTCCCGATCCGCATAGATCACGGCCACCGACGCGGCGGGCCGAACAGGCTTCGTGACGCGAGGGCGATTAGCTCAGTTGGTAGAGCGCCTCGTTTACACCGAGGATGTCGGGAGTTCGAGTCTCTCATCGCCCACCATTCTTTTCCTTATGTTGTCAGATATCTGCACCTCAGGCGCATTTCGCGGCTTTGCTCACGCGCACAACGAAAAAGCGCGGCATTTGCCGCGCTTTCGATGATTCCCGCTGCCTGACGCGCTCAGGCGCGGTCGCGGATGTTGTAATAGATCATCACGCCGACGCTCCAGGCGAAGAGGCAGCCGAGCAGGACCAGAATCGAATCAAGAAGGCGCTTCGGGTATTGCGCCTCCTCCGACAGCGTCGGACGGATGAAGGTCGCGAGATAGCGCTCCTTGCCATTCGCATCGATTCTCGCTTTCTCCAGGCTCGCCATGGCGGCTGTGTAGGCCTTCTCGGCGAATTCCTCTTCGGTGGCGAGATTCTGGAATTTTTCGATACGTCCGGCGACATCAGACGATGCGACGTTGTTGCCGGCGCCGCTGCCCAGCCGCTCCTTCTCGGTCGCGATCTGTTCGCGGATGCTGCTCATCTGCGCCTTCAAAACTTTGATACGCGGTGATTCTTCCGCCATCTGGGTCCGCGCCGTGGTCAGCGTCGTGTTCAGGCTGGCAAGCTTGCCTTCGAGTTCACCGATGATCTGCGAGGCGACCTTGGCGCCCTCGACAGGATCGACTTCCTGAGAGACGTCACGGTACTGGCGCACTTCGGTGCGCGCCTTCAGCAGCCGGTCCTCGGCGAACTTCACTTCCTGCTGGGCGCCGCGCATGATCTCTTCGCGAGCCCGGTCGGATAGCGTGTTGATCAGCGCTTCGCTCCTGCCGATGATGAAATTGGTGAGGTTCTGGGCATCGTTGGGATCGAAAGCCCGAAGATCGAGTGTCATGATGCCGGAGGCGTGGTCAAAGCTCACGGCAACCATGTTGCGCCAATATTCAAGCTTGTCCTCGATCGGCAGGCCCGGCGTCAGCGAGAAGAAGAAATCCCCTCCCCGCCGCGCGAACATCTTCTCCACATCGAAATTCTTCGAGACGTCGGCGAGCATCTCTTCGCTTCTGATGTAGTCGATCAGGATAAAGCCGTCCGAGACGGTGCTCGAGCCGGAAGCCTGCGAGAAGATGCCGAGAATGTCGCCTGCCGAGGCCGCCTCGATGCTGCGCACCGAGAAGGAGGCCGAGCTGTGATACTGGTCGGCGGCGATGAAGGCCATGTAGAAGCTGGCTGTCGATGCCGGCACGACGACGCAGAGCGCGAAGGTGGCGGCAATGATCGCATGGCGCCATTTGACGGGCTTGAGCAGACGTTTGATGAGACCCGGCTTTGCCTTGCCCTTGACGCCCTTGCGGGCCGATCCGTCATCCGTGCCAAGCAGCAGATGCAGATTCGGGGGGCCTTCGCGGGCACCTTCGGCTTTGCGGCAACAGGTGGATCAACTCTTACCGGCTGTGCCTCGGCGCCATCGATCCGTGCAGGTGTCTTGTCCGCAGCCGGACGTCCTGGATTTTCGCTCACCTGTCCTCGCCCTTCATTTCATTCTCATATTGCGGTCATGCGCTTCGATCGCATGCTCGACATCTTCGTAGTAAGTCAGTTTGCCATCTTCCAGCACGATGCCTGTGTCGCAGTAGTCGCGAATGGTCGATGTCGAATGCGATACCATGACCACATCGGAATCCTGGAGGCGATCCTCGAAGACCGCCTTGCACTTGGCCTTGAAATTCGCATCCCCGACGGCGGTAATCTCGTCGACCAAGTAGTAGTCGAAATTGACGCCCATCGATAGCCCGAAGGCCAGACGGGCCTTCATGCCCGAGGAATAGGTCGATGTCGGCGCTCTGAAAAACGGGCCGAGATCGGCAAAATCGGCGACGTAATCGACAAGCTGTTCTGTATCGACGCCATAGATGCGCGCGACGAAACGGACATTCTGCTCGCCCGTCATACTGCCCTGGAAGCTTCCGGCAAAGCCCAGAGGCCAGGAGACCTTGGCGCGGCGGACGATGCGCCCCGAATCGAGCTGGATCGTCCCGGCGATCAATCGCAGCAGCGTCGACTTTCCCGCGCCGTTTCGGCCAAGCAGCCCAACGCTCTTGCCGCGCGGCAAAACGAGATTGACCCTGTTGAGGATCGTCTTGTTGATGCCCTTGGCTCTGGCGAATTTGGTCGCCTCCTCGAGCCTGATCATTCTTTTCTCAACACATGCTTGTAGCCGGTAAACGTCAGCATACCGGCGAAAAGCCAACAGGCGGTGAAGCTGTATAGATACGGCATATCAAGCGAGCCGGGATCATATTCGGAATAGAAGCCCGAGCGAAATCGCATCAGGACATGGCAAAGCGGATTGATGAGCAGCATCTCGCGAAAAGGATGCGGGATCAGGTCCGGCAGGAAGAACACGCCGGCCACCATGAAAAGCGGCCGGTTCACGATGCCGAATATCTGCTCGTAGATTGGAAAGCGCAGAAACATCACGTTGTTGAAGAGCGCGGCGCCCAGGCCGAGCAGGCAGGCGAGCAGGCTTGCCTCCAGGATGGCGGCCCAATCGAGAACCAGCGGCGTCTTCAGGAACAACGAGATCGTGCCCAGGATGACGGCAGCGACCGCCGATGTCGTTCCGAGCTGCAGCAGGAAGCGCGCAAAAACCGGATCGACGGCCGCGACGTTGGGGTAGCTCAGCAACGCCTTGTTGGACTTCACAGCCCCGTTCACGTAGGTGACGACGGCGGAATAGAACTGAAAGCCGATGTAACCGGTGGCGAAAAATAGCGGAAAGCTGGTGCCGAGCGCCGGCTTGTGCGCGATGGCTCCGAAAATGACCGTCAGAAAGATGATATACGCAGCCGGGTCGAGGATCGCCCAGATGTATCCGCCGGGCTTGCTTCCGAAGCGCGTGGCCATCTCGCGAATCAACAATGCGGCGACGACACGAAAATGTGAGCCGACATAGTATCCGAACTGTTGGCCTTGTGCTGGCTGCATTCCTATCCTTCAAGCACTGTCTGGCGCCCGCCACCGGCAGATGCAATGGTTGCCGCGTTCGATATCGCGCCGCCATTGCAACGGCGTGTGCCTGCTTATACTACAACTTGAAGAGTGGCCGCTAGCTACTCAATCAGCGAGACCAGACGACGATGAAAACACGCGAAGAACGGCAGGCGCAGCGCGCGGCGATGCCGCGGACACAGCTTTCGGCTCACCATATGGAGAATGCCAAGCTCCTGCCGGATCGAGGGGAGCTGCTCTACCGCATTCCGAACGGCGGCGTGGGCGTCGAGGTCGGGGTGGCCTTTGGCGAGTATACGGCCGAGATCGTCGAGAAGAATCGCCCTTCGCAGCTCTTCCTTATCGATCCCTGGGGGATGGACCGTTACAGTTCCGGCCTGCATGACGTGCAGACCAAGTTCGAGGCGGAGATTGCTTCCGGACAGGTCACGCTGATGCAGGGCACGTCTCTGGAGAAGCTCAACGAGTTCGAGGACGGGTTTCTCGACTGGGCCTATATCGATACCGACCATTCCTTCGAGCTCACCTGGCAGGAGCTCCTGCTCTGCGACAGGAAGGTGAAGCGGACGGGGCGGATTGCCGGGCATGATTTCTGCACCGGCAATACGGTGAAGCCGATGGTCTATGGCGTGGTCGAGGCCGTCACCAAGTTCTGCAAGGATTATGGCTGGCAGTTCGAGTTCGTGACGGTCGAATCACACGCGCATTTTTCCTACTGCCTGAAGCGGCTCTGACAAAGCTGCGGCGGCCGGCACGGATGCCGGTCGCCTTTCCTGCCGGATGCTCACGCCTGACGCGAAACGCTCCAGCCCTTTCCTGCATACTGATCGTCACTGACATGCTCCATCCAGTCGACCGGAGAGCCGTTCAGCGCTTCCTGGATGGCAATGTGGCTCATTGCCGTGTGGGGCGCCGCACCATGCCAGTGCTTTTCGCCAGGCTCGAACCACACGACGTCGCCGGGGCGGATCTCGCGGATGTCCTGCCCCCAGACCTGCACGAGGCCCTTGCCTGACGTCACGATCAGCGTCTGCCCCAGGGGATGCGTGTGCCAGGCGGTGCGGGCGCCGGGTTCGAAAGTGACGGTGGCGGCGCGGACGCGGGCGGGATCCGGCCCTTCGACGATCGGGTCGAGGCGGACGGTGCCGGTGAAATAGTCGGCGGATGGCCTGGTCGAGGGCCGCGATCCGGCCTGCTTGATGTCCATTGTGATTCTCCTGCGATTGATCCGGTGCGTGCGTGCAAACGTAGGTCAGTGACAGGATGATTTGAAGTGGAGGAAGACCATGCGACGCACCGGTCTCATCATCATCGCCGCGATTCTCGCCATCATCGCCCTGCCGCATCTGGCGAGTGCGCGCGATTTCGCGCTCGAGGATTTCTTTGCCGGGCGCAGCGTGGCGCAGGGAGAGTTCAAGGCGATCAACGGCGTCGACCGCAAGTTTCGCGTGGCGCTGACCGGCCGCTGGAACGGCAGGCAACTGACGCTTCGTGAGGATTTCGTCTATGCCGACGGTCAGCGCGAGCGGAAGACCTGGCGCTTCATCAAGACAGCGCCCGGCCGCTACAGCGGCACCCGCGAGGATGTGGTCGGCCCGGCGGAGGTGACGATCAAGGGCGACGTGGCGCGCTACAGCTATCTCGTCGATATCGCGCCTGGGCCAAAGCAGAATATCGTCCGCTTCCACGATACGATCCGGCGCCAGCCTGATGGGACCCTGCTGAATACCGCCTGGGTCAGCAAATTCGGCTTCCCGGTTGCCACCGTGCGGGTCGTCTTCTCGAAGAAGTGAGGCCCTGCCCTATCTCCCTTGCGGTCGCGCGCTTGCCGCCCTCTGCGGCGGCTGCTAGGTGCGATGCAGTTTCATCACGAGGGAGATTTTCCATGAAAGAGCATAGTTTCGGCCGCATGCCGTTTTCGGTCACCAATGTCGGCTTCGGCGCCTGGCAGATCGGCGGCTCCTGGGGTGACGTCAGCGAGGCCGATGGCCGCGCCGCCCTGAACGCAGCACTCGATGCCGGCATGACCTTCATCGACACCGCCGACGTCTATGGCGACGGCCGCTCGGAAAAGATCGTCGCCGACGTCCTGAAGAGCCGCGGCGGCAAGCGCCCGATGGTCGCCACCAAGGCCGGACGCCGCCTGAACCCGCATGTCGCCGACGGCTACACCAAGGCCAATCTCGAAGGCTTCATCGACCGCAGCCTGAAGAATCTCGAGGTCGAGAGCCTCGACCTCGTGCAGCTGCACTGCCCGCCGACGGAGGTGCTTTACCGCGCGGAGGTCTTCGAAGGCCTGAACGAGCTGCAGAAGGCCGGCAAGATCAAGGGCTACGGCGTCAGCGTCGAGAAGGTCGAGGAAGCGCTGAAGGCGATCGAATTCCCTGGCGTCGAGAGCATCCAGATCATCTACAACATCTTCCGCCAGCGCCCGGATCACCTGTTCTTCCAGGAAGCCCGCCGCAAGAACGTCGCGGTGATCGCCCGCGTGCCGCTCGCCAGCGGCCTGCTCTCCGGCAAGATCACCCGCGACACGAAATTCGCGACCGACGACCACCGCAACTTCAACCGCAACGGCGAAGCCTTCGATGTCGGCGAGACCTTTGCCGGCGTCCCCTTCGAGGTCGGCCTGCAGGCGGTCGAGGAAGTGCGCAAGCTGGTGCCTGCGGGCGCCACGATGGCCGCCTTCGCGCTGCGCTGGATCCTGATGCATGAGGCCGTTACCGTGGTCATCCCGGGCGCCCGCAATGCCGAGCAGGCGAAGGCGAATGCCGAGGCTGCCAGCCTTGCACCGCTTTCTCAGGACGTGATGGCCGCGACGCGCGAGATCTACGAGCGGCTGATTGCGCCGCATGTGCATCATCGCTGGTAGGATTTGCACGGATTGAATGAGAGACGGCCGGGTTATTGCCCGGCCGTTTCTATTTGCGAGGACCTCTCCTCCTCTCCCCTCATTCCTGTGCTTGTCACAGGAAACCAGCCGACGCGCGTCTGCGCGGCGGGAAAGAGACTCTTCTGCCCAAGGACTTGGGCAGGCTGGATTCCTGTGACAAGCACAGGAATGAGGGAGGTGGTTGGAATGGGCGCGTCACATTCCGCCAACGTCCACTGAAACAAAAAGGCCGGGCTTGCGCCCGGCCTTCCTAATCTCATGCTGCCTGAACAGCTCAGTTCGTGCCGACCAGGTTGACCGGGAAGAACAGGGTCTCGCCGGAGGAGTCGCTGACGCCGTCGTTGTCGGTGACGGCGTAGGGCTTGCCGGCGGCGTCGAAGGTGAAGCCTTCGAGCTTGTCGAGGACGTAGCCGTTGGTTGCCGTCTTCAGTTCGTCGAGGAAGTCATGAGCTTCCGCCTTCTTGACGACCGGAAGTTCACCGCCGAGCTTGGCGGGCTTCAGGTCGGAGATGGCGACCTTGTAGAGCTTCTTCAGCTTGGCAGCATCGCCGACGAGGTTGTCGCGCTCGATGATGTAGACGCTGTCGCCATGGGCGGAGATTTCCGAGAGACCGACCCAGCCGTTTTCAGACTTGTCGAGCGGGTAGCGCACAGCGCCCCATTCCTTGCTCTTCGGGTTGTAGGAGACGAGCTTGACAAAGCCCTTCTCGTCGTCCTTCCACTCGCGCTGTACGGCCATCCACAGCGTCGCGTCGTCGCCGGAGCCAACGATCGTCACGCCTTCGAAGCCGTAGCGGATTTCGTTATCCGTCAGTTCCTTCGGCAGCGCGATCTCTTCCTTGATCTCGCCCTTCGGGTTGACGTGGTAGAGAGCGTGGGGCAGCAACTTTTCGCTATTGCCTTCCGAAGCCAGCCAGAACCAGCCCTTGGCGTCGACGGCGATGCCTTCGATGTCGAGCTTCTGGGCAGCGGCGCCATCGCGCTTGACAGTCATGGCATCGGTGATGACGGCAGGCTTCTTGGTGGCGTCGATCGTGTAGATCGTCGGCTGATTGCCGAGAACGCTGTCGGACACGGCAAAGAGCTGGCCGGCCTTTTCAGGAACGGCAGCAAGGCCCGAAAGCGCTGCGAAGCCGATCGGATTGCCGTCCTTCTCTGCCGAGACGATCTGCGGATAGGCCTTTTCGCCTTCGCTGCGCTCATAGATCATGACATGCGAGCGCGGGCCGCCGTCTTCGCCGAGATCGGCTTCGTTGGCCGTGGCGAAGAGATTGCGGCTCGGGATGGCGATCGCGCCTTCCGGCGAAACGCCCGACGGCAGGATCTGGAGCAGTTCCGGATCAGCGCCGGTGTCCTTGAAGACGCCGACGACCGAAGCGCGCTCTGCGAGCAGGAAGAACAGCTGGTCGTCGCCGAACTTGGCAGCTTCAAGACCTTCAGGCTCGACGCCCTTCGAGGACGAGCGTCCCTCGGGATAGTGGCCGAGATGGGCAACGGCGCGCTCGAAGGACGAGCCCGATTCGTAGAGAACCTTGCCGGTCTTGTCGAAGACGGTGAAGCCGCGCGAGCCGCCTTCATAGTCGCCTTCGTTGGCGACGACGAGACGGTTGTCGTCCAGCCACTTCACGGCGTCGGGCTCGCGAAGAACGCCCTTGGCTTCGCCGGTGAACTTCAGCTGGCCGTCCTTCTTGGTGTCGATGCCGGAGAGATCGGTGCTGCCGGCGGTGAAATGCGTCTTCACCGTACCGGTCTTGCCGTCGATGATGACGATCTCGTTGTTTTCCTGCAGCGTCAGGGCGATCTCGTCCTGGCCGTTGAAGGAGACGAATTCGGGCTCCGGATCTTCAGGCGCGATGCCGGCGAGACCCGTCAGCGTGACGTGCTTGATGGTGCCGCAATCGACAGTGCCGTTCTTGACCTGGAAGAGCACGAGATCGCCAGCCGGCATCTGCGGGATCTTGCCGTCGTTGATGTCTTCGTCACGCTCGTTCTCGATGGCGATCGTGCCGAGCGTCTTGTCCTTGTTGAGAGCGATCGAATCCGGCTGGCCGCCGAGATCGCAGGTGTTCTCGATCTTCTTGGTGGCAACGTCGACGATGGCCAGGCGGCCCGACGGCTTGACCTTGCTTTCGCTGGTGTTGACGGCGACGAGCGCCTTGCCCGAGGTCGAGGTGACCGACGTCGGCTCACCGTCCATCATCAGTGCGCCCAAGGCCTTCGGGGCCTTGGCGTCGGTGATGTCGACGAAGCCGATCGCGCCGAGCGGGCTGTCGCTGTAGATCAGCGTGTTGCCGTCGTCGGTTGCGGTGATGATTTCTGCAGAGGTCGTCGAAAGCTTGTCCTTGCCTTCAGGCAGGTTCGAAGCGACTGGAAAAGATGCGATGCGATTGAAAACAGGCTCGGCAACTGCCGGAAAGGCAACAGAAGCCAGGAGCACGGCAGCGAGCGCTGCCTTGCGCGATGAAATAGTCATGAAATCCCCCATGCGTCGAAAAATCGAAACATGGGGGTTTTGAGGGAAGCGGATGACAGGCAGATGACAACGGGCGCAATTTTGCACCGCTTTGCATCAGGCCGCATTTTTCTCCCGGCGCATCTCGTTGCGCATGATGAAGAGCGACGCCATCAGGATCAGTGCGGCGCCGAGCCAGAGATAGCCCGCCGGCGCATAGCCGAAGAACAGCCATCCGGCGAGAACATTGAGCGGCAGCTTCAGGTCGTCGAAGGGCTGGACATAGGCGGCGTCGGCGACGGTGTAGGCCAGCGTCAGCAGATATTGCGCAAAGACGGTCAGCAGACCGGCGAAGACGAAGAGCGCCAGGGTCATGCCCTGCGGCACCTCGAAACCGGCCACACCCGCGAGCACGCCGTTGATCGGCGTCAGCAGCACCAGCAGCCAGACGGTGATGGTCTCCGGCTTCTCGATGCCGGTCAGGCTCTTGGTGATTAGCGACGACGCGCCCCAGAAGAGCGCCGAGATAATCGGAAGGAGTGCCGCCCAGGTGAAGGCGTCCGACCATGGCTGCAGGATGATCATCGCCCCGGCAAAGCCGACCGCCGTCGCCGCCCAGCGTGCCGGGCCGACGCGCTCGCCGAGAAACAGGCGGGCGCCGAGGATGATGAAGAAGGGCGAGGTCATGACCAGCGCGATCGCCTGCCAGATCGGCACCGAGGCCAGACCGGACACCCAGGCTTCGACCCCGAGGGCTGCGAGCGCCACGCGAACGATATGGCGCCAGGGGTAAGAGGTGCGCATTGCCGAGAAGCCGGCGCGGCGCAGGAAGGGAAGCGAGAAGAGGAGCGCGAAGGCATATTGCCAGAAGGCGGCGGAAGCGGCTGCGAAGCCGAGCTTCATCGTCAGCCATTGGGTGACGACATTGAGAACGGAAAAGGCAATGCCCGCCAGCACCATGAAGGCGGCACCGGCCACCGCACGCGACGAGGAAAAAGCAAGGGAAGTCTGATTCATGTCTTTCATCCAGAAAGGGACCAACACAAATCAGGACGCATGATCGCAGGACGGCAGCCGGACAGACCCCTGCCCCGCTCACAGCTTGCGATCATTCTCTTTCATCCGGACTATACCGTCGGCTCCGGAATTGCACCGGATCTGCTGACCCCCGGCCTCTGACGGCCGAAGCGCTCGCGGGCTTGGGCCGAGACCCTTTACCGCCGGTGGGGACTTTCACCCCGCCCTGAGAACCGCCGATCCGTAGATCAAAGGCCTGCGCTCCGCAAGGCCAGGGAAATGCGAAAAGGGTCCGGCTTTCGCCGAACCCTTCGAAGTCATGCTCTTCTACCGGTAGCCGGTCTCAGAACTCGGACCATTCCTGCTTCACCGCGGCATTGCCGTGGGTGGCATAGGCGGGAGCCGGTGCCGCACTGCGCTGCGGGCGGGCCATGGCGGCTGCGGTCTGGCGCAAGGCGGATGCATTGGTCTCCGTGCGGCTGCCGCCGAGCTGGAACTGGCCGATCAGCTGGTTCATGCGATCGGCTTCGGCGGCGAGCGTGGCGCTGGCGGCATTGGTCTCTTCGACCATCGCAGCATTCTGCTGGGTCACCTGATCCATCTGGTTGACGGCGCTGTTGACTTCGGAAAGGCCGGTCGACTGTTCGCGCGACGACGTGGCGATGGCGTCCATGTGCTGGTTGATGGTGACGACCAGCTGTTCGATGGTCTTCAGCGCCTCACCGGTTTCGCGCACCAGCTTGACGCCGCCTTCGACTTCAACCGACGAGTTGCGGATCAGGTCCTTGATCTGCTTTGCGGCCTGGGCGGAACGCTGTGCCAGTTCACGGACTTCCTGGGCAACGACGGCAAAGCCCTTGCCGGCTTCACCGGCACGCGCCGCCTCAACACCGGCGTTCAGCGCCAGCAGGTTGGTCTGGAAGGCAATCTCGTCGATGACGCCGATGATGCTGGAGATCTGGTTCGACGACTGCTCGATCCGCTCCATCGCATCGACGGCATTGGCAACAACCGTGCCGGAAGCCGTGGCGCTGCGGTTTGCCTGGATCGCCACCTGGCGGGCCTCGTCGGCGCGCTTGGAGGAGTTCGAGACGTTGACGGTGATCTGATCAAGAGCGGCTGCCGTCTCCTCGAGCGAAGCGGCCTGCTGTTCGGTGCGCTTGGAGAGATCCTCGGCGCCCTGACTGATCTCGCGCGTACCCCCGGTGATCGAGACCGCCGACTGGGCGACGGCGCGGAGCGTGCCGCCGAGCTGCGAGATCGCACCGTTCAGGTCGTGGCGGAGCGCCTCGAAATCAGGGGCGAAGGCATCGTTGAGCTGGAAGTCGAGCTCGCCGGCTGCGAGGCGGCGCAGACCACCGGCCAGACCGGCCGTTGCCTGCTCGAGGCGCTGCTGGGCGGCAGCTTCTGCTTCGGAAGCAAGGCGAGCCCTGTCGGCCTCGGTCTTGGCGCGGGTCATCTCGGCATCGGCCTGCAGGCGCTGATTGTCGATCGCGGCAAGACGGAAGATCTCGACGGCATTGGCCATCTGGCCGATTTCGTCCTCCCTGCCCTTCCCCGGAATTTCCGACGCGGTGTCGCCGGCGGCCAGACCACGCATCGACTTGGTGATGCGGACGATGGGGCTCGCGATGCCCGAAATGCCGAAATAGATCGCGGCGAAGACGATCAGAGCGCTGAGGCCGAGAACGGCGGAGATCAGCGTCAGGGTCGTGGAATACTGGCTGCGGCTTTCGGCGAGACCGGCAGCAGCTGCGTCCTCGTTGAAGGCGACGAGCTTGTCGACATTGTCAGCCAGGATATCGGCGACCGGGCCGAGGTTTGCGTCGAAGGCATTGATCGCGTCCTGCTGCTTGCCGGCCTTCGCCAGCGCGATCATCTTCTGGCCCTCTTCGATATATTTCTGCGAGGAGCTGTCCATCTCCTGATAGATGCCGCGCTCGACATCGGTATCGACGAGGTCCTGATAGGCGAGGACCGTCTTGCGGAGCTTGGCTTCGCGCTCGCCGATCTTCTTTTCCAGCGCCGCCTCGTCGCCCGAGGTGCGGCCCATCGCCAGGTCGCCGTAGGAGCCGCGCAGCGAATAGCGGGCAAGCTGGATATCCTTGGCCTTGGAAATGCCGGGATGCATGCTGGTCGCGAACAACTCGTTGTTCTTGTTGGAATCGCGCAGGCCGGTGACGGCGATATAGCCGGTGGCTCCGAACATTATGGTGAGAACGGCGAAAATACTGATCATTGCCGTCTTAATATCAGGACGCTTCATCGAAAGACCTCATGAAAAACACGCCGCTACCGGCGCCAAAAATCAAGCAACAGAAAAAGGGAAAGCGGCGTCATGCCGACCGGATACGATCGGAGAGCAATGAAGGACGACCGTTGGGGGCGGATCGTATGGATCAATATTTAATCGAATGTGAACGATGCACGGCAGCTATTGCCAGAGAACTGCGCGCTTCTGCGCGGTGAAGCAAAGCCCTGAAATGCGAAAAGGGTCCGGCTTTCGCCGAACCCTTCGAAACTTTACCTGCCGGTCTCGTTATCCGGCGGCCAAGTTAAACCGGATTAGCCGTTGACGGCATCCTTCAGGCCCTTGCCGGGCGTGAACTTCGGCACGTTGCGAGCCGGAATATCGACTTCAGCGCCGGTGGACGGGTTACGGCCCTTGGTAGCTGCGCGATGAGAAACGGTGAAGCTGCCGAAACCGGCGAGGCGTACGTCGCCCTTCTTCTTCAGTTCGCCCTGGACAACGTCGAAAACAGCGTCGACAGCAGAAGCGGCATCAGCCTTGGTGAGGCCAGCCTTTTCAGCAACTGCGGACACGAGTTCATTCTTGTTCATGTTTCCACCCCTTTCAATGGTTTGAAACGACTCAAATCTGTAAGCCAGGCACAGAATAGGTTTCATCAGGCCCGCCGCAACCCAAAAGCCCTGCAAATCAAGGAAAAGCAAGCACCTCCGGCAGGTTTTCACAAAAAAGGCTGGCGATTTACGCCAGCCTTTTTCAGGATTTGCAGCAATTTGACATAAATGCGGCGGATATCGCTCAGTGAGCGATGCCGGCACCCGTGTCATCAAGGCCTTCGACCGTTGCGATGACCGGCGTTTCAACCGTTCCATCCCATTCGATCGGCTCCGGTCTGCGGATCAGAGCATGCTTGATCACCTCGCCCATGCGGGATACCGGGATGATCTCCATGTTGTTCTTCACGTTATCCGGAATCTCCGCCAGATCCTTGGCGTTCTCTTCCGGGATCAGCACCTTCTTGATGCCGCCGCGAAGCGCTGCAAGCAGCTTTTCCTTCAGACCACCGATCGGCAGGACGCGGCCGCGCAGGGTGATTTCACCCGTCATCGCCACGTTCTTGTCGACCGGAATACCAGTCATGATCGAGACGATCGCGGTTGCCATGGCCACACCAGCAGACGGACCATCCTTCGGCGTTGCGCCTTCCGGCACGTGGACGTGGATGTCGGACTTGTCGAAGCGCGGAGGCTCGATACCGAAATCGACGGCGCGCGAGCGAACGTAGGATGCAGCAGCCGAGATCGACTCCTTCATCACGTCCTTCAGGTTACCGGTGACCGTCATGCGGCCCTTGCCCGGCATCATCACGCCTTCGATCGTCAGCAGCTCGCCGCCGACTTCCGTCCATGCGAGACCGGTGACAACGCCGACCTGATCTTCGCGCTCGGCTTCGCCGTGGCGGAAGCGCGGAACGCCCAGGTAGGTGTCGATGTTCTCGGCCGTGACATGAACCGACTTGGTCTTGCCCTTGATGATCTCGGTGACCGCCTTGCGGGCGAGCTTCATCAGCTCGCGCTCGAAGGAACGGACACCTGCTTCGCGAGTGTACTGCTGGCTGATCGCCATCAGGGCATCGTCGCTGACCGAGAACTCGTTCGGCTGCAGCGCATGTTCCTTGATGGCCTTCGGCAGCAGGTGCCGCTTGGCGATCTCGCGCTTTTCATCTTCGGTGTATCCGGCGATACGGATGACTTCCATGCGGTCCATCAGCGGAGCCGGAATGTTCAGCGTATTCGCCGTCGTGATGAACATGACGTCGGACAGGTCGTATTCGACTTCCAGGTAGTGGTCCATGAAGGTCGAGTTCTGCGCCGGGTCCAGCACTTCGAGCAGAGCCGAAGACGGATCGCCGCGGAAGTCCTGGCCCATCTTGTCGATTTCGTCGAGCAGGAAGAGCGGGTTGGACTTCTTCGCCTTCTTCATCGACTGGATGACCTTGCCGGGCATCGAGCCGATATAGGTACGGCGGTGACCGCGGATTTCAGCTTCGTCACGAACGCCGCCGAGAGCCATGCGGACATACTCACGGCCGGTCGCCTTGGCGATCGACTGGGCGAGCGAGGTCTTGCCGACGCCCGGAGGGCCGACGAGGCACAGGATCGGGCCTTTGATCTTGGTCGAACGGGCCTGGACGGCCAGATACTCGACGATGCGTTCCTTGACCTTCTCCAGACCGAAGTGATCGGCCTCGAGGATCTTCTCGGCATTGTTGAGATCGCTCTTGATCTTGGACTTCTTGCCCCACGGAATACCGAGCAGCCAGTCCAGATAGTTGCGCACAACGGTGGCCTCAGCCGACATCGGGCTCATCTGGCGCAGCTTCTTCAGCTCCGCATCGGCCTTTTCACGGGCTTCCTTGGACAGCTTCGTCTTGGAGATGCGCTCTTCCAGTTCGGCCATCTCGTCGCGGCCTTCCTCGCCGTCGCCGAGCTCCTTCTGGATCGCCTTCATCTGCTCATTCAGGTAGTATTCGCGCTGGGTCTTCTCCATCTGGCGCTTGACGCGCGAGCGGATGCGCTTTTCGACCTGCAGAACAGAGATCTCGCCTTCCATGAAGCCGAGCGCCTTTTCGAGACGAGCCTTGACGCTGGTGGTTTCCAGCATTTCCTGCTTCTCGGTGATCTTGATCGACAGATGCGATGCGACCGTATCGGCGAGCTTCGAGTAGTCGTCGATCTGGCTGGCAGCGCCGACAACTTCCGGAGAGATCTTCTTGTTGAGCTTCACGTAGCTCTCGAATTCCGAGACGACGGAGCGCGACAGCGCTTCCAGCTCGACCGGATCGTCATGCGGCTCTTCGAGCACATGGCCGAGGGCTTCGTAGAAATCTTCACGGCTGGTGTAGGCGTCGATCTCGGCGCGGGCGCGGCCTTCGACCAGGACCTTCACGGTGCCGTCGGGCAGCTTCAGCAGCTGCAGGACGTTGGCCACGGTGCCGACATTGTGGATCGCGGACGGATCCGGATCGTCATCGCTGGCGTTGATCTGGGTAACGAGCATGATCTGCTTGTCGGAACCCATGACTTCTTCAAGCGCACGGATCGACTTTTCGCGGCCGACGAACAGCGGCACGATCATGTGAGGGAAGACTACGATGTCGCGCAGGGGCAAAACAGGATAGGCAACACTGCTCGCTACAGACGTTTTCTTCGTCATTTCTTATTCCTTTCCGTCGTCCCGTTTCCGGGCTCTCTGGCGCGGCCGCTTGGGACCCGGCCGGCACTCTCACTTGCCTATACAAGTGGAGGTTCTTCTTACGCTTTTCAAGCCACGCTAACGCCCGCGCTCCCTGCTTGTGACAGACTTATTACAATGGAACGCCAACACTATGACGCGCGTAACTGTAGTGGCGCTTACCAATTCCGGACCGGCTAAAACACAAGGCCGGAAAACACGCTACGGAATCATTCCATCATTGCCAAGGACGCGGCTTTCCGCAACGTCAGGAACAGCGTTTTCAAGCTTCTTCTGCAACAATTAACAGGCCCGGTCCCGGTTCTCAAAATAGAAAGGGGCCTGCCGACGGCAAGCCCCTAAATCTAACCATGCTGTCTACGACTATCAGGCAGAGGCGTTGGCCTTCTCATCCTGACGGTCAGCGTAGATGTAGAGCGGACGGGCAGAGCCGCGGGCAACCTCTTCCGAGATGACCACTTCGCGAACACCTTCCAGCGCCGGCAGTTCGAACATCGTGTCGAGCAGGATCTTTTCCATGATCGAGCGAAGGCCGCGGGCGCCGGTCTTGCGGACAATCGCCTTGCGGGCGATTTCGCGAAGAGCGTCCTCGTGGAAGGTCAGTTCCACGTCTTCCATCTCGAACAGGCGCTGATACTGCTTGCTGAGCGCGTTCTTCGGCTCGGACAGGATCTGGATCAGTGCGTCCTCGTCAAGATCTTCCAGCGTCGCCAGAACCGGCAGACGGCCGATGAATTCCGGGATGAGGCCGAACTTGACCAGATCTTCCGGCTCAAGCTCGCGCAGGACTTCGCCGACGCGACGGTCATCAGGAGCCTTGACGGTCGCGCCGAAGCCGATCGAAGTCTTCTCGCCACGGGCGGAGATGATCTTGTCGAGGCCTGCGAAAGCGCCGCCGCAGATGAACAGGATGTTCGTCGTGTCGACCTGCAGGAACTCCTGCTGCGGATGCTTGCGGCCGCCCTGCGGCGGTACCGAGGCAACCGTGCCCTCCATGATCTTCAGCAGTGCCTGCTGCACGCCCTCGCCCGACACGTCGCGGGTGATGGACGGGTTGTCGGACTTGCGGGAGATCTTGTCCACTTCGTCGATATAGACGATGCCGCGCTGGGCGCGCTCGACATTGTAGTCGGCAGCCTGCAGCAGCTTCAGGATGATGTTTTCAACGTCTTCACCGACATAGCCGGCTTCCGTCAGCGTCGTCGCATCGGCCATCGTGAAGGGAACGTCGATGATGCGGGCGAGCGTCTGGGCAAGATAGGTCTTGCCGCAGCCGGTCGGGCCGACCAGCATGATGTTCGACTTCGCCAGCTCGATTTCGCCGTTCTTGGTCGCATGCGCGAGGCGCTTGTAATGGTTGTGAACGGCAACCGACAGGATCTTCTTCGCCTGGCGCTGGCCGATGACGTATTCGTCGAGAACCTTGATGATGTCCTGGGGCGTGGGAACGCCGTCACGGGACTTGACCATCGAGGACTTGTTCTCTTCGCGAATGATGTCCATGCACAGTTCGACGCATTCATCGCAGATGAAAACCGTCGGTCCGGCAATCAGCTTCCGGACTTCGTGCTGGCTCTTTCCGCAGAAGGAGCAGTACAGGGTGTTTTTAGAGTCGCCGCCGTTGCTGCCGCTGACCTTGCTCATATCACTTTCCTTCCAGCACGCCGCATTTCAAGGTGAAATCGCGGTCCACTCAATGGCCCGCCAGCCCGCTCCGCCACCGGAGCGTCAGCCGGCCAAGCTTTAAAGGGGTAAGAACCGGAACCTAACCCAACACGCTCAAGTTCCGGCGGCAACGAATTCCCCTTCGAATGCCGAATGCTATGTCATAAAAATTCAACATAGCATTAATACTTATTCTTAGCGTGTTCGCTCCGCGATTAAACCCCTTGTTCAATCACAATTGGGATAGAACTGTGGCAGCGAAAACACCATCCCAATTATTCACTAGGCCGCATCGCCTTCCATCTCGCTGCGCGAGGTCAGGACCTTGTCGACGACACCCCAGTCACGGGCTTCGTCGGCAGTCATGAAATGGTCACGGTCGAGGGTCTTTTCAACTTCGTCGTAGGTGCGGCCGGTATGCTTGACGTATACCTCGTTCAAGCGGCGCTTCATCTTCAGGATGTCGCGGGCGTGACGCTCGATATCCGAAGCCTGGCCCTGGAAGCCGCCGGACGGCTGGTGAACCATGATGCGGGAGTTCGGCGTTGCGAAGCGCATATCCTTGTCGCCGGCGCAGAGCAGCAGCGAGCCCATGGAAGCGGCCTGACCGATGCAAAGCGTCGAGACGGCAGGCTTGATGAACTGCATCGTGTCGTAGATCGCCATGCCGGCGGTGACGACGCCACCCGGCGAATTGATGTAAAGGGCGATTTCCTTCTTCGGGTTTTCGGCCTCGAGGAAGAGAAGCTGGGCGCAGACGAGCGTCGCCATGTGATCCTCGACAGGACCCGTCAGGAAGATGATGCGTTCCTTGAGCAGGCGGGAATAGATGTCGTAGGAGCGTTCACCGCGATTGGTCTGTTCTACAACCATCGGCACGAGGGCCATAGCGGTATCGACTGGATTTCTCATGTGCGTCCTTTGTCAACGTCTTGCCGGCAGGGCCGGGAATCAAAGAAAATGCCTTACCCCTACATAGAGTGTCCCTGCCCTCTACTTCAAGACACGCATAAGGATAACGTTAAGAAGCAAGCGGGCGGTGGATAAGGCTTTCCCCTGCGATGTAGCTCCTATCTCCGAATTGCCTCTTAACGGCGAGAGACTGCAGGCCGCCAGCACAGCTTTTCTCGGCGACAGGATGAAGCAAAGCTTAATCCATCCGCAGGTGCTTTCGGACGTTCACGCTTTGGAAACGCTAACCGAGAATATCGCCGGCAGGCCCGCATCGAATTAATCAACTGGCGAGCTTTGGCGAATGACTATGCCCCGGATTTTGATGGGGTATTGCCGTGTTTAATATTGCTACAGGATTGGCGATCTGGTGCTCGGAAGCGATGACGCTCGCGTTGCTGCTGTTCATGGCCTGGCGCCACAACACGCGCAATCGTGCCTATCTCATCTGGGCGCTCGGCTTCCTGTTGAACGGCGCGGGTTTTGCCATGGTGGCGCTGCGCGGACAAATCCCCAACATTTTGTCGATCGAAGCCGGAAATGCCGTGGCGCTTGCCGGCCAGAGCGCCTGGGTCGCCGGTTTCATGGTGCTCGACCGCCGCAAAATCGAGTGGTGGGCGCTGCTGCCGCCGGCCGTTTGGCTCGCCGGCGTGTTCCTGCCCTGGGTCGCATCCGACTACGGCAACCGCGTCATTCTCTATAACCTCGCCTCGGCAACGGGCGCGACCGGCCTTGCCATGGCGGTTGCCACAGGCAATGTCAGGGGCGAGCGCACGCGCAGCAAGCTTGCCGCGATCTTCGTCGTCCAGGGCGTCCTCTGCTTCTCCGTGGCGCTGATGATGGCACTGACCTTGCCAACCGACGCGCAAGCGACCAATTACGGCGGTGCGGCGGCCATGGCGAGCGCCTTCCTGCTGACGATCGCCTTCGCGCTCACCTGCCGCATGATCATGGAACGCTCTGAAAGGCATTTGCGCGTGTTGAGCCTCACGGATTCACTGACCGGCGTCTGGAACCGCCGCGGCCTGTTTGCCCGCTTCGACGCCATCCAGGAAAAGGCGTTTGACGAGAAGCGCCAGGTCGCCGTCCTGCTGTTCGACCTCGACCATTTCAAACGCGTCAACGACCGCTTCGGCCATCAGGCGGGCGACGCCGTACTCTCCGCCTTTGCGCTGACGGCGCGCCAGTTCGTGCCGCACAATGTCTTCGGCCGTATGGGCGGCGAAGAGTTCGCGGCCTTTGCGACCGTTGCCGACCAGACCGAAGCGGAAGCGCTGGCGGAATCGATCCGCGCCGAATTCTGCCGCCTGCCGATCGCCACCGGCGAGGCGATCGTGCCTGCAACCGTCAGCATCGGCGTTGCCATTTCTTCGGCAATCGAAGCCAATGTCGACAAGATGATCTCCGCCGCCGACCGGGCGCTCTATGCCGCCAAGGGCGCCGGGCGCAATTGCAGCGTCATCTTCGGCGAACAGGAAACCGCAGCCCCTGCCCCGGCGCAGATGGACCAGAATGCCGGCGAACTCGTTCCTACCGTCGACGACCAGGTCGAGGCGCTGCGCCGCATGGGATCGCTCTCCCGCGCCGGTTGACGCGCGAGCCTCCCTCACGTCTTTTCGAGGCTTGGCAAATCCGCTAAGCCTCGGATCATGATGATAGCACCCTTCCTTTCGATCGATCCCGATACCCGCCGCGTCTCTCTCGACAGCAGCGATCCTGCTTTCTACGGCAACCCGAACGCCGTCTATTCGGCGCTCCACCAGCATTGTCCGACCTTCTACTGGGAACAGCAGAAGCAGTGGTTCTTCACCGGCTACGACCATGTGAACAGCCTGCTGCGCGACCGCCGTTTCGGCCGCCAGATCCTGCATATCGCGACCCGCGAAGAGCTCGGCCTGCCGAAGCCCGACCAGCATGTGGCAAATTTCGATCTCGCCGAGCGGTATTCGCTTCTGGAGCTAGAGCCGCCGGAGCACACGCGGCTGCGCACGCTCGTCAACCGCGCCTTCGTTTCCCGCCATGTCGAGCGGATGAAACCGGAGCTCGAAGAGCTCGCCAACCGGCTGATCGACGACTTCCAGGACAAGGGCGAAGTCGAGCTGCTCTCGGCCTTCGCCGACATCATCCCGGTGACGATGATCGCCCGGATGATCGGCATCCCCGAGGAGATGGGGCCGCAGCTTCTCGACTGGTCGCACGCCTATATCCGCATGTATCTCTTCGGCCGCACCCGCGAAGACGAGGACGGCGCCGAGAAGGCCGCCAAGGAATTTTCCGATTACCTGAAGACGGTGATCGCCGAGCGCCGCGCCAATCCGCGCGACGATCTGCTCAGCCACATGATCCATACGGAGCATAAGGGTCAGTTCCTCACCGAGGACGAGCTGATCTCGACGACCATAGTGCTGCTCAATGCCGGTCACGAGGCGACCGTTCACCAGATCGGCAACTCGGTGCGGGTCATCCTTGATAACGGCTGCGATCCCGCCCTCCTCTTCAAGGACGAACCGACAACGGAGCGGACCGTCGAGGAAACGCTGCGCATCTGCGCGCCCGTTCACATCTTCCAGCGCTGGGCGCTCGAGCCCGTCGAGATCGACGGCATCTCCTTCAAGCGCGGCGACAAGGTGAGCCTCATCCTGGCGGCCGCCAATCTCGACCCGGCGAAGTTCACCGATCCCCTCACCTTCAAGCCGGATCGCAACGAAGCCCCCAACCTCTCCTTCGGCGCCGGCATCCATTTCTGCATCGGCGCGCCGCTGGCGCGTCTCGAGCTCAACATCGTCCTGCCGATCCTCTTCAAGCGCCTGCCGGGTCTCCGGATGGCGAAGGTTCCGGAGGTCAAGGACGTCTACCACTTCCACGGGCTGGAGAGGCTCGATCTGGCGTGGTGAGCTCAGCGCTTATCCGCAATCTCCCCAAAGCCGCCGATTTCGCGCAGGAGCTTGCGGTATATGGCACTCGGGTAGTCGGCGGCCGAGCGGACCGGCATGGCGAAGGCGCCTGGGCCGCCAATGACCTCGCGGTGGAAATAGGAGAACAGAGCTTCCGGCGAGAGCGGCGGCTCGTCATCGTCGTGCTCGCCGCGGGCGCTGATGACGAGAGCGTTGATGGTCATGCCGCCGGCGATCAGTTCTCTTCGCACCGGCTCGACATCGCGGCCGATGCTGTTGACGCCGTCGCTGGAGATGTTGACGACGAGGCGTTCGGGCGCGTAGCCGCTCTGGCGTAGAAGCGACGCCGAATAGGAGAGCGCCTCGCTGATCGAGGTGCCGCGGCGCAGTTTCGTCGGGGAATTCTCCGCAAGCCGCAGCGAGAACATCCAGCAGTCGGCCTCGTCCTTCAGCAGCGTCCATGGGATGATCATGCGCTGACCATGGTCGCCACCCCATTCGAAATAGGCAACGGCGATGCGGCCATATTTCCCGCGGCCGATCGCGTCGATGATCTCGGGCTGGCGGAAGGCGGCGACGAAACCCTCCTGCTGCATCGCCTTTTCGCGCGGATCCATCGATGTCGAGACGTCGGCGGCAATCACCAGCGCCAGATCGATCCTTTCGCTGGCAGCGGCGTCCGATGTCATGCAGATCGAAAGCAGAACTCCTGCGACGGCTCCATGCAGAAGCCATCGGCGCATCATTGTCCGAACCATGGTGCCCCCCGCGCGGCATGCCGCTAGCGATGCGGCCGTCTTATCGAAAGCACCATCGGCTGTACATTAGCACATTTGGATACGCCTATATGGATATAACCGAGCGGTTGCGGCGTCAGCCGTAACGACCGGTGATATAGTCCTCGGTGCGCTTGTTCTTCGGTGCCTGGAAGATCTGCGAGGTCGGGCCGTATTCGACGAGTTCGCCGAGATACATGAAGGCTGTGTTGTCGGAGATGCGGCTCGCCTGCTGCATGTTGTGCGTGACGATGACGATGGTGAAATCGGTCTTCAGCTGCGACACCAGTTCCTCGACCTTGGCGGTAGAGATCGGGTCGAGCGCCGAGGTCGGCTCGTCGAGCAGCAGCACTTCCGGGCGAAGGGCGACGGCGCGGGCGATGCAGAGACGCTGCTGCTGGCCGCCGGAAAGGCCGAGGCCGCTGCCCTTCAGCTTGTCCTTCACTTCGTCCCAGAGGGCTGCCTGGCGCAGCGCCTGCTCGACGCGGACGTCCATGTCGGCCCTGCCGAGGCGTTCGTGGTGGCGGATGCCGTAGGCGATGTTGTCGTAGATCGACATCGGGAACGGCACCGGCTTCTGGAACACCATGCCGACGCGGGCGCGCAGCTCGTTCATCGAATAGCGCGGGTCGAGGATGTTCTCGCCGTCGAGCTTGACCGTGCCGGTGGCGCGCATCTTCGGATAGAGCATGTAGATGCGGTTGAGGATGCGCAGCAGCGTGGACTTGCCGCAGCCGGAGGGGCCGATCAGCGCCGAGACCTGACGTTCGGGGAAATTGAGGCTGACGCTGCGGATGGCATGGGCATCGCCGTAGTAGAAGTTGACGTCTTCAAGGGTGAGCTTGTCGTTAGCCATCGGCGTCGCGGTCCTGCGGGTGTCTAATGTGGAGGAAGATTGCAGCATCATTTGCCACCTTTGCGGTTCAGAACGGCGCGGGAACCCACGCTGAGCAGCAGCACGATTGCGGTCATGACGAAGGCGCCGGCCCAGGCGAGCACATGCCATTCGTCATAGGGGCTCATCGCATATTGGAAGATGACGACCGGGATGTTGGCCATCGGCTCGGACATGTCCGTGCTCCAATACTGGTTGTTGAGCGCGGTGAAGAGCAGCGGTGCCGTCTCGCCGGAGATGCGGGCGACAGCGAGCAGGATGCCGGTCAGAATACCGGCGGACGCTGCGCGATAGAGCACGGCGACGGTGACCTTCCAGCGCGGAATGCCGAGCGAGAGTGCAGCCTCGCGCATGACGTCTGGCACCAGCCGCAGCATCTCGTCGGTGGTACGCACGACCACCGGCAGGAAGATGAAGGCGAGCGCGATGCCGCCGGCATAGCCGGAAAAGTGGCCGGTCTGGCGCACGACGAGCTCGTAGACGAACAGGCCGATGATGATCGACGGCGCCGACAGCAGGATGTCGTTCATGAAGCGGATGATATCGCCGATCTTCTTGCCGCGGCTGAATTCGGCGAGATATGTGCCGGCCAGCACGCCGACCGGCGTGCCGATGATGACAGCGAGAACCACCATCATCAGGCTGCCCATGAAGGCATTGGCAAGACCGCCGTCTTCGCCCGGCGGCGGGGTCATTTCGGTGATGAGCTTCGGGCTCAGCGCCGAGAGGCCGTTGATCAGCGTCGTCCAGAGGATCCAGATCAGGAAGATGAGGCCGAGGCCGGTGGCGGCGACGCAAAGCGTCAGCGCGATGGCGCTCTTGATCTGGCGGCTGCGATAAAGGGAGGAGGAAACGCTCATGTTACTCGCCTCTCTGCTTTGCCATGCGCAGCAGCATCAGCTTTGCAGCCGCAAGGACGATGAAGGTGACGACAAAGAGGATGAAGCCAAGCGCGATCAGCGACGACAGATAGATGTCGGTATCGGCTTCGGTGAATTCGTTGGCGATGGCGGCGGCGATCGAGTTGCCGGGCTCCATCAGCGAGATCGCGATGTTGTGCGTATTGCCGAGCACGAAGGTGACGGCCATGGTTTCGCCGAGCGCACGGCCGAGGCCAAGGAAGATGCCGCCGACGACGGCGGTGCGGGTGTGCGGGATGACGATATCGCGCACCACTTCCCAGCGGGTCGAACCCAGCGCATAGGCCGATTCCTTCAGCTGCGCGGGTACGACGAGGAAGACGTCGCGCATGACCGAAGAAATATAGGGAATGATCATGATCGCCAGCACGATGCCTGACGTCAGCATGCCGATACCCATCGGAGCGCCGGAGAACAGCAGACCGATGCCGGGGATCGGCCCAAGCCAGTCGATCAGCGCCGGCTGGACATAATCGGACATGAAGGGGGCGAAGGTGAAAAGGCCCCACATGCCGTAGATGATCGAGGGAATGCCGGCGAGCAGCTCGATGGCGCCGCCGATCGGTCCGCGCAGCCAGCGCGGCGCGACTTCGGTGACGAAGACGGCAATGCCAAGGCTGATGGGAACGCCGATCAGCATCGCCAGCGCAGAGGTGACCAGCGTGCCGTAAATCGGCACCAGACCGGCAAAGTGCTGGGCGACGGGATCCCATTCGGTGCCGGTGATGAAACCGAAGCCGAAGGTGCGGAAGGCCAGAAGCCCGCCCCATGCCATGGAGATTGCAGCGGCCAGAAGGGCTGCGAGAACGAATAGGCCGCAGCCCATCACGATCCAGAAGAAAATGCGGTCGCCGGTGGCGCCATCGCGGCGCTTCACCTCCGGCCCAACGGCCGGCAGCGATGCCAGTGCTTCGCTCATATCTATACTCGACTTGCTTTTGAGGGGGCTTCAAAGCAATCGGGGCAGAGAGAAACGCTCCCTGCCCCGGCATTCACGGAGGACTTAGCCCTTGAAGGACGCGGTCCAGTAATCTTCGATCTGCTTGACCAGGCTGGCCGGCAGCGGAACGTAGTCGAGGGAAGAGGCTTCCTTCTGACCGTTCTCAAGCGCCCACTTGAAGAAGGCGAAGGCGGCCTTGGAGCGCTCGGCGTCCTTCGGCTGCTTGTACATGATCGCCCAGGTGGTTGCGGTGATCGGCCAGGCCTTTTCGCCCGGAGCGTTGGTCATGATCAGGTAGAAGTCCTGAGCCTTGCCCCATTCGGCGCTGGCAGCAGCAGCCGAGAAGCTGTCTGCATTCGGCTTCGGATACTGGCCGGCAGCGTTCTCCACGAGAACGTAGGGCAGCTTGTTCTGCAGGGCGTAGGCGTATTCGACGTAGCCGATCGAATCCTTGACGCGGGTGACGTAGGCAGCAACGCCTTCGTTGCCCTTGCCGCCGATACCGACCGGCCAGTTGACGGCGGTGCCTTCACCGACCTTGGACTTCCAGTCCGGGTTGACCTTGGAGAAGAAGTTCGTCCAGTTGAACGAGGTGCCCGAGCCGTCCGAGCGGTGAACGACGGCGATCTGGCTGTCGGGCAGCTTGAGGCCCGGGTTCAGGTCGGCGATGGCCTTGTCATTCCACTTGGTGACGTTGCCGAGGTAGATGTCGGCGAGAACCTTGCCCGAGAGCTTGAGTTCGCCGGACTTGATGCCCTTGACGTTGATGACGGGAACGATGCCGCCGACGACGACCGGGAACTCGCCGAAGCCACCGGCCGAAAGGTCTTCAGGCTTCATCGGAGCGTCGGAAGCGCCGAAATCGACCGTTGCAGCCTTGATCTGGGCGATACCGCCGCCCGAGCCGATCGACTGGTAGTTCAGCTTGTCGCCGGTCTGCTTGTTGTAGTCCGCAGACCACTTGGACAGAACCGGATAGACGAAGGTCGAACCAGCGCCGGTGATGTCGGCGGCAGAAGCGGAGACTGCGAAAGCCGCAGCCAGGCCGGCGCCGAGGCAGGCCGAAAGAAGTTTCTTGGTGAGCATTATGGTCTCTTCCCTGAATGGAACGAACAATCGACGAGACCGGCGCCATGGAGGGGGTATCCATTGGCAAGGGCGCTGAAATTTCCCGTCGCAAAGGCGGGCTAGGCGCTGCACATTACAGTTTGATGACAGTTCTGCGACAGTTCGGAGTCAGCCTGTCAGGACACACACGGCGTGCAAAGATGTTCGATCACTAAATCAAGGATTTAGCCGTTAAAGCCATGTAAACATTACAAAAAGTTAATGTCCGGCTGCGTTGGTTTGACGCAGCCGGACATATCGGATGCCGTCAGGCGACGCCGTAGCGGGCTGCCGGCTTGTCATGAGAGAGGTTCGGAGCAAGTGCTGCGCGCGCCGCGTCAAACGCATTCCAGTCAGCAGCATCGGGCAGTGACGGGATCGTGACTAGCTCACCCCGGTCGAAGCCGGCAAGCGATGCCTCGACCATATCGCCGGCATCCATCACCATCGACGGCGGCAGCTGCTCAAGCGAGCGGCCGCTGCGCTCGAAGATTTCGGTGCGCGTCAAGCCGGGCAGAACGGCCTGTACCTTGACGCCTTTGCCCGCAATCTCGGCATTGATCGCCTGCGTCAGATTGAGAACGAAGGCCTTGGTGCCGCTGTAGACGCCGTTGAAGCGCTCGGCGAGCAAGGCCACGACCGATGCGATGTTGATGATGCCGCCCCTGCCCCGCGCCGCGAAGGTCTGGGCTGCAGCAATGCCGAGACGGTTCACGGCGACGACATTGAGCTCGATCATCGTCTCAAGATAGTCGATGTCATCTTCGAGCAGCGTTCCCCGTGCGCCGATCCCGGCATTGTTGACAAGGAGAGTGATCGACGCATCCTCGCGCAACCGCTTCTCGACCTTGCGCACATCGTCGCGGCTGGTCAGGTCGGCAGCAAGCACTTCGGCCTCGATCCCATGCTCCGCCTTCAGCTTCCCAGCAAGCGCGGAGAGCCGGCCGGCATCGCGCGCGACGAGCAGCAGATCATAGCCGCGCTTGGCGAGGCGATCGGCATAAGTGGCGCCGATGCCAGAAGACGCTCCCGTGATGAGAGCGGTACCGAGAGAAGAGCGGGACATGAGGCAATCCTTTCCATCATTGGATTTAGTGGTATATGCCACTATATTGAGACGAGACGGATTATCCGCAAGAGCAGCCGCGAGATTTTTTAACGCCGATGTTGACGGCAGAGGGCCGAAGCGCGGATACCGGCGCAAGGAGAATGGCGATGAGTGATCAGAACACGCGTTTCGAGAGCTGGCAGGTCTGCAGCAACAGCGCGATCCGCCGTGCCACGCGCCAGCTCGGCCAGCTCTTCGACGAGGTGCTGGCGCCGAGCGGCCTGAAGGGTACGCAGCATACGCTGCTGACGCAGATCCATATGAGCGGCAATCCCTCGCTGAAATTCCTGGCCGACAGCATGGTCATGGACCTTTCGGCGCTCGGCCATACGCTGAAGCCGCTGATCCGCGACGGCCTGGTGGAACTCGTGCCCGACACGAAGGACCGGCGCGTCAAGCGCGTGACGCTGACCGCTTCTGGCCTCGCAAAATGGGAAGAAGCCCACCGCCTCTGGCAGGACGCCCGCCAGCGCTTCGACCATAACTTTGGCCCCGAAGCTGCCCAGGAACTGCGCAACGCCCTCAATCTGATCTCGTCCGATACTTTCGCGGACAGTTTCCGGCAGTGAGGGTTAGAGCCAGGTGTAGCCGCCCCGGCTCTGGGGACTGCAAGTGATCTCCGGACGGGAGGATATGTCCGGACTGTTGAAGCGGCTCTCCCGCTTGAAGGTCCAGCTGCCGTAGGACCAGTTGAGGACCCTGCGCCCGTCGGGATCATCGATGACCAGAATGGCATGGTTGCGAAGATATAGCGCTCCCCCACCATGCTGCGTTACCGGCTGTTCGCGCAATGTCAGTATCGACAGGTCAAGAGTATTGCGGACAGGCTCCCCGCCGGACTGAATGCAGTAAGAACGGCCTGCGGCAATTTCGACCGCTGACCGGTGCACTGCGGCTGCGGTGCCCGCGGTAACGAGGCCGATCGTCACGAAAGCCAGAAAGCCGACGGCGCAGATCCGTTTGAGAAACGCATCCGGCCACGCGAGCCTTCGATAAGCGGCAGCGCAGGCCAGCGCTATCGCGGCAACCATAGTGATGGCGATCATACCTGACATGCGCGCCAGCAGGCCGAACCAGATCAGGAATATCGCCGGCAAAATCGCAGCAAAGAGAATGGCCGCCAGCCAATCGCTTGCATTGGAATACCGCGTGAGCGCGGCCTCGCCTGCAGAGTAAGCAGACCTCACGGAACCGGACCGGGTTTTGCGGGCGGCGACAGCACGGACAGCGAGCGGAACGGAAAAGACCAGCAGCGATGCGGATGTCAGAACAATCGCCAAAGCGACATCGAGGCCCATCCGGTCATCGAAACGCGAGGCTGTCCAGACCCGGTAGTTCACGCAGGCAAGAACGACAGCCAGCAGCCAGAAGACCTTCTCCCAATGGCGATCGAGGCGTAGGGCGAGCCATCCCAGCGCCGCCAAAGGCACGACTGCGACGATCAGGGAGAAGGCAAGGACCGCAATCATCCGCAACGACGCCTACAGCCGGATCACGTAATCCTTGCGAGTCGTTTCAATGACTTCCCAGGTTCCCTTGAAGCCGGGTCTGAGGATCATGCGGTCACCGGCCTTGAGGTGAACGGCGGCGCCGCCGTCTTCGGTGACGATCGAGTGGCCGGAGAGGACGTTGAAATATTCCCATTCGTCGTAGGAAATGCGCCACTTGCCGGGTGTCGCCTCCCAGATGCCGGCGTAGAGGCCGCCTTCGGCTTCCTCGAAATTCCAGGTGCGGAACTGCGGATCGCCGGCGAGGATGCGGTCCGCATCGGGAGCACCGGCCTCCGGTTCGACGGCGTCGATATCGAAAACGAACTGGTTCGGCATAGGGCCTCCTAGCGGGCGGATGTGAGGAGCTTCATGCCGAAGCCCATGAAGATGACGCCGGCCATGGCATCGATGACGCGGCGGCCGCGGGCATAGGCACCGGCAACGGCCGGATTGCGCAGGATCGTCAGCACCAGCGTGTACCAGAGCGACGAGACCAGGACCATGGTGGCGACGGCAAGCGCGCCGTGCATCCAGGAGTGATCGGCCGGCAACGTCGCGGCGAATAGACTGGCGACGAAGAAGGCGGATTTCGGATTGGCGAGATTGGTGGCGAGGCCGGACCAGAAAGCCTGCTTCGGGCTGATTGCGGGGCGCAGCACGGGTTCGCCCGGCAGCGCGCCGTGCCGGTAGGTGCGCCAGAGCAGCTTGGCGCCGAGCCAGAGAAGATAGGCGCCACCGGCGATCTTCAGGAAGAGATAGGCGAAGGGGGCGGCCGCAAATAGCGCGCTGATGCCGAGCCAGCCCGCCAGTCCCCAGCAGAAGGTGCCGAGAATGACGCCCGCGATCACCGCGACCGCAGCGCGCGCAGAGCCTTCGAGCGCCGTGCGCACCACGAGGAAGAAATTCGGGCCGGGCGTGATGGCGGCAACGGCCCAGATGGCGGCAACGGAGAGAAGAAGCATGGGGCTGCGGACTCGCGAGAATGGATTTCGAGCGCGAGCTTAGAGGCTTTGCATCCGGCGGCCAAGGCCGTGGGCGGCGCTATTCCAGCCCGACGCGCTTTGCTCCATCTCGAAAGGGTGCCTGATCGGCCGGGGCCAGATGGAAGGCGATGAAGAAATCGTCCATGCGATAGCCGGGATATCGCTGGTTCAGTGCCGCGACATGCGCCCGCCCCTCATCGAGCCGGCCGGCGATCGCAAGGCAGAACGCGGCGATCGCCATGATATGGGCATGCGCATTCGGGCGGGCCGCCGCCCTCGCCGCCCAATCGGCTGCCTCGTCGAAACGGCCGAGGCGCACCAGCGCGATCGCCCGGCTGGCCAATATGCCGAAGAGCATCGGATCGAAGGGGCTGAGCGATTGCGACTGGTCGGCTGCGGCCAGCGCCGACAGCGGATCGCCGGATTGGCATTGAACGAAGGCCAGCGAATAATGCGCGATCGCAAAGCTCGGGCTGAGATCGACGGCCTGCTGCAGCTCGGCGACCGATTGATCATGCTGCTTGCGCAGGAAATGTGCCCGGCCGAGGGAGAGATGGGCGGCCGGATCGCGGTCGTCGGCCATGAGACCCTGATTGGCGGCGCGATAGGCGAGCTCGGTTTCCGCGTCGCGGTCCGCCCAATGCTGGAAGGCGCTCTGAAAGTGGGTGAAGGAAAGCCCGGCATAAGCGCGTGCGAATGTCGGATCGAGGCTGATCGCCGTTTCGAAGAAATTCCGTGCCTGGTCGTTATCACCCTTGGTGAAGCGAAACATGTGCCAGAGACCGCGGTGATGCGCCTCCCAGGCATCCAGCGAATTGGGCGGCTTCAGGATGGCGCGGTTGCGTTCCAGCGTCTCCACCTCGCGCTCGATCGAGGCGACGACGCGGGTGCCGATCTCTTCCAGCAAGGTCAGCGTTTCCGCCGCGTTCTGATCGAGGCTGTCGGCCCAGACGATGGTGTTGGTCCGCGCCTCCGTCAGCTCTAGCCGGACGATAAGGCGGGTTGCGATGCGCTCGAAGGTGCCGTTGACGACGTAATCGACATCGAGTGCGGCGGCGATCTCGCCGGGAGAGCGCGGCCGCTCCCTCAGCGCAAACATCGTGCCCTGGGCGATCACCCGCAGCGTGCGCAGCTTCGAGAGCCGGGTGATGATGTCATAGACCAGCGCATCCGCCGTGCCGCCGGGGATCGCCAGGGCCGACATATCGTTGAAGGGCATGACGGCGATCGAGGCGCGGCGGGCGCCGCTCTTGGCCGGCTCCGGCGGTTGCGGCTCGGCGGGCTGTGCAGCTGCTGAAGTTCTCGCACTTCGGGCGCCTTCCCAGGTCCGGCGCAGCGAACCGGCATCGAGCCCTTCAGCGGCGAAGGCTCTGGCCGCAGCCTTCATATGCTCCTCCGCCTCGCGGACGCGGCCCTCCGAGGCGAGTGTCGCCAGCAGCAGTTCATGCGGTTTCAGATCGAAAGGGGCGATCTCGATCCAGCGGTCGAGATAGGGAAGCCGTTCGCTGGCATCGAGCCGATCGGCGATGGCTGCGAGGATTTCCGCCTGGATTTCACGGAAGCGGCGGCGTTGGGAAACCAGCCATGTCTCGAAGGCCGGATGGCGCTCGATGACGAGGCCATCGAGGAACTCGCCGGATGACCGGTCCGCAAGCCGGCGCAGCCGCTCCTGCGGCAGGCCGCCCAGTCCCTCGCGGCAAGCGGCAGTGGCCTCGACGGCATCGATGGCGCAACCGGCAAGATCGAGTGCGACGGTATCGCCATGGGCGATGATGCGCTCGCCGATCAGCGAGCGGATCCGGCTGAGGCACCAGCGCAATTCGCCGCGCGGATCGTCTGCCACGTCCCAGAGGAGATCGCAGAGCTGCGCCCTGCCCTGCGGATAGGGAGCAAGGATCAGATAGGCGAGCAGCGCCCGCACCTTGCGCGATCCCGGCAGCTTCAGTTCCGCTCCCTCACGGCGGATGACCATCGGCCCGAGGAGGCAGATTTCGAGCGGCGGCCGCTGCTGGTCCGCCGTTTCCACGGTCGTTCCCACGCCTGATGACACGGCGCCCCCCATGGCCTGCGCCTATACCAGAGCCGTTCGAAGCGGCAGCATCTGTTCACCGGGCGGCCGCTCTTTCACGCTCAACCAATGTGACCCAGGGAGGTCCAAATGTCTACTTCCGCGGCCCTTGCCGGCATGCCCGCTCAACCTGTAACCGATCTTGCAGCGCTGAAAGCCCGCCAGCAGGGCGCCTGGTCATCGGGCGATTACGCCGTCGTTGGAACGACGCTGCAGATCGTCGGCGAATGCCTCTGCGAAGCGCTCGATCTGCGTGCCGGTTCGAAGGTTCTCGATGTTGCGACCGGCAATGGCAATGGCGCGTTGGCCGCCGCCCGCCGCTGGTGCGAGGTGACCGCCACCGATTACGTCCCTGCCCTTCTCGACAAGGCGATGGAGCGGGCGAATGCCGACCGGCTGGCGATGGAATTCATGGAGGCCGATGCGGAGAACCTGCCGTTCAAGGATCAGAGCTTCGACTATGTCATGTCGATCTTCGGCGTGATGTTCACGCCCGACCAGGAGCGCGCCGCCGCCGAGCTCACGCGCGTCTGCAAGCGCGGCGGGTCGATCGGCTTGTCGAACTGGACGCCGGATGGCTTCATCGGCCAGTTGTTCAAGACGATCGGCAAGCATGTGCCGCCACCGGCCGGCGCCCGCTCGCCTGCCCTCTGGGGCACGCGCACCAGGCTCGAGGAGCTGTTTCCGGCCCATGTCGCGTCGATTGCCGCGACGCCGCGCCAGTTCGTGTTTCGCTACAAGTCGCCGGCGCATTGGCTGGAGGTGTTCCGGACCTTCTACGGTCCGGTGCTCAAGGCCTTCGGCGCGCTGGACACGGCTGACCAGATGGCACTTGCCGGCGAGCTGACCGACCTGATGATCCGCTTCAACCGGGCCGAGGACGGAACGATCGTGGTGCCGAGCGACTATCTCGAAGTGGTCATCACACGGCACTAGAGGGGGCGCAGGCATGCAGCGGGCGGAAGCGTCCGCTGCATGTCGCGAGACAATTTCACGAGGCATATCATGTCCGAGACGAACGAATTCATCTCCGAGGTGACGAAGGCCGCCCATCAGCTCCAGACGCTTGGACAGGATGAGGCCCACCATCTGATCCTCCGGTCGGTCACCGAGATACGCACGATGCGCGCGCTGGTCGGCATTCCGGCCAACAGCAATCACGACGCCGTCTTCGATCTCCTGAAGATCGCCACGTCGGCCACAAGGCAGACGCCCGGAGATCTCGCACGGGCGCTGCTGATGGCGGCCGACATGATGCGCACGCTCGACATGGTGATCGACAGCCGCGCCGCCATCTGCCTGACCGGCACCTGCCAGTCGAAATAGCCGCTCGGGGGCCTCTCAGATGTGGTTCGTCAGAGATCGCCGGGCCGGCCGTCAGGAAGACGCGACGATGCCGCGCAAGAGCAGGTCGATGCCATCCAGATAGTCCTTTCGGTCGCCGTGGGCGGGCAGCTGCGCCGCCACGCTGCGCGTAAACGGATAGCTCTCGGGATCGAGTTCCGACCAGGCTGCCGCGACCTCCGCGAGAAAACTTGCTCGTTCAAGCCCTTGGACACCTGCAAGCTTGGCGTTTGCCGCGTTTTGGCCCGCCACGCCCAGAATGTACTTGAGCAAGGCAGAAACGGCAGACCATTCGTGTTCGGCAGAAACGCCGAGCAAGCGGACCTGCTGACCGATGCGCTCGAAAATGCGCACCATCGGCAACTGCCCGGGCGCCGACATCAAAGCCGCGCCGACCCATGGATGGGCGTCGATGGCATCGAATAGATCCAGCGCCAGGGCGCGGATCGTTTCCTGCGGCGATGCTCCCGCCGGCTTTGCTTCCATTGTCCGGGCGATGATCTCGTCACAGGCTGCCGTCACAAGATCGCTTTTACCAGCGACGTGCCAATAGATGGCACCCGGCCCCGTCGCGAGCAACTTCGACAACGCCTGGAAGGTCAGGCCGCCTTCTCCGCCTTCATCCAACAGCCGGATAGAGGCGTCGATAATCTGTTCTCTGGTGAGGGACCGCTGCCGCCTCGATCGTGTGTCGTTCCGTTCTTTCATGGAATATCCTTGACATGAATGGAACGGCATTCCAACTATGGAATGACATTCCATTAGAGTTGCGAGGCAGTTTGTCATGCAGAAATCAGTAACGATCATCGGTGCCGGTCTTGGAGGGCTCATGCTCGCCAGGGTCCTCCGCGTCCACGGCATCACATCGACCATCTACGAAGCAGAGACGTCTCCAATCGCACGCGGCCAAGGTGGTATGCTGGATATCCACGAGGAGAACGGACAGCGGGCACTCAAGGACGCCGGGCTGTTCGACGAGTTCACGAAGCTCGTCCACCCTGGCGGCCAGCAGAGCCGGGTCCTCGACATACACGGCAAGGTCCTGTTCGATCATCCGGACGATGGCACCGGCGGCCGGCCGGAAGTTCCGAGAGGCGAGCTTCGCCGTATTCTGATCGAGTCGCTTTCTGACGGTGCGATCCGCTGGGATCACAAGGTGACGTCGATCAGCGCGCTGGGCAGCGGGCAACATCTGGTGAAGTTCGCGAACGGTACGACAGCGGCCGCCGATCTTCTCGTAGGCGCAGATGGGGCGTGGTCGAAGGTGCGCCCGCTCATTTCAAGCGCCAAGCCGGCTTACTCCGGCATTTCGTTCATCGAGACCTATCTTCGCGATGCCGACGCCAATCACAAGCCGACCGCAGATGCCGTCGGCGGCGGTTCGCTGTTCGCCGTCGCTCCTGGCAAGGGCGTCCAGGCTCACCGCGAACCGGGCCAGGTATTGCATGCCTACATCGCCCTGAAGCGCGCGGAAGAATGGTTCGAACGCATTGACTTCTCCGATCGTGCGGCAGCATGCGCCGCTATCGCCGGAGAGTTCGATGGTTGGGCTCCCGAACTCACCGCCCTGATCACGCGTGCCGACACAGTGCCGGTTCTGCGGATGCTCCACACTCTGCCCGCCGACCATCGTTGGGATCGCGTTCCCGGCGTGACGCTTGTCGGCGACGCGGCGCATCTGATGATCCCCTCAGGTGAAGGGGCCAATCTGGCAATGTACGATGGCGCGGAACTCGGGAAAGCGATCGCCGCCCATGAGGACGATATCGAAACAGCGCTTTCTGTATATGAACGGGAACTCTTCGCTCGCAGCGCGGCTGCGGCAGTGGATGCCACCGGGATGATGGACGTGCTGTTTTCGATGCCGTTCCAGATGTTGAAGGTCACGGCACTGTTTACGCCATGGGCGTCGATAAGCCTCAGGCTGTAACCGTGAGCGGGTCGTCGCGCTCAGGGGAAAAATTCCAACGACTGAATGGGAGAACGCCCTCGATCATCACGACGGCTCCCGATCACTAAAGGGGACGAACGTCCGACCGCTGGGACGCCGATCCTCTGCGGCGATGCGCAGGTATTCGCGGGTGATCAACGGCGATCCTCGGTTGATCGCCATGTGACCTGAAGGAACGATCACGTTCATGATCTTCCCAGCCGAGCCGCCGCCGATCGTGATGAAATCATGCATGTATTCATCCTTGTGGAGATTGGAGGACGATGCGAACGGGAGCCTGGCATCGACATCCGCGAGAAAGGTTTTGAGGCGGCCGCGGCCCGCTGGCTTCGAATGATCGAACTCCGTCATTGGGAAATTCGGGAATAGTCCTCGGTTGTAGAGCTGCTTGTTCGCCTCGACGGCGACTTGGACGCTCCGCAGTCCTGCGAGCAGGATGTTGCACTGTCGCTGATTTGCGATGTGCTGAAGCAGCGCAGCATGAGAAGACGCTTTGGTTCTCGAGACCTCAAAAAGGAAATGCGCGTCGTCGATGATAAGGAGTTCCGTTTCCATGTCGCCGAGGCGGCGGGTGACGGTGGAGTTCATGGACGACAGAGTCATCCGAGGAATCGTCGACGCGCCGGTCGCGGTGAAAATCTGGCGCGCGAATTCAATGCGATCCCAGTCTTCCCGTGCCTCAACGTAAGCGACGGGGACGCGCCATCCTCGTTCGCCAAACACGGGCGGATGCTTGGTGGCGTAATACTGAACGAGGAAGGACTTTCCTGTTCGCGAGTCTCCGATCACCCCGCCGATCGAGCCGGAGGCATGCTTTCCGCCGTCGATGGGCCTGTGAAACCTGTCGATGAATTCGAGTCCCTTGTTGAACCGGCGGTGAGGTACGATCAGGAACGTAATCATGTCCTGACGTTTTTCGACGGGAAGACTGGCGGCGGCTCGTCGCTCCTCGTCCGATGTAAATGCCGTCAGATGGAATTCCGGAAGAAATCTCAGCTGTGGCTTGGCGAGTTCCAGGTTGGCCATCAATCGTCCTCGTCGTTGTCGTAAAGTTTCCGCAGATGTTCGATGTCGTCCGTGTCTAGGTAGCCGGACAGGTGTCCTCGGTGTTCCGCTACGCCGGGTTTCGGCTTGGGCTGTTTAAGCGCGGCATGTTCCGCAGCCTTCGCCACCAAAGGGTCGCGGGGAACGAGCCGACCGTCCTCATCGCGCTCGTGGATAACGGCCGGCGTATCGTCGGCGCGATAGTCGTTAGCGGCGGGAGAGGCGCGTTTGCGACCGCGCGGAGAGAAGGGATTGGCGTGATCGATGAAACCCGAACTGGCCGCTGCGCTCGTGACCGTTTCCGCGACACGACTGCGGCGCGTCTTGTTGGACACCCCTCGGTAGAACGCGACGAGCTTGTCAGCGGTCTTATGTTTGTTGCGCTCGGCATGGATTGCGCTCAGGTCATCCCCAAACGCCTTCAACGACGCCTCCAAGTCTCTGATGTTGGTCACGGAACGGCGACTGTGCTTGTTGTGATGCTGGATGGCGCGCTTGTGCTGATAGAGCCGAAGACCACTTGCATAGCTCAGATCGGCGGCGACAGCGGGCACCTTGACCGCCGTGTCCGCACCCGGAACGGTCACGTAGATGAAGCCAAGGTCGGAAGGATCGCGACAGCACTTGTAGAGCGTCGTCGGCTTGCGTGGTTTCCTGGCCTTTGCCCTGTTCGGAGGGGTACTCGTCGGCGACGTTGCCATCACCACCAGTTCAGGCGACGAATAACGGATGTAATCCCAAACGATGCAGCCGTCCTGGATGGCCGCCTCGTGTTGTTCGCCGGAAAGCCTGGCGAAGATTTCGGGATTGATCGGCTGGCGATTGCCCGTCTTGTGGATGTTATCGTCAAAGAGCTGCTGAGGAATGCCTTTGAGGCTTCGGAGGAAGCCCAATCCCTTGTGAGACGACCTGTTGTAGTCTCAGACCCACGCGGTGATGTGCTTTACCAGCTCGGAGAACGTGATCTTCGGCTGCCCCAGTTCCTTTTCCTTGCCGCCCTCCTTGCGCCTCACAACGTTGGAAAGAGTGGTCCCGGGAAGATTATGAATGAGGCTGTCGTTCAAGGTCCTGATCGTTCGCTCGAGCCCACCCTTGGAGTTCGGTTCGCCAGGTCGGACCTCGTGTAAGGTGACGCCGATCTCGTCGCAGAACGCCCTCATGTTGTCGCTCTGTAAGTGGGTGTCGGCATCCACCACGAGAACGCTCATGAGACCGTGCATGGTCCAGTCGAGGCCTGGGTACTCGGACATGTCTTTCGGGTAGACGGCTTGCTTGAAGCCGTGGAGGAACGCCTCGAAACTGGGCTTCCCAAAGAAAACCGTGAAACCAATGACGCCCGCGCTCATGCGGTCGCGAAACAGGATGATGTTGGGCCGTCCCCAGATGTAGCTGTAGAAGTCGTCGAAGACGGTTACGTCCAACTCCGTATAGTCAACCTCGACGACTTCGAGCGGGACGGTCGGCAGAAGCTGCGGAATTCGCAGGTCATGGATGCGCATCGCCGTCTCGAGGTCCTTGCGCAGGACATCACGCGTGAAATGATCGACACCGTAAAACCGCCTCTCGATTGTCGACTGATGTGGTTTGACGATGTTGCCCTCGTCGTCGGTAACAAGGGGAATGAGGTCCTTGTTCTCTTGCTTGAGAAGGAGCTTCTCGTACGCCTCACGCGCATCGAGTGCTGTCCCCTTGGGCAACGACCAAGCTTCCTCGACCGCTTCACGGAACAGGTCTTCGAGGCGATCACAGTAGGCATGCTCGCGATTGCCGCGTGACTTGCCAGGAGCCACCGCCAGCAGACGGTTGAACGGGTTGTCGATGTACGCGCGGATAGCATTTTTGAGGGTGTTGTAGCAGGGAGGCGTTTCGTCTCCGATCTTCGCTGCGTGCTTCAGGGCGGCACTGAGGATCAACTTGCGCTTGGGCATGACAGTGCCCTTCCCGCCTTCTCTCAGGATCGCTACGACGTAATCAAGCTTTCGCTCCCCAGCCTTTCTCTGCTCGGGATCAAGCGCGATCGAGGTCTCGATGTTCCTCCCCGTCTGCTTCGATTCATGCGGAATAAAGCGTCCCTGTCGCTCGAGCTGGCTGATTTGCCAGTTTGAAAGATGGCCAGGCTGATCGCTTGCTACGTTCTGGACATGGAATTTTCCCCCAAGGCCGTTCCACTCGGCATAGGAAACGACAATGAAGTGTCCGATCTTTGATCGCTCGACGTTGATGATCGAGAACCGATAACCCTTGGGGAAGCTATAGACTTGGACCTTCTCGCCTTCCCTCGGATTGGTGGGGATGTCGAGTTGTCGGATGTCGAGTGCCACCGGCAAGTTGTCGCGCTTGAGGAAGTCATTGTGTCTGACGAGAGACATGTCTCAGTCCTCCCCATCGATACCATCAGCGGTCACAAACGTGACTCGCGTGTTTTCCGAGATGGGCATCCCGAGATCGATCTGGACTTCTCCGGAGATGGCAAGCTGAAGCACGCAGGCGACGGCTGCCTCGCGGTCTTCATAGCGGGACAAATCGACGATCCAGCCAATGGTCGTTGCTCCCCCGCCAAGCCCGTCGATGACCCGGCGTACTGCGCGCATGGCCTGCGGATCACGGGCGCGGTTGTCGCGCCATAGGCGGCGGACGTTGTCCATGCGAGGCTGCATGTGGATGGCAAGCTCGGTGATGATCGAGTAGCTGGCACCGAATTGGTCGGCATACGCTTGTTCGAGCTGCCCCCTGCTTCGCTCGCGGAACCATTGCTCTTGCAGGATGGCTTCTGAGACGACATCAGCATAGATCACACCCCCATCCACCTTGAGGATGCCAAGGGTGGGAATATGAGTGGCCGTCCCATTCGGTCCGTAGCGGTCGAACGTCTGATACTCGAGCTTCAAAGGATACGGTGAGATCAGCAGGACGGAGGGATCGACCTCCAGATGCCAGAGGTAATCCCGCATCAAAGGCTCGGCGGCACGAATGCCCTTCCCGGAAACAGACTTTCGAGATGGCACGTGGTTCGGGGTTCCCCGGCTTTCTTTCTCTTTGGGACCTGAAAGACAGGCTCATGGCCGGGTGCGAACCCGTACGGCAACCTATCTCTCATTGCCGCCCTCTCTCGCAGCGCGCTCGGCTTTGCCTTTCTGGCTGGGGTGAGGACGACGATTTTGGTGATCGTCTCGGCCGAAACGCCAAGGCGTTCGGCCTGTGCGGTCGAAATTTTGAATGGCGGCGGACTTGGTGTGATCCGAACAAACATACGCAGTTCTCCATTCCGGCGCGCATAGCGGCCGGTTAACGCTGAACAAAACAGAGCGACGTCACGTCAGGCCGCTAAGCGACCTATTCGGAAGGTGGAGGATGCAAGTTTTCTCATGAAGACCCGCTGGAGCTAGTGGACTTGTCATTCAGATGGCAGCCGTAAGCGTTCCGGTTTCCCGGTCGGCTTTATATTCGGACTGTTAAAACCATCATGTTCGACATTGCTCTTCCTGCGGTTGGGATCGCGAGGCATCGCCTTCAATCAACGATCGATTCGAACAAATAGCGAACACATTTGATTTGTCAAGAGGGTAAAATGCTTGCGGGCACGGAAAACCGGTCACGCACGCGGGTATCGCCACGTGTCAACGATGCGTTAACCTCCACCGGTCATAGTGGGAAGGCTTAGAGAAGCATGCATACCTCCTTTCTTTCTTTGTCGGGAAGGATGGCAATGAGAGAGCCGGGCCGGTCGCCAAACCAGTTTTTCGCCGGCTCTCTCCTCCTCCCCGAAAATTCGATGGATTGTGATCGAGTTCGTTTGCCGAGGTCGAGCTTGTCGTCATCTACTTAAAGAGAACTTAACGGCTTCCAGAGCGACTTCGGCTTCATCGGCACCACGAGAAGGCCGCGTTAACTTTTCCGCACTCACGCTACGCTGCCATTGCAGGAAAGCCTGTGTGCCTCCGCCAAAAACCGCGAGTTCTTAAATTACCAAAATGCACTCGCTCGTCTCGCCATCTCCCATCGGGGTCTATGTTTGAAAGAATGGACGTCGACACGTTTCGCGGCAGACGTGACGGAAGCCTGCTGAGGCTCTGGTCTATCTCATTCGACACTTTGCCTGTCGTATGAGCCCGGCGTACCGGAGACCGATTGAGTTTTTCGAATTGTGGACTTCACGTGGCGTCTTCAATTGTGCCGCGCGACGGGGTCTTCGATAAAGAGTAACATTGCCCAGCGGCGCGGCTCCATCCGAGCGGTCTCCGCTCCGTGCGCCGCGACCGCGAGTTCTGTAATTTCTTGGAGGCGGTCTTTCGAGGTGGGTCGGTAGTGACCGCGGGAGGATTGACCTTGGATTGGTCTTCTGGCTGGCTTCGCGCGACCTCTGTCGCGCGGCAATGGGTTAACAAAACGGCCTTCGAGCACAACCAAAAAAAATTTCAAAAGACTGCTTTTTCTCGAAGTTCGACCACCGAAAGCGCCCTGTTTTCAGGGGTTTTGGTGGTCGACTCAATACAACCTGCTCAAAAAAGTTGTCAAAGGAACTGACGTAGGTGTCAGAGGTTTGTGACGAACTACATCAGATCTTCGCCAGCGACTGTTCGAGGTCGGCGATGATGTCCTTAACGTCCTCGATGCCGATCGACAGGCGCACGACATCAGGGCCGGCGCCGGCGGCGATGCGCTGCTCGTCGGTCAGCTGGCGGTGGGTCGTGGAGGCCGGGTGGATAACCAGCGAGCGGGTGTCGCCGATATTGGCGAGGTGCGAGAAGAGCTCCAGGCCTTCGACGAAGGTCTTGCCCGCCTCGTAGCCGCCCTTGACACCGAAGGTGAAGACCGAGCCGGCGCCCTTCGGCGAATAGCGCTGCTGCAGCGCATGGTTCGGATCGTCTTCCAGGCCGGCATAGTTGACCCAGGCGACCTTGCTGTGCGCCTTCAGCCATTTGGCGACGGCAAGGGAGTTCTCGCTATGGCGCTGCATGCGCAGCGGCAGGGTTTCGATGCCGGTCAGGATCAGGAAGGCGTTGAAGGGCGAGATTGCCGGCCCGAGGTCGCGCAGGCCGAGAACGCGGCAGGCGATCGCAAAGGCGAAGTTGCCGAAAGTCGAGTGCAGCACCACGCCGTTATATTCCGGGCGCGGGCTCGACAGCATCGGGTAATTGCCGGATTTCGACCAGTCGAAGGTGCCGCCATCGACGATGATGCCGCCCATCGAATTACCGTGGCCGCCGAGGAACTTGGTCAGCGAATGGATCACGATATCGGCGCCGTGTTCGATCGGGCGGATGAGATAGGGCGAAGCCATCGTGTTGTCGACGATCAGCGGCAGACCGTGCTTGTGGGCGACCTCGGCGATCGCTCCGATATCGACGAAGGTGCCGCCCGGATTGGCGAGGCTTTCGATGAAGATCGCCCGGGTCTTGCCGTCGATCTGGCTTTCGAAGCTCTTGGGATCGGCGACATCGCCCCAGCGCACCTGCCAGCCGAAATTATCGAAGGCGTGGCCGAACTGGTTGATCGAACCGCCATAAAGGCGCTTGGCGGCGACGAAATTGTCGCCCGGGCGCATGATGGTGTGGAAGACGATCATCTGCGCCGCATGGCCGGAAGCGACGGCGAGAGCGGCCGTGCCGCCTTCGAGTGCGGCAACGCGCTCTTCGAGCACGGCCTGCGTCGGGTTCATGATGCGGGTGTAGATATTGCCGAAGGCCTGCAGGCCGAAAAGCGAGGCGGCGTGGTCCGCGTCGTTGAAGACGTAAGCCGTCGTCTGGTAGATCGGCGTCGCGCGGGCGCCGGTCGCCGGATCGGGCTGCGCACCCGCGTGAACTGCCAGTGTATTGAAGCCAGGATTATTGCTTGCCATGAGGCCCTCCCATCGTTGTCGATGGCCGCAGCATAACCAAGGCGCAGCAAATGTTAATCGCCTGCCGTTTCAACCAACGGAAGAAACGTGGAAAATCCGTTCGCTATCCCGCAAGCCGCGGAATTTCGATTGCCGGGCAGCGGTCCATGACCACCTTGATGCCGCCGGCTTCGGCGCGCCGGGCCGCATCGTCATCACGCACGCCAAGTTGCGCCCAGATGACCCGCGGACGGACGGCGAGCGCCAGCGTCTCGGTCACCACTTCCTGCAGATATTCCGAAGCGCGGAACACATCGATCATATCGACCGGCACCGGTATATCCTCAAGCTTGCCATAGACCAGCTGGCCGTGAATCTGCTTGCCCGCCTGGCCGGGATTGACCGGGATCACCTGATAGCCGCGCGAGAGCAGATATCCCATCACGCCGTTGCTTGGCCGCGCCGGGTTTGGCGAGGCGCCGGTGAGAGCGATCGTCCGCACCGAATTCAGTATGTCGGCAATATAGCTGTCGCTGTAGTGATCGTGATCCATTGGCCCGTCCCCCGTCGGCATTTTTCCACCCAGTTGAAACCTGCAGTTATTTGGAGCGTATATATAGCCATAGGGTTCCCAAGGAGGAATGGCCCATGAAAAAACTTGCGCTCACGCTCGCCATCGTTCTGGTGGCATCTCCGTCTTTCGCGATCTCCCGTCTCAACCCGCTGGCGATGAGCTGCGCCAGTGCCCGGGCGGCGGTGCATAACCAGGGCGCGGTGATCTTCCGCTGGACCTCGCCGCGCGGCCTGCCGCTCTACGACCGCTTCGTGCGCAACAGCCGCTATTGTGACGCCAACCAATATGCCGAGTGGAAAAACATACCGACTCGCGACGATCGCTCCTGCCCGGTGCTCAATTGCCAGAACATAGACAATCTGGACGGGAATTTCCTGATTCCAGACAATTCATTGTGACGTATCGGGGCGTGTGAGAAACCGCTCTCACCCGGGAATGCCGGGCGCTGCATTTCGCGCATTTGCGAGGCCATTGCGATGAAATGCAGCCTATGGGAGCACAATTTTCACGATGCCAGAATAATAGAATAATCTCTATATTTCAGCAGGATAACCAGTTGGTGAATAGATCCGGACACAGATGTTCCACTTCCGTTTCATCTTTAAGCCAGCTTCGTTCACGCATATATTAGAAACACCTCACAGTTGAGTTCGGCGAATCGGAATAAACGCATGAGGAGTGCTCGCAAAACGGGTCCATGCAAAGTCCCGTCTTTGGATTTTGCGAGCCTCGAACAACCGATAAACGTGCCGTCAGGTTGCAAAATATGACAGGCGCATTGCTTTTTGCCCGGCCGGGGCTCATACCGCTGCAGCAGTCTCGCCCCACCGTTTCCGGTCTCGATCGTGCCCCTCGACGTCATTCTTCTGGTTCTCTTCGGCGCTCTTCTCCATGCGACATGGAACGCCATCATCAAGGCCGGCGTCGACAAGTCGCTGGATGCGGCACTGGTATCGGCGGGTGGCGCGGTCTCGGCCCTTCCCTTCCTCGCCTTCCTGCCGCTGCCCAATGCGGCGGCATGGCCGTTCATCGGCTGCTCGGCGATCCTGCAGTTCGCTTATTTCCAGCTGGTGGCCGGCGCCTACAGGGCGGGTGATATCGGGCTGGTCTATCCCTTGATGCGCGGCTGCGCGCCGCTTCTGATTGCCGCGACCAGTAGCTTCGTGCTTGGCGAAACGCTGACCGGTGGCGCCTTGATCGGCACGATGACGATCTGCGCCGGCATTCTGACGCTTGCCTTCGAGGCCCGGCATGGCAGCCGCCACGCGATCATGCTGGCGCTGATCAATGCCTGCGTTATCGCCACCTATACCTATGTCGACGGCATCGGCGCCCGGCTTTCCGGCAATGCGATTTCCTATACGCTGTGGATGTCGCTGCTGCCGCCGGTGCTGCTGTTTGCCTGGGCGATCTCGCGCCGCGGCGCCCGCGTCGTCGCCATCCATGTCCGGGTGCACTGGTGGCGCGGGCTGATCGGCGGCGCAGGCTCGATCGCTTCCTACGGTTTCGCACTCTGGGCGATGACCAAGGCGCCGGTCGCAACCGTCGCGGCGCTGCGCGAAACCTCGATCCTCTTCGCGCTGATCATCTCGGTGCTGGTGCTGAAAGAACGCGCCAGCCCTTGGCGCTACCTCGCCGGCGTCATCATCGCCGCCGGCGGGTTGATCCTGAAGCTTGGGTAGCTTCAGGCGGCCGACTGCGCGGGAATGACCTCACGCGAAATCTTCTCGCCATTTTCCCGTTCGGCAACGGCAAGATCGAAGGCCGACTGCAGGCTCAGCCAAAACTGCGGATCATTGCCGAAATAACGTCCCAAACGCAGCGCCGTGTCGGGACTGATGGCGCGTCGCTCGTTCAAAATCTCGGATACCCGGCCCGAATTGATGCGCAGCGCCAAGGCAAGCGCGTTGCCGCTCATATTGCGAGCCTCAAGCTCTTCCTTGAGAATGCTTCCGGGGTGAACCTCAAACATGTTCGTCCTCAATGATAGTCGACAATTTCCACATCCCAGGCGTGGCCGTCTTCGAAGCGGAAACACAAGCGCCACGGCCCGTTGACAATCATCGCCCATTGGCCTTTGCGATCGCCCGACAACTTGTGCAAGCCCACTGATTTCAGCGGGCTCAGATCGTCGAGTGATTTTGCGTTGTGCAGCATGACCACGCGCTGCTTTGCCTTAACGACGTCGAGGTCGGAAAACTTCGACTTGCCGGTTTTCAGGAACTGTTCAGTCGCGCTTGTCGCCACGCTACGGATCATTCGCCAAACATACTACGCGCGGCGTAGTATGTCGAGCGTTACTCCTCCGGCCAGACCGGCATGCGCTTGCCGAGGAATGCGCCGATCCCCTCTTCTGCATCGGCTGTCAGCATACTGTCGACCATGGTTTCGGCGGCGAAGGTGTAGGCTTCCTCAATCGGCATTTCGAGCTGGCGATAGAAGGCTTCCTTGCCGATGCGGATCGCTTCCGGCGATTTCGAGGCGATGACGGAGGCGTATTTCGTCACCACCTGCGTCAGATACTGCTTCGGCACGATGCGGTTGACGAGGCCGAAATCCTTGGCGGTCGAGGCGTCGATGGTTTCGCCGGTCAACAGCATTTCCATCGCCTGCTTGCGATGCGCGGCGCGCGATACGGCGACCATCGGCGTCGAGCAAAACAGACCGATATTGACGCCCGGCGTGCAGAAGGTCGCTGTGTCGGTGCAGATCGCCAGATCGCAGGAAGCGACCAGCTGGCAGCCTGCTGCCGTCGCCAGGCCGTCGATCTCGGCGATCACGGGCTTCGGCAGACGGGCGATCTCCAGCATCAGGTCGGCCGCCAGCGCAAAGCTCTCCTCGAAGAAGGCGACGCCGTCGTCGGCATCGGCGCGGTGTGCGGTCAGCTCCTTCAGGTCATGCCCCGCAGAGAAGACGTTGCCGGTCGAGGCGATGATGACGACGCGGACCGCGGAGTCTTCGCCAGCGGCCTGGAGTTCGCCCATCAACGTTTCCATGACGGCGATCGACAGGGCGTTGGCTGGCGGATTGTTCAAGGTCAGCCTGAGAACGCCGTCATTCAGCTGGCGCAGCACCAGCGCGCCCTCACCCGCCTTGTCTGGATCTTTCCGGAAGGAAACGACTTCGGCCATTGGTCTAACTCCCTGCATGTATCTTTCGTGCTAGATGTTCTGCCACAGCCAGCCGGCAATTTCGAGGAGAAGCGATGCAACCGGTCATGACGATCGACGAGGTCCACCGTTTTCTGGAGACGGCCTTTCCGCAGATCCACACGGACGGACGCGTGCTGGAGGTGATCGATATCGCGCCCGGCAAGGCCTCGATGCGGCTCGATCCCTCAGAACGGCATCTGCGGCCGGGCGGCACGGTTTCCGGCCCGGCGCTTTTCACGCTGGCGGATGTCACCGCCTATGTCGCCGTGCTCGCGCATATCGGCCCGGTGGCGCTTGCAGTGACCACAAATCTCAACATCAATTTCCTCCGATTGCCGAAGCCGGAGCCGACCTTTTGCACCTGCCGGATTCTCAAGCTCGGCAAGCGTCTGGCGGTGATCGACGCCTCGATCTTTCAGCGCGATGAGAGAGAATTGATCGCACAGGCCACCGCCACCTACTCGATTCCGCCGCGATAAATATGAGGTATCATAATACCGTATACTTATCATATTGATTTTGCTTATCTATTTTTTCGAGTGCCCGGTTTCGCGATATTGACCGCAGAAGGCATTGCCTCTATACACACCGCCAGAAACGCAGCCTTTCCGGGCTGCTTTCTTTTTGGTGCGTCCCAGGACCACTAAACCAAGCAACAAGAAACGCCCTTCGCCTTCGGGCACAAGGGATCCAAAAGAGAGTAACTACTATGGCAACTTTCTCCCAGAAGCCTGCAGAGGTGGAGAAGAAGTGGGTCATCATCGACGCCGAAGGGCTTGTCGTTGGCCGTCTCGCTTCCATCATCGCTATGCGCCTGCGCGGCAAGCACAAGGCAACCTTCACGCCCCACGTTGACGACGGCGACAACGTCATCGTCATCAATGCCGACAAGGTCGTATTCACCGGCAAGAAGTACTCCGACAAGGTTTACTACTGGCACACGGGTTACGCAGGCGGCATCAAGGAGCGTACCGCTCGCCAGATCATCGAAGGCCGCTTCCCGGAGCGCGTTCTCGAGAAGGCCGTTGAGCGCATGGTTCCGCGTGGCCCGCTCGGCCGTCGCCAGATGAAGAACCTCCGCGTTTACGCTGGTTCCAACCATCCCCATGAAGCACAGCAGCCGACCGTCCTCGACGTCTCCAAGCTGAACAAGAAGAACGTAAGGAGCGCCTAAGAATGGCTGACCTCTCCTCCCTGAAGGATCTCGGCACGTCCGCTGAAGCAGCTGCTCCGGTTCACGTCCGCAAGGTCGACTCGCTTGGCCGTTCCTACGCGACCGGCAAGCGTAAGGACGCCGTAGCCCGCGTTTGGGTCAAGGCCGGCTCCGGCAAGATCATCGTCAACGGCAAGGACTTCACGGCATACTTCGCCCGTCCGGTTCTGCAGATGATCCTGCGTCAGCCGATCGTCGCTGCTGCCCGTGACGGCCAGTTCGACATCATCGCAACGGTTGCAGGCGGCGGTCTTTCCGGCCAGGCCGGTGCCGTTCGTCACGGTCTGTCCAAGGCTCTCACCTACTTCGAACCGGGCCTGCGCTCGGTCCTGAAGAAGGGTGGCTTCCTGACCCGCGACAGCCGCGTCGTCGAGCGTAAGAAATACGGTAAGGCCAAGGCCCGCCGTTCGTTCCAGTTCTCGAAGCGCTAATCGCTTTCTGGATATACTTTTTGGAAAGGCCGGGTGCAAACCCGGCCTTTTCTTATTGGCGGGACGCGTGCTTTGACATCCCGAATTTGTGAACTATAATTCACAGATGATCGAAGTTCGCCAGACTGCCTTGTTCGGGAAATGGCTCGGCGAGCTTCGGGACGCGCATGCCCGCATCCGCATCGTCACACGCATCCGTCGCCTGGAACTCGGCAATCCCGGTGATGTCAAACCGGTCGGCGGTGGCGTCAGCGAGATACGCATCGACTACGGACCTGGATACCGCGTCTATTTCACCCGTGTTGGCGACGCGATCGTCATTCTCTTGTGCGGCGGGGACAAATCCTCGCAAAGCCGAGACATTGCCCAGGCCAAGCAATTGGCGAAGGAGATCTAAGATGCCTCTCGAAACCACGCGCTTCGACGTTCAGGATCACCTGAAGACGGAGGATGAGCGCATGCTCTATCTCGAAGCGGCGTTCGAAGACGGCGATCCAGCCCTCATTGCCCACGCCCTCGGAGACGTCGCTCGCGCCGCAGGCATGAGCGCGGTCGCCAAGGAGGCGGGCGTCACCCGCGAGGCGCTCTACAAATCGCTGAGCGAAACCGGAGATCCGCGGCTTTCGACATTCTTCGGCGTGATCAAGGCCCTTGGCCTGAAAGTCTCGATCTCGCCTGCTGATGCGGATGCCGCCTGACGCCTATTCCTCCTTGTGAAAGAAGGCCTCAAGCCGGTAGCCATCGGGGTCGATGATGAAGGCGGCGTAGTAGAACTGGCCGTAATCCGGGCGGATGCCGGGAGGTCCGTTGTCTTCGCCGCCATTGGCAATGCCGGCGGCGTGGAAGGCGTTGACGGATTCTTCGCTGGGCGCGGTGAAGCAGAAGTGCAGACCAGATCGCCGGTCGGCCGGGACCGGGCGCTCGACCTGGCTCACCCAGAAGGCCGGGCCATCGGCACCGTAGCCGACCGTTCCGTCGAAATTCGACAGCCGCTCATAGCCGAGCGGCGCAAGCAGCGCATCATAGAAGCGGCGTGAGCGCTCCAGATCCTTCACCCCAATCGATACGTGATCGAACATGCCCATGGGCGCCTCCTTGTCCGTTTCCGCAAACTTCATGGAAGCGATTGCCGAAGTCAACGCGGCATTCGGCAGCCCTGGCTTGCCCGATAAGGGACCGGCTGTTAAACCGGACGAGGTTTTCAACCGGACAAGACAGGACCTGACATGGGAGCCACCCCGTCCGCAGACAGATAGGCCGCAGCGACCCTTGATGTTGTTGCGGCGTCTGTCCCGTCAATCCAGACCGATGAGAAGGCAGATCGCCGTCGAATGAACGTTCGAACGGATGAAGACCCATGCCTTTTCGAAACAGAGACTGGACATACCCCTCCCCGTGGCGATGCTTCTGCTTGCGCCCTTCGATATCCTGGCTTCGCTTGCCATGGATATCTATCTGCCCATCGTGCCCCAGATGCCGGCAGCGCTCGGCACATCGGCCACCGTCATCCAGCTGACGCTCAGCCTCTACATGCTGATGCTCGGCGCCGGACAGCTGCTGTTCGGCCCGCTCTCGGACCGTATCGGCAGACGGCCCGTGCTGCTCGGCGGCGCGCTGCTCTTTGCCGGTTCGTCGCTGATACTGGCCGCCACCTCCTCCGCGCCGCTCTTCGTCGTCTTCAGGCTGCTGCAGGCGGCGGGAGCATCGGCGGCGCTGGTCGCGACATTCGCCACTGTGCGGGACGTCTATGCGGCGCGGCCTGAAGGCGCCGTCATTTATAGCCTGCTCGGCGCCATCCTCTCCTTCGTCCCGGCTCTCGGGCCGATTGCCGGTGCGCTGATCGCCGGTCATTTCGGATGGCGGGCGATCTTCATCCTGCTTGGCGCGCTGATGCTGACGGCGATGATCGCGGCCCTCGCACGATGGCACGAGACCCGGCCGGAGACGGCGGCTGGCGCGGCAATCGGCATCGGTACGATCCTCAGAAGCGGTGCCTTCTGGACCTATACGATCGGCTTCAGCGCGGCGATGGGGTCGTTCTTCGTGTTCTTCTCCACCGCGCCCCGCGTGCTGATCGAAAGGGCCGGTTTCTCGCAGATGGCTTTCAGCCTCTCGTTTGCGACATCGGCGATGGTGATGATCGTTGCCGCCCGCTTTGCCGGGCGCTTCGTCAAGCGCTGGGGAACAGCGGGCAGCCTGGCGCGGGGCATGGGGCTGCTCATTCTCGGCGCGATGCTGCTCGGCTTCGGCGAACTCTTTCTCGCGCCGTCTTTCGTCAGCTTCATCCTGCCGATGTGGATCATCTCGCTCGGCATCGTCCTGACGACGGCGGTGACGGCGAATGGGGCGCTGGCCGATTTCGGCGACAGGGCGGGCACGGCGGTGGCGCTCTATTTCTGCATCCAGAGCCTGATCGTCGCCTGCGCCGGGACGGGATTCGTGCTCGTTCTCGGCGGCGATACGGCCTGGCCGCTTGCGGGCTTCTGCACCGTCTCGGCTGCGGTGACGCTGCTGGCACTCCGGCGCCGCAGGTAAGAGACGACGCGATGGCGGCGGCCCGCCTGCCGCCATCGCTTGCAATCAGCAGCATCCTCGCCTAGGCCTGTCTTCCGAAGAGGAATTGCCATGTCTAGCCAGCCCTCACCCTTCGCTGAAACGCCAGAGCCGCCCTATTACGTCGTGACCTTTTCGTCGACGCGAACCGAGGGCGATCATGGTTATGGCGCCATGGCCGACCGGATGGCCGAGCTTGCGTTGCAGCAGCCGGGCTGTCTTGGCGCCGAGAGCGCCCGCGATGCCGGCGGCTTCGGCATCACCAATTCCTATTGGGCCGATGAGGAGAGCCTGAAGGCCTGGAAGCAGGTCGCGAGCCATCTTGCCGCCCAGCGCATCGGCCGCGACCGCTGGTACAAGCAATACAAGGTTCGCATTGCGCGGGTAGAACGGGCCTATGAATTCACCGCCCCGGATGACGGCGAGCAAGCCTGAGATCGGCGGACAGCCGTCGCTCGGAGCCTTCGCTTGCAATCGGCGGCATCCTCGCCTAGGCCTTTCTTCCGAAGAGGAATTGCCATGTCCAGCCAGCCCTCACCCTTCGCAGAGACTCCGGAGCCGCCTTATTTCGTGGTGACCTTTTCGTCGCAGCGCACGGGCGAGGAAAGCGGCTATCTGGAAATGGGCGGCGCGATGGTGGAACTCGCGCAACAGCAGCCCGGCTATCTCGGTTTCGAAAGCGCTCGGACCGCCAGCGGCTTCGGCATCATCAATTCCTACTGGAAGGACGAGGCGAGCATTCTCGCCTGGAAAGCGGTCGTCGACCATGTCGAGGCGCAGCGCCGCGGCCGGTCCGACTGGTATTCACGCTATGAAATTCGCGTCGCGCTGGTGCAGCGCGCCTATGGCTTCGACAAGACTGCCGCGACAAAGGGAGATTAACTTGGCCAATAAGACCATCGACCACGCCTTTACGGCTAAGAGCCTAACCTCTGCCGCCAGCGACCCGACATTTGCGGGCGCGCTCTCCTTCATGCGCCGCCGCTTCACCAAGGACCTGAAGGGCGTCGATGTTGCCGTCTGGGGCGTGCCCTTCGATGCCGCGGTCTCCAATCGGCCGGGCACGCGGTTCGGGCCGCAGGCGATCCGCCGGGCATCGGCGATCTTCGACAATGATCCGCAATATCCGTTCAACCGCGATCTCTTCGCCGACATGGCGGTCATCGATTACGGCGATTGCCTGCTCGACTACGGCAATCACCAGGAGACCCCCGCAGCGATCGAGCGTCAGGCGACCACGATCCTCGACAGCGGCGCCTTCATGCTGACGCTCGGCGGCGACCATTACGTCACCTGGCCGATCCTCAAGGCGCATGCCGCCAAGCACGGGCCGCTGGCGCTGGTGCAGTTCGACGCGCATCAGGATACCTGGCTCGACGACGCCGGGCGCATCGACCACGGCTCCTTCGTGGCGCGCGCCGTGCGTGACGGCATCATCGACCCGGACCGCTCGATCCAGATCGGCATCCGCACCCATGCGCCTGACGATTGCGGCATCCAGATCCTCTACGGCCATCAGGTCGAGGAGATGAGTGCGGGCGAGATCGCCTCGACGATCATCTCGCATACGAAGGGCGCACCGGCTTACCTGACCTTCGACATCGACTGCCTCGATCCGGCCTTTGCGCCGGGTACCGGCACGCCGGTCGCCGGCGGCCCGTCGAGCGCCAAGATCCTGTCGGTTCTGCAGCGGCTGCATCAGCTCGATATCCGGGGCGCCGACGTCGTCGAGGTCTCGCCGCCCTATGATCACGCCGACGTCACCGCCATTGCGGGGGCGACGGTCGCGATGTATATGCTGGGCCTTCACGCCGAAAGGCGCGCGGCCGCCAAGTGACGGCTGTTATCAAACTGATTCAACTTCATGGCAAACTGATTCCGAAAGAACCCGGAACCTATTGAAAGCGCAGGATTATCATGGCAGCGAAGATATTCATCGATGGCGAAGCTGGTACGACGGGTCTGCAGATCCGTGAGCGCCTGGCTGGCCGCCGCGATATCGAGCTGCTGTCGATCCCGGCCGAAAGCCGCAAGGACAAGGCCGTTCGCGCCGAGCTTCTGAACAAGGCCGACGTCGCCATCCTTTGCCTGCCTGACGATGCGGCCAAGGAAAGCGTCAGCCTGATCGAGAACGACACCACCAAGGTGATTGACGCCTCGACGGCGCATCGCGTCGCCGAAGGCTGGGCCTATGGCTTTGCCGAACTCAGCAAGGATCAGGCCGGCGTCATCGCCTCTGCCAAGCGCGTCGCCAATCCGGGCTGCTGGCCGCAGGGCCCCATTGCGACGCTGCGTCCGCTGATCGAAGGCGGCCTGCTGCCTGCCGATTTCCCGGTGACCGTCAACGGCATCTCGGGCTATAGCGGCGGCGGCCGGACGATGATCGAGGACTATGTCGCCAAGGGCGAGGATGCGCCTGAGTACATGCCCTACGGCCTTGGCTTCAAGCACAAGCACCTGCCGGAACTGCAGCACTATGCCAAGCTCGGCCGCGTGCCGTTCTTCCAGCCTGTCGTCGGCAATTTCGCGCAGGGCATGGTCGTCACCGTGCCGCTGCAGCTGTCGCACCTGCCGAAGGTGCCGACCGGTGCTGAAATCCATGCCGCGATCGCCGATTATTTCGCCGGCATCAAGGGCGTCGTCGAAGTCGCGCCGTTCGAGAGCACCGAGCGCACCCCCGATCTCAACCCCGAGATCTACAACGACACCAACCGCATGCGCCTGCACGTCTTCGCCAACGACGCGAACGCGCAGGCCCTGCTGGTCGCCGTCTACGACAATCTCGGCAAGGGTGCCTCGGGTGCCGCCGTCCAGAACATGGACCTGATGATCGGCGCCTAAGCGCCACGCCTGATTTCCGGTGGCTGCATCCATGCGGCCGCCGGCAGCCCACTTCCGCAGGCAATCATGTCCGCCTCCCTCTCCTTCGACAGTTTCTCGTCCTGGCTCGTGTCAGCGCTTCCCGATCACGGCGTCCCTGCCCTGATCGCCTTCGCTCTGATCGCCGGGCTTGCCCGCGGCTTCTCCGGGTTCGGGGCGGCGCTGATCTTCATTCCGCTTGGCGGCGCGATCGTCGGCCCGAAGCTGATCTCGCCGGTGCTGCTGGTCATCGATGGATTGGCGACGCTCGGGATGATCCCGGATGCCTGGCGCAATTCGAACCGGCGTGAGGTCTTCGTGATGATTGCGGGGGCGGCGCTCGGCGTTCCCGCAGGAACGGCAGTGCTGACGCTGATGGATCCGTTGCTGCTGCGCTGGATGATCTGTGCCGTGGCGATCTGCCTGCTGGCGCTCTTGGTTTCCGGCTGGCGCTACCACGGCGAGCCGTCTGCGCCGCTGAGCTCAGGCGTCGGTCTGCTGGCCGGGTTGTTCAGTGGAGCCGCCCAGCTCGGTGGACCGCCGGTGGTTGCCTATTGGCTCGGCGGCAAGAGCGACTTTCAGCGCGTGCGCGCCAACGTGATCTTCTACTTCTCGATCTCCACGATCTTCAGCACGATCAGCTATTATGTCGGCGGCCTCTTCGTTCAGGCCGTCTTCGCGCTGACGATCGTCATTCTCCCAGCCTATGCGGTCGGGCTCTACGGAGGCTCGAAGCTGTTCGGGCTGGCGAAGGAAAGTACCTTCCGCCTGATCTGCTATCTCCTGATCGGAGCCTCCGCGATATTCGGTCTGCCCGTCCTCGACGGCATCCTTCGTTAGGCGGGCTGGCGCAGCAGGCCCATCTTGACGCTGAGCTTCTCGCCCGGGCCATGCGCAAAAGCAAAGAGCAGGCCGGCCAGGAAGGTGAAGTGATCGACGAAGAAGCCGAACTCGGCCTGATTACCTTCCCAGCGGTTCGGACCGTGGAAAGCGAAAGCGAGGAAAATCACGTAGACGCCGGCAAGCAGCGCCGCTTCGCTGAAGAAGGCGCCGGTGAGGAAGGCTACCGCCAGACCGACTTCGAAGAAGGCCGCCACCCAGGCGAGGAACAGCGGGAACGGAAATCCTGCGGCGGCGATGTAGCCCGCGGTTGCGCCCATATCCATGAACTTGAAGCTCGTCGCCATCAGGAACATCGCACCGAAGATCAGTCTTGCGGCGAGAATTGCTATTGTCTTTGCCATTGTCCTACCCTCTTTCGTGGCCGCAGCCATTGTGGAACCATGTCACAAGGACGGGTGGCAGGCAGCATTGCCGACAGGGGCGCGATATTTTTCTCACGGCATCAAAAAGCCGCGGCGCATGGCACCGCGGCTTGAAGAATTCGGGAATGTGTCGGCGCGTCAGCTGCGCTCGGCAATCACCGTCTGGCGGGTGAATTCGCCGTAGTAACCCCGCCAGTTGGCGACGGCGAAGCCGAAGACGACGAGTGCGCCGCCCTGATGCAGCAGGCCCCAGTGCAGCGGCACATGCAGCAGCAGCGTGGTGATGCCGATCGCCGCCTGGATGGTTACCAGCGCGAAGAGCACGACCGCGCGGCGGGCATGGGTGGTCTTCGGCGCAGCGCGCAGCGCCATGATCATGTTGATCAGCGTCAGCGCGAAGAGCGTATAAGCGCCGATACGGTGGATGAACTGCACCGTCTTCGGGTTCTCGAAGAAATTGATCCAGGCCGGCTGCTGGATCAGCAGGTCGCCGGGAACGACAGAGCCATCCATCAGCGGCCAGGTATTGTAGGTGAAACCTGCATCGAGACCGGCCACGAGCGCGCCGAGATAGATCTGGAACAACGAGAAGATGGCGATAACAGCGGCCCAGGTCTTCGAGCTCGAGGTCGGCGGCGCCTCATTGGAATGCGGCGAGAGACCGCGCATGATCCACATGCACGAGGCAAAGATCAGGCAGGCCATGACGAGGTGGGTCGCCAGGCGGTACTGGCTGACATCGGTGCGCACCGCAAGACCAGACGAGACCATCCACCAGCCGATGAAGCCCTGGAGACCGCCGAGCGCCAGAATGCCCGCCAGCGGCCAGCGCAGGCGGCGCTCGACCTTGCCGGTGACCCAGAAATAGAGGAGCGGCAGCGCGAAAATGACGCCGATGCCGCGGGCGATCAGGCGGTGCGCCCACTCCCACCAGAAGATGCCCTTGAACTCCTCGACCGTCATGTCGCTGTTTAACTGCTGGAACTCGGGAATGCGCTGGTAGAGCTTGAATTCCTCGTCCCATTCGGCCGCGTTCAGCGGCGGGATGACGCCGTGGATCGGCTTCCATTCGGTGATCGACAGGCCCGAATTGGTGAGACGCGTCGCGCCGCCGACAAGCACCAGACAGAAGAGCGCAAGCAGCACGAAACCCAGCCAGATGCGAATGGCGCGGCGGTTGCGGTCCTGCTTGCGGACTTCGCCCCGGATTGCATGCTCGGTGGTGATATCTGCGACGGCCATGATTGCTCCTTGTTATCGGCAGTTGATTTGCCCTAGCGGCTCATGCAAAACAAGCCCCGAACCTTTGCGGCATGCCGTCGCGCTGGTTCCATCCTGCAATCCGGAAGCCAAGACTGATGCCCGTTCGCCTGCGCAAATTCATCGGCACGATCCTGATCATCATCCTCGTGCTCGGCTATGCGCTGATCGCGAACACGATCGCGGTGGCGACGCTGGGCGAAGCTCCCTGGTGGGGCCATCTCCTCTATTTCGCGCTGACCGGCCTGATCTGGATCCTGCCCGCAATGCTGATCATCAAGTGGATGGCAGGCCCGAAGCAGCAATAGGCATTAACAGGCAGATAACCCTGATCTGCGGAAAACCCGCCTGTTTGGCTTGCGTTTAAACCCTCTCTAGGCCTTGGCCGCTATATCTTCCGGTACGCAATCTTGACCGGAGATCTCCCGTGCGGACGCAGAAGCTCGATGCCGACCACCAGCCGCTTGACGATGCAGGCAAGGCCGATGCCGGTATTTCCCGGCTGAGATCGGTCGGCGCGCAGCTGGCGATCGCTGATCTGGACATCACCGTCCACACAAAACTGGAGCCGTTGGAGAGCGACTGGCGGGCGCTTGAGAAAGATCCCCTCGCCTCGCTGCATCAGGGCTATGAGTGGTGCCGCTCCTGGGTGCGCGCCTATGACAGGCCGCTTGCCGTGCTCAAAGGCACCGCGCAGGGCAAGGCCGCCTTCATCCTGCCGATCGAGATCGAAAGCCGCCAGGGCGTGCGGATCGCCAAGTTCATCGGCGCCGATCACAGCAATATCAATACCGGCCTGTTCTCGGCCGCCTTCCTCGAAGGCGCAGGCGGTCTCGATGCCGGTCGTTTCGCAGCGATCCTGAGAGAGGCGCTGCACGGTAAGGCCGATCTGTTGCTGCTGCAGAACATGCCGCTGGAATGGCGCGGGCGGGAAAACCCGCTGAACCTACTGCCGATGGTGCAAAACCAGAACCACGCCTACCAGCTGCCGCTGCTCGAAAATTTCGAGGCGACGCTGAAGCAGCTGAATGCCAAGAGCCGCCGCAAGAAATTCCGCGTGCAGTCCAAGCGGCTGGAGGCAATCGGCGGCTTCGACTATATCGACGGCGGCTCACCCGCCGAACAGCATGCGCTGCTCGACCTGTTCTTCAGGCAGAAGTCCGAGCGCTTCCGTTCGCTCGGTCTGCCCGACGTCTTTGCCGATGCCGCGACGAAGGCATTCCTGCATGGGCTCATCGATATCCGCGACGGTAGCGACTATGGCCTGGAAATGCATGCGCTGCGGTTGAAGGGTGAATTCGACGGCAAGATTGCGGCCGTCTCGGGCATCTCGCGCAAGGGCGATCATGTGATCTGCCAGTTCGGCGCGATCGACGAGAACCTCGTTCCGGATGCCAGCCCCGGCGAATTCCTCTATTGGCAGATGATCTCCGGATTGCAGAACAAGAGCGTCGCGCTCTTCGATTTCGGCCTTGGCGACCAGACCTACAAGCGCTCCTGGGCGCCCGTCGAGACCGACCATCATGACGTGGTTCTGCCGCTATCGCTGAAGGGACGGATTGCAGGGACGGCGCATCGCGCCATCACCCGCAGCAAGGCCTATATCAAGGCGCGGCCGGGCTTTTACCGAGCAGCCCAGCGCCTGCGCGCCAAGATCGGTATCTGACCGCCTCAGGCGGCGTGGCGGGTGAGATCGGGCTCGGCGCTTTCGCCGCCCGACATCAGCACGACGCGCTGGTAACCGGCCTTTTCGAACTCGGTCATGGCGGTTGCGAACTCGTCTTCCAGCACTTCCGGCATGGAGAGGATGATCTCGACATCCTTGCTGCGCGTCAGCCGCGACACGCCGGCGACATCGGCCGCGCCGCATTCGACGATGACGATATCGTAAGCCGACATCAGCGCATCGAGCAGCAACGACAGGCGATCTGCACCGCGCATCGCCTTGCGAACGTCGCTGATCCCCTGCGGGATGAGATGCGCATCCGACGAGCGGTCGCCATGGATCGTGTCGCCGAAGGCAGCTTCGCCGCAGAGCAGGTCGGTAACGCCAGGCGCTTCCAGGTCTTCGGCCATCATCGCGGTCGGATAGCCGGAGCCGGTCATATCGACGAGGATGGCGCGCTGGCCGGAGGCGGCGAGCCTGCGGGCAAGCGCAACGGTGGCTGCGGAGCCGTCGTCACCAGTCGGTGAAATGGCGATTGCGAGCGGCGCACGGCTGCCGGTGAGATAATCGGCAACGGAGCCGATCGAGAATTCGTTCTCTTCGACAGCTTCGACGGCGACGGCGAGCTCTTCGGTTTCAGGTTCTTCTGCCGGGGCAGAGAGCATGCTGGGGGCCACGGCACGTTTCGTCTTTGCGGGAGCGGCAACGATAACCGTTTCCTCTTCCTCGATACGGGCAACCGGCAAGGCGGGACCAACAGGACGCAACGCGCGGCCGCTGAAGAGCTCGGCGAGCATGATGACGATCGAGGTGATGATCAGCGTTGCGAAGGCGGCGACGATGACGATCGGGACGACCTTCGGGAAATAGGGATCGACCGGCTGGATCGCCTTGGAGACGACGCGGGCATCGGCCGGGCTGGAATTGCTGTCGGCGCGCGATGCGGCTTCGCGGTAACGCACCAGATAGGTTTCGAGCAGCTGGCGCTGGGCATTGGCTTCGCGCTGCAGCGCGTTCAGGCCGACTTCGTCTTCCCCGGCCTTGGCGCTGTTCTGCTGCAAAGCGCCGGACTGGCGCTCGAGCTCGGTGGCGCGCAGATCGGCGACCTTGGACTCGTTCTCAATGCTGGTCAGGATCTTCTGCGTTTCGGCGCGGATCTGCGTCTTGATGTCGGCGAGCTGGGCGCGGAGACTGCGCAGGCGCGGATGGTTGTTGAGCAGCGAGATGCTGAGATCGGAGATCTGCGACTGCAGTCCGGACTCGGTACCCTTCAGGCGCTGCATCGACTGCGAATTCATGATGTCGGGCAGCGTATCGGAGGCTTCGCCGGAGGACAGCGCGTTACGCACGGCCTGGGCGCGGGCTTCGGCATTGGCCTTCTCGCCGCGCACCCGGGTCAGTTCGGCGGAGATATCGTTCAGCTGCTGCGTCGGGAAGTTGCTGCCGCCATTGGTCGGCAGCAGGCCGTGCTGAGCGCGGTATTCGGCGACCTTCTGCTCGGCATCATTGACCTTCTGGCGCAGGCTTTCGATTTCAGGCTCGAGCCAGCGGGTGGCTTCGGAATTGGAGGCGAGCTTGGCGCCGCTCTGGGTAGCGAGATAGACCGATGCCATCGCATTCGGAATGCGGGCGGCGAGCTTCGGATCCTTGGAGGTGAAGTTGATGCCGATGACGCGCGAGCCCGGCACCTGGAAGACCTGCAGGCGCTCGGTGAAGGCATCGATGACGCGCTCTTCAGGCGGGTTTTCAGCCGGGTTCTTCTTCAGATGCAGGGCAACGAGGATATCCGTCAGCGCCGAGCCGTTGGCTGCCTCGTCGAATTCCGGGAGCTCGTAGAGCTTCTCGCTGTTGATGACCTTCTTGATCAGGTCGGCGGACTGCAGGAGCTGCACCTGGCTCGCAATATTCAGCTCGTCGAGCAACGGGCCTGCCGTGGCGTCGGATGTCTGGGTATTGGCGAAGGCCGGCGCGCGCTGCTCGATCAGCAGGCGCGTCTCGCCGCGATATTTCGGCGCGATCATCTTGGCGCCGGCGAAGGCAACCCCTGCCCCGATCAGCGTGATCGCAACGACCTTGAGCCGCCGTTCCCATACGGCACGGACAAGCTGGCCAAGATCGATGTCGACATCCTGATTTCCCGATACGCCGGACATACTCGTACTCCAAGAACAAAGGTGCCGCGAAGCGTAAACGACTATAGTAACCCAAGCGTTAATTGCCCCGCCCTCAAGTAAGAGGCGGGAGAATGCACGGAGCACAAAAAAAGCTGCGGATTTTTACCAGCCATTAACCCTAACGGATCGATAACGGCGGGGACCAATTTGTTTTCTGTGAGCCTGCACGGATGCCCCTCGCTACGCCAAAGATGTTTCTGGCCCTCGGCCTTGCCGCGATGACTGCGGTCCTGAGCGGCTGCAACACCTATAAGCCGGCGCCGAAGGCTTTCCAGCAGGCGACGATCCAGCCCTATACGCTGGATAGCGGCGACCGCCTGCGCATCACCGTCTTCGACCAGCCGAGCATGACGAACAGCTATACTGTCGATCAGGCCGGCTATATCGCATTCCCGCTTGTCGGCCAGGTCCCTGCCCGTGGCCGCACCCTGCAACAGCTTTCCGGCCAGCTGGCTGGCAAGCTGCGCCAGGGTTATCTTCGCGATCCCGATGTCACCATCGATGTCGATCGCTACCGCTCGATCTTCGTCATGGGCGAAGTCGGCCAGCCCGGCCAATACGCCTATGTTCCCGGCCTGACGGTTCAGAATGCCATCGCCGTTGCCGGCGGTTACACCTCGCGCGCCAATCAGGCCAGCGTCGACGTGACGCGCAAGATCAACGGTCAGGTCATCACCGGCCGCGTCAACATTTCCTCCGCCATCATCGCTGGCGACACGATCTATGTACGCGAACGGCTGTTCTGATCTGACATGACAGACGAACAACGGCCTCTCCGCATCATTCACTGCTTCAGGTCGCCGATCGGCGGAATCTTCCGTCATGTCCGCGATCTGGTCGAGGAGCACAGTAAGGCCGGTCACGAAATCGGCATTCTCTGCGACAGCTCGACCGGTGGCGAGCACGAGGACCGGCTGTTCGACGATATCCGTCCCTATCTGTCGCTTGGGCTGACGCGCGTGCCAATCCGCCGCGCCCCTGGCATCTCCGATATTCCGGTGATCTGGGATACATACAAGACAATCAAAAGTTTGCGGCCTGATGTGCTGCACGGACACGGCGCCAAAGGCGGTGTGCTCGCGCGGCTCGTTGGCTCAGCCCTGCGGGTGAACAGGTATCGCGTAGCCCGCCTCTATACTGCGCATGGCGGAAGCCTGCATTATTCCCGCACCTCGCTCCTCGGGCAGTTCGTGCTCAAGATGGAGCGGCTGCAGGAATATCTGACCGACGCGCTCGTCTTTATCTGCGAATACGAGCGCGACACCTATGCCAAGAAGGTCGGCAAGCCGAAAACCAAGACACGGCTGATCTATAACGGCATCGGGGAACGGGATTTCCAGGTCATTCCCACCCGATCCGATGCGGTCCACTTCATCTATATCGGCATGCTTCGGGACCTTAAGGGTCCCGATCTTTTTGTGGACGCTTTCGCCAAGACCGAGCGGCTGGCCGGGCGCCCCCTCTCCGCATTGATGATCGGCGACGGGCCGGATCGCGACAAGTACCGCGACATGATGGTCGAACGCGGCCTCGGCAAGCGCATCAGCATGCTGCCTGCAATGCGCGTGCAGGAGGCTTTCACGATGTCGCAGAATGTCGTCGTGCCGTCACGCGCCGAGGCCATGCCCTATATCGTTCTCGAAGCGCTCGGCGCCGGCAAGACGGTGATCGCCAGCCGCGTCGGCGGCATCCCGGAAGCGCTCGGCAAGGAGAGCGCAGCACTGGTGACGCCGGGTGACGCGACCGACCTCGCGCGGGTCATGGCCGAGGCGCTTGCCAAGCCCGAATGGGGGCATCAGACCATGCCTTCGACGGAAGCCGTGAAGGCGGTGTTTTCAGCGCCGGTGATGGCGAGAGATGTGCTGAAACTATACTACGAGCTCATCGGCCAGACGCCGACATCTTCAAATATATAAGATCCTGTAAACCTTTCTTAGGGGCTTCCTGCTATGCCGTTTGTATCAACGAGCGGCGGAAGCCTCATGAACAAGGCAGAAAAGAGCGGTCAGTTCGACGTCGAAACGCTGCGCAAGCAGGTCTCGGACATCCATGCGCGCGGCGATACGGCCGAGAAGGCGGATGAGGCAGGGTCGATCAACCCCTACGCCCTGCAGATCGCCGAACAGTTTCGCGAAGGCACGCATTCGCCCGCCATCATCATCGGCCAGTTTCGGCTCTTCGAATTCGCCTCGCAATTCGTCATTGGTCTCCTTGCCTTCCTGATCTGGCCGGGAGACGGCAGCACCGAGACCTTCGCCTCGCGCGTCGCGCTCGCCTTCTTCATCTCCGCCTTTGCCGTCGTCAGCCTGCAGATCAGCGATACCTATTCGATCCCGGCGCTGCGCTCTCGCGTGCGGCTCTTGCCGCGGATCTTCCTCTCCTGGGCAGCCGCCTTCCTGCTGACGGAAATGGTCTTTGCGCTGTTCAACGAGACCTCCTGGGCGAAGATCAACCTGCATCTTGCCTGGTTCTCGGTCGCCGGCCTGTTCCTCATCGGCACCCGCTTCCTCGTCGCCTACGGCATCCGCAACTGGGCGCGCAACGGCGTCATGGAGCGGCGCGCCGTCATCGTCGGCGGCGGCGATCCGGCCAAGGATCTGATCCGCCTGCTCGAATTGCAGCCCGATAACGACATCCGCATCTGCGGCATTTTCGACGATCGCGGCGAGAAGCGCTCGCCGATCATGGTCGCCGGCTATCCGAAGCTCGGCACCGTTGCCGAACTCGTCGAGTTCGTGCGCCTGACGCGCATCGACATGCTGATCATCGCCCTGCCGCTCAGCGCCGAAGCCCGCATCCTGCAGCTTCTGAAGAAGCTCTGGGTGCTGCCGGTCGATATCCGCCTTGCCGCCCATGCCAACCGCCTGCGGTTCCGCCCGCGCGCCTATTCGCATGTCGGCACCGTGCCGATGCTCGACATCTTCAAGAAGCCGATCCAGGACTGGGACTCAGTCGCCAAGCGCGGCTTCGACATCTTCTTCGCGACACTCGCCCTGCTCCTGCTCTGGCCGGTGATGATCGCGACGGCTGTTGCCATCAAGCTGACCTCGAAGGGCCCGGTCTTCTTCATGCAGAAGCGCCACGGCTTCAACAACGAAGTCATCAACGTCTTCAAGTTCCGCTCGATGTACACGAACATGAGCGACCCGAGCGCGAAGGCGGCCGTGACCAAGGGCGACCCACGCGTCACCCCCGTCGGCCGCTTCATCCGCAAATCGTCGATCGACGAGCTGCCGCAGCTCTTCAACGTGCTGCGCGGCGAGCTGTCGCTGGTCGGTCCGCGTCCGCATGCCGTCGCTGCCCAGGCCCACAACCGCGCCTTTGGCGATGTCGTCGAGGGCTATTTCGCCCGCCACCGCGTCAAGCCCGGCGTCACCGGCTGGGCGCAGATCAATGGCTGGCGCGGCGAAGTCGACAATGACGAAAAGATCAAGTTCCGCACGGCCTACGATCTCTATTACATCGAGAACTGGTCGCTCTGGTTCGACCTGAAGATCCTGTTCCTGACGCCGATCCGGCTGCTCAATACGGAAAACGCCTATTGAGCGCGATCGAGGCGACATATCCGCGCGTCGCCGACCCGCAGCGCGTGACGCTGCGTATCATCGGCTCGGCGCTGGTCGCCTTCGGCGTATTCCTCTCCGGCTTCGTCATCGACGAGCCGGCGCCCTACGAGCTCTGGATGGCCGGGCTGACCGGCATCTGGTTCATCCTCGGGCTGCGCATCTCCCGCTACAGCGGCATCCTGCTGGCGCTGCTCATCACCTTCAATGTCGGCGGCATGCTGTCTCTGACTCAGATGAAGGACATGACGGGCGGGCCGATGTATATCGCCGTCTCGACCTTCCTGGCGCTGACATCGGTCTTTTATGCCGCGATCATCGAGGACAATGCCAAGCGCCTCGTGCTGATCTTCAACGCGTGGGTGTTTGCCGCCGTCATCACCTCGCTGCTCGGCATTCTCGGCTACTTCCACGCCTTCCCCGGCTCGGAAGTCTTCACGCTCTACGACCGCGCCAAGGGCGCCTTCCAGGATCCGAACGTCTTCGGTCCGTTCCTCGTCGCCCCATCGCTCTACCTCGTGCACGGCATGCTGACGCGCAGCCTGCTGAGCTCGCCGGTCCGCGCCCTTGCGCTGCTGATCCTGGCGCTCGGCGTCTTCCTGTCCTTTTCGCGCGCCGCCTGGGGCCTCTTCCTGCTGACGATCGTCATCCTGATCTTCGTCATGCTCCTGAAAGAACGCACCGGCGCCTTCCGCCTGAAGATCCTGCTGATGTCGATGACGGCGGTGATCCTGATGGTCGCGGCACTCGTCATCGCCCTGCAGATCCCGCAGGTCGCCGACCTCTTCAGCACCCGCGCACAGCTGGTGCAGCAATATGACGGCGAATATCTCGGCCGATTCGACCGCCACCGCATCGGCTTCCAGATGATGATGGAGCGGCCGCTCGGGATCGGCCCGATGGTGTTCGGCACGATCTTCCCCGAAGACGAGCACAATATCTGGCTGAAGTGCCTGACGACCTATGGCTGGCTCGGCTTCGTCACCTATGTCTTGATGCTGATCTGGACCATCTATCTCGGTTTCAAGAACCTGCTCAAGGATCGCCCCTGGCAGCCCTTCCTGATGATCGCCTGGATCTGCGTCATCGGCCATGCGACGATCGGCAACGTCATCGATATCGACCACTGGCGCCACGTCTATCTGCTGTTCGGCATCGTCTGGGGCTGCGCCGCACTGGAGCACCGCCACCAGCTCGCCGAGATGCGCAAAACCGGCGTCAGCGCCACTTGAGAAGCGGCCCGTCCGCGCTAAACTTCTCCTCATGATCACGGGAACACAGATACGCGGCGCCCGCGCCATGACGGGCATGAGCATCGAGGAACTGGCCGCTGCATCCGGCCTTTCCGCAAAAATCGTTTCGGCGCTCGAACAGGGCGAAGGCAGCGGCGAGCCGCAGGCCTTTCTCGCCGCCAAGCACGCGCTGGAGGCGGCCGGCATCATCTTCATCGCCAGCGGCAATCATGACGAAGGCGGCCCCGGCGTGCGCCTCAAGGCACGCGGCAACGGCGACGACGGCCTGCGGCCCGAAGAGCTCAACGCCACCAATGACGATTAATCCGGAACCAAACCGGCCTTCACGCGTTTTCTGCGCGCAATCAATGCGTTGAGGGAAATCATCTTGAATCGTAACAGCAGTCTTTATTTCGTCATCGGCGCGCTCGTGGTCGTCGTCATCGGCCTTGGCGCCTATATTTATCGTGAAGAAAGCAAGCCGGAGGGCGTCGAGCTCAGCATCGGCCAGAACGGCATTTCCGTCGAGCAGAAGTAATCTTCAGAGATAGGCCTTGGTCAGGGCGGCGAGCTTTGCGCCGTCTCTGACACCCTGCCGGTAAAGCTGGATCATCACCGCGCCCAGGCGCTCGGCCTCCTGCGTGCGGCGGCCGACGCCGCGGTCCTCGCAGACTTCATCCAGGACATTGGAAATCACGTCGAGATCGTCCGAAAACAGCGGGAGGTCGCGCGGATGGATAGTCGTGTCGAGCATCGAGGCGGCACTTCCTGAAAGCCTGACGCAGAATACCTGCAGCGGCAGATGAGATCGGGAACGCCTGCACTATGCGCGCGGATTTCACGCTTTGCAACTCTCTGAAATTTAGCGGGAACAAAGGAACATGCCCGGCGTTCGATGCCAGGTTCAAATCAGTACAAAGACCGTGTCATGAGTCAGAGAAGCTTCCCCTCCCCCGTTCGCGTCAAATCCGCAACCGCAGACCTGATCATCTCCACCGCCTGGGATGCCGTCGAGTTCCTGAAGCGCTGGCCGGGCAACCGCGGCCGCGAATACCGCATCGCCATGCAGCATTGCCTCGACGCGCTCGACGGCCTGATCAGCGCCAGCAAGGCACGGCTTTCCTTCATCACCGCCGCCCGCATCGCCGGGCTGCTTGCCTGAACGGCCGAGGCGGCGGTCAGTGCTTGCGCAGCGGCACGACCTCGGCCAGCCGCGGATGCAGAGCACCTTCGGTGATCGCCCTGCCGCTGAGTTCGATGAGATATTCCCCGGCAAGCTCCGTCAGCGCTATCGCGACATCGCCTTCTGCCCATCCGGCCCTGACAGCCTCGTCCGTCAGCGCCTGAAACGCCTCGACAAGCCGCTCCCGCGAACCGTCCATCATCCTGCGACCGGTCATTGCTGTCCCTCCGCTGCGCCATCTGGCGTTTCGTCAGGATACGTGCGGTAGCGGCGAAAAGACGAGAACTATTCACAAAAGGTAGCGGCCAATTTTGGTGGGGTCGAGCGGACGCGCGTAGACGTGAAGCGTCCAGGCTGAGGGTCACCTAGTGAGACCTAGGTGGAAATTCTTGCTTTGCTCTGTTTTCCGTTGGGTCATCCCTGGCCCCAGGGATAGAGCGGCTTTAACCCGCCAATCCGTAGCAACGTAGCAGCGCTAGAAAACGTGTTGAAGAACTAGAAGCTAGAGTTGCAAGACTCGGCGACTAAGATCACCTTTTCCATGTAATATTTTGCGACGTGTAGGGAACGGACATGGCGTCGAATTTCGAAAGATACGAGAAAGATATTGAGCGCTTGGGGAAGTTTGGCGCGAAGCTTACCATGAGCCTCCAAAAGCTGACGCGCCCAAAAGATCCCGTCATACATGACTTCGCGCCTGAAGAGGTTGAGAACCTGCCGGACTTTGGTGCCAATTATCAAGCTTGGTATTCGGAGTCCTTAGCGTTGGTGAAGCAACTCATCCCCGAGCGCGAAGACGACTTCCGTAGCTACTACCAGCATAAAGGACAGCGCTCCACCATCATGTGGGCGAACTATACGATTAGCGATGCCCTGCGCGGTGTTCAAACCCATGCCGGGGTTACCCCTGCCGCCGCAATCCCAGCCATGTTCCAACAATTCAATATTATCAACGGTCTTCGGAATAGGTTCAGATCGTCACTGTATGACATAAGGACGCTTGTCCACGCCGACGTACTAGATGACGAACTGCACGCCGCCGAAGTGCTGAACACAAGCGGCTTTGTACGCGGCGCAGGCGCGGTTGCTGGTGTGGTTTTGGAAGGCCACCTTGGGGCGGTTTGTGCTCGTCACGGCTTGGCGATCAAGAAAAAGCATCCCACTATTTCAGACTTTTACCAAGCTTTGAAAGACGCTAGCGTTATCGATCTCGTGCAGTGGCGTTTCATCCAACACCTCGCGGATATTCGCAACAAATGCGATCACAAGGCGCCGACGGACCCGACAGCTACAGAAGTTGCAGAGTTGATCGAGGGCGTTCGCAAGATCACCAAGACAGTTATGTAGATCGGGATTGCAGTGGACTGATAAGGAAGGGATTACGTGTTTCTTGGGCCCATTCCGCGACCGGGCAGGAATTGGCTTCATTGAGTGGCAAGAAAAAATCGTGAGCTTTCCGTGCTCTTTTGTGGATCTTTTATCCTTTTCGTTCTCCTCTAGGCCATCTCGGCCCTTGGGGGAGAGAACGAAAACCCTTGGTGTTCAAGGGTTTAAATGGTCGGGGCGACAGGACTTGAACCTGCGACCCCTTGACCCCCAGTCAAGTGCGCTACCGGGCTGCGCTACGCCCCGACCTGCCTAAACGGCTTGCATCGTTTAGTTTTTCGACGGCTTGAATGCAAGCGGAAAAAGGATCTATCCGCTCAAAAAGCCGACAGTTGATTACGCCCTGGCGATCGAGACGGCGCCGGGCTTGGTTTCGACGCGGAAATCCGTGTAGCCGTCGGTTTCGGCGTGAGGTGTTTCGAAGGGCGTTGCGTGGGTCGTGGTGATGACGACGACGTCGGCGCCGGCGGCTTCACCGGCGAGAATGCCGGCGACGGCATCTTCGAAGACGAGGCAACGGGCCGGATCGACGCCGAGGCGCTTGGCGCCGAGGATGTAGCATTCCGGGCTCGGCTTGCCCGCCGAGACTTCCTCGCCTGTTACCATGACCTTCGGCAGCGGAATGCCGGCCGCCTTCAGGCGCTTGAAGGCGAGTTCGGCGGGGGCCGAGGTGACGATCGCCCAACGGTCGTCCGGCAGGCTCTTGACGAAATCGATGGCGCCGGGGATTTCGATGATGCCCTCGACATCCTCCATCTCGGCGTCGAGCAGCAGCTTTGCCTCATGGAAGGGATCGACGCCCGGCAGGCCGAGATTGCGGACGGTATCGGAGGCGCGAACGCCGTGCACGGTCTTCATGAACACCTCCGGCTCAAGGCCGTGGCGCTTTGCCCAGTCGCCCCAGACGCGCTCCACGACGGCGATCGAGTTCACCAGCGTGCCGTCCATGTCGAAGAGGAAAGCGTCGTAGTCTTTGCCGAAGATATTGGAGTTGGGCACTGCGTATTCCTTGTCTGCTAGGTGATTGGCGGGCGATGGCCGGGTTCAACCGGTCTGCTTTTCCATCGGCCAGGTGTCCGAGAGGCGGTAGCCCGCGGGATAGGGGTCGGAGGGATCGAGCATCAGCTGCTGCGTTCCCGTCACCCAGGCGCGGCCGGAAATGATCGGCACAATGCCCGGATTGCCGCCGATATCGGCTTCGGAATCGATCGAGCAATGGAACTCGGAGCCGATGATCGAGCGGCCGGTGAACCTGTCGCCGACCTTCATCTGGCCCCTCGCATGCAGGACGGCCATGCGCGCCGAGCAGCCGGTTCCGGTCGGCGAGCGGTCGATCTTGCCCGGCCGGATGGCGACGGCATTGGCGCCGGTCAGGATGCCGTTCTCGACGGCGACGGGGGCCGCGAACTGGCAGAAGGAGATGTGGTCCCAGCCGCTGTTGACGGGATGGACGAAGCCGAGCTGTTCGTTGGCGGCTTTGGTGATCTTCATGCCGAGTTCGGCGAGATCGCGGGCCTCGTGCGGGGCGATCGAGAAGCCGAGCGCATGGGCATCGACGATGACGAAGCTGTCGCCGCCATAGGCGGTATCGACGGTCAGCGTGCCGAGCCCCTCGACCTCCAGCTTGGCATCGAGCTTGTCGGCGAAAGAGGCGACGTTCTTGACGCTGATGCGCTCGGCCTTGCCGTTGCGGCAGGTGGCAGTGACCTCGATGAGACCGGCCGGCGGCTCGAGGATCATCTTGGTTTCCGGTTCCTGCATCGGGATGATGCCGGTGTCGAGGAGCACGGTCGAAACGCAAATCGAGTTGGAGCCGGACATCGGCGGCGTGTCGGCGGGCTCCATGATGATCCAGCCCATCTGCGCCTTCGGGTTTTTCGGCGGCACCAGCAGGTTCACATGGCGGAAGACGCCGCCGCGCGGTTCGTTGAGCACGAAATTGCGCAGCGTCTCATCCGTAGCGATGAAGCGGGACTGATCCCAGACCGTATCACCGGGCGGTGGCGCGACGCCGCCGACGATCACATCGCCCACCTCGCCTTCGGCGTGGCAGGTAACGACATGGATGACCTTGGATGTTCTCATCGCCCCCAACTCCTCTTCAGGCCTCCTGTCTAACCGTGGCAGCGGCGCTTGCCAAGGTCAGTAGCGGCCATCCGGGTGGGTCGCCTCGCGGACATTGGCGAGGCCGCGATTGGCGTCCTTGCTGCCGGTCGCAGCCGCCGCCTCGAAGACGCGGGTGGCATCGCCATACATCTTGAGGTTCAAGTAGCAGTAGCCGCGCAAGACCATCAGGTCGATGGTTTCCTGCTTCAGCTGGGCGCGCTGGTCGAGATAGATCAGCGTTTCGCGATAGCGCTTGGCGCCATAGGCCGAGAGCGCGCGGTCGGCGAGGATGGCGACCTGCAGCTCGGCGGCGCGCTGGCGGTTCTGTGGGGCGCGGGTTGCGGAGACGGCAGCGTTGTTCGACAGGCCGGCGCGCAGATAGGCGAGGCTCTGGCCGTAGGCAGCATCTTCGCGGTTCTGGCGCGCCGGGCTCTTCAGCGCCGTCTCGAAGGCGGCAATCGCTTCCATCGGGCGGTTGAGATCCATCAGGCACCAGCCGCGGGTCAGCGCATCGCCGGGGCTCAGCATGCTGGCATCGATCGTCGTGGCGCAGCCGCGGGGGGCGCGTGCCGTCTGCTGAACGGCGGCGGGCCGGGACGGCTCGGCATCGTAGCTCGCAACCTGCGTGCGCTGGCGCTGAACCGGCTGCTGGTAGGCCTGCTGCTGTTGCACGGGCTGATACTGCTGCTGCGCCGGCTGATATTGCTGGGGCGCCTGCTGGTACTGTTGCTGTTGCACCGGCTGCGGCGTGGGCGCGACGGCGACGGGCGCATTGGTCTGTGGCGCCTGGGTCGGGCCGGGCAGCGGCGCGGAGGCGTTCGGCGTCAGCGACGAGGTGTCGTCGAGCGTAGCGATACGCTGCGAGCGGCCGGCCCAGAGCCTCTGGACTTCGGCAACGCCCTTGCGGTCGTTCAGCTGCTCGCGGGTGATCGCCAGGCCATAGGCGGAAGGCTCGTCATCGGGCTTCCAGCGCAACGCCGTTTCGAACCAGCGCGCGGCCGTCTGCGGTTGATTGAGCGAACGGGCATACCAGCCATATTGCTGGGCGGTCGGCACGTATTTCTGGGCGATGATTTCGGTCGCCATGCGGCCGAGCACGTCCTCGGTAATGTTGGCCGGGGCTGCAGCGCCATCAGGTTGGCGGTGGCAGCCAGATAGGTGTCCATCGCGTCCTTGGAATCGTTGCGCCACTTGAACATGACGTCTTCGGCTTCCTGTGGCGCCTTGCGATCGACCAGCGCCAGCGCGAGGCCTTCAGAGGCCGAGGCGCTGTCTTCCTTGGTGCGGGCGGCACGGAACCATTTTTCGGCATCGGTCGCATTCTGGCGGCGCAGCTGGTACCAGCCGAGCAGCAGCGCATCGGCCGGTTCGCCCTGGGCTTCGGCAAGGCGCTCGACGCGCGAAATGTAATCGGCAGCGATCGTCAGCTTGTTGTCGGCATTGCCTTCGGCGAGGAAGCGGCGGGCAAGGTCGTCACGAATGCTGTCGAATTCACGCGCGCCGCTGACGGCCGGCTGTTCGAGCGCCAACAGCGACTGCATCGGCTGGTACGGCAGCACGGCTGCGGCCTTCTGGATGGTCGCCAGGCGCTCCTGCGGATTGGTGCAGTTCTTCAGGATATAGGTATAAGCGTCGATGCCGCGCTGCTGGCGGTCCGTATCGACGAAGGCTTCGGCGACGCGCCAGAGGACATCGATATCGCTGCAGGTCAGCAGGCTCGGCGTTGCGGCGCCGATATCGACGACGGTCGCATATTGCTTGAGATCGGATGCATTGATCAGCCGCGCACGGGCTTCGGCGACATCCAGGCGGTCGAGCAGGTCGGCCGGCGGCTGCCAGGCGGGCTCGGCGGTCTGCCGGTTGGCGATCGCCGAACGCAGCTCGGCATAGCGGCCCTCGGAATAGAGCTGCCACATGGTCTCGAGCTGCTTGTCGCCGCTTTGCGGCACGGCCAGCGGATCGGCCGGGGGAACCCAGTTCGGATAGAGCGCCTGAAGACGGGAGATTTCAGCCTGCAGACGCACCTTGTCGCCGCGGCTGGCGAAATAGCGCAGCGCGCTTTCATCGACCTTCGGCTGCCCCTGGGCCTGGCTCTGCGGCTGCGCAGCAGCTGTTGCCGGTACGGGCTGCGTCTGCTGTGCTGTCTCGACCGGAGCAGCATCGGCATTGACCGGTGCGGCCGGTGTCACGGTGACCGGCGGAACGGCCGAAACCGGCGCCTGTCCCTGCCCTTGCGCCTGCGTCTGGGCAGTCAGAACGGGCGCTGCAGCCTGCAGCCGGTCGGTGATCGCCTGAACGTCGATCTTCGGGTCAGCCGGCGCATCCGGACCCTTGATGCGCTCCATCAGCATCAGGTTAGGAGCGTTGTCTTCTTCACCAATCCCGAAGCGCTGCTGTAGCGCCGCGCGATCCTTCAGGCCGGTAATGACACCAGCCACGACGACTGCCGCGGAAATTGCAACGAGAGAGGACTTCACAGACACTCCGGATGTTTCTCCCCAACGAATGCCAGCCCGAGCAGCTGGAGGGTGGACGGATAGTAGAGCGCTGGCGAGAACTGCAGAGCTGATTCTGGCAGTTTCGCACCATGCACCACACAGGCCACAACATCGTTAACAATTCGATAACCAGCATCCGAAAGCGCGGCTTTCGGTTTACCAGTGGTGAGATCGATGGTGGCCGGAGCCCCGTCCACCGTCATGCCCTGCTGCAGCCGTCCGAAGAGCTCGGCGTCGGTCACACCGGCCCGCGCGAGATAGAGCGGGATGCGGATCGCGTTATACGCAAACTCGGCATCGAAGCCCTCTGCAGGTGCCGGCATGCGCGCCAGGCTCACCCATTCGGCCGGCAGCTTGCGCGGGCCGAACTGCATGCTGCGCAACAGCGCCAGACCATCGTCGTTGAGCTTCTGCCACTGGTCGGAGGGCGCCAGCAGCGCCATGACCGGCAGCGCCTCGTAGATCCAGTAGGATGGGTTGATGACGGGACCATCCTTGCGGCCGGGCGGCATGAAACCTTCAACGCCGGGCATCAGCAGCGTGCGGCCGCCGGATTGAACGACGGCTTCGGTCAGCAGCGAATGCGCCATCTTGGCGGCCGCCTCGATATATTCGGGCTTCTTCCAGGCAGCACCGGCAAGCGCCAGTGCGTAGGCAATCAAGAGGTCGCCGTCGGAGGCGTTGTTGATGTCGGTTACGTGCGGCTTGGAATTCGGATCCCACTTCCAGACCGCCAACCCGTCATTGCGCAGCAAGAGCTCGGTGCGGGTGAAGTACCAGATCTGCTCGAAATCGGAGGGGCTGTTGGCGAGGTAGGAAAGCAGCAGGCCATAGCCCTGCCCTTCGCTGTGGCTGATATTGCCGTTGCCATTGTCGATGACACGGCCGGTCTGATCGAGGAACTGCGTCTTGTAGGCCGCCCAGGCCTGAGGAGCGACCAGAACCTGTTGTGCCGCGGCTGGCTGCCACAGCAGGTTGAGGGCAACGACGCCCGCCATCAGCCGCGTCGCGATCCCCCTCATTTTCCTCGTCCCAGTCTGCCGAGCATGCTCGATGTCGCGACGCCGATCAGCATCGACAGGACGACCAGCAGGAAGGCGTAGGAGAGAATGTTGGTCGACAGCCAGTTGGCGGCGATCAGGCGATAGTTGGCGATCGTCCAGGTCTGCGACGGCACGAAATCGAAGCGCGTCACCGGGACGCTTTCGACCTTGCCCGTTTTCGACGAATAGGTGGTGATGTGGCCTGATATCTGCGGCCAGTTGGCCTGAGAGGTCAGCGCTTCGGCGCCTTCGCGCAGATCCTTTGCCGAGGGTGCGGTGACCAGCGTCCAGGTGCCGTTGCCTTCAGGGCTCGTGCCCTGCGCCACCATCATCGTTGCGACATTCGACGGGGCGAAGACTTCTTCGGCGCCCGGCACGAATTGCAGCGAGCTCAGCGAAATGTCGAAGTTGCGGCGCATCCATTCCTGGAAGGCGGTGACCTGCCCCTTCCAGGCGCCGCCGCTGACCTTCGAACGCCATTCGTCGAAGGCGGCGTTGGTGTCGGGTGCTGCTGCGCCGGTATCAGGCACGGGACGCCACGAGGCCTGGCTGGCGGTCGCGACATTGACCTGCGACAGCGCCGTTGCCGGAAGCTGCGAGATCGAGCCGATGAACATCGCGTCGCGGTCGCCGATCGTGCTCGGCGAGGCCGAGGTTTCGATATCGATCGGGTGACCGGCCATGCTCGCCATCTGGCCGAGCAGCGTTGCCGCAGCGGAGAGCGTATCGGCATCGGCGCGGTCCAGGAACAGCGGCATCGGCGCGGTCAGGCGCCCATAGGGATAGGCAGTGCCGGCCATCGCCGCGAGGTTCGGCCGCTGCCCGACGCGGGCGAAATCCGGCATGTGGAATTCGGTCGTATCGAAGAGCGCGAAACGCGGCGTGCCACCGGCCGTCGAGCCGGGCGCGCAGGCGGCGTCTTCCTTGGTTTGCAGGATCGCTTCGAGCGCCAGCTCGTTCAGGCCCGGCTTGAAATGCCGCATCGTGACGCGGATCGGCAGATGGCGCAGGATGCCGCCGCCGGTCGAAGTGATCGGCACGGTCGAGGCGATGTTGCCGTTGACATAGATGTCGATATGGCTGCCGGGGAGCACGTTCTCCGTATAGGCGGCATCGAGCAGCACGGTCGCTTCGCCATAGGCATTGGCATAGAAATCGGCGGGAACGGCGACGTTGAAATCGGTGCGGAAGCGGCGGCCGGAGAATTCGGTGGTCTTGACGCCGAGCTTCTGGAAGCTGAGGCGCGTGTCCTCGAAAAGCAGCGGCGCATCCGGCGCCGTCCAGCGCTGCGTCGTCAGCACGTCACGGCGTACATCGGGCGAACGGTCGGTGGGCTGAACGATCGTATCGATCGCCTGCGAGATCGCCGGCCAGGACGGGCCGCTGATCAAGAGTACCGTCGAGCCCGTCCGCGGATCGGTCGCGAAGGTGGCGAGCGGGGCGGACTGGACGGCCGGAGGCAGCGCCGGGAAGTAAGGCGCGAGCTCGGCCGGCGTGCCGACGAGAACGGTGAGCTTACCGGCACCACCGGTCGGCAGGCGATCGGCGCTGAAGGAGAAAGTCTGGTTCGGCATGCCGCTGAGAACGGACAGGCCCTGCGTCAGGCGCAGCAGCGGCTTCGTCGTACCCGGCTGCTCGAGCGCCGGGACCAGCAGATCGAATTCGGTCTTGCCCGCGCCATCGACGCCGATTGCGCGGATCGCATCGGTGCTCGACAGGCGCGCGGCATCCTGCCCTGCAAAGCTGAAATAGGTCTGTGACGGATCGATATTCGACCACAGCTCATAGGTGGACTGGATGCTGCAATCGGTGCGGTGACGCTGGTTGGTCTCGAAGGTCAGCAGATTTGCGCCCGGCTGCAGCAGCCCGCGCGGCACGTCGAAGCTGACGGAGGACTGGCTGTCGGGCGAGCCCACCTGCTGCTGGCCGACCGGCCGGTTGTTGATCAGCACGGTGATCTGCGAGGCCTCGGGGGCGACGACGATCGAGTTCTGATAGGCGAAGTTGAACTTTGCCGGTGCGGCCGCCTGCTCGGGCGTCAGATAGACGGACCAGGACTTGCGGTCATATTCGCCTTCCAGGCCGAACTTGGCGGCAGGCACGACATAGCGCACGACGTTGCCGGCTGCACGGGCGGTGGCTGCCGCATCCGGCGTCGCAGGCGTCTGTTGCGGCTGCGCTGCGGGCTGCTGTGCGGCGCCGGGCGACGCGGGAACCGGGGATGCCGGGACAGGTGCCGGAGCGGCCGCGGGCTGCGACAGGACCGGCGGCGTTGCCGGAACGGCAGGAACGGGTGCAGGTTGCGCAGCGACGGGTGCGGCTGGGACAGGTGCGGCGGGAACCGGCGCCGGCTGCGCAGGAGCTGCCGCCGGCTGCTGGGCCGGAACCGTCATGCGCGGCACCATCGGCTGCAGGCCGGCCGGACGCTCGCCGGACATGTCGAAGGGTGCGGGCGCCTGCGCGGTCTGCGCATAGGCGATCGCCGAGGCACTGAGAAGCAGAGCGGAGGCAGCGGCAAGCTTCTTCATCAGCCGTTCGCCTTTGCCGTCTGTTGCTGTTGCTGCTGTTGCGCCTCGCGCTCCGGCCGCATGCTGCGGAAGAAATACACCAGGCCGCGGCTGGTCTGATAGAAGGACAGGCCGAGGAACCAGATGGTGCCGCGGATGAGGCCCGGGTTGCGGCGGCGGCTCTGCTGGAACTGCGTCCACTGGTCGGAGTTCGCAAACATCAGGTCGGCGATCAGGCGGTGGTCGAGAGCGTTCTTCGGAACATACTGGCAGCCGACCATGGTGATGTCGCCCGAAGGCTCCATGTTGCGGACGATGAGCGGCAGGGTTTCGAGATCGGCGCCGCTATAGGGGCGGAAGCGGATTTCGCCCTCGGCCCCGACGGTCATCTGATCGAGCTGCTTGTTGAAGACATGCAGGCGGGCGCCGTGGACGGAGACGTCCTCGATCGAGGCCGTGTACCATTTGCCGTTGACCCCGAGCTCGCAGCGGCGGTTGACGCGCACGCGCCGCGACGAGGAGCGCTCGCCGCGCTCGGAGACGACGCCCAACGCACAGCCGGCCATGATCAGGTTGATGATGTTCCAGCCGCCGACGACGAGCGTCACATCGGCCTTATAGGGCTCGGCATAGATGCGGTAGATGGTGATGATCAAGGCGATGATCTGCACCGCGAAGATGACGAAGAACGGACGGCTGATTTCCGACAGCCGGCTGACGGCGATCGACTCGTCCTTCGCCGTGACCTTGAAGGTCGGCTTGCGCGGATTGAGCATGACCGAGACGACGGCGGGCAGAAGGTGGACCGTCTGCACATATTCGTAGAGCTCCGAGATCCACGGCCAGCGGAACGAACCGTAGAGATAGTTCTGCATCATCAGGTTCACGAGCATGTAGGCCAGCGTATAGGCCAGGAACTCGCCGCCCGACGCGGTGAAGATTTCGAGATCGAAGAACAAGTAGAAGAGCGGCGCGAAGAGGAAGATCGTGCGCGGGAACGGGAACAGCCAGAACAGCGTCGACGACATGTAGCAGAGACGCTGCGGGATCGTCAGGCCGCGCTTCAGGAGCGGGAAGCGGAAACGCAGGATCTGCATCATGCCCTGCGCCCAGCGGCTGCGCTGGCCGATGAAGCTCGCGAAGGTGGCGGGCTGCAGGCCGGCGATCAGCGGCTTGTCGACATAGATCGAGTTCCAGCCGGTGCCATGCAGCGCCAGAGCGGTCTCGCAGTCCTCGGTGATGCTGATACCGGAGAAGCCGCCCTGGCTCTCCAGCGCCTTGCGGCTGAGAACGGCTGCGGAGCCGCAGAAGAAGGCGGCATTCCACTTGTCGAGACCGCGCTGGATGATGCCGTAGAACATCTCGTTCTCGCTCGGCATGTTGTCGAAGGTGCGCAGGTTGCGCTCCAGCGGGTCGGGATTGATGAAGAAGTGCGGCGTCTGCACCAGGAAGAGCTTCGGGTCGTCGTCGAAATAGCCGACGGTCTCCAGCAGGAAGTCGCGGGCCGGCGCGTGGTCGGCGTCGAAGACGGCGATCAGTTCGCCGGTCGAGTGTTTCATGCCGTTGTTGAGGTTACCGGCCTTGGCATGCTCGTTGCGGTCGCGCGTCAGATATTTGACGTCGAGATCTTCGCAGAGCTGCTTCAGTTCGGCGTGACGCGCGACTGCGGCCTGTGCCTCGACGAGCTTGTTGGAATTGCGCTTCTGCAGCGTGCCGCCGTCATCGAGCAGCCAGACATGCAGCTTCTCTTTCGGATAATCCATCGCCTTGGCGGCCGCCAGCGTGTTGGCAAGCAGGTGGGCGTCTTCGTTGTAGGAGGGAACGAAGACGTCGACATGCGGGAAGCGCTCCTCGCGCGCGGCACGCGACGGGCGCGGCGGCAGCGGGGTGGCGACGATGAAAAGGCTGAGCGCCAGCATCGCCACCGAATACATTTCGGCGAGATAGAGCAGCAGGCCGGGGATGAAGTTTTCCAGCTGATTGACCGGCGGCAGCGTGTTGGTCGTGCGCCAGTAGACGTAGCGCAGAACGATCGCCGTGCCGAAGGCGAGCGCGATCAGGCGCCAGGTCCCCTCGCCCTTCATCACCTTGATGATCGCCATGATGGTGACGACGGTGATGCTGGCGATGAGCTGGGTCTGCAGGTTCACCGGCAGCGTGATCAGCGCAATCGTGCAGAGCGAGACAACCGCCCATATCAGGATGCTTCGGGCCTTATGCATCGACGTTCCTTCGAAATGACAGAACCGGGCCATGAGGCCCGGGCATGCAAGTCTATCTCCGGCAGGCGGCCGTCATGGCCGCATCGCCTATGCAGTCTGGCGAGGGCACGGCGACACCGCCTGCCCGCGCGGATTGTTGTGCCGGAGCCGCCGGCTGAGCGGGACTGCCCGGAGCAACCATCTGCGAGCTCTGTTGCGGCGCATCCGGCAGCGGCACGCGCGGCCCGACGGGCGGCGCCTGCTGCACGACCGGCTGCGGTGCCACGGCGGGCTGTGGCCGCGTGACGACGGCACGGCGCACGGTGGCGCGGTTGACAGCCTGCGGCGCCGGTTCATAACCGAGCGGCATCGACATCTGGCGATAGCCGCCCTCATCCGGATAGATCGGCGTGCCGGTCTGACCGAGCGTCGGGTCGGCGCCGCGAACGTCGCCGTAGGGGTTCCAGATTTCGCCGTTCAGCGTGCCGGTGATCGTGTAGCCATACATGACGGCGAGCAGCTGGCGCTCGCTGGCGCGGGCATCGCAAAGCCGGAGCTTCACCTGGATCATGCCGAAATTGCGGGTCTGCGTATGCGCGGCGCGGCTGGAGCGGATTTGCTGCCAGCCATAGATGCAGGTATCGCCACCGCGGCTGCGGCCGGAAGCGTAGGAGAACGGGCCGTAGCTGTTCTGCAGGAAGGTCGTGTTGCGCGCCATGGCAACGCCGGGCACGGAAGCGAAGGCTTCGCGCGACATGCCGGTTTCGCTGAACATCCTGTAGCCGGCGCTTCCGGTATCCGGATTGGAGCCGCTGGCGCCCAGGAACTGCACCTTCATGAAATTCTGGCCGGGAACCGAGGACGACGTGAAGAGCGACAGCGTCTGCTCGACGCCATTGCCGCGCTTGGTCTCGACGACGCTGACGATCGACGGCCCGCCGGGCGGCGGCATGACCAGCGCCTTTTCGCTGGCAATGGCTTCCGGGCCGGACGGCTGCTTGACGCTGCCGCTCGTTGTACTGCAGCCGGCCATTACGCCCGCCACCGCAACGATCGATATCAGATTCAGCAAACGCATTCAGGGAGCCGCCGTTATCGTCTTTCCTGTTCCCCAAAACGGGAAAATTCGCCCAGCGGTTTCTCGAATCAACAAGCCGCCAGCATTCAGGATGGAATAAACGCCGCTTATGGTTAATCACTTATTAACGGGATACGCAGAGATCGCGGGCAAAAGGTCTCAGCAGCGACCATCGGGAAAGGCTAAGCCGCGGATGCGCCATCCGTTTTAGTAAGGACTCAATTACTATCATTGCGCTTGCCGGTTGAAATGCGCCCCTGCCGCTCGCACATTGACATATGGCAGGAGGAAGAGTGGAGGAGTGAATGAACGCGGTGACAGAACGCGGGATACACGATCCGGTCGCGCCCGAAGAGGTCGATGTGCTTCAGGCCGTCTTCGATACGGTGGCGGCCGAGCGCCAGCTTCACAAGCAGAGTGTGGAGGCGCTGGATGTCGCCCGCAGTGTCATTCGCTTCTATTTCGACGGCATCCAGGACTACGATACGCTGCTCGCGATGATGCGCGTAGAGCTTGCCGCCCGCTGAGATCGGGCGGCTGATTTGGGAACAACGAACTTTCCGCCACGTTTCCATGACGGCTGGGTAGGAAAAGGAGTTTATCCCATGCGCAAGATCATGCTGGCCACGGCCGCCGCACTGCTGACGGTTAGCTCTGCTGCCTTCGCGCAGAGCACCGTAATCGTCACCGATCCGGCTCCCACCGGTGCGATCGTCCTTCCGGGCGAAGTCCGCACCTATGTGATGGAGCAGCAGACGCCTTCGGTCGTCTATGATGGCGATGTGGTCGTCGGCACGACACTGCCCGATACCGTCGAAGTCCATACCGTCCCCAATATGGATGGCTATGCCTATACCGTGGTCAATGACCGCCGTGTGATCGTGGAACCGCAGACGCACCGCGTCATCCAGGTTCTCGAGTAGACCGGCGTGTGTCACAAGACCGCGGAGAGAAAGGGGCGAGACCTGGAGGTCCCGCCCCTTTCCTCGTTCATGAGGACACTGTTTCCACGACCTTCCGCTCGCTCGACGGCGTTTCATCACTCGCCAAACTGGCCAAGTGATCGGCAAGCCTCAGCGCCAGAGCGATGGCCGGCAGCGTCGGATTGGCCTGTCCACCCGTCGGAAAGACACTGCTGCCGGCGACATAGAGATTGCCGACATCGTGCACCCGACAATCGGCGTTCACCACGCCGCTGCCGGGATCATCCGACATGCGGGTCGAGCCGATCTGGTGGTAGCCGTCGAGTGCCTGATCCCTGACGGCATCGTGCCGCTCGTCACAGCGGTGGATGTAATCGAGATGACCGAGCTTCTCGCGCCGCAGCCACCGATCAATGATCTCGTGGGAGCGGACGATGGAATCGAAATCCTGCATGCCGAACCGCAGGTCTATTTCGAGACCGGCCGCTTTCCCCTCGACTTGCGTCCGTAGCCGGACGATGCTTTCGGCATTCGGCGCCTGCTCGGCGTGATAGCGCAGCAGATAGCGGCGGCGCGGATTGCGCACCGCGCCCGCCGCCCGCCGGAAGCGCCGCAGCAGCATGTCGAATAGCGTCCGCGCCGCACCCGGGATAACGGCGACATCGTTGCGGATGTTGCGCCAGTGGGCGCGGTAGAGGCGCTGCGGCGTGATCGACGTAGCAGGCGCCAGGCCACGGGCAATGCGCGGGTAGAGGCCGGTCAGCGCGAAGATCAGATAGACCAGCGACAGCGCGCCGCTGCCATGGCTGGGATCCGCGATCGAAAGGCTCTCCAGCCAATAGGCGGCATTGAGCAATCCGTTCGCCGCCTGCACCGGGGGATCGATCATCAGGCGCTGGCGAACGATATCGCCGCCGCTCGCCTTGCGAAACCAGAGCAGGTCCTCGGTCTCGACATTGTTGAATTCGATGACGCCGAGATAGCCGGTCAAATGTCCTGCATAGAAGCGTCCGAGCGGTCCTTCCCGTCCACCGAATTTCTCCGGATGCCTCTCCTGCGCGGCCAGCAAAAGCCGGGTGTTTTCGAGACCGCCTGCCGCGAGTGCGTAGCGGCCGGCCCGCAGGTCCCTCCGGCCCTCCGATGTCAGCAGTTCCAGCCCCTCGATATCTCCATCGCCGGAGACCATCATGGCGCTGACGCGCGCATTGGTGATCACCGTGATACCGGCGGCGGCGACCAGGCGCTCGCGATATCTGCCGCCGAGATCAGGCTCCGGCGCCCAATGCTCCAGCGAATCCATTCGCACGTCGCCTTCGACTCGCGACTTCATCACCGAAGCCCTGGGATCGCAGCCGAGAAAATTCAGGGCATCGGGATAGTAGGGTTGCAGCGCGTCAGCCGGGATCGGCCAGCCCGACATCGGGACGTGGCTGCGCCTTCCGAAATCCAGCGGATCGAGTGCCACGCAGCGGCCGCCCAAAGCCGCGACGTGCCGCCGATGCCACTTGCGACCGAGGCCGCGCTTTCGACGTGATGACCGTTGGTGAAATGGACGGGACCGGGTGCGATATCGCCACCACTGCCGTCAGCGGAACCTGCCTCGACAATCGCTACGGAAAGACCGCGTTCGGCGCAGCGGAAAGCCAGCGAAAGGCCGACCGGACCGGCACCGACGATGCATATGTCAGATGAAGGTAATGCCCGGGCAGCGCCGTCTATAATCATCCAGAATTCCCCGTGCCGGATGCCTTACGGGGAGTTAGCTAGAAGCAAGGGCCATTGAAACAAGGGCAAAAGCGACTTCAGTCAGCGTACCTGATCGAGCAGGCGCTTGCATTCCAGGAGGTCGTAGAGCGCTTCCTGGAGCAGCGCGCGGTCTTCCTTGCCGACGCTCGACTTGCCGATCGAGACCTCGCCCTGCTCATCCTCGCCAGCGACGAAATTGAAGAAGCGGCGGGTGATCGGCGCCTTGGCGCGGCCGACGAGCTGGTCTTCATCGGCCATGCTGACGCGGGGTTCGGAGGACGAAGAGCCGCCGCCATCCTTGGAACTCGCCGCCAGCGCCTCCACGCTTGCGAGATCGCCATGGGCGACGGAGACGACAAACTTGTTGCCGTTGGTCTTCAGGAGCTTCTGCACGCCCTTAATCGTGTAGCCGTGATCATAGAGCAGATGACGGATGCCCTTCAGCAGATCCACATCTTCAGGGCGATAATAACGGCGTCCGCCGCCACGCTTCATCGGCTTTATCTGCGGAAAACGAGTTTCCCAGAAGCGCAAGACGTGCTGCGGCAGATCAAGATCATCCGCAACTTCGCTGATGGTTCGAAAAGCATCAGGGCTCTTGTCCAACGTCCTACTCCCTACGCGACCTCGGTGGCGGTCCAATCCGCGACTCATCATATTTCAACGGTTTGAACCGCCGAATTCAAGTCACGTCTTCGGGTTCCCACAGTTCGCGGGCAATGACATCAATGATTTATCGATTAGGCAGAGCCGATGGAACGGGCTCAGGAGGCCGGATTTGCAGGCTTCTGCTTGACCTTGCGCAGCGTGTGAGCCTTGAGAATCCGGGTCTTCAGGACGTTCGACGCCTTGAAGGTCATGACGCGGCGCGGCGAGATCGGCACTTCTTCGCCGGTCTTCGGGTTGCGGCCGATACGCTCGTTCTTGTCGCGCACCTGGAAGGTCGCGAAGGAGGAGAGCTTGACCGTCTCTCCGCGGACGATGGCGTTGCAGATTTCGTCAATGACGGTTTCGACGAGTTCGGCGGACTCTGTTCGAGAGAGACCAACCTTCCGGAAAACTGATTCCGCCAGGTCTGCTCGCGTCACTGTCTTTCCGGTCATGGTTTCCCCGCCCAAGCTGCAAAATATCTTATGAAAGCGAGCAAAGACTATTTGTCTTGCGCCTTACGGTCAAGCTCTTGTTCGTCGTCAGTTTTTTGCGATTTGCAGCACTACCAGCGCAGCAGCACGGCGCCCCAGGTGAAGCCGCCGCCCATGGCCTCGAGCATGACGAGATCGCCCTTCTTGATGCGTCCGTCACCGGCTGCAACGGCAAGCGCCAGCGGAATGGAAGCCGCCGAGGTGTTGCCATGCAGATCGACGGTGATGACGACCTTTTCTGGGGCGATGTTCAGCTTCTTGGCCGAACCATCGATGATGCGTCGATTTGCCTGGTGGGGGACCAGCCAATCGAGATCGTCAGAGGTCGTGCCGGTGGCGTCGAATGCCGCCTGGATGACGTCGGTGATCATGCCGACCGCATATTTGAAGACTTCGCGGCCTTCCATGCGCAGCTTGCCGACGGTGCCGGTGCTCGACGGGCCGCCATCGACGAAGAGCTTGTCCTTGTGCGAGCCGTCGGAGCGCAGATGCGCGGTCAGAACGCCGCGATCCGAGGTCTTGCCCTCGCCTTCGGAGGCTTCGAGAACCAGCGCGCCGGCGCCATCGCCGAAGAGCACGCAGGTGGTGCGGTCGTTCCAGTCGAGAATGCGCGAGAAGGTCTCCGCGCCGATGACGAGAACGCGCTTGGCGAGGCCGCCGCGGATATAGGCGTCAGCCGTGGTGACGGCATAGACGAAGCCGGTGCAGACGGCCTGAACGTCGAAGGCGAAGCCATGGCTCATGCCGAGACGGTTCTGGATGTTGACCGCAGTTGCCGGGAATGTGTTGTCAGGCGTCGAGGTCGCACAGATGATCAGGTCGATATCGGCGGGCGTCAGGCCTGCATTGTCGAGTGCTGCGCGCGCGGCCTGCTCGCCGAGCGACGACGTCGTCTCGCCCTCGCCTGCGACATAGCGCTGGCGGATGCCGGTACGCTGGACGATCCACTCGTCCGACGTGTCAACGACATCTTCCATGTCGCGGTTGGTCATTACGCGTTTCGGAAGTGCGGCTCCGAACCCGCGAACCACTGAACGGATCATTCTTGCTAAACCCCGTCGCTCACGCAGCTTCCGGCCCGATGGGCGGCTGCCGCTTGGCATGATATTTCTTGAGATCGTTTTCTATTTTCTGATTGAGGCCATTCTTGGCCATGTCGTAACCGACTTCGATCGCGGCCGCGATACCTTCGGCATTGGCGCCGCCATGGCTCTTGATGACGATGCCGTTCAGGCCGAGGAACACGCCGCCATTGACCTTGCTCGGGTCCATCTTCTCGCGCAGCATGTCGAAAGCGCTTTTCGCCAGCAGATAGCCGATCTTGGCCATCAGCGTGCGCGACATCGCTGCACGTAGATAGGTGCCGATCTGCTTTGCCGTGCCTTCGGCGGCCTTCAGCGCGATATTACCGGAGAAACCTTCGGTGACGACGACGTCGACCGTGCCCTTGCCGATATCGTCGCCTTCGACGAAGCCGGAATATTCGAGCGAATCAAGATTGGCTTCGCGAAGCAGGCGGCCCGCTTCCTTGACCTCTTCCTGACCCTTGATCTCTTCGACGCCGACATTGAGCAGGCCGATGGTCGGGCGCTCGATTTCGAAAAGCGCGCGCGCCATGGCGCCGCCCATCAGGGCGAAATCCATCAGCTGCTGCGAATCCGCGCCGATCGTCGCGCCGATATCGAGAACGATGCTCTCGCCGCGCAGGGTCGGCCAGATGCCGGCGATCGCCGGGCGTTCGATATTGGCCATGGTGCGCAGACAGAATTTCGACATCGCCATCAGCGCGCCGGTATTGCCCGCCGACACCGCAACATCGGCATCGCCCGACTTCACGGCTTCGATGGTCCGCCACATGCTGGAGACGTAGCGGCCGCGGCGAAGCGCCTGGCTCGGCTTCTCGTCCATGCGCACGGCAACCTCGCAGTCATGGAAGACCGACTTGGCTGCGACCTTGGGGAACTTGGCGAGAACGGGCTCGCACTCTTCCTTCAACCCGTAGAAAACGAAGGAAATATCCGGATGCCGCTCCAACGCTTTGGCGGCACCTGGGATGACAACCTGGGGACCAAAGTCGCCGCCCATGAGGTCGAGAGAAATTCTGATCACGCGTCCCTGATCCTTCTTTTTCGCCGGGGGAGGCGAAATTTCGGCCAAAATACCGGTTTTCCCATCGCTTACAACTGAATTGTGTCAAATACCCAACGGGTATTCAGTCCTTCTTCCAGTCCTTGAGCGCAGCGAATGGCGACGGCTTCTTGTCGTTCTGGCCATCGTCCTCGATATGCCCGTTGAATTCGATGCCGGGCTTGCGCGGATAGGGATCGATCGCCATCGCGGCAAATTCGGTCACCACGGCGCCGGCATCGATGCTGTCGCCAGTGAAGGGTTCCGGCAGATCCGGACCATCGGGATCGAGCACCATCTCGCCGGCATCATTGGCCGGGCGGCGGGCAAGCTTGGAATTTTCCGGCACGAAGATCTGCTCGAAGGGCTCGTCGATATCCGAGATAACGGGCTCGAGCGTCACGACACAGGCCTGTACGATGCGGGCATGCACCCTGCCCTTGACGCGGATACCGTCCTTCTTCCAGCGGTTGACCTGCAGCTCGGCGCGCAGCTCATCGACGGAGAGAATGTTCCAGCTCTCGGCGAGCGCCTTACGCTCCTTCTCGTCGGCTTCGAGGCGCACCTCGACGGGATTGGCCGAGATATGGCCGACCTTTACCAGATAGGAAAAGGGAATGGCGTCGTCCTGATGTTTCATGTCTTCCTCCTCAGGCCGCGTCCGGCAGCGTCGCCGAGCCGGTCGCTATCTGATCTTCGGACTGCTCCGAGAGTGCCGCTTCGGCCTTGAACATCCAGGCGGCGAGCGCGCTCATGTCGGCCGGAGCTTCCGCCTTCGGGTGAATGTTGCGCGACAGCGCCGTGGAGAGTGCTTCGCTGTCACCGGCATCCATCGCCTTGGAATAGGCTTCGAGGCGGCCGTAGAACATGCCCGCCAGCTTCTTCATGCGCTTCGGCACGCTGTTGTCGCCGATGCCGAGCTCGCGGATCGAATAGTCGATATCCTGAAAGAAGGCGTCGACGATCTCCTGGGCGATCTCCTGGCCGCTGGTGCCGGAGGCCCGCGTGCGGCGGAAGAATAGGATCATCACCAGCGAAAGCATCTCGAAGCGGCCCATGACGGTGTCGGGCACATCCATGCTTTCGTAGAACTCGGGCGTGCGGGCGGCCGACGTCAGCGTCGAATACTGCCGCTCGACGATCGCCTGATTGTTGTTTTTCTTACGAAAGAGCCCGAAGATCATTGTTTTTTCCGGAAATGCCTCATTCTTCACGCGGAGTTGCGTGGGCCGTGTTGCATGAATTCGAAAGCTGGTTTACCGAAGCAGGCGCGAATTGCAATGCCGAAGGTGGCCACTTTCGGGACAGCGCCCTTTCAGGGCAGCGACGCGGCGAATTGGGAGAATTCGACCCCGGAAAGGCCACAAAGGTTTTGCATCAGCGGTGCTTCGCATGGTCAAAAGCCGCCTACCGATACTCAAGGGGAGTAGATGTCGTTGAAGAAACGGTATTTCAAGTCTGACGTAAAGTTCTTCAGCAGCGCGGCCATTGCCATCATGATTGCCTCAGCAGGACTGACCGGTTGCCAGACCGGCACCGTGCTGAACGGCGGCTATGTCGTCGATCAGGAATCGTTGAACCTCGTACCCGAAGGTTCGAGCCGCGAACAGGTTCTCCTGTCGCTCGGCACGCCCTCGACGACGGCGACCTTCGACAACGAAGTCTTCTATTACATCTCGCAGAAGCGCACGCGCTCGATCGCCTACCAAAAGCTCAGGGTGGTCGATCAGAGCGTTCTCGCCATCTATTTCGACAAGGACGGCGTCGTGGCACGCCGCGCCAACTACACGCTGCAGGACGGCAAGGTGTTCGACACGATCTCGCGCGTAACGCCGACCGGCGGCCGCGAGCTGACCTTCCTTCAGCAGGTTCTCCAGGGCGGCGCGGGCAGCGCGGCAAAGAGCCTGTTCGGTACGCCGCAGGGCAACCCGCAGAACCCGGCCAGCATCCAGTAAGCACTGGAACGCATCAGACAATAAAGAAACCCGCCGGAGCGATCCGGCGGGTTTCTTCGTTTCAGTCCTTCCCTTCCCTTACATGCCGGCGAGAACCGCGAGCAGCAGGAGAGCAACGATATTGGTGATCTTGATCGCCGGGTTGACGGCCGGACCGGCTGTATCCTTGTAGGGATCGCCGACGGTATCGCCGGTGACGGATGCCTTGTGGGCTTCCGAACCCTTCATGTGACGATTGCCGTCCTTGTCGACGAAGCCGTCTTCGAAGGACTTCTTGGCATTATCCCATGCGCCGCCGCCCGAGGTCATCGAGATGGCGACGAACAGGCCGTTGATGATCACGCCGAGCAGCGAGGCGCCGAGGGCGGCGAAGGCCGAGGCCTTTGAGCCCGAGATCAGCAGCACGCCGAAATAGACGACGATCGGCGCCAGCACCGGCAGCAGCGACGGGATGATCATCTCGCGGATCGCCGCCTTGGTCAGAAGGTCGACGGCGCGGCCGTAATCCGGCTTCTCGGTTCCCTGCATGATGCCCGGCTTCTCGCGGAACTGCTTGCGCACTTCCTCGACGATCGCGCCGGCCGCACGGCCGACGGCGGTCATGGCGATGCCGCCGAAGAGATAGGGGATCAGGCCGCCGAACAGCAGGCCGGCGACGACATAGGGGTTCGACAGATCGAAGGAGATCGTGCCGATGCCCGCAAAGTACGGATACTGGTCGCCGTGAGCCGCGAAATACTGCAGGTCGTTCGAATAGGCGGCGAAGAGAACCAGCGCGCCGAGACCGGCGGAACCGATCGCGTAGCCCTTGGTGACGGCCTTCGTCGTGTTGCCGACGGCATCGAGCGCGTCGGTCGACTTGCGCACTTCCGGCGGCAGGTGGGACATTTCGGCGATACCGCCGGCATTGTCCGTAACCGGCCCGAAGGCATCGAGCGCGACGATCATGCCGGCAAGGCCGAGCATCGCGGTCACCGCAATACCGGTGCCGAACAGGCCGCCGAGCTGGAAGGTAGCGAGAATACCGCCGACGATGACGACCGCCGGCAGCGCCGTCGATTCCAGCGAGACCGCGAGGCCCTGGATGACGTTGGTGCCGTGACCGGTGACCGATGCCTGGGCGATCGAGACGACCGGGCGCTTGCCTGTGCCGGTATAGTATTCGGTGATGACGACGATCAGCGCCGTGACGACGAGGCCGACAAGACCGCAGATGAAGAGGTTCGTGCCGGTAATGTCATGCCCGGCGACCATACCCAACGAGCCCCAGCCGACGGTCAGCGAAGTTGCTGCACCAAGGCCGATGATCGACAGCAGACCGGTGACGATGAGGCCCTTGTAGAGGGCGCCCATGATCGAGCCGTTCGAGCCGAGCTTGACGAAGAAGGTACCGATGATCGAGGTGATGATGCAGACGCCGCAGATCGCCAGCGGATAGATCATCGCCGACTGCAGGATCGGCGCACCGGCAAAGAAGATCGCCGCGAGAACCATGGTGGCGACAACCGAGACCGCATAGGTTTCGAAAAGGTCGGCCGCCATGCCTGCGCAGTCGCCGACATTGTCGCCGACGTTATCGGCGATGGTTGCCGGGTTGCGCGGATCGTCTTCCGGAATACCGGCTTCCACCTTGCCGACGAGGTCGCCGCCGACGTCTGCGCCCTTGGTGAAGATACCGCCGCCGAGACGGGCGAAGATCGAGATCAGCGAGGCGCCGAAGCCGAGTGCGACCAGCGCATCGATGACTTCGCGCGAGCCGGTGTCATGACCGAGCACGCCGGTCAGGATGTAATAGTAGATAGAGACGCCGAGCAGCGCCAGACCGGCAACGAGCATGCCGGTGATGGCGCCCGACTTGAAGGCGATGTCGAGACCTGCCGAGAGGCTGTGGGAAGCAGCCTGGGCCGTGCGCACATTGGCGCGGACCGAAACGTGCATGCCGATGAAACCGGCGGCACCGGAGAGTACGGCGCCGATCAGGAAACCGATCGCGGCCGTGCCGGAGAGAAGCAGCCATGCTGCAATGAAAACAACGATGCCGACAATGGCAATGGTCTTGTACTGACGCGTGAGGTAGGCCTGCGCGCCCTCGCGGATATAGCCCGCGATCTCCTGCATGCGGCTATTGCCCTGATCGGCGGCCAGCACCGAACGGGTTGCCCAGATGGCATAGACCACCGAGAGCAGACCGCATGCGATTACGCATAAAAGAATGGTCATTTCGCTCTTTCCTCCAAAAGTGCCGGAACACTCCTCCGCCCGGCCACGCAAGCAGCCGAATCGTCTTCTCTCCTCAGAAACGCTCTAGCTTTGCGTGCGGAGATTGCTTGGTGGAAAACACGACGTCAAGACCGCAAGGGCCTAGAACCCTTGCAGCACAATGGATTGAGCGATTTGGTCCGATGGAGGACGGAGGAAGCTTACTTCCTGGTGTCGCCGCGTACCTGCTTGGCAATGCGATCGAGAACGGCATTGACCAGCTTCGGCTCGTCGTCTTCGAAGAAGGCCTGGGCGATTTCCATATATTCCGTGACGATGACGGCGACGGGAACGTCCTTGCGATCGGTCAGTTCGAAGACACCGGCGCGCAGGATGGCGCGGACCGTGCTGTCGAGACGCGACAGCGCCCAGTCGTCCTGCAGGGCAGAGGCGATCAGCGGATCGAGGCGGCGCTGTTCGCGCACCACGCCCGATACGATCGAGCGGAACCAGGACGGATCGGCCTTCAGATAGGTCTCGCCGTCAATTTCCTGGCCGAGGCGATGGGCCTCATATTCGGCGACGATTTCCAGCACGCCGGTGCCGCCGATATCCATCTGATAGAGCGCCTGTACGGCAGCGAGACGCGCAGCACCCCGCTGATTGGCCGACTTTACCTGGCGCTCCGGAGTTTCGTTGGTCATTCAAGCCCACCCAGTTTCTTCTTCAGCTCGATCATCGTGAGAGCTGCACGGGCAGCAAAGCCGCCCTTGTCCTTGTCGGAGCGGCGGGCGCGGGCCCAAGCCTGCTCGTCATTTTCGACCGTCAGGATGCCGTTGCCGATGGCAAGGGACTCGCTGACCGCCAGATCCATTATTGCACGCGAGGATTCGTTGGAGACGATATCGAAATGATAGGTCTCGCCGCGAATGACCATGCCGAGGGCGACAAATCCGTCATACAGCACGCCGCCATTGTCTGCCCCGTCGAGCGCCATGGCAATGGCCGGCGGAATTTCGAGCGCACCGGGAACGGTGACGACGTCGAACGTGGCACCGGCTTCCTTCAGCGCGTGGGTCGCGCCCTCGAGAAGGGCGTCAGCCATGTCATCGTAGAAGCGTGCTTCGACGATCAAAATATGGGGAGCATCATCCCGGGCCATGGTTCACCTTCGGTTTTAGAGAGTTCAGCCGTGCAGCAGGCCGCGGTCAAAACACGCCTACGCACGAATGGCAAGCAAATTCCGATCATGGCTGAAATGCAAATCCTGAAATCACTGCAAGCATATAGCGGCAGGTTATGCTGCACTGCATCAAGGACGGCCTCCGGCCGCCTCGATCATGGCGAAAAGAAGGCAGCAAACGTGAAGAATAATTAACGCGATTTCAGTGACTTAGCCCATTGAAGGGAGAGGTTTTGCGCCCCAATTCCTTTCTCGTAACGCAGACGATCCCCTGCACGACAGCCGACCGTCAGAGCAGATGAAAGGACACTACCATGAACCGCGTTGCTAAGATTGCCATCGTTTCCGCTTTCTCCTCTCTCGCCTTCGTCGGCGTCAGCCGTGCGGAAAACCTGAGTATGAACTCCGCCTCCGGGATCGAGCACACCTTGCGTACGTTCCAGGGCAACGACTTCGCCGTCCAGCAATATCAGGACTGGCGCAATATCGACAGCATGGACCAGTTCGGCCCGCGCTCTGCCCCGGTACGCGACGCCCAGGAAGTCCATCAAATCCAGGCCTCGATCGACGCCAACAAGAGCCTTACCCGCAAGCTCGCGGATCAGGGCGTCAGCGTCAGCAATGTCATCAACGCCGAACAGGCGGCGGATGGCAGCATCACGATCTATACCGATTAACAGCAGACGGGCGGCGCGTTCCTCACGCGCCGCCCGTCCATTTATCCTGCCCCTACTCTTGAAAATTGCATGCGAATGATGGTCTGTTGCGCCCTCAAAGGGAGACGAGACATGCCATCAGAAACAACCAAGCCGGTGATTGACCCCACCACGCTCGCACTCGAGCACTGGACGCAGGGCACGCTTTACGAAGGCACCGACATTTCTTTCGGCAAGCTTCTCGGCCTTTCCAATCTCGGCGTCAGCTATAACGAAGTGCCTCCGGGCAAGTCGGGCTGTCCGTTCCACAATCACCATGTCGAAGACGAGCTGTTCATCGTGCTTTCGGGCAGCGGCGAATACCGCTTCGGCGCCGAGCGGCATGCGATCTCCAAGGGATCGGTCCTCGGCGCGCCGGCAGGAGGCCCCGAAACCGCGCATCAGATCCTCAACACGGGGAGCGAGCCGCTGATCTATATCGGCGTCTCGACGATGTCGCCGACGGAGATCGTCGAATATCCCGATTCCGGTAAGTTCCTGGCGAAGACCCGCAAGGATGGCGGCTATCCGAGCTTCCGGGTCATCGGCCGCTCGGACGAGAGCCTCGACTACTGGCACAACGAACCCGGCGCATAAGACAGAAAGCGATTTTCAATGCTGAATATTCCGACGATCGAGACGGAGCGCCTGATCCTGCGCCCGCACCGGAAAACCGATTTCGAGGCCTACGTCACCTTCTGGGCTGATGAAGACGTGGTGCGCCATATCACCGGCGTTCCGAGCACGCGCGAACAGACCTGGGCGCGGCTGCTGCGCGCCACCGGCATGTGGCACCATATGGGCTTCGGCTTTCTCGCCATCGAGGAAAAGGAAACCGGCCGCTTCGTCGGCGAATGCGGCTTTCTCGAAACCCGCCGCGAAATGACGCCGTCGATCGAGGGGACGCTGGAAACCGGCTGGGCGCTCTCGCCGCACTTCCATGGCCGCGGCTATGCGAGCGAGGCGCTGCAGGCGATGATCGGCTGGGCCGAGCAACGCTTTCCCGACATGGAGATGACCTGCATCATCTCGCCGGAAAACGCGCCGTCGATCCGCCTTGCGGGAAAGCTCGGCTTCCGCGAGGTCACCCACACCGATTACAACGGTGAGATCATTCTGTTTTCGCGGCAGGGAACTCGGCAAGCCTAGCGGCGTAGCGGGCCATGGTGTCGACTTCGAAATTGACGAAGTCGCCTGCCTTGCGCTCGCCCCAGGTCGTGACCTCGAGCGTGTGGCGGATCAGCAGCACGTCGAAATCCGCGCCGTCAACGGCGTTGACCGTCAGCGACGTGCCATCGAGAGCGACCGAGCCCTTCGGCGCCACGAATTTTGCCAGATGTTCCGGTGCGCGCAGGCGATAGCGCGTTGCGTCGCCTTCGGCCGTCACGGAGAGGATTTCCGCCTTGCCGTCGACATGGCCGGAGACGATATGGCCGCCGAGCTCGTCGCCGATCTTCAGCGAGCGCTCGAGATTGATGCGGCTTCCGGCCTTCCAGCCGGCGATCGTCGTCAGCCGCAGCGCCTCTTCCCAGGCTTCGACCTCGAACCAGCGGCCGTTGCTGCCTTCGTCCGGCAGGCCGGTGACCGTCAGGCAGACGCCGGCATGCGAGATCGAGGCGCCCATATCGATGGTCGCCGGATCATAGCTCGTCGCAACGCGCAGCTTGACGCCCTCGTTCATCGGGGAAACGGATTCGATCGTGCCCATATCAGTGACAATGCCGGTGAACATCAAAGCTCTCTTTCGTATTCGTCCATCCGGTCGGAGCCGAATGAAAATGTGCCCCTGTGGGCGAAACCGGATGGCATATCGGTCTTCGTGACCGGCGATTCAATACCATCGGCGCCGATCACCACATCGCCCTGATAGAGCTGGATGCGATCGACGAGACCGGTATCGAGGAAGAGTTTCGCGGTCCGGGCACCGCCTTCGACGATCAACGAGGAAATGCCGCGCGATGCCAACGCCGGGAGCAGGACTTCCGGGTGATAGGGATTGCAGTAGAGGACTTCGACGCCGAGGGCCTCGAGGGCGGTGCGACGGGAGTCGAGATCATCTTCGGTGCTGGTGGGTGGGTTACCCCCTCTGCCCTGCCGGGCATCTCCCCCACAGGGGGGAGATTGGCTGGGAGCCACCGCTCGCTTTAACATCCATTGCTTGGGGAGGTGCCGTCCGCGGGTCGATCTCCCCCTTGTGGGGGAGATGCCCGGCAGGGCAGAGGGGGGTGAACCCTCGACGACGGCCAGATCCGACACCTCTTCCCGCGCCACAACGATCACCGGCACCTGCCGAGCCGTCCGCGCAAGCTTCCCCGTCACCGGCAGCGACAATGCCGGATCGAGCACGATCCGCACCGGCGAGCGATCCTCCTGCCTCGCAATCCGCACCGTCAGTTCCGGATCATCGGCAATCGCCGTACCGATACCAACGAGAATGGCATCCGACTGTGCGCGCAACTTCTGCACCTCGGCGCGCGCGGCGGGCCCGGTGATCGCCACCTGCCCATCGCCCCGGCGGCCGATCATGCCGTCGGCGGAAACTGCAAGTTTGAGAGTCACATAGGGCCGCTTCTTCGTCTGCCGGGTGAGATAGGCGGCGAGCGAGCGCCTGCCCTCATCCTCCAGCACGCCGATATCGACCTTGATGCCGGCATCGCGCAGCATGCCGATGCCGCGGCCGGAGACCCGCTCATCGGGATCGGTGACGCTGATGACGACGCGGGCGACGCCGGAGGCGATCAGCGCGTTGGCGCAGGGCGGCGTCTTGCCGAAATGCGAACAAGGCTCGAGCGTCACATAGGCGGTGGCGCCCTCTGCCCTCTCCCCGGCCTCGGCCAGCGCCTGCGGCTCGGCATGCGGACGGCCGCCGACAGCCGTCGTGCCGCGGCCGACGATCTCGCCGTCCTTGACGACGACGCAGCCGACGGAGGGGTTGGTGGAGGTTTGCCCAAGATGCAAAAGGCCGAGGCTTATAGCCTCGGCCATGTAACGTTCATCGTCTGATGTTGATGTCATCGCTCAACTGTCCAGAGTATCGCGGCCGATCTTGGCGTTGATCTCGGAAATGACCTTCTCGAAATCTTCGGCATGCGAAAAATCGCGATAAACCGAGGCGTAGCGGACGAAGCCGACGTCATCCAGGCTCTTCAGCGCTTCGAGAACCTGAAGACCGATGGCCTCCGAACCGATCTCGACCTCACCGGAGCTTTCCAGACGCCTGACGATGCCGGAGACGGCGCGTTCGATGCGGTCGCGATCGACCGGGCGCTTGCGCAGCGCGATCTCGAAGGAGCGCACGAGCTTGTCACGGTCGAAAGGCACCTTGCGGCCGGTCTTCTTGACGACCATCAGCTCGCGCAGCTGCACGCGCTCGAAGGTCGTGAAGCGGCCGCCGCAATCGGGACAGATACGCCTGCGGCGGATGGACGTGTTGTCCTCCGCCGGGCGTGAATCCTTGACCTGTGTGTCTTCCGATCCGCAGAATGGGCAGCGCATGCGCTATCCTTAGCCGATGTAGTCGTACATTGGGAAGCGGTTGGTGAGGTTCACCACCTTGTCCCGTACGGCGCCTTCGACAGCGGCATTGCCTTCGTCGGAATTGGCAGCCTTCAGGCCGTCGAGAACCTCGACGATCAGGTTGCCGATTTCCTTGAACTCGGCTTCCTTGAAGCCGCGCGTCGTGCCAGCAGGCGCGCCGAGGCGGACGCCCGAGGTGACGAACGGCTTTTCAGGGTCGAACGGAATGCCGTTCTTGTTGCAGGTGATGTAGGCACGGCCAAGCGCTGCTTCGGCGCGCTTGCCGGTGGCGTTCTTCTTGCGAAGGTCGACGAGCATCAGGTGGTTGTCGGTGCCGCCGGAGACGACGTCGAGGCCGCCTGCGATCAGGGTTTCGGCAAGCGCCTTGGCGTTCTTGACGATCTGGGCCGCGTAATCCTTGAATTCCGGCTGCAGCGCTTCCTTGAAGGCAACGGCCTTGGCAGCGATGATGTGCATCAGCGGACCGCCCTGGAGACCCGGGAAGACGGCCGAATTGAACTTCTTCGCCAGATCTTCCTCGTTCGTCAGGATGACGCCGCCGCGCGGGCCGCGGAGCGACTTGTGGGTCGTGGTCGTGGCAACATGGCAGTGCGGGAACGGCGACGGATGCTGGCCACCGGCAACGAGACCGGCGATATGGGCCATGTCGACCATCAGGTAGGCGCCGACTTCATCGGCGATCTCGCGGAAGCGCTTCCAGTCCCAGATACGGGAGTAAGCGGTGCCGCCGGCGATGATCAGCTTCGGCTTGTGGGTGCGCGCCTTCTCGGCAACGTCGTCCATATCGAGCAGGTTGTCGCCTTCGCGAACGCCGTAGGAAACGACGTTGAACCACTTGCCGGACATGTTGACCGGCGAACCGTGCGTCAGGTGACCGCCCGAGTTCAGGTCGAGACCCATGAAGGTATCGCCCGGCTGCAGGAGCGCCAGGAACACGGCCTGGTTCATCTGCGAACCGGAGTTCGGCTGGACGTTGGCGAAGTTGACGCCGAAGAGCTTCTTGGCACGCTCGATCGCCAGTTCCTCGGCGATATCGACATACTGGCAGCCGCCGTAATAGCGCTTGCCCGGGTAACCCTCGGCATACTTGTTGGTCATGATGGAGCCCTGGGCTTCCAGCACCGCGCGGGAAACGATGTTTTCCGAGGCGATGAGTTCGATCTCGTGCCGCTGGCGGCCGAGCTCCTTTTCGATCGCGCCGAAGATCTCCGGATCGGTATCGGCAAGATTGCGATTGAAGAAGGTCTGAGTGGAAGCATTGGTCATGGCGGGCTCCTCAACTGGAATGGCCGCAGCTTTAGCCTTCCGTTTGCGCCAGAGCAATACGAAGAACGACATTTGCTGGGCAATCTACGCGCGGGGTGACCTCCCTCCCTCATTCCTGTGACGAGCACAGGAATGAGGGAGGAAAGGTCTTGCCAAACAAAAAAGGCCGCGCAATCCGCGCGGCCTTTCCAAACTCAAGGAGAACCAGCCCCTACTGAACCGGCTGTTCCGTCGTCGCCGTCGTATCCAGCGCCAGTTCGGCATTGCCGTCCATCTGGTAGATGTCGTCGCGGAACTGGACGATGCCGTCGGGCATGCCCCAGGCGGAGATGTAGACGAAATAGACCGGCACTTCTTCGGCGAGCTTGATCGGCGTGTTGACGCGGCTGGCGATGACCTGTTCCATCTGCTGGCGCGGCCAGCCGGGGGTCTCGCCGAGCAGCCAGGTCGTCAGGTCGCGGACGTTCTGGACGCGCACGCAGCCCGAGGATTCGAAGCGCATGAGCTTGTTGAACAGGCCCTGCTGCGGCGTGTCGTGCATGTACTCGCCGTTCTTGTTGTAGAAGTTGATCTTCGTCGACGCCATGGCGTTGATCTTGCCCGGGTCCTGGCGGAAGGTCAGGTTCGGTGCCTTTTCGGCATTCCAGTCGATGGTTTCAGGCGCGACTTCGCTGCCCTTGCCGTCGATCAGGCGAATGTTGTTGCGCGTCAGGTAGGTCGGGTCCTTGCGCATCAGCGGCACGATGTCCTTTTCGACGATCGAGCGCGGAGCCGTCCAGTATGGATTGAGGATGACTTCGTAGATCTTCGAATTGACAAGGTGCGTCGGGCGGCTCAGACGGCCGACGATCGCGTTATGGCGGGTCGCGACGCTGCCATCCTGAACGGCTTCTACGTAAGCGGCCGGAATGTTGACCATGACGTGACGGCGGCCGAGATCTTCGGGGAAGGTCTGCAGGCGGATCAGGTTGGTGTTCAGCTGCTGCAGGCGCACATCGACCGGGATGTTCATCGCCTTCAGCGTGAATTCGCCGATGACGCCATCGGACGGAAGGCCGTGGCGGGCCTGGAAGCGCTTGACAGCACCGTCGACATAGGAGTCGAACGAGGACGACATGCCGGCTTCCTGCGGAAGATCGCCGGTGGCGAAGAGACGCTGGCGCAGCGCCTGGACCGACTGATCGGTGACGCCGAGCTGCAGGCGCTGATCGGCCGGCGGATTGACGGTCGGCCAGCCGCCGGCAGATGCGATCTGCTGGTACTGGGCGATCGCCTGCTGCATGCTGGAAACGGACTGCGGTCCGAGGATCGGGGTATTGGAAACGATGGCGTTTGCGGTGCGCGATGCGGCCTTGGCATCGAACTGATCGTCCCAGTCGCCGCGTTGAGGCGCATTGATCAGCGCATCGACGGCCGTCTGCGCCAATGCCGGGGCGGCCAGTGCGCTGACACCGAACGTTGCCGCGGAGGCAAGAAATGCGCGGCGCGAGAGAGCTTCAATTCCGTTTTTCTTCGACATAGTCCCAACCACTGAATGCCGCAGCTCTGAGAGGAAAACCGCGGGCTTTGCGAGTCACTGCGCGATAACGCAGACCACTATCATTCCGTTCTGCGGCGCATCACCGATTTTCCGCGTCCAGCCATCACAAGATTGCGAGCCGGAAGCGTGAATGCGTGAACTGCTGTTCGAGGGCGCCGTCTGCTGTGCATTTCCGCTGCCATACCAATATGGCCAATTCGTGTCGCCTGCCCTTCCGGGCACCTACCAGCGGTAGGAGACGGCACGCATCAAACCATAGCAATCCGTAAACGGTGCTGGTTAATAACGGCTAAAAAACGGCCTGAATACAGGCGATTACGCTTGGCAGGCATGCGTTGCAAAGATGACACGCTGGCGGCGAACGCGCAAAACCGGACGCGCAGGGAACGCATCCGGTTTTCTTCGACCTTGGAGGAGGTCTTGTGCCTTAGAGGCGGTACATGATGCTGTCGTTCCAGAAGCGGTCGAGGCGCTGCAGGAGCTTGTTCATCTGGGTGAACTCGTCGGTGCCGATGCCGCCGACCTTGTCGATCGAGGTGATGTGGCGTTCGTAGAGCTTGGCGACCGTCTCGGCGATCTCGGTGCCGGTTTCCGTCAGGCTGATGCGGACGGAGCGGCGGTCGATGCGCGAGCGCTGGTGGTTGATGAAGCCGAGGTCGACGAGCTTCTTGACGTTGTAGGAAACGTTGGAGCCCAGGTAGTAACCGCGGGAGCGGAGCTCGCCGGCGGTCAGTTCCGAGTTGCCGATATTGAAGAGCAGGAGCGCCTGGATGGCGTTGACGTCGCTGCGGCCCTGACGGTCGAATTCGTCCTTGATGACGTCGAGCAGACGGCGGTGCAGACGTTCAACAAGATGAAGGGATTCCATGTAAAGATCACGGATGTCCTGATCCTGCTGGTCACGGAAGTTCGATACCGCCTGCGGCTTGATTTTCGTGTTCATGATGACTGCCTCACTGTTTGTTTGGCGGTGTTGGTTTTCTTCCCGCCTTGAGACAGACCCTATCGAATACAAATAAAATTCTACTTAAACTGCAGGCTTAACAGCACCTTACCGAAAACCTCCCGTTGTATCAGGGTAAATCAACGCTTACCTGACGCCGCTGGCGGCGCCGCTCGAACCAGAGCGCGACGCGGAATGCGAGGTACATCACGGCCACCAGAACATGGGTGATGACGATCAGATGGTTGGAGCCGAAAGTCTCCGGCAGGAAGCCGTGCATCAGCACCTGCAGGCCGGCTGCAAGCACCCAGACGACCGGTCCCCAGGAGACCGTGAGCCATAGCCCCAGCGAGGCGACGGGGAAGACGACGGCGAGCGTCGTGGCCGCCACTTTCCAGGGAAGGCTGAGCAGATCGAAGCGGCCGGCGCCGAACAGCGAGTAGCCGACCAGCATGCCCCAATATTGCAGGCCGAACCAGAAACAGGTGATCGCCACCAGCCTCAGGAAGAGGATGAACATCAGGTCGGTCAGCGTGCGCTTCGGCAGGGCCGGAGAATCATTTTCCATGGGGCGGACTTTATGTTTGCCTTCTGCACTTCGCCAGACGGGATGAGGCGGCGCGGCCAATCGTCCGGTTTGGTTTTCGAAGATGGCATGATAATGAGCGCGCCAGCAAATGGAATGGCCAGGGACAAGACAATGCAGGACAAGACCCACCTCGTCGACGACATTACCGGACACCGCCGCATGCGCCGCAACCGCAAGGCCGACTGGACGCGCCGCCTGGTGCAGGAAAACCGGCTGACGGTGGATGACCTGATCTGGCCCGTCTTCGTCGTGCCCGGCAGCGGCATCGTCGATCCGATCCCGGCCATGCCCGGCGTCGTCAGGATGAGCGTCGACAAGCTCGTCGAAGCCGCCAAAGAGGCCGCCGATCTCGGCGTGCCCGCCATCGCCACCTTCCCGAATATCGAGATGGAGCTGCGCGACGAGACGGGTTCTAACAGCCTCGAGGCCAACAACCTGATCAATCAGGCGACGATGGCGCTGAAGAAGCATGTGCCCACTATCGGCGTGATCACCGACGTGGCGCTCGACCCCTTCACCAGCCACGGGCATGACGGGATCCTGCGCGGCGGCGAGATCGTCAATGACGAGACCGTCGAGCAGGTGGCGCGCGCCGCCGTCATGCAGGCCGATGCCGGTTCCGATATCATCTCGCCTTCGGAAATGATGGATGGCCGCATCGGCGCCATCCGCCGGGCGCTCGATGCGAGCGGCCACCAGAATGTCGGCATCATGAGCTATGCGACGAAATTCGCTTCGGCCTTCTACGGCCCCTACCGCGAGGCGATCTCGACCGGCGGCCTGCTGAAGGGCGACAAGAAGACCTATTATATCGACCCGGCCAACGGCACCGAGGCGATCCGCGATGCGGCACTCGACGTCGAGGAAGGAGCCGACATGCTGATGGTCAAGCCGGGCCTGCCCTATCTCGACATCTGCTGGCGGATGAAGGAGGCTTTCGGCCTGCCGACCTTCGCCTATCAGGTTTCCGGCGAATATTCGCAGATCAAGGCGGCGGCGGCAAACGGCTGGATCGATGGCGAGCGCGCGATGATGGAAACGCTGCTCGCCTTCAAGCGCGCCGGCTGCGACGGCATCCTGACCTATTTCGCGATCGAGGTCGCCCGGGCGCTCGCCAAACGCTGAAAATGGCGCATCATTGCATCTCCGGCCGCCGACACCATATCAGTGGCATCGTTTCACAAAGGAGACCCTAGATGAGCCTGAACCCCAACCCCGTCTATGCCGCACCGGAAGACTGGCGCGCCTATAGCGGGACGCTCAGCCGGCGGGTATTTGCGTTCATCCTGGATTACATCATCGTACTGCTGCTGTGCATTCCGGCAGCGGTGGTGCTGTTCTTCCTGTCGATCGTCACGCTCGGCCTCGGCTTTTTCCTCTATCCGGCGCTCTTCGTGCTGGTGGCGGGCATTTATTTTGGCCTCACGGTCGGCGGTCCGGCGCAGGCCTCGCTCGGCATGCGCGCCATGGGCATCCAGATGATGCGCGTCGACGGACGCCCGCTCGATTTCCTGACGGCGATCGTTCACCTGGCGTTGTTCTGGATCCTGAACTCGGTGCTGACGCCGTTGATTCTTCTGGTCGGCCTGTTTACCGAGCGCAGCCGCCTGATCCACGACTTCCTGGTCGGCACGGTCACGGTCCGCACCGCCTGACCGCGGAAATAAAGTCCCCGGCTGGCCTTTGCGGGCCGGTTCGGGGCGCCATATCAAAAAGCTACGACAAAATGATAGCGCGGAGAACCCGGCCGCGCTGTTGACGTTTTTTATTCTTAAGTCATGCTGTCAAGATTGACGGTCACCGAAGGAACCATCCGCGTCAGATGAATACGCAGTCAACGCCATCCCCTCAGTTTTATCTGACGGCACCGGCTGCATGCCCGTATCTGCCGCAGGAGATGGAGCGCAAGGTTTTTACCCATCTCGTCGGCCCCCGCGCCGCCGAAATGAACGATATCCTGACGCAGGGCGGTTTTCGCCGCTCGCAGAACATCGCCTACCGTCCTGCCTGCGAAGCCTGCCGCGCCTGCGTTTCCGTGCGCATCCTGGCACAGGAATTCCAGCCTACGAAATCGATGAAGCGGGTGCTGGCCAATAACAGCGACCTGATCGCCACCGAATTTCCGGCCCAGCCTTCGAGCGAGCAATATTCTCTGTTTCGCCGCTATCTCGACTACCGCCACCAGCAGGGCGGCATGTCCGACATGACGGTGCTCGACTATGCGATCATGGTCGAGGACACCCACGTCAATACCCGAATCATCGAATACCGCCGGCGCGAGGAAGGCTCCGGCCTCGAAACCCGGCCGCGCGGCGAGCTTGTCGCAGCAGCGCTGACCGATACGATGAGCGACGGTCTCTCCATGGTCTATTCCTATTTCAATCCGGAATATGAGCGACGCTCGCTTGGCACCTTCATGATCCTCGACCATGTGAAGCGCACCAAGGCGCTCGGCCTTCCCCATGTCTATCTCGGCTACTGGGTGCAGGGATCGCGGAAGATGGACTACAAGACCCGCTACCAGCCACAGGAGCATCTGACGCCACGCGGCTGGGAGCGTTTCGATCCATCGGTGTTGGAAGAGAGTGGCGGGGAGTAAGGCGGCCTGCCCTGCGTGAGCAGCGCGGCACTGCATAACGACAACGCCGCGCCAGCTTTGGCGAAAAGCTAGCTCGCCAGCCGATCGACTTGGTCGACCTCCCGCTCCAACCCTTCCATCACATGCGCCCAGCCCTGGCGGGTCTTTTCCTCGTGAGCGGACCATTCGGAGCACATTTCATGCGTCAGCGTCAGACGGCAGCCGCTGCCGAGCGGTTCGAGGTCGATCTGGACGCGGTCGGTGCAGTGGTCGTGATCTTCGACGGAAAAGCTGAAGACCATGCGTTTCGGGCGGTGAAGGTCGAGGAAGATGCCGCTGTGGCAGGCATCGCCGGTCGGGCGGCGGTCGACGACGAGGAAGCGTCCGCCGACATGGGCGTCGATTTCGGCGCGGATGACATGGCCGTCATCGGTGGCGAAGAGGAAGCGCTTGGCGATCGCAGGATTCAGCCATGCGTCATAGACGACGGATGGCGGCGCCTTGTAGCTATGCGTAACGGTGAGTTTGATCTTTTCGGCGGCAGACATTGATTTTTTTCCTCCGTGTTTTGGGCTCAGAGCACACCGCAAGGCATTGCCTTGCGGGGCCATTCCGTCCGCCTTTCGGAATGGAGCCGTTCCCAGTTTTTGGTGACAGGACTGAGATAGAGGAAGCGAGCCGCCCGCCAAGGGCGGATCGCCAAATTGTTACCGATGTCAGCCGGCGAACTTGCCGCTGCGCGGGAAGCCCTTCGGAACGGTGCGTCCGGCCGTTGCGCGGTCGGCCAGCCATTCGGCGAGCTCGTCCTTGTTCTTGTTGAACATACGGCCTGCGCTGTCTTCCCATGACAGGCCCGCATCGATCGCGAAGCAGCGGACGTCGGAGATGCCGCCATCCTTGTAGCGCTGCAGGCGAACGCCCTTGCCGCGGGCCATTTCCGGCACCTGCGCCAGCGGGAAGACCACCATCTTGCGATTCTCGCCGACGACGGCGACGTGATCGCCGCTGACCGGAACGATCAGCTTGGTCTCGTCAGGCATGGAGACGTTCATGATCTGCTTGCCCTTGCGGGTGTTGGCAGCCATCTCGCTTTCCGCCACGACGAAGCCGTTGCCGGCCGTCGAAACGATCAGCTGCTTGCGCTGGGGATCGTGAACGAAGGCGGTGAGCACGTCCTGATCGTTGTCCATGTCGATCATGATGCGCAGCGGCTCGCCATGGCCGCGCCCGCCAGGCAGCTTGTCGCCGCCGAGGGTGAAGGCCTTGCCGCCGGTGGTGACGATCAGGATCTTGTCCGTGGTCTGGGCCGGGAATGCCACCTTGAGCGCATCGCCCTCCTTGAAGGTCAGCGATGCCGTGTCGGAGATGTGCCCCTTCAGCGCGCGGATCCAGCCCTTTTCGGAGACGACGACGGTGATCGGTTCCTTCTCGATCATCGCCTGCTGGATCGCCTCTTCGTCGGCTTCCGGCGCATCGGCAAACTGGGTGCGGCGGCGGCCGAGTTCGGTCGCCTTGGCGAATTTCTTCTTCACTTCGCCGATTTCCCAGGCAACCGTCTGCCACTGCTTCTCGTCGGAAGCGAGCAGCGCCTCGATGCCGGCCTTCTCGGCGGTCAGTTCGTCGAATTCCTTGCGGATTTCGAATTCTTCGAGCTTGCGCAGCGAGCGCAGGCGCATGTTGAGGATGGCTTCGACCTGGATTTCGGTCAGATCCCAGCGGGCGACCATCACCGGCTTCGGCTCGTCTTCCTCGCGGATGATGCGGATGACTTCGTCGATATTCAGATAAGCGATCAACAGACCGCCGAGAATTTCGAGACGCCTTTCGATCGCGGCAAGGCGGAAGCGCGAGCGACGCTGCAGCACGTCGCGGCGGTGGTCGAGCCATTCCTTGAGAACCTCGTTCAGCGCCATGACGCGCGGAATGCGGCCCATGGAGAGAACGTTCATGTTCAGCGGGAAGCGGCTTTCGAGCTCGGTGAGCTTGAACATCGATTCCATCAGGATCGTCGGATCGACGGTGCGGTTCTTCGGCACCAGAACGATGCGGACGTCCTCGGCGGATTCATCGCGCACGTCTTCGAGCAGCGGCAGCTTGCGGGCAAGCAGCAGCTCGGCGATCTTTTCGATCAGGCGCGATTTCTGCACCTGGAACGGAATTTCGGTGACGATGATCTGGTAGCCGCCGCGGCCAAGATCTTCGGTCTCCCACTTGGCGCGGGTGCGGAAGCCGCCGCGGCCGGTCTTGTAGGCCTCGACGATGCTGGCGCGGCTGTCGATGATGATACCGCCGGTCGGGAAATCCGGGCCGGGAATGAAGGATTCGACCAGCGTCTCGACCGTCGCGTCCGGATGCTTGATGAGATGCAGGGCCGCATCGCAGAGTTCGTGGACGTTGTGCGACGGGATGGAGGTCGCCATGCCGACGGCGATACCCGAGGAGCCGTTTGCCAGAAGATTCGGGAAGGAGCCCGGCAGAACCACCGGCTCCTCGTCTTCCTCGTTATAGGTCGGGCGGAAATCGACGGCGTCCTGCTCGATACCATCGAGCAGGAGCGCGGTGACTTCGGTCATGCGGGCTTCGGTGTAACGATAGGCGGCGGCGTTGTCGCCGTCGATATTGCCGAAGTTCCCCTGCCCGTCGACCAGCGGATAACGCTGCGAGAAATCCTGCGCCAGACGCACCAGCGCATCATAGACCGACTGGTCGCCATGCGGGTGGAATTTACCGATGACGTCACCGACGATACGGGCGCATTTCTTGAAGGCCGCATTCGGCCGGATGCCCATCTCGCTCATCGCGTGGATGATGCGGCGGTGAACCGGCTTCAGGCCGTCGCGCACGTCAGGAAGGGCGCGGTGCATGATGGTCGACAGTGCATATGCCAAGTAACGCTCTTCGAGCGCAGCCTTGAGGTCGACCGGAAGGATGCTGTCGTCGTCTCCGCCAGAGGGCGGCAAAATCTCTTGTCCCATAGGCCTTGACTAGCCTAGAAGGCTCTCCACGGCAAGGAATCGGGAGGCTTGCGCCTGTGGATGACGTACCAGAATGACATCATGTGGCCATCAAGCATCGGCACGTCATTTGGACTTCGTTTTCTTTGCCTATCAACTAAAATTTAGAGTTCGCATCAATATAACGCGCGTCAACTTCGCAATAGACTAGCCTTAACCGCCACTAGAGGATTTCGTCATGACCTTTTACCGGACCACCCGGCTTATGCTTTCCGGCGCAGCATTCCTGTCGCTCGCCACCAGCGCATTCGCCCTTGATGGCCAGGATCTGCTGAAGAAGCTCAACGCCGCCTATATCGCCCAGGGCGGCACGCTCGTCGCTGACGGCGTCGATGTCGACGACACGACCGTGACGCTGAAGAACGCAAGCTTCAAGCCTGCGGCCGGCGATGCTCTGAAGATCGGCGACATCACCATGACCGGCGTCGAGGAAGACGAAGACGGCGGCTACTACATCGAGGAAGCAGCCTTCCCCGACATCAATGTCAGCGAAGAAGGCACGACGATCTCCGCCAGCGACATGAAACTCGGCGGCATCTCGATCCCGGCCGATGCAACCGGCGACGGCGTCGATTCCATGCTGCTCTACGAGACGGCCCATACCGGCCCGTTCAAGGTTTCTAAGGACGGCAAGGACATCTTCTCGCTCGGCCAGACCGACATGAACCTGACGCTGCGCGAAGACGAATCCGGCTTCGACTTCGACGGCGCCTTCAAGAACATGAAGGCAGACCTCACCGATGCTCCCGATCCGCAGTACAAGGAAGGGATCGAGAAGCTGGCGCTCGAGCATGTCAACGGCGACATTACGATGAAGGGCGCCTGGGATCTCGGCCCCGGCACGATCGACATTTCCGAATTCGCCTTCGACGTCACCAATGTCGGCCGCCTGAACCTCGCCTTCAAGATCTCCGGCTACACGCCTGCCTTCATGAAGTCGCTGCAGGAAGCCGCCAAGGCTTCGGAAGCCAACCCGAACAAGGAAGAAGCACAGCAGGCTCTCGGCCTCGCAATGCTCGGCCTGCTGCAGCAGCTTTCGTTCAACAGCGCCGAAGTCCGCTTCGACGACGCCTCGATCACCAAGCGCGCGCTTGAATATGCCGGTTCGAAGCAGAACATGACCGGCAAGCAGATGGGCGACGCGCTGAAGGCAATGGCGCCGCTCGCCGTCGCACAGCTCAACGTTCCCGAGCTGCAGAACGCGATCTCGGCCGCCGTCAACACCTATCTCGACGACCCGAAGAACTTCGCTGTCTCGGCAGCACCGGCCCAGGCCGTGCCGTTCCCGACGATCATGGGCGCTGCCATGGGCGCACCGAACACGCTGCCGAACGTTCTCGGCGTGAAGATCACGGCAAACCAGTAAGGTTCAGCCTCGCTGAAACGAAAAGCCCGGCAGCGATGCCGGGCTTTTTTGTTTGTCAGTGCGAGCCGGTGGAGGCCAGTGCAGCATCACCCTTGTCATGCAGGGCGAAGCGGTCGAGCATGTTGGCGCTCGCCTCGTTCAGGCCGCGGACATCGACGGCGATGCCGCGGCGGCGATATTTCAGGACCACCTTGTCGAGCGCGCCGACGGCGGTGATGTCCCAGAAATGCGCGGCGGTGACGTCGATGACGACTGACGTCACCTGCTCCTCGAAGTCGAAGGCAGCGGAGAAGCTTTCCGCCGAGGCGAAGAACACCTGGCCATCGACAAGATAGGTCCGGATACCGGCTTCCGCATCCAGCGACGAGCGGACATGGAACAGCTTGGCGACCTTGCCCGCGAAGAACACACCCGACAAGAGAACGCCGACCAGCACGCCCTTCGAAAGATCATGGGTCGCAACGACGGTGACGACCGTTGCCAGCATGACCAGCGACGACGATGGCGGGTTGCGGCGAATGTCTAGGATCGAGCGCCAGGAGAAGGTGCCGATCGACACCATGATCATGATCGCCACCAGCGCCGCCATCGGCACGACGCGCAGGATATCGTCGAGCACCAGAAGCAGGATCAGAAGGAAGGCACCGGCCACGAAAGTCGACAAACGGCCGCGGCCGCCCGACGCGATATTGATGCCGGACTGGCCGATCATCGCGCAACCACCCATGCCGCCGATCAGGGCCGACGCGATGTTTGCAGCCCCCTGCCCGTAGCATTCGGTGTTCTTGTTGCTCTGGGTATCGGTGAGATCATCGACGATCTGCGCCGTCAGCAGCGATTCCAGCAGGCCGACGGCGGCAAGGCCGATCGAATACGGGAAGATGATCTGCAGCGTCTCGAATGTCAGCGGCACCTGCGGGATCGTGAAAACAGGCAGGCCGGTCGGCAGCTCGCCGAGATCGCTGACCGTGCGGACATCGAGCCCCAGCATGACCGTTGCCGCCGTCAGCACCGCGATCGCCACCAGCGGCGATGGGATGACCTTGGTGATGTAGGGGAAGAGGTAGATGATGAGCAGGGCCGCGGCGATCATCACATAGGTCGTCTGCGGCATGCCGATCAGCTCCGGCAACTGCGCCATGAAGATCAGGATCGCCAGCGAATTGACGAAGCCGGTCATCACCGAGCGCGACACGAAGCGCATCAGCCGCCCGAGTTTCAGCATGCCCGCAATCATCTGCAGGATGCCCATCAGGATCGTGGCAGCGAAGAGATATTGCAGGCCATGCTCGCGCACCAGCGAGCCCATCAGCACCGCGGTTGCAGCCGTCGCCGCCGAGATCATGCCCGGCCGGCCGCCGGCGATGGCGGAGACGCAGGCAATGGCAACCGAGGCGAAAAGCCCGATCTTCGGATCGACGCCGGCAATGACCGAAAAGCCGATGGCCTCCGGGATCAAGGCGAGCGCCACAACGATGCCGGAAAGAATGTCACCACGAATGTTCGAAAACCATTCGCGCTTGTAAGCGGAGAGTTTGTTCATGTCGGATTGTTCACAAGGTTCAGCGCGACCGGACGCAAGTCCGGTTCAACATATTGGAAGATGTTGTGCGTTGTCTGGCGGATCGGCGGCCAGAAGAGCCACCCGGAGTTTCACCGGGTCCGGGGCGAATGGCCGGACTATAAAAGCAGCTTTGGCACTGCGCAATATGAAAAGCCCGGCATATAGCCGGGCTTTTCGAACTCTAGCGAAGGAAAGCTCAGTCCTTCTTGGGCTGCGGCATGACGCGCAGCGACAGTTCCATCAGCTGCTTCGGCGTTGCCGGCGACGGCGCGTTCATCAGGAGGTCCTGCGCCTGCTGGTTCATCGGGAACAGCGTGATTTCGCGCAGGTTCTTGGCGCCGAGCAGCAGCATGACGATGCGGTCGATGCCGAATGCGCAACCACCATGCGGAGGCGCGCCGTACTGGAAGGCGCGGTACATGCCGCCGAAGCGTTCTTCGACATCCGCCTGGCTGAGACCGACCAGTTCGAAGGCCTTGACCATGGCTTCCGGCGACTGGTTACGGATCGAGCCCGAGGCGATTTCGAAGCCGTTGCAGACGGCGTCGTACTGGTAGGCCTTGAGCGACAGCGGCTCCTTGGTCTGCAGTGCCTCGAGACCGCCCTGCGGCATCGAGAAGGGGTTGTGCGCGAAGTCGACCTTCTTGTCTTCCTCGCTCCATTCGTAGAACGGGAAGTCGATGATCCAGCACAGCTCGAACCGGTCGCGGTCAACGAGGTTCAGGTCTTCACCGGCCTTGGTGCGGGCTTCGCCTGCGAACTTGTAGAACTTTGCCGGTTCGCCGGCGACGAAGAAGGCGGCGTCGCCTGCTTCAAGGCCGAGCTGAATGCGCAGGGCTTCGGTGCGCTCTTCGCCGATGTTCTTGGCAAGCGGGCCGGAACCGGCAACCTTGCCGTCCTCTTCCTTCCAGAAGATGTAGCCGAGACCCGGCTGTCCCAACGACTGCGCCCAGGCGTTCATGCGGTCGCAGAATGCGCGGCTACCGCCGGTCTTGGCCGGGATCGCCCAGACTTCGACCTTCGGGTTTGCGGCGATCATGCCCGCGAAAACCTTGAAGCCGGAGCCGTCGAAATGTTCGGTGACGGCCTGCATCTCGATCGGGTTGCGCAGGTCCGGCTTATCGGAGCCGTATTTGCGGATAGCGACGTCATAGGGAATTCGCGGCCATTCCTTGGTGACCGGCTTGCCTTCGGCGAACTGCTCGAACACGTTGGTGATGATCGGGGCCATCGTATCCCAGACATCTTCCTGGGTGACGAAGCTCATTTCGACGTCGAGCTGGTAGAATTCGCCCGGCAGGCGGTCGGCACGCGGATCTTCATCGCGGAAGCACGGCGCGATCTGGAAGTAGCGGTCGAAACCGGCAACCATCAGCAGCTGCTTGTACTGCTGCGGCGCCTGCGGCAGCGCGAAGAAGGTGCCGGGATGGATACGGCTCGGAACGAGGAAGTCGCGCGCGCCTTCCGGCGAGGATGCCGTCAGGATCGGCGTCGTGTACTCGCCGAAGCCGGCCGAGGCCATGCGGTTGCGGATATCCGAGATGATCTGCGTGCGCTTGACGATGTTCTTGTGCAGCGTTTCGCGGCGCAGGTCGAGGAAGCGGTACTTGAGGCGAACGTCTTCAGGATAATCGGGCTCGCCGAAGATCGGCAGCGGCAGTTCCTTGGCAGCGGCCAGAACTTCGATTTCCTGGGCGTAGAGTTCGATCTCGCCGGTTGCCATGTTCTTGTTGACGGTGTCTTCCGTACGGGCCTTCACGAGACCGTCGATGCGGATGACCCACTCGCCGCGAACGGCTTCGGCGGTCTTGAAGGCCGGAGAATCCGGATCGGCAACGACCTGGGTGATGCCATAATGGTCGCGAAGATCGATGAAGAGAACGCCGCCATGGTCACGAACGCGGTGAACCCAACCGGAAATCCGGACGGTCGAGCCGACGTCCGACTTGCGGAGGGCGGCACAGGTGTGGCTGCGGTAGCGATGCATAATCTCTATTCCCGATGTCTGCTGAGACGGCTGCAAGGGCAAATTTCCACCCTCAAGCGCCGACAAGAAAATCGGGCGGACAAGCGCATGGACGGTCTGATTTGTCAAGACTTGGCGCGAGAGCGGGCCGGTTTCACGGCGGTTTATTGCCACCGCCACTGCGGCAGTTTGGCCGGTATTTGCTTATTGATGAAACCGCCAGTCAACTTTAAAGATGGCGCATATCAGCTGCCGGAGCCTCGCATGCCCCTCCTCACCCGCCGAAATCTGCTCAAAGCCTCAGCCGTCGCCGGTGCTTACGGCGTCGGGATCGGTGTCGCCGGGAAGTTCGGCTTTGCCGAGGCCGCACCCGAGCCGCAGCTGTTGAAGGCGGTGAAGACCGAGGCCGTACTGACGGAATTCGGCCCGACCAAGGATATCATGACGTGGGGCGACCAGGGCGTGCCGCCAGTATTGCGCATGCAGCGCGGCAAGCCCTATGCGGCGCGCTTGACGAACACTCTCGACGAACCGACGACGATCCACTGGCATGGGCTGCGCATCGACAACAGGATGGACGGCGTGCCGTTCATGACGCAGCCCTACGTCTATACCAACGACAGCTTCGACTATAATTTCACGCCGCCGGATGCCGGCACCTTCTGGTATCACCCGCATTGCAACACGCTGACGCAGATGGGTCACGGCATGACCGGCGTCATCGTCGTCGAGGACGCGGCCGATCCTCTCTTCGATGCGGAAGTGGTGCTCAACCTGCGCGACTGGCGGCTTGGCGGCGACGGGCAGTTCATCGCCCCCTTCCGGCCGCGCGATGCGGCGAAAACCGGCACCTACGGCACGGTGCGCACCGCCAACTGGCATCAGGAGCCGCAATATGACGCGCCGGCCGGCGGGCTGGTGCGGCTGCGCATCGCGATCACCGATGTCACCCGCATCTATTCGCTGAAGATGGAAGGCGGCGAGGCCACCGTCATCGCCATCGACGGCAATCCGGTCCCGAAGCGCTTTCCGCTCGAGCTTCTGCAGCTCGGCCCGGCCAGCGTCTGGACCTCGCCGTGCGCATGCCCGACAGCGAAGGCGCGGTCGCGACGCTCGAAGACATCCGCGGCACGACGCCAAAGACGCTCGCGAAGCTGCGCGCCACCGGCCAGTCGCTGAAGCGCGACGTCGCCGATCTAGGCGGGATTGCCGCCAATCCGGTGCCGGAGGCCGATCTTTCCTCGGCGGAAAAGATCCCACTGATACTGAGCGCCACCGCCGAGAACGCGCCCGTCGACAGCATCTGCGGCACGCTGGGCTACAGCTTCTGGGCCATCAACAAGGTGCCGTGGCCGGGCGATACCGCCGATCCGACGGCGCCGCTCGCAGAACTCAAGCAGGGCAAGAGCTACATCTTCCAGCTTGAGAACGTCACCCCTCACCTGCACCCGATCCATCTGCACGGCATGAGCTTCAAGGTCATCTCGTCCTCAACGCGCGAAGTCATGCCTGTTATCTCCGACACCTACCTGATCCAGCCAGACGAAAAGGTGCAGCTCGCCTTCGTCGCCGACAATCCCGGCGACTGGCTGCTGCATTGCCATATCATCGAGCATCAGAAGACGGGCATGACGAGCTACGTCAGGGTTGCTTAGGGCGATTGCACGATGAGCGCATAGATTGTATCAAGGTGTAAGAAACACCTTTCGAGCAATCCAGTATGAGCCTTGTAGAAAACGAGCGAACCAAACTTACCGCGACCTTCCTCAATGGCATTGCCATTGCCGTCTTCGCGGTCGGCTCCTTTGCTCCGACGATTGCAAGCCTCGGCGCAACCGGGACGACCTCGACAACCATCCGCATGATCGCCGTTATTTGTCTTCTGGCCTCGGGTGCATTACATTTGACGGCAAGAGGCACACTGAGAGGATTGAGAAATGACAACTGATCAGTTCATCAATTTTCTGATCATGCCTGTAGGCGGGCTGATCTTCGGCCTCATTGCGCTCTATGCCACGCGCAACAAGCGCGGCAAGGATGAAATGCGTCCCGGCAAATAGCGGCTTCTGCGCAACACGCACCGGTTCAACGTATTGACATATCTCTTCGAAAGGAGAAGGAAGGTTAACCGACCTTTTTCCTTGTGAATGAATTGATATGATCGAAACCACCGCCGATTTGGCGGCCGCGTGCAAAGAGCTGGCCAAGTCTGACTTCATCACGATCGACACCGAGTTTCTGCGTGAAACGACCTTCTGGCCGGAGCTTTGCCTGATCCAGATGGCGAGCCCGACGACAGAAGTCATCGTCGATCCGTTGGCGAAGGGCATCGATCTGACGCCATTCTTCGAGTTGATGGCGAACACCGCCGTCCTCAAGGTTTTTCACGCCGCGCGGCAGGATATCGAAATCATCTTCAACCGTGGCGGGCTGATCCCGCATCCGATCTTCGACACGCAGGTCGCCGCCATGGTCTGCGGCTTCGGCGACAGCGTCTCCTACGACCAGCTGGTCAGCCGCACCAAGGGCGTGCAGATCGACAAGTCGTCGCGCTTCACCGACTGGAGCCGCCGCCCGCTTTCCGAAAAGCAGCTCGATTACGCGCTGGCCGACGTCACGCATCTGCGCGACGTCTATCTCTATCTCAAGGACGAGCTCGCCCGCGAAGGCCGCTCCTCCTGGCTTTCCGAGGAGATGGACATCCTCGAAGCGCGCGAGACCTACGATCTCCACCCTGACGATGCCTGGCAGCGCCTGAAGATGCGCCTGCGCAAGCCGCAGGAACTGGCGATCCTGAAATATGTTGCCGCTTGGCGTGAACGCGAGGCGCGTTCGCGCAACGTGCCGCGCTCGCGCGTATTGAAGGACGACGCGATCTACGAGATCGCCCAGCAGCAACCGAAGGATACGGAAGCGCTCGGACGTCTCAGGACGATTCCGAAGGGCTGGGAGCGTTCGTCCTCCGGCGCTGCGGTCCTCGAAGCCGTCAACGAAGCACTGGCGCTGCCGAAGGCCGACATGCCGCATGTGCCGCGTCACACGCAAGCGCCGGAAGGTGCAGCCGCCGCGGTCGAGCTCCTCAAGGTCCTGCTGAAGCTGATCTCCGAAAAGCATGGCGTGGCGCCAAAAGTCATCGCCAACAGCGAAGATCTCGACAAGATTGCTGCCGAAGGCGAGAAGGCCGAGGTTTCGGCGTTGCACGGCTGGCGCCGCGAGCTGTTCGGCGAGCCTGCGCTGCAGCTCATCAAGGGCGAAATCGCGCTGCGCTTTGCCGGGCGCAAGGTCGATACCGTCCTTCTCTAAATTGCCCGCCTTCGAAATGCCTTGACCGGCGACTACATCGCCGGACACTATCAGGCAAATCAAGGCGATGGCGCATGCGGGAAATTTCTCCGGTCCAGAACTGGCTGCTTTTGACGCTGGTCATGGCTGGCAGCGGCGTGCTCTACGACGTGCTGTTTTACGGCGACAGCCGGCCGTTCATCGGCGCCACCTTTGCCCTGTTCATCGGCATGCCGATCCTCGCCTTCGAGCGCAAGGCGATCCTGCGCGGGCTGTCGCGGCGCATCCAGAAGCTGCCGACGTTCACCTATTTCCTGGCGCAGCTTTTCATCTACGAAGTGCTGATGAGCGCCGGCTTTGCCGTTGCCGGCGTTCTCCTGCGCGCCGTCGGCGCCATCCAGCCGACCTCGTGGATCGAGGCCACCATCCTGCCGTTCAACGTCTTCATGTATGCGCTCGTCGTCTGCGCGGCGATCATCTTCGTCGTGCGGGTGCGCGAGTTGCTTGGGCGAGACGTGTTCCTGGCGATGCTGACCAGCCGCTACCGCAATCCGGTCAGCGAGGAGCGCATCTTCCTGTTCGTCGATCTCGTCGATTCCACGCCCTTCGCCGAGAAGCATGGCGACCTGCGTGCCCAGCAGATGTTGAATTCGCTGTTTGCCGCCTTTGCCGAACCGGTGCGCCGCAACAGGGGCACGATCGACGATTACGTCGGCGATTCCGCCATCATCACCTGGCCGCTTGCCCGCGGCATGAAGAATGGCCGCTGCGTGCGCTGCGTCTTCGATATCCTGAACGCGATCGAGAAAGAGGCGCCAAGCTGGCTGAAGCAGTATGGGCAGGTGCCGCGGCTGCGCGCAGCGCTCCACGGCGGTTTCGTCATCACTGCGGAAATCGGCGTCGATCACCACAAGATCACCTATTTCGGCGACACGGTGAACACGACCTCGCGGCTTGAATCGCTCTGCAAGACGCTGAACCGGCCGATCCTCATTTCCAGCGAGCTCGCCAACCGGATGACGCTGCCCGACTTCGTCAATGCCGAGGATCTCGGCATGCACGCACTGAAGGGCCGCGGCCAGGGGCTTGGCGTCATGGCGCTCGCCCAGGCCATCCCGGCCTCTGCACAGTCACCAAAGCTTCACTCAACCGTCAATTCGGCGACATAGATCGGCTGCTAATCGGGACCGCCACTTCATTTTTTGGGGGTCTCCATGAAAAAAGCTCTTTTCGCTTCCGTTTCCTTGTTTCTTTTGATTGCGACGTCCGCTTCGGCCGACCAGCAGGAATTTACCGCCACTCTTGCTGGACAGGCGATCCTGCCTGCCAACACGATGACGCCGGCTCCTGCCGATGCCCCTGAATTTCTCAAGCATTCCGGCAAGTTCACCACGTCGGATCGCAAGCGCACCGAGGCGCTCGGCACCGTGCCGGGCAAGGACGGCGCCCGCGTGACCGATATCAAGCTGCCGTTCGACGGCCAGCCGATCCAGGGCTTCTCCGGCATCAAGACGATGCCCGACGGCACCTTCTGGACCCTCTCGGACAACGGCTTCGGCTCAAAGTTCACCTCGTCGGACTCGATGCTCTTCCTGCACCGGATGAAGTTCGACTGGGCGACGAACAAGGCTGACGTCGTCGAGAACCTGTTCCTCTCCGATCCCAACAAGATCGCCCCCTTCCCGATCGTCATGGAAGGCTCGGACAAGCGGTACCTGACCGGCGCCGATTTCGACATCGAATCCGTGCAGCCGGTCGCCGACGGTTTCTGGCTCGGCGACGAGTTCGGTCCTTACCTCCTGAAGTTCGACACCAAGGGTCAGCTCACCGACGTCATTCCGACGACCGTCGACGGCAAGCCGGTCATCTCGCCCGACAACGCGCTGATCCAGCTGCCGGGCACGCCGGTCGGCAAGAACCCGGTCTTCAACCTGAAGCGCTCCGGCGGTTTCGAAGGTCTCGCCATGTCGAAGGACGGCAGCAAGCTTTACGGCCTGCTCGAAGGCGCGCTCTATCAGGACGACGGCAAGATGGAGACGGTTGACGGCCACACGGCGATCCGCGTCATCGAGTTCGACGTCGCCTCGAAGAAGTGGACCGGCCGTAGCTGGTTCTACCCGTTCGAAGACAAGGGCGCCTCGATCGGCGACTTCAACATGCTGGACGAAACGACCGCGCTCGTCATCGAACGCGACAACGGCGCCGGCACGAAGGACAAGGCCTGCGCCGATCCGAAGCAGCCGAAGCCGGATTGCTTCGAGGCTCCGGCCGAGCTGAAGCGCGTCTACAAGATCGAGTTCAACGATGCCAACGCAGGCAAGGCCGTCCGCAAGATCGGCTATATCGACCTGCTCAACATCAAGGACCCCGACAACAAGAAGAAGGCCGGCAGCAAGGATGGCGTCTACGACATGCCGTTCGTAACGATCGAGAATGTCGATCGCGTCGATGCCACGCATATCATCATCGGCAACGACAACAACCTGCCCTTCTCGGCCGGCCGCGCCGTCGACAAGGCCGACAACAACGAGTTCAGCCTGCTCGAAGTCGGCGACTTCCTGAACGCCAAGTAAGCGCCGGATCCGGCTTGCAAAACGGGGAGCGTCCGGCCATGGCCGGGCGCTTCTTTTTGTATTGGGCGATATCATTGCGCTGCCGCCGGAATCGCGTAGTGATGCGCGGGCATCCCGCGAAAATTGCTCTTTGCTTGGTCAAGACAATGAAGTTGCAGAGGCTGATCGTCACCGGTGCAAATGGGACCGGCAAGAGCCACTTTGCCAGAGAGCTGGCGGCGGCACGTCCTGACATTCCCCTCATTTCCTATGATGCCATCAAACTTACCAGCGAGTGGAAACGCCGCCCGCAATCCGAAATCGCGGCAGCGCTTTCAGATGTCATTCAGGGCCGCAGCTGGATTCTGGAAGGCGGCCCAAGCCTGCTGCCTCAAGCCATCAAATACGCCGACGGCGTCATGTGGCTAGATCCTCCTGAATGGCTGAGAGCCTGGCGCCTGTTTGCACGGCCCCTCCGCAATCTCGGAAAGACGCGACCGGAGCTTCCCGATGGCAATGTCGATTGGCCGTGGCAGCAATACGGATTTGCGATACGAAGCCTGCGAAATCGCACCAGATTTCAAAGTGATATCACCGCTCAGCTCGCCGCCGCGAGCGCTTTGCGCGTCTGGCGCATCAGAAGCGCGACGGAGGGCGCGTCAGCGATTGCCGAATGGCGACGCACTGTGGCTTAGGATCAGATAACGAGCGGCATCGAACCCGCATCTCCACGCGATCCATGTGATGACAGAGCCCCTCCCGGGCGATACCTTGCCCGCCAGCTCAAGGGTATCCTCATGGCAAGGAAGCGCGATCGCGAGGTGAAGTCCTGGTACGAGGCCCCGGCGCCGGCGATCTGTCCGCTCTGCGGGCGCGTCGTGCCGGAGGATCAGCGTGACGAGCATCATCTGGTGCCGAAGAGCCGCGGCGGGCGTGAGACGCAGGTGCTGCACCGCATCTGCCACCGCCAGATCCATGCGCTGTTCTCGGAAGCGGAGCTGGAGAAATCCTATCCGACGATCCCGCAGCTGCTGGAACATCCGGCCATCCGGAAATTCGTCGCCTGGGTGCGCAAGAAGCCGCCGGGCTTCTACGACGGGACGCGGAAAAGCGGTCTGCGGCGGTGATCGCGCGGCGTCACATCTTGACGCCCGGCAATGCCGCCGCCTGCCTGATCCATGCGGCAAACTGCGCCTCATCCATCGCGTCTGTCTCGCGGATATCGAGATAGCGGACCTCGGCCTGTTTCGATTGTCCGGGCGGGATGGGGTCGAGCAAGCCGCCCTGGAAGAAGGAGACCTTCACGTATTTCTCGAAGCAGTGGAGGCCCAGAAACCAGGTCTTCTCGCCTGCCCCATAAAGCGGCGAGTTCCATTTGACCGCCTTGCGCACGCCAGGAAGGGCCTGCTGCACCAGCCGATCAATATTGCGGCAGACCTCCTGCTTCCAGCCGGGCACGGCGTCGATATAGGCCTGGACCGGAGCGTCGCCCTCCCCTTCGGCATCTGCGGGTTGCCGCCCGCCAGCAGTTTCGGCTTTTCCAACGGTGTCCTCCTTCCGTTTCAGTGAAGGAGCCTAGCAGAAGGCGGGCTCTCTGTCCGCCTTCTGCCGGCCGTGTCAGGCGGGCATCGGCTCGCGCTTGGCGAGCTTCAGGCCGAGAACCAGCGGAATGCCGACCGCATAGAGCGCCACGACCGAGAGCCAGATGGCGCCCGGCCAGGCATCGCGCACGACGAAATAGAAGCTCGAAAAGCCGAGCGGCGCGATGATCGAGGCAAGGCTGACGACGGAGGCGAGCACGCCCTGGAACTGGCCCTGCTGGTCTTCGCCGACCTGGCGGGTCGCCAGTGACTGCAGCGCGGGAACGCCGATGCCGCCGAGGGCAAAGAGCGGCATGATCGCAAAGATCATCCAGCCCTCGGTCGCAAAGGCCATGACGGCAAGCGCGATACAGACGGCGCCGACGCCGGTGAGGATGGCCGTGCGCTCGCCGAGCAGCTTGACGGCAGGCCCCGGCAGGAAAGCCTGCGACAAGGTCTGGCAGATGCCGAAGGTGCCGAGCGAAAGCCCGATCCAGAGGCCGTTCCAGTGGAAGGCATCGCTGCCCCAGAGCGCCCAGCAGGTGCCGTAGGCTTCGCCGGTGCCGCTGAAGACAAAGAAGATCAGGATCACCGGCAACAGGCTCTTCATCGAGAAGATCCAGCGCAGCGGCCGCAACGGATTGAGCGCGGCAAGATCGATCCTCTCGCGGCTCGGCTTGCGCGTTTCCGGCAGCACGGCGAATGCCAGCAGGAGATTGGCAGCGTTCAGCACTGCCGCGGCGATGAAGGGCAGCCGCAGCCAATAGTCCCGAGCGCGCCGCCAAGGACGGGGCCGATGATGAAACCGATGCCGAACATGGCGTTCAGCAGGCCGAAGCGTCTGGCGCGCATCTCGGGCGGCGAGATGTCGGTGACATAGGCGGTGGCGACGGAGACATTGGCGCTCGTCAGCCCGGCAATGGCGCGGCCGATCAGAAGCATCCAGAGATTGGGAGCGAAGGCGAGTACCAGATAGTTGATGGCCGCTCCGCCAAGGGAGATCAGCAGAACCGGGCGGCGGCCGAGCCGGTCGCTCAGCGCACCGAGCACCGGCGCGAAGACGAACTGCATGGCCGCATAAAGCGCGGTCATGATGCCGATATACTGGGCCACCTTATCGGCATGGGTGACCTCCTGCAGCAGCGAGGGGAGAATGGGGAAGATGAGGCCAATGCCGCCGGCATCGAGGACAATGGCGGTAAAGATAACAACAAGCGGTCTGTTCATGGCGCGATCCTATCGACGCAAACGCGCGGCGCGCACGCCGGGAGCTTGCGATTGGAGGCCTGACGAGGTCAGGCATTACAGGTTTGGGAAACGCTGGCCGAACCATGCGCATAGCGGGCATGGCTGACTTGTACTCGGCCGCCTGGACGACAATTCGTCCACCTGTTTACTCACGCCGATGGCGGATCAAGGGAAGCAGCCGCTTTTCGCGACCGGGATGATGTACACCCGGCCGCGGGCCGCGGCAAGCCCTTCGCCATTCAGTTGACCGCTTCGCCTTCGCGGAAGACGAGCTCGAGGAGGATGCCGCCCGGCGTGCGGACGAAAAGGCGGCGCTCGCCGAGATCCGGCAGATCCATGGTGGAATAGGGTATGGCTGCGGTGTCGAGCTTCCGGCGATGGGCGTCATAGCCTTCCAGCCGGAAGCCGACATGGTCGATCGTCTCCGCATTGCGGCCAACGGCGGCGCCGCCACCCGGGATCAGGTGAACGACGGGTTCGCCGCCGCTATAGAGCCAGTAGCCGGGGAAGCCGAAATCGGGTCGGCTTCCCGTGGTCAGGCCGAGCAGGTCTTCGAGAAAACGCCTGGTCGCCTCCAGATCGGCAGTGCGTAGCGTAACGTGATCTATGAGCATGGCATCACCCGATCACGCCGCCGCCATCGACGCGGACGGTCGAGCCAGTTGCGAAAGGCGTCGTCATCAGGAACAAGACGGCATTGGCGATATCGGAAGGCTTGCCCACCGTCTTTGCCGGCAGCGAGCCCGCGACACGCTCGAACATCGCGTTGCGGTTCGTCTCGTCCATCTTCGACCAGAGCGGCGTATCTATCAGGCCTGGCGAGACGGTGTTGACACGCGCCGGGGAGAGTTCGAGCGCGAGGCCCCGGGCCAGCGATTCCAGCGCCGCATTGATGGCGCCCTGAAGCACAGAGGATGCCGAGGGGCGCTCGCTCAGAAAGCCGGAAATGAAGGTCAGCGAGCCGCGTTCGGCAAGCTTTGCTGCCCGGGCGATGCGATAGGCGCCCCAGAACTTGCTCTCCATGGCGCGCTTGGCGTCGTCGAGCGAAAGCTTGCGCACCGGGCCGGAGGGCGTTTGCGCCGCCGAGATGACGATGTGGTCCCATGCTTCGTTTGCCGCGAAGAAGGCGTCGATCCCGGCCTCATCGGCGGTGTCGATGGCGGCGGTGCGCACGCCCTGCCCGATCCGGCTGGCGGCTTCGGCAAGCTTGTCTGCCGAGCGGGATGCGATCGTGACTGCGGCACCGGCGGCGGCGGCCTGCTCTGCAACGGCCAGACCGATACCGGAACTGCCGCCGACCACGAGAACGCGTTGATTTGCAAGGGATGTCATCTGCTGCTCTCCTCTTTGCGGCAACCGTGCCGCCGTTTCGATGAGGGGACAATAGTCCGGCGCCTCTCTTGCCGGAACGGAGATTGTCGTCGACTGTCTCTTGCGATATTAGCAATAATATGAGCGACAATTTTCTCGACATGCTGGTCTTCGTGCGCGTCGTGCAGGCGGGAGGCCTCTCCGCTGCGGCACGCGAGCTGAACTTCTCGCTGACCGTCGTCAGCCGCAAGCTGTCTCGGCTTGAGGAGAGGCTCGGGGTGCGGCTGGTCAACCGGACGACGCGCTCGCTGGCGCTGACGGAAGAAGGCGCACGCTTCTACGAACGCTGCGTGCAGATCCTCGCCGAGATCGACGATGCCGAGACGGAAGCGTCGAGCGGACGGGATACGGCAAGCGGGCTTCTCAAGGTCACGTCGACCTTTGCCTTCGGCTGCCGCTGGCTGGCGCCGATCCTCAAGGAATTCCAGGAGGCGCATCCGGAGCTTCTGGTGCATCTCGATACCGATGACGGCGTCGTCAATATCGTCGAGGAAGGCTACGACCTTGCCGTGCGCTTCGGGGCGCTTTCGGATTCCAGCCTGATCGCCCGGCAGATCGCCCCGAACCGCCGCGTCATCTGCGCCTCCCCCACCTATCTCGACCGCCGCGGGCGGCCCACGGCGATCGACGACCTGCCCGGCCATGACGTGATCGCCTTCGGCGAGCCGCCCAACACGCACTGGGTCTTTGCCGACGGGCGCAGCGCGAATGTCCGGTCCAAGCTGACGACGAACAATGGCGAGCTCGCGCATCGCTGGGCACTAGCCGGCGCCGGGCTGGTGCTGAAATCGATCTGGGATGTGCGCGACGATATCGATAGCGGCAAACTCGAAATCGTGCTGCCGGAGGCGAGGCTCGCGGCAGCGCCGATCCACGTCGTCTTCCCTCACAGCCGCTTGGCGGCGGCGAAGGTCCGGCTGTGCATCGACTTCCTGTCGCAGCGGCTGCGCAAGACCGCCGTTGCCGAGACAGCGCTATGACCAAGTGGCGGGCTCATGTAATGAGTTCAGCTCCAGATAGGGGAAAGCGCCGTTGAGCCAGCGAATTTCCGATTTCGACGCCAGCCTGCTGATGACATTCGACACGCTTCTGAAGGAGCCGAATGTCACGCGGGCGGCGGCGCGGCTGAACATCAGCCAGTCCGCCCTCTCCGCCCGCCTGAACCGGCTCCGGCATCTGCTCAACGATCCGCTGTTCATCCCCTCCGTCTCCGGCCGCGGAATGACGCCGACGCCTCATGCCGTCGCCCTTCAGCCGGAACTCACCCGGCTGCTGGAGCGCTTCGAGGATTTCGTCAACACCGCCCATCTCTTCGATCCGGCAACGAGCAAGCGGGTTTTCCGGATCGCCGCGACCGATAATCCCGCCGCCATCCTGGCGCCCGATCTCATTCCGCTGATCAAGGCGCATGCGCCCGAGGTCAGGATCGCCTTCACCCTGCCCGACAAATCGAAGATCGCCGGGCTGTTGGAACAGGGCGAAATCGATCTCTTCGTCGGCGCGGCGGAAGACGGATCGAATGAGCTGATATCGAGCACGCTCTTCGAAGAGAAGTTCATGACCGCCCAGAGGCGCGGCCATCCCAGGGGAATGCGGGAGCTGACGCTCGACGAATTCTGTGCCCTCGACCATATGCTGATCTCCACCAGCGGCGGGCATTTCACCGGCATGATCGACAATGCGCTGGCCGAGACCGGCCGCGAGCGGCGGGTGTCCGTATCGGTGCAGAGCTATGCGATGGCGCCGCTGGTGCTGGCGAGCACCGACTGCATCTGCACATTGCCGCTTCGCTTCCTGCAGCGCTTCACCGATACGCTCGATCTGTTCGAGCCGCCGGTGGCGCTCTCGCCGTTCAGCATCAATCTGTTCTGGCACCCGCGCATGCGCGCCGATCCGGCGCATAGCTGGCTCAGGAAGATGGTGATGAGCGCCTCACGGCCAGCCAAGAGCTGAACCCGGCGGCAGGCGGAGATATCGATCGGCGCGCTAGGTGCGATCCACAGGATCGATTGGTCAACATACTCACGCATCGGCATGGTCGCGGCACGCCTTCCCCTCGCGAAGGCCGCGACAAAGGATATAGCCGATGCTTGATTTCTATTTTCACGCGACACCGAACTCAATGAAAGTGGCGGTGCTGCTGCACGAACTCGACCTCGCCTTCAAGGTTCACCCGATCGATATCTTCAAGGGCGAGCAGCACGCACCCGAGTTCCTGAAGATCAATCCCAACGGCAAGGTGCCTGCCCTCAGCGATGACGGCGTGACGGTCTTCGATTCCCACGCCATCCTAATCTATCTCGCCGGGAAGCATGGGCGCTTCATCCCTGCCGGTGCCGTCGAGAAGGCGGCGATGCTGTCCTGGCTGCAGCTGGTGGCGACCGGCCTCTCGCCGTTCTCGGGACAGGCGATCCACTTCCTGCACTATGCGCCGGAGGATATCCCCTATGCGAAGAACCGCTACGTGAAGGAGCTGGAGCGTCACTACCGGGTGCTCGACCAGCGCCTCGGCGCATCACCCTGGCTGGCGGGAGCCGAATACAGCATTGCCGACATGGCGCTGTGGGGCTGGGCGGCGTCTGCCGGCTATGTGTTCGGCGAGAAAGGCTTGGACGACTATCCCAACGTCGCCCGCTTCATGCAGACGATGGCGGAGCGGCCTGCCGTCCAGCGCGCCCTGCTGCTGAAGCAGGAGCATACGTTCAAGCACACGCTCGACGAGGAAACGCGCAAGGCGCTGTTCCCGCAGAACGCCGCCGCCTAACTGAGACAAACGGGAATGCGGCCGGAAGACCGCATTCCCTGAGACTTATTCGAAAACGAAGGCGAGGCGCTTGTTGGTGAGCTTCGCAAGCTGCTGCAGGCGGCCGTCGAGGCGTTCGCCGGTGAAGTCGTGATATTCGTGCGGCACGACGAGCTCGATGTCGATATCGGGCTGCGCCGACTTGCGGAAATGCAGGTTCTTCACCAAGCCCGGCATCGATGCCGAGAACAGGTAGACGACGCGCAGCATGCCGCCCAGGAGCTTGGCGCGGTCGACGAATTGCGGGCCGGCGATGGTCGCCAGCGGCGCCGTCGAGCCGTCGTCGTGCAGCCCCTCGAAGCGGTAGTAATTGGTCAGCGCGATGAAGGCGCGGCCCGGGTGGCTGATACCGACGAAGGACGAGTGGGCAATCAGGTTCAGCGCCTGCAGGCCGCGATAATCAGGATGCGCGCGCCAGCTGATATCGGCGAGCAGGCAGGCAGCCTGGCGGTAGCGGGATTCTTCCTCGGTCTCGGTGATGCCGAAACAGGGCATCATCCGGCCGGTCCATTCGGCCAGTTCGCGCGCATGCTCGGGTGAACGGGCACGCAGGATCGCGAGTTCACCGGCAGCGGCCAGCAGCGGATCGGCGCGGCGCTCGCCTTCCGACAGCAGCGAATAGAGATAGCCTTCGCGAACGCCCTGCGCCGAGAAGGAAATGATCGAGGGCTTCATGGCGCTCAACACTTCCTTCATGGCGACGGCGCCGAAGGGAAGCAGTGCGCGGCGATGCTTGGAGACCGCCTGGAAGGCTGGGTCCTTGCTGTCTCTTGCGACTTCGACCTGATCGAGGAACTGCATCATGCTGTCGAGCGTGACTTCGTAGCCCTGCATCATGTGCAGCGGATACTGGGTCATCTCCATGTGCAGCTTGGCGATGTTTCGCCAGGTGCCGCCGACGGCATAGAAGGTGCGGCCGGTGCCCTTCCCCAGGATCTTCGTGGCGCTGCGCACATGCTTGCGGGCAAAGCTGCGGGCCTTGTCGAGCGAGCCGCCGGCATATTCCGACAGGCGCAGGCCGCCAAGCGGCAGCGTGATGCCGGTGCCGATCTCGCGTTCCCTGATATCGATGAGCTCGAGCGAGCCGCCGCCGAGGTCGCCGGCGATACCATCGGGATGGAAAAAGCCACTGACGATGCCGAGGGCGGAAAACTTTGCTTCTTCCTCGCCCGAGAGCACGCGGACCTTGCGCTTCAGGATGGTCTCGGCCTTGTGGATGAAATCCGGGCCGTTGGAGGCTTCGCGTGCGGCAGCGGTCGCGAGCACATACATGGTCGCGGCGCGGGCCTGATCGGACAGGGCCTTGAAACGGTGGAGAGCTGTCAGCGCCCGGTTGACGCTGTCCTCGTCCATCTTGCCGGTCAGCGCGATGCCTTTGCCGAGGCCACACAGAACCTTTTCGTTGAAAAGGATCGCAGGCGAGCGCGACATACCTTCATAGATGACCACGCGGATCGAGTTCGACCCGATATCGACGACGGAGACCGGGGCAATCCCTGGCAGGCGCCCCTGGGCTTCTGATTCAACCATGCAGGTCCAGTTATCTCTTGGTCCGGCCGGAAAGCAGACCGGCAATCAGCTTGGGCGCACTGGATTTCAGGGCTTCACCGCGGCCGGAAAGGCTGGGGTTGGTCATGAAATACTGCTGCGCGTTGAACGGCTCCTCGCCCTTGCGCACCTCCATGCGCCTGGACGTTCCGTCGGGCAATATCTCGTAGCTTTGCTGATTGTCAATGATATTGCCCAGCATGATCTGGGACAAAACCTGCTCCTTGACGGTCGGATTGGTCAGCGGCACCAGCGTCTCGACGCGGCGGTCGAGGTTGCGCGGCATCATGTCGGCCGATCCGATATAGACGAGCGCCTTGTCCGACGGCAGGCCATAACCGTTGCCGAAGCAGAAGATGCGGCTGTGTTCCAGGAAGCGGCCAACGATCGACTTGACGCGGATATTCTCCGACAGGCCAGGCACCTGCGGGCGCAGGCAGCAGATGCCGCGCACGACCAGATCGATCTCCACGCCGGCATGGCTCGCCGTATAGAGCGCGTCGATGATCTCGGGGTCGACGAGCGCGTTCATCTTCATCCAGATCGCCGCCGGCGCGCCGTTCTTCGCATGCATGATCTCTTCGTCGATGTGACGCAGGATGCGCGAGCGCAGCGTATAGGGCGAGACCGCCAGCTTCATGCTTTCTTCCGGCTCGCCATAGCCGGTGATGAAGTTGAAGATATTCGCCATGTCATGGGCGATCACGGGATTGCAGGTGAAGAAGGACAGGTCGGTGTAGATCTTCGCGGTGATCGGGTGATAGTTGCCGGTGCCGAGATGGCAGTAGCTGCGTAGCTTGCCCTCCTCGCGGCGCACCACCAGCGACATCTTGGAATGGGTCTTCAGTTCGATGAAGCCGAAAACGACCTGCACGCCGGCGCGCTCGAGGTCGCGCGCCCAGCGGATGTTCGCTTCTTCGTCGAAGCGCGCCTTGAGCTCGACCAGCGCCGTCACCGACTTGCCGGATTCGGCCGCATCGATCAGCGCACGGACGATCGGGCTGTCGTTGGAGGTGCGGTAAAGCGTCTGCTTTATCGCCAGAACGTCAGGATCGCGCGCAGCCTGGAGAAGGAACTGGACCACCACGTCGAAGGACTCGTAGGGGTGGTGAACCACCATGTCCTTTTCGCGGATGGCGGCGAAGCAGTCGCCGGCATGCTCGCGGACACGTTCGGGAAATCGGGCATTGTAGGGCGGAAACCGAAGATCGTCGCGCGGCGCCTTGGTGATCTCCGACAGCGTGTTCAGCGCCAGCAGACCCGGCAGAACGGCGATGCGGTTTTCGGGAACGCTGAGCGCCTGGACGACGAAATGGCGCAGCGAGGCCGGCATTTCGGAATCGGTCTCGATACGGATCACCTTGCCGCGGCGGCGGCGCTTCAGCGCCGTTTCGAAGAAGCGCACGAGATCTTCGGCTTCTTCTTCGACTTCGATATCGCTGTCGCGGATGATGCGGAACGTACCCGAACCCTGCACCTCATAGCCCGGGTAGAGCCGGTGGATGAAGATGTTGGCGACGTCCTCGAGCGTGATGTAGCGGATCGTGTTGCCATCATCGGGCAGGCGCACGAAACGGTCGAGCGCCGGCGGCAGGCGCAACAGCGCCGTCATCGGCTCGCGGCCATGCTTGCTGGCGAGCTGCAGGCCGATCGAGAAGCCGAGGTTCGGGATGAACGGGAACGGATGGGCGGGGTCGATCGACAGCGGCGTCAGGACCGGGAAAATCGCCTGCTCGAATTCGGTCGCCAGCCACTGACGGTCGGTGTCGCTCAATGCGCCCGGGCGGACGATCAGGATGTCCTCGCGGGCCAGATACTGCTGGAGCACGGCAAGCGATGCCTGCTGCTCCATCTGCAGATTATCGATCTCCTGCAGGATGGCATCGAGCTGCTCGGCCGGCGTCTTGCCGTCGGGCGTGCGCACGGCGATGTTCTGGCGCACCTGGGCCTCAAGGCCGGCGACGCGCACCATGAAGAATTCGTCGAGGTTGGCAGCCGAGATCGACAGGAAACGGACACGCTCAAGCAGCGGATGCTCGGTGTTCAGCGTCTCTTCGAGAACGCGGCGATTGAACTGCAGCCAGGAAAATTCCCGGTTGATGAAGCGCTCGGGGCTCTGCAGCAATTCTGCAAGTGGAGGGACGGCGGAGGACGCTTCCGGCTTCGGTTCCTGATGCTCCGCAACTGCACTGTCCATAGGCCGATCCGTCCCCATTTATTCGCCATCGCGAATTATATCAGTTTCACGACAGAACTGTGACAGTCAATCGACCGGGCCGGAATTTCCCAATTCATTCAATACTTCGGCCGCCATTGCCCGGGTGATCTTCGTGCCGCGCGACCAGGCGAGCCGGTCGAGCCGCTCGACGATCGTCTGGGCGGCGTTCAGCGAGCGTTCCATCCGGTTGACGATATAGAACACCAGTTTGTCATCTATATTAAGCTGCCGGTCAGAGAAGAGCTTGACGATCACCTGCGACAACAGCTCCTCATCCGGCTCGCCGATCTCGACGACGGTGGCGGCTTTCAGGCGCGACCGCAGGTCGGGAAGCTCGACCGGCCAGGACATCGGCCAGAGGCGGCTCGTCATCATCAGGCTATGGCCGTTTTCGCGCACGCTGTTGATGACGTGGAAGAGCGCCGTGTCATCGAAGCCTTCGCGGTCGACATCCTCGAACAGGACGGGACCGGCAGCGGCAGCGACTGCGGCATCGGAGCCGGCCTTCGGATGGATGCTCTGTGCGCCGCTATGCTCCTTCCAGATGCTGGCGAGATGCGACTTGCCCGAGCCGCCGGGTCCGGCCAGGATGACCACAGGCGACGGCCATTGCGGCCAGGCATCGACGATGGTGACGGCAGCACTCAGACGGTCGGAGATCAGGAGATCGTCACGACCGCTCGCGGCATCATGGGTAAAGACCAGCGGAAGCTGCTCTCCGGCCTTGCGCTTTGCATCGTTCATTTGGATTCGGCTTTGCTCTTGCGGGCAACAGACTTCGACTGACCCGCATAAAGATCGCTCTCAAGGTAGCGCGACAGGGCAAAGCGGACAAGAACGCCGACGGCAGCGGCTGCAGGCACCGCGATCAGCAGGCCGACGAAGCCGAAGAGCGCGCCGAACGCAAAGAGCGCGAACATCAGCCAGACCGGATGCAGGCCGACGCTGTGGCCGACGAGCTTCGGCTGCAGGATATTGCCTTCGAGAAACTGGCCGCTGAAGAATACGGCCAGCACGGCGCCGACCCAGATGTAATCGGGCCAGAACTGCACGATGGCGACGCCAACGGCGATCAGCAGGCCGAGCATCGAGCCGACATAGGGAATGAAGCTGATCATGCCGGCGAAGAGACCGATCAACAGGCCGAAATTGAGGCCGACCAGCGACAGACCGGCGGCATAGTAGATGCCGAGGATGAGGCAGAGCGAGCCCTGCCCGCGGATGAAGCCGGCGATGGCCTGATCGATCTCGCGGGCGATCTGGTGGACATTGGCAACGTAGTCGCGCGGAATGTAACGGTCGATCTGCGCCACCATGCGGTCCCAGTCGAGCAGCATGTAGAAGGCGACGACGGGTGTGACGATCAGCAACGAGATCAGGTTGACGACGGCAAGGCCGGAGCTCCAGATCTGCGCGAACAGGCCGGTCAGGAAGCCGACGCCCTGCGAGAGGATTTCCGAGAAATTGTTCTTGATCGTGCCGAGCTGGCTCTTGATCCATTCCGGCAGCAGCGAATTCTGCGAGGTGGTGATGAACTGCTGCAGCTGATCGATATAGCCCGGGAACTTGCCGGCGAAATCGGTGAACTGGCTCGCCAGGATCGGGATCAGCGTCATCAGCGCAATGACGATCACCAGCACGAAGCAGACGAGAATGACGATCGTGGCCATCATCCGGCTGAGGCCGATACGCTGCAGCCGGTCGGCGACCGGATCGAGGAAATAAGCGATCGCCATTCCGGCCAGGAACGGCAGCAGGATGGAGCTGAAGACGAGCAGGAACAGGATGAAGAATGCGAGCACGCCGAGCCAGAAGAAGACCTGGCGCTTCAGACTTGTCCCGCTGACCTGATTTGGCATCGATTACCCCGTGTTGTCCCGCCCGCGACACGATTTTGGCCGCGAACGCTTTCAAAGCACATAGGCTGCAGCCCGGAAGATGGTCAACCCTGCCCGGAGAAATCCCATTCGCAGACCTTGAAAGAGCGGGAAATTGGGGCTTTTCTCTGTGCACCGCCTTGCATAAAGCGCACTCTCATGCAATTGCGACCGGCATGTGAAGCGGTCATTTGTCCGCATTTTGTCCGCACGTGCAAAACCCACCGGAGAGCAGCATGAGCCAGTCTGGGAAAAACGGCCTGACCTATAGCGATGCAGGCGTCGATATCGATGCCGGCAACCTGATGGTGGAGAAGATCAAGCCTGCCGTGCGTTCGACGCGCCGCCCCGGCGCCGATGGCGAAATCGGCGGCTTCGGTGGTCTCTTCGACCTCAAGGCGGCGGGCTTCAAGGATCCGGTTCTGGTTGCCGCCAATGACGGCGTTGGCACGAAGCTGAAGATCGCGATCGACGCGGATTATCACGACACCGTCGGCATCGACCTCGTTGCCATGTGCGTCAACGATCTCGTCGTCCAGGGCGCCGAGCCGCTGTTCTTCCTCGACTATTTCGCCACCGGCAAGCTCGACCCGAACCAGGGTGCGGCGATCGTCGAAGGTATTGCCGCGGGCTGCCGCGATGCGGGCTGCGCGCTGATCGGCGGCGAGACCGCTGAAATGCCCGGCATGTATTCCTCCGGCGACTACGACCTCGCGGGCTTTGCCGTCGGCGCTGCCGAGCGCGGCGAACTGCTGCCGGCAGGCGACATTGCCGAAGGCGACGTCATTCTCGGCCTCGCCTCCTCCGGCGTTCACTCGAACGGCTTCTCGCTGGTACGCAAGATCGTGGAACTCTCCGGCCTCGGCTGGGATGCACCGGCACCCTTTGCAGAAGGCAAGAAGCTCGGCGAAGCGCTGCTGACGCCGACCCGCATCTATGTGAAGCCGCTGCTGAAGGCGATCCGCGAGACGAAGGCGATCAAGGCGCTGGCCCACATCACCGGCGGTGGTTTCCCTGAAAATATTCCGCGCGTGCTGCCGAAGCATCTGGCCGCCGAGATCGACCTGTCGGCCGTCAAGGTTCCGGCCGTATTCTCCTGGCTTGCCAAGACCGGCGGCGTCGAAGCCAAGGAAATGCTGCGCACCTTCAACTGCGGCATCGGCATGATCGCCGTCGTTTCGGCTGAGAATGTCGAAGCCGTGACCAAGGCGCTCGAGGCCGAAGGCGAGAAGATCGTCGTGCTCGGCCGGATGATCGCCCGCGCAGAAGGCGCGACCGGCACCCAGTATCAGGGTACGCTCGCCCTATGAGCACGCCGCGCAAACGCGTCGTCGTCTTCATCTCCGGCGGCGGCTCCAACATGCTGGCGCTCGTCGCCGCGGCGAAAGCCGCAGACTTCCCGGCGGAGATCGTCGGCGTGATCTCGGACAAGGCGGATGCCGGCGGCCTCGCCAAGGCGGCCGCCGAGGGCATCCCGGCCTTCGCCTTCGTGCGCAAGGACTATGCCAGCAAGGAAGCTCATGAGGCGGCGATCTTCGAAGCGCTCGATACGCTCTCGCCCGACATCCTCTGCCTCGCCGGCTACATGCGCCTGCTGAGCGCGACGTTCATCCAGCGCTACGAGGGACGGATGATCAACATCCACCCTTCGCTGCTCCCCCTCTTCCCCGGCCTCCACACCCACCAGCGCGCCATCGACGCCGGCATGCGGATCGCAGGCTGCACCGTGCATTTCGTCACCGAAGGCATGGACGAAGGCCCGGTCATCGGCCAGGCGGCAGTACCGGTGCTCTCGGGCGATACGGCCGACACGCTGGCCGGACGCGTGCTCACGGTCGAGCATCAGCTCTATCCGCAGGCGCTGAGGCTGTTTGCCGAGGGCAAGGTGCGGATGGAAGGCGGCAAGGCTGTCGGGACCGGTGCCGGCGCTGCGGCGGGGACTGAGCGGGTTATTTCGCTGATCGGGTGATGTTGACCGGTCCGCCGATGCGGATCATCATGGCTCCGGTATTGATGGAGCCCGCGCATGACGATAACCGTCAGCATCGATGAAGCCAGCCTCCCCGAACTTCTCGCCATGGTCGAGGCTGGTGAGGAGATCGTCATCGTCCGCGACGGGATGCCGGTGGCCAAGATGGCTGCGGTCGTTGCGGATGACGAGAAGCGCAGGCAAGCGATAGAGGCCGTCCGCGCCTTCCGGAAAACGATGCCTGCTATCACCCAGGAAGAAATTGCGGAATGGAAGACGATAGGCCGGCGATGACGGCCAAATTCGTTGTCGATTCTTCCATTGTGTGCAGTTGGGTTCTCCCAGACGAAAGCTCATCGATCGCGGCTGCCGCATTCGTCCATCTGCAAACCGCCGACGCGATTGCTCCCGATCTACTGTGGCACGAAGTGCGCAATGTCCTGATGATGGCCAGGAAGCGCAATCGCATCACCTTCGACAAGGCTTGTGAAGGTGTGAAACTCTTGCGTGGACTAGCTATCTTCACGCAGCGCTCGTCGAGCGACGACACGATTCTCGATCTGGCAGAACGGCATCAATTGACGGCCTATGACGCGGCCTATCTGGCGCTGGCGATCGAATCCAGGCTGCCGCTCGCCACGCTAGACAGGCAACTGATCGCAGCGGCAGCGCGCGAAGGCGTGCCGCTGCTCTCTGATTAGGCCGCAATCGCCTGAAGCCGATGCAGCGTGCCGTCGCTATAGACGAACTGCCCGGCGCGGAACGTCGCGCGGATGCGGTGCACATCCCCCTTCTCGACCGCCACCAGATCGGCGCGCTGGCCGAGCGCGATCTCGCCGCGATCCAGCAATCCGGCCGAGCGGGCGGCATTCGACGTTGCCATGGCAACGGCGGCCGGCAGGTTGTTATCCATCGCGTCGGCGATCTTGAAGATACCGGGGACGAAGGCGGCCGGGTGGTAGTCGGCGGCGATGACGGAGAGAAGGCCAGCCTTGGCGGCATCGAGGGCGCTGAGATTGCCGGACATCGACTGGCCGCGCAGCGCGTTCGGCGCGCCCATCAGCGTCCAGAGGCCACGGCGGCGGGCTTCTTCGGCGGCCGGCAGCGTGACCGGGAATTCGCTGATCGTCACGCCGAGATCATGCATCTCGGCAACCTTCTCGGCGCTGTCGTCATCATGCGAGGCGAGCGACAGCTTGTGCTGCAGCGACAGCGCGACGATCTCCCGGAGCTTCGCGTCGATTGCCGGATCCTCGCGCATGGCGATGCGCTTCTGGACGATTTCCAGCGCCATTTCCTTGGTGATCGCGCGGCGCTCGGAAATGCTCGCGACATAGGCTTCGATATTGTTGTACTGGCCCTGCCCCGGCGTGTGGTCGGTCAGCGAGACCATGTCGACCTGATCGGCAGCGAGCAGCTTTTCCAGCGTGGCCGCGGCGCCGACATTGGTGATCTCGTAGCGCGCATGAACCTTGTGATCGATCAGCAGCGAGTTGCGCAGACGATTGATGCCCTCGATGACGGCAGAGGTGGTCGCCAGCGAACGGACATGGCCGTAGACGCTCTCGGTCGCAAAGGAGATCGCCGCATAGGCCGTCGTCACGCCGGCTGCGGCGAGCTTCTTGTCGAGCTCGTGAATACCGAAATCGATCGGCATCATCGCATTCGGGCGCGGCGCGATCTCGCGCTCGATCATATCGCCATGCAGATCGACGAAGCCCGGCATCAGGAAGCGCCCGCCGCCATCGATCGCCGCACCGGCGACCGGCGCATCACGGATCTCGGCGATGACGCCATCCTCGACACGCACCGAGCCGTGGCTCACGATTTCACCGGGAAGGACGAGCGTGAAATTACTGAGCCACATGATTTTTCTCCTGTTGGGGCAAGGCGGGAAGACAAACCGCAGCGCATAGGCCGGATTCGTGACAAACGCGTGAAAACACCGTGGCGCGCGGCTATTTTCGGGCTAGCGCCAGATCCCTTTGTTCATCGCCGCCCATTGCAGCAGGATGATCGTCTTCATGTCGCGGATGTCGCCGTTGCCGATCATGGCCAGCGCGTCGTCGAACGCCACTTCCAGCACCTCGATATCCTCATGCTCCTCGGCCAGTCCGCCACCGTTTGAAACGCGATCTGCGGTATCGACCTCGGCGGCGAAGAAGTGGACGATTTCGGCGTTGGAGCCGGGGGAGCTGTAGGCCTTGAACAGGAAGCGGACGTCGCGGATGCGGAAGCCGGTTTCTTCCATCGCCTCGCGGCGGATGGCAGCTTCGGGCTCGTCGCCGTCGAGCAGGCCGGCGGGCGTCTCGAACATGAAGGGCATCTCGCCGTGCAGATCGGGCGGCAGGCGATATTGGCGCACGAGCACGACGGTGCCGCGCTTGGCATCGTAGAGCAGGATCGTTGCGGCCGGGGTGCGGTGATAAACCTCGCGGTCGAGCCGGTGGGTTACGCCTTCGGAATCGGTATAGTCGATCTTATAGGCGCTGAGCTTGGTCCAGCCCCGGGAGAGCACGGTTTCGCTGACGATTTTGGCGCCAGCCTTCTCGAATTTCGTCATGCGGCGTCCTTGCGTAGCCAGACCTTGTTGTCGTGGACGGCGGCACCGCCATAGGGCGCGACGGGATCGGCGCCGGTGAGCACGTTGATCCCCTCGCCGTCAACATGCGCCTTGTTCGGCCACAGGCCCTCGGCGATGAGGACGCCGGGCTTCACTTCCTCGGTGATCTTCACGTGGATGCGCAGGTCGCCCCTGGTGTTGCCGATGCGGACGAGATCGCCGCTCTCGATGCCGTTCGCTTCGGCATCGGCCGGATTGACCATTAGTTCCGGGCGGCCCTCCTTCTGGCGCGAGGTCTTCGTCTCGGCGAAGCTCGAATTGAGGAAGTTGCGGGCTGGAGAGGTGGCGAGGCGGAAAGGATGGTCGGCATCGGCGAGCTCGATGACATCCACCTGATCCGGGAAAGCAGGCAGCTGCTCATGCGGGCCGAAGGCGCCGAGGACTTCAGGCGGCTTGTTCGGCGCGGCGCCATTCACCCAGTCCGGGCGGAAGTGGAACTTGCGGTCGGCGTGGGCAAAGCCGTTCAGGAAATGCGCGTCGTCGAATTCCGGCTGGCGGTCGAACCACTTGTTTTCGAGGAAATAGTCGTAATCCGGCAGATTGCTGTCCTTCAGCACGCGATCGACCATTTCGCGCGCCGTAAAGCCAAAGCCCGGTCGGTCGGCGACGCCGAGGCGCTTGGCGAGCTCTTCGATGACGAAGAGATTGGTACGAACGGTTTCCGGCGGCTCGACGAGCTTGGGGCCGAGCAGAATGTGGTTCTGGCCGCCGGCGCGGTAGATATCGTCATGCTCGACGAACATCGTGGCCGGGATGACGATATCGGCCATCTCGGCGGTATCGGTCATGAACTGCTCGTGGACGGCGACGAAGAGATCGTCGCGGGCAAAGCCCTGTTTCACCAGCCGCTGCTCGGGGGCGATATTCACCGGATTGGTGTTCTGGATCAGCATGGCGGTGACAGGGCCGCGGTGGCGAAGCGCCACAGCATCACCGGTCAGCGCCCGGCCGATCTGCGACTGGTCGATCATCCTGATGTCATGATCCTTCATCGACTTGCCGGTCAGTTCCGCATTGTTCATGCGGAAGATATCGCTGTTCGAATGGAAGGCGCCGCCGCCCTCATATTGCCAGGAGCCGAGAACGGTGGCGATCGAGGCGGCCGCATGCATGGCGACCGCGCCGTTGCGCTGGCGGGTGAACCCGTAGCCGAGGCGGAAATAGCTCTTTTTCGTGGTGCCGACGAGTTTGGCGAAATCCTCGATCTCGGCGACGGAAAGCCCGGTGATCCCGGCCGCCCATTCCGGCGTCTTGGTCTTCAGATGCGCTTCGAGACCGGCGGGATCGTCGGCAAATTTCGCCATATAGGCGCGGTCGGCATAGCCGTCGCGGAAGGCGACGTGCATGACGGCGCAGGCGAGTGCGGCATCGGTGCCGGGCTTGACGATGAGCGCCATGTCGGCCTGCTTCATCGTCGGGTTGTCGTAGATATCGATGACGACGATCTTCGCGCCGCGTTCCTTGCGGGCCTTAATCGCGTGGGTCATGACATTGACCTGCGTGGCGACCGCATTGGTGCCCCAGATGACGACGCAATCGGTGCGCGCCATTTCGCGCGGATCGGGGCCACGCAGCGTGCCGGTTGCCATCGTGAAGCCGGTCCATGCCGGGTTGGTGCAGATCGACGAGAAGAAGCCGGAATAGCGCTTGGCATGACGCAGGCGCTCGATCGAGTCGCGCTGCACCCAGCCCATGGTTCCGGCATAGAAATAAGGCCAGATGGCTTCACTGCCATCCTTGGCTTCCGCCTTGACGAAGGCATCGGCGATCTCATCCAGCGCGTCGTCCCAGGATATCTGCTGCCAGCTGCCAGCCCCCTTGGCGCCCTTGCGGCGTAAGGGATGCATCAGTCTGTCAGGGTGATAAAGGCGCTCGGCATAGCGGGCGACCTTGGCGCAGATGACGCCCGACGTATAGCTGTGGTCGCCTGCCCCGCGCACGCGGCCGATCCGGCCGTCATCGGTGATATCGACCTCCAGCGCGCAGGTGGAGGGACAGTCGTGCGGACAGGCGGTGTGCCCGACCCGGGATTTCGCGTGAATGGGGGTCGCAATGTTCATATGATTTCTATATGCGAAGCGGAAAGCGGCCAAAAGCCGGAAAGTGCGCCGATCAGGCGAATTCATGACAGGCATCAGCAACGATGAACTACCGCCATATCTATCATGCGGGCAATTTTGCCGATGTGCTGAAGCATGCGGTGCAGGCACGGCTGATCCGCTATCTGCAGAAGAAGGACGCTGCCTTCCGCGTGCTCGATACGCATGGCGGCATCGGCCTCTACGACCTCTCTTCCGAGGAAGCCCAGAAGACCGGCGAATGGCAGACGGGCATCGGCAAACTGATGGAGGCCGATCTCGATCCGCAGGTGGCCGATCTGCTTGAGCCCTATCTCTCGGCGGTTCGCGAGCTCAATCCTGAAGGCGGTATCCGCTACTATCCGGGTTCGCCGAAGCTTTCGCGGATGCTGTTCCGCCCGCAGGACCGGTTGTCCGCCATGGAGCTGCATCCGGAAGATTTCGTGCGGCTGCATCGCCTGTTCGAAGGCGACCACCATGTGCGTATCACCGAGCTCGACGGCTGGCTGTCGCTCGGTGCGCATCTGCCGCCGAAGGAAAAGCGCGGCATGGTGCTGGTCGATCCGCCATTCGAAGAGGACGGCGAGTACGAGCGGCTGGTGGACGGACTGGTGAAGGGCTACCGCCGCTTCCCGGGCGGCACCTATTGCCTGTGGTATCCGCTGAAGAAGGGCGCGCCGATCAAGGAATTCCACGAGGCGCTGCAGGCGACCGGCATTCCAAAGATCCTCTGCGCCGAACTCAGCGTGCGCAGCGACCGGGGCATCACCGGCCTGACCGGCTCCGGGCTGATCATCGTCAACCCGCCCTTCACGCTGAAGGACGAATTGCACCGGATGCTCCCTGCCCTCAAGGATATCATGGCGCAGGACCGCTACGCATCGCACCGCGCCTTCTGGCTGCGCGGCGAAGAGAAGGCCGCGCGGGACGATTGACGCCTGCCCAACGACGACTGGCCATCGCCCCGATTGACCATGACGGCGGCGTGCGGAATAGTCCGCCGCGCCAACGCATTTCCATAGGTGTATGATGAAGCTCCTCTGCGCAACGACCTCACCCTATTCGAGCAAAGTCCGCATGGCGGCGCGCTATCTCGAGCTCGATGTCACGGAAATCCGCGTCGATACCAATGCCGGCCCGGCGATCCTCGTCGACAACAATCCGCTGGGCAAGATCCCTACCCTTCTGACCGACGATGGCGCATCGGTTTTCGACAGCATCGCCATCATGCATTATTTCCACCGGCTGAAGAAAAAGAAGCTCTATCCCGACAAGAACGGCAAGCGCACCGAGGCCGAGATTTTGGAAGCGCTTTGCGACGGCATCTGCGACTGCCTGCTGGCGATCGTCTATGAACGGCGTTTCCGGGACGAGGAAAAGGTGCATCAGCCCTGGATCGACCGGCAGTGGAAGAAGGCCGTCAGCGGCCTCAACCATATCAGCGCCCATCCGCCGAAACTCGGCAAGAAGCTGCACGGCGGCCATTTCGCCCTCGCTGCCGCAATCGGCTATCTCGACCTGCGCTTCAAGGGCCAGTGGGAAGCGGATCATTCCGAGCTGATCGGTTGGATCCGGGATTTCGAGAAGAAGTTCCCCGCCTATCCCGATCTCAAACCGCAACAATAAAAAAGCCCGGCTCGAAGCCGGGCTTTTTCTTTGACCGGAAACCGATCAGAACTTCACGCCGATACCGACCTTGACGCTCTGCTCGTCATAGCCGCGCGAAACGCTGCCGATGCCGGTGTCGTAGTTCTTGTTCTGGTAATCGCTGAAGCGATATTCGACGCGAGCGGTGATGTTGTTCGTGACGAAAGCTTCTGCGCCGACGCCGACGGTGTAGCCGTAGGAGGTCTTGTCGTCAGAATCGCCGCCAGCGCTAACCTTGTTGTTGGTCGCAGCAAGACCAGCCGTGCCGTACAGCAGGAAGGGGTTCAGGTCGTAGCCAACGCGGCCGCGAACGGAGCCGTTGAAACGGTTCTTTTCGGTAACGCCGCCAGCCGAATGGTCGAGGCCGGAATAACCGAGGTCGGCTTCAACACCGTAAACGATCTGACCAGCCTGCCAGTTGTAGCCCGTGTAGAGCTGACCACCGAGGGCGTAGCCGTCACGGCTGTTGTTGAAGTCACCCATGTTGTAGGTGCCTGCACCGCCGAGGTAGAAGCCTTCCCAGTTACCTGCCGGGGTAACCGGCTCGTTCTGGGCTACCGGAGCTTCCGGGACCTGGTCAACTGCATCGGCAGCATTTGCAGCGGTGAAGCCGGCTACGACGAAGGCAGAAGCCATCAGGCTAGCAATGAGTGTACGCATACTTGTCTCCTTTCAGTCCCGCGCTCTTCGTCAACTGTTTTACACCGAAGCATTCGCGAGCAATTACTAGATGTCCCTCTCGGATCGAGGGTGAAAGTGGAGCCCAATTGCGGATTTGAAAGAGCCAAATTGTGAAATGATTGTGGCGGCGGGGTGGCTGAAATTCGATGTTGCTATAGCGCAACAGACTATTTGTTAACCATAATGAATGGTTAAATTAACAATACTTATTTTACGAAAATCTATTCTCAAATAATACATAGAATAAATCGGCCTGAAACGCAATTGCATTCACCTATTTATCTACTCTTCGCCCGCCCCTATATAGGAAGCACTTAGCTTCATTGATGACGAAGGCAAGCTTTTGAGCGGGAAAAGACTTAAGGCCGCACTGGTAACCGGTGCCGCCAAAAGAATAGGCCGGGCGATTGCCAAGGATTTGGCGGATAACGGCTTTTCGGTCGCAGTTCATGCGAATGGTTCGCTCGCCGAAGCCGATCGCTTTGTGGCCGAATTGCGACAGAGCGGTGCGCGGGCGATTGTGGTCCAGGGCGATCTTACAAAAATAAATGAGACGGCAAGCCTGATCGAAAAGGCTTCTGCGGAGCTCGGACCGCTCGATCTTCTGGTCAACAACGCCTCGATTTTCGCCGAAGATTCGCTGCGCAAATTCGACGCCGCAATCTGGGACGAGCATTTCGCCGTGCATCTCCGCGCGCCGTCGATTCTCGCCGCCAAGTTCGCCGAGCAGCTGCCGGATGGCGCCGACGGGCTGATCGTCAACATCATCGACCAGCGCGTCTGGGCGCTGCGGCCGAGCTTCTATTCTTATACGCTGTCGAAATCGGCGCTGTGGACGGCGACGCAGACGATGGCACAGGCGCTGGCGCCGCGCATCCGCGTCAACGCGATCGGGCCCGGCCCCTCGATGCCGAGCGAGCGGCAACTGCAAGAAGACTTCCAAGCGCAGGTCGCAGCCCTTATCTTGAAGAGGGGTCCTGAACTGGAGGAATTCGGACGAACGATTCGTTTTCTGTTCGAAACGCCCTCGGTCACAGGCCAGATGATTGCACTCGACGGCGGCCAGCATCTCGCGTGGCAGACGCCGGATGTGCTGGAGATCAAGGAATGAATGCCAAGAAGCTGCCGGATGGCGGTGTTCTTTATGATGAGATCGACGAGACGGATGACGATATCGAGGTGGAGGGCGAACCTTCCGCCGCGCCGATCTCTGCCGGGATCGACTGGAACGAGGGCGGGATCAACGAGACCGGCCTAACCGGCCAGGAGCTGATCGGCGAATTCGTCAAGCGACTGCCGAACAGCCCGGGCGTCTATCGCATGTTCAATGCCGATGGCGATGTGCTCTATGTCGGCAAGGCGCGCAGCCTGAAGAAGCGTGTCAGCAACTATGCGATGGGGCGCGTCCACTCGAACCGCATCGCCCAGATGGTCCGCCAGACGGCCCATATGGAGTTCGTGACGACCCGCACCGAAATCGAGGCGCTGCTTCTCGAAGCGAATCTGATCAAGCGCTTGCGGCCGCGCTTTAATGTGCTGCTGCGCGACGACAAGTCGTTTCCCTATATCCTGATTACCGGGGATCACCGGGCACCGGCGATCTTCAAGCATCGCGGCGCGCGTGCCCGCAAGGGCGAGTATTTCGGCCCCTTCGCCTCGGCCGGCGCCGTCGGGCGGACGATCAATTCGCTGCAGCGCGCCTTCCTCATCCGCACCTGTACCGACAGCGTCTTCGAGACGCGCACCCGCCCCTGTCTGCTCTATCAGATCAAGCGCTGTTCGGGTCCGTGCACCCACGAAGTCAGCGATGCCGGTTATGGCGAACTGGTGCAGGAGGCGAAGGACTTCCTTTCGGGCAAGAGCCAGAAGGTGAAGGCGCATATGGCTGAGGCCATGAATGCCGCCGCCGAGGATCTCGATTTCGAGCGCGCCGCCGTCTATCGTGATCGCCTCGCCTCGCTGTCGCACGTCACCAGCCATCAGGGCATCAATCCTGCCGGTGTCGACGAAGCAGACGTTTTCGCCATCCACCACGAAGGCGGGGTTTCCTGCATCCAGGTGTTCTTCTTCCGCACCGGGCAGAACTGGGGTAACCGCGCCTATTTCCCGAAGGCCGACCCGCAGCTGACGAGCGCCGAGGTGTTGAGCGCGTTCCTGGCGCAGTTCTATGACGACAAGCCGGTGCCGAAGCAGATCATGCTGTCGGAAACCGTCGACGAGATGGAACTGCTGTCGGCTGCCCTCGGCGAGAAGGCCGGGCACAAGGTCTCGATCCTCGTGCCGCAGCGCGGCGAGAAACGCGATCTGGTGGATCACGTCGTCGGCAATGCCCGCGAGGCGCATGGGCGCAAGCTCGCGGAAACCGCATCGCAGTCGCGGCTGCTCGACGGCTTCAAGACGACATTCAATCTTCCCTACGTGCCGCAGCGCGTCGAGATCTACGACAACTCGCATATCATGGGTACCAATGCGGTCGGCGGCATGGTGGTCGCGGGGCCGGAGGGTTTTGTGAAGAACCAGTACCGGAAGTTCAACATCAAATCGGCCGACATCACCCCGGTGACGACTTCGGGATGATGAAGGAAGTGATGACCCGGCGCTTCCAGCGCCTCATCAAGGAAGAGGGCATTCCAGATCGCTCGCAGCCCGTTGCTACCGGCATCGACGCCGCCGACATGCCCTTCCCGGCATGGCCGGACGTTATCCTCATCGACGGTGGTCAGGGGCAGATGACGGCCGTCCGGGCAATCCTCGAAGAACTCGGCATCACCGACAGCGTCATCGCCATCGGCGTCGCCAAGGGTGTCGACCGCGAAGCAGGACGCGAACGCTTCTTTCCGCCGGGCAAGGAGAGCTTCTCGCTGCCGCCGCGCGATCCGGTGCTCTACTTCATCCAGCGCATGCGCGACGAGGCGCACCGCTTTGCGATCGGCTCGCACCGGGCGCGGCGCAAGAAGGAGATGGTCAAGAACCCGCTGGACGAGATCGGCGGCATCGGACCGTCGCGCAAACGCGCGCTGCTGCAGCATTTCGGCACCGCCAAGGCCGTCTCGCGCGCAGCGCTTTCCGACCTGATGGCAGTCGAGGGTATTTCGGAGGCGGTGGCCAAGGTGGTCTACAATCATTTTCACGACGACGCCGCGAAATAGGCTGTTACGGTCGCAAATTCCACGCAAAGGACAGCGAAAACCAGAAAGAATGTTGACGGTCGAGGGCCAAAGCCGTCATCTACGGGCACATCATTTCAGAGAACAGATTCATGGCATCGCGCGCATACAATATCCCGAACCTGCTGACCTACGGACGCATTCTTGCGGTGCCGCTGATCGTCATCTGCTTCTTCGTCGAGGGACGGCTGCAGAGCTCGGATCTCGCCCGCTGGGTCGCATTCTGGATCTTCGTCATCGCCTCGGTCACCGACTTCCTCGATGGCTATCTGGCCCGCATCTGGAACCAGACGTCGAATATCGGCCGCATGCTCGATCCGATCGCCGACAAGCTGCTGGTCGCCTCGATCCTGCTGCTCGTTGCTGCCGACGGCACGATTGCCGGCTGGTCGATCTGGGCGGCGATCATCATTCTCTGCCGTGAAATACTGGTCTCCGGCCTGCGCGAATATCTGGCGGCGCTGAAGGTCAGCGTTCCCGTGACGCGGATCGCCAAGTGGAAGACGACGGTACAGCTGGTCGCCATCGCCTTCCTGCTGGCAGGCCCCGCCGGTGACGCCGTGCTGCCCTACACGACGCAGATCGGCATCGGCCTTCTGTGGATCGCCGCGCTGCTGACGATCTATACCGGCTACGACTATTTCCGCGCCGGCCTCAAGCACATCGTGGACGAAGAGTGATGACACGCCTCGTCTACTTCGCCTGGGTGCGCGAGCGGATCGGCAAGAGCGAGGAAGAGATTTCGCTGCCCGCCTCCGTCGTCACCGTCTCCGATCTTCTGAGTCATCTGAAGGGCTTGGGCGAAGAGTATGAGACCGCGCTTCAATATGAGAACGTCATCCGCGTGGCGCTCGATCAGGAGCATGTGGAGCACGACGAACCGATCGGGAATGCCCGCGAGATCGGGATTTTTCCGCCGATGACGGGTGGGTGAGACGGTGAGCGCCGTGCCAGTCCGCCCCCCTCTGCCCTGCCGGGCATCTCCCCCACAGGTGGGGAGATTGGCTGGACGCACCGGCTTCCCCAAACAATTGACGTTGCAGAACCACCCAACGCAGGAATGGCGCGAGGAGCACGCCACTCGTAATCTCCCCACCCGTGGGGGAGATGGCCGGCAGGCCAGAGGGGGGCTGGCACGGCACACCCTCTCCGCCTCCGCGAGGGTGTGCCCATGACCCCCACCATCCGCGTCCAGCGCGACGATTTCGACCTACAGGCCGAAACCACCCTCCTCACCAAGGGCAAACCCGGCATCGGCGCCATCGTCACCTTCACCGGCCTCTGCCGCGACGAAGGCGGGACGCTTTCGGCGCTGGAGCTTGAGCACTACCCGGGCATGGCGGAAGCCGAGATGCTCAGGATCGCCAATCTCGCCATCGAGCGCTTCGAGCTCAAGGGCCTCACCGCCATCCACCGCTACGGCAAGATCGCGGCAGGCGAGAATATCGTGCTGGTCATCGCCGCCGCCCCGCATCGGCAGGCAGCCTTCGACGGCGCCAATTTCGTGATGGATTACCTGAAGACCTCGGCGCCATTCTGGAAGAAGGAACATGCCAGAGACGGCAAGAGCGGCGACTGGATCGCCGCCAAGGACAGCGACGACAGCGCCCGCGACAAGTGGAAATGAGCAGAACCTTTTAAGGTATTGCCCGCTCCCGCCGGCTCATCACCAGCAGGAAGACCAGCAGCGAGAAGACCGCGAAGTCGCGCCAGAGGAACGAGCCATAGGCCGTCCAGAGCGTTTCCGCGAAGCCGACACCTGCCGCCCCGCCCGCTGATTTCAACGGATCGGAATAGCCGCCGGCGGCCGAGATCATCAGCACTTTCAGGCCGAAGAGCAGGCCGGCGCCAAAATCCATCGTGCCGTAATAGAAGGTCGTGAGGATGCCGCAGCAGGTGGCGAAGAAGATGGCTGCCACATAGGCGATCAGGAAGACGCGGCCGGAGCTCGTGCCGCAAAGTTCGGCGGCGAGCGGATCATCGGTGACGGCGCGCCAGATGCGGCCGAGGCGGGTGTAGCGCAGGATCAGTGCTCCCGCTGCAATCAGCGCGATCATCATGCCGGTATTGACGAGCTGCATCAGCGTCAGCGTCACCTTGAAGGAGGCGTCGCTCCAGAGCACGACCGTGCTGTTCAGCAAGGGCGGCAGCCAGAGCTCGCGGGTCTGCGAGGCGAGCCTTACCGTTTCCATCAGCAGGATGGTGACGCCGAGTGCGGCGACAATAACCGTATTGGCGGAGCGGCGCACCAGCGGCCGCATGATGCTGCGGCCGATCCAGAAGCCTGTGAGCAGCGAATAGACGAAGGACAGGCCGATGCCGATCGCCAATGCAGCGGGCAGCACCAGCCACAGCTTGTTATAGGCGAAATCGGTGAACAGCAGCAGGATCTGGCCGGCGAAAGCGAACATCGCGCCATAGGTGATATCGGCCCGCTTGGTGACGCCGAAGGCCAGCGAATAGCCGAAGGCCAGCGCCGCATAGAGCGCGGCGAGCGGCACGGCATTGGCCAGTTGCTGCAGCAGATATCCCATTCACATGCTCCGTATCGCCTAAAATAATAACTGGCAAAATAGGTTTTACCAGTTATATTTTCAGCATGAGCTTTACCTGGACCCCGCATCGCTTTTCCGGCGGCGCTTTGGCGCTCGATGTCGCCAACAGCGTCATTCTGCGCCATGATGCCGAGCGCAGCATCGACCGTTTTGCCTCGACCGCGCAACTCGACGCCTTTCCGGCTGCAGCGACGGAATTCTGTGCCGAGCGGGCGCTGTTCGGCGATGTCCTGCCGGTCCATCAAGAGAACCGGCCGGCCTTTCTCGGCCTTCGCGAGGCTGTTGACCGCTATTTCCGCCAGCGGGTGCTTGGCGAAGCCGATGATGCGACGCTGGCCGATCTTCTGGAGCGGATCGCATCGGCGCTGCGCGGGGCGCGGCCGGATGGCCTCGATGCGGCGACGGCGCATTCGGCGCTACGGCTGATCGCCATGCCGGATCCTGACAGAATGAAGATATGCCGGAACTGCGGCTGGCTGTTCATCGACCGCAGCAAGAACAGGAGCCGCGCCTGGTGCGACATGGCCGTCTGCGGCAACCGGGCAAAGGCCAGCCGCCATTACCGGCGCAAGAAGGAGGAGATGCCATGAAGATCAAGGCGATTGCCGCGCTCGGCCTCTCGGCCCTGCTGATCGCAGGCTGCCAGCGCGAAATGGAAAAGATGGTCGAAGTGACCGGCCACATGTTCGTCTTCAACTACCGCGTGGCGACGGCCACCTATCTGGTGACGCTGCGAAAGACCTCGCCGATCCCCGATGGCGCCGTGGCGATCGCCGAGTTCGAAAACCCGGCGGGCGGCGATCCCATCACCCTGCAGGAGAAGATCTTCCCCGCCTGGGACAAGATCACCCTGCAGAGCCCGGCGATCCACTGCGTGCGCAAGGACAAGCCGTACAGCGCCAAGATCAAGCTGGTCTCCGCCGACGGCAAGACGCTGCAGGAACTGCAAACGCAATTCGTCTCCGATGTCGACCAGGCGGCGATGCTGCCGAGCAAGCCGCTGGTGGTCGGGCCATTCTACAATAAGAATCCCGAGGTGTTTAAGGCTGACGGGACGGTGGATTATTCGAATACGGACAAGTGTCCGGCGGTTTGAGGGGTCCGCGCCCGGAGCCCCCTCATCCGCCTGCCGGCACCTTCTCCCCAAGGGGAGAAGGGAACACGCCGCAACCTCTCCATCCCTTCTCCCCAGCGGGGAGAAGGTGGCCCGATAGGGCCGGATGAGGGGGCCGCACACGCCAATGCCCAACAGCACCCAAACAAAAAGCCGGAGCAAAAGCCCCGGCTTCAAGAGTCATTTCAATCACTTCAGCCCTCAGGCTGACATTCCGATTCAGCCGACGATTTCGGTGTCGGAGAACCAGTACTTGATTTCCTGGGCAGCGGTTTCAGGAGCGTCAGAGCCATGAACCGAGTTTTCGCCGATCGAGAGAGCGTGAACCTTGCGGATCGTGCCTTCGTCAGCGTTTGCCGGGTTGGTTGCGCCCATGATTTCGCGGTTCTTCAGGATGGCGCCTTCGCCTTCCAGAACCTGAACGATGGTCGGGCCCGAGGTCATGCCTTCAACGAGTTCGCCGAAGAAGGGACGTTCCTTGTGAACGGCGTAGAAGCCTTCAGCTTCGCGCTTGCTCATCCAGACGCGCTTGGATGCGACGACGCGCAGGCCGGCGTCTTCGAGCATCTTGGTGATAGCGCCCGTGAGGTTGCGCTTCGTTGCATCAGGCTTGATCATCGAAAAGGTGCGTTCAATCGCCATTGGGTCAAATCCTCTGGTTTAGCGGGAAAAGTGGGCGGTCTTTACCCGCCCGCCGCCCCGAAAACAAGGGGGATGAGGCAATTTCACGCCGCTGTCACAGTGCGCCCCCGGCTTTCGTGAAGATCGAGGCAGCGATCGAGCCATGCGATAACCGGATCATCCGGCGCCAGCATCGAGAGCCCCGCGGTGACCCGGAGCCATTGCAGCGCGCTAAAGACGATATAGTCGGCAAAGAGCGGGCTCTCGCCGCCGATGAAGGGCTGGAACTTCAGCATGTGGCGCATCGGCTCCAGCTTGGCGGCGAAGGCTGCCTCTTCGGCGGCGCGGTTCGCCACCACATCCTCCAGCTTCCGGCCGAGCCGCTGCTCGCGGCTTTCACGGAAATAGGCCTTGTCGCCCTCGTCGAGCGCGCCATGGATATCCATCAGCGCTATGCGCATGATCGCGGTATGGATCACCATCTGCGAATAGCCCTCGACTATGCGCGACAGCGCCTTGCCGCCCTCGCCGCCAAACAGCGAGGGGCGATCGGGATAGGCTTCCTCCAGATAGAGGGCGATCGCGAAACTGTCGGTGACGAGGTGGCCGTTATCGTCGAGCACCGGCAGGGTCGGCGAGAAGCCGCCGCCGATTTTTGCGATACCGGCATAGGTCGTCGGGATCTCCTCAAAGGCCAGGCCCTTATGCGCCAGCGCCATCACCGCCTTCCAGCAATGCGGAGAAAAGAAGTGCTGCGGATTGGCGCCGCAGAGCGAATAGAGCGCAAGCGTCATGGCGATCCTTTCATGAATGACAGGCGCATTTCACGGCAAAGCGGCGCGGCAATCAAATGACGAAATCTGATGGGCGCCATCGTCTTTGGTGAGCGCCGCTTCAAGGTTGCATTAACCGCATTTGCGCCTTTCCGACCGTGCCCAGCCGGAGATACTGAAAATTCAAGCTATTTTAAAATCTGCGGCGCATAGCGGGAAGATAAGCCGCGGCTAAAGCAGTGCCGAAGGTGCGAGGAACGGTGATGCAGAACACAACCAGGAATGCAGCACAGCGCGAGGGCGCCCGCCCTGCCCCGCAGAACGACGCCCAGAAGATCGCCGAGCATATGGCACGGCTGAACATTGCGGGCAGCCCGCGGAACTACGAGCTGCTGCACGAAGCCGTCTGCGGCCGCAACACGGCGCTCGCCACCGACATCTCCGCGCTCGGCAGTCATCCGGCGCAGGCCCGGCTCGATGAACTCGGCCTCAAATACCGGCTCGTCAGCCATTGCGGCCTTGCCGCCGAAACGGCCGGCACCGAGGCCAGCAAGCTGCTGCGCGAGGCGGCCGATCGTCTCTCTGACGGGCTGAAGCAGAAATATGCCTTTGCACGCGCGGCCGAAACGCTGCTGCAGTCGCTCTCCGGCAATTCCGAACAGGGCCTCGACGCCTTCATGAGCGAGATGGAATATCTCGCCTCGTCGCTCGCATCGGTGCTCGCCGCCGAGACCGAGCTCGAAGCCAAGCTGCTCTCCGATGTCGAGCGGATCGAGACCCTGGAGCGCGGCGTCGCCGCCGCCCAGGCCGCTTCCGTCACCGACCCGCTGACCGGCCTTCCAAACCGCATCGCGCTCGCCAAGACGATCGGTGATCTCTACGAGGGCGAGGATGCCGCCGGCAGCGCGCTTCTCATGGTCGATATCGACGACTTCCGCCAGCTGAATGCCAAATACGGCGTGCAGGCCGGCAACAAGCTGATGAAGAAGCTCGGCAACCTGTTCCGCAAGTCGATCAAGAAGAACGATTTCGTCTCGCGCGTCGAAGGCGACGAATTCGCCTTCCTGTTTGCCAATGTGGGCATGCGCGATGCGATCGCCATCGCCGACCGCCTGCGCCAGTCGGTCGAAGAGAACATGGTCTTTGCGACCTCGGACAAATCCGATCCAGGCAAGCTGACGATCTCGATCGGCATCGCGCTCAGCGGCGATGCGGCGACCGGCACGCAGCTCCAGGCCAATGCCCGCGTGGCCTTGCTCGCCGCCCAATCCAACCGCCGCCAGCCGATCCAGGCTTTCGGCCGCTGAGGCCCTAGGCGACCTTCAGCGACGCGCCCGCCTTCCAGCTCGCGCCGCCGGTGCGGAAGCCGGACATCAACTGCTCAAGCGTGTCGGCTTCGCGGGAAAGTGCTGCCGTCGCTGCGGAGGTCTCCTCGACCATTGCCGAATTCTGCTGCGTGCTGCTGTCGATCTGCGCGATGGCGGAGCTGATGTCGCGCAGGCCGGTCGCCTGTTCACGGGCGCCGGTGACGATCGTGGTGACATGCGAGCTGATCTCGGTGACTTCGGCAGCGATCTTGTTCAGCGCCTCGCCCGCCTGATCGACGAGCGTGACGCCGCTGCGGACGTGGCCGCTCGAGGCGGTGATGAGCTGCTTGATCTCCTTGGCGGCCGTCGCCGAGCGCTGGGCGAGCTCGCGCACTTCCTGCGCCACCACCGCAAAGCCCTTGCCTGCCTCGCCGGCGCGCGCAGCCTCGACCCCGGCATTCAGCGCCAGGAGATTGGTCTGGAAGGCGATTTCGTCGATGACGCCGATGATCTGGTTGATCTCGCGGGCGCTGTTTTCGATCCGGCCCATGGCATCGACGGCGCTGGTGACGATCTCGCCGGAGTGCTCCGCACCGCTGCGGGCGCGGGAGACGAGGACGCCCACCTGATCGGCCGTCGCGCTCGAATGGCGCACGGCATTCTCGACGCTCTCCAGCGCCGTGACGGTTTCCTGGATGGCTACCGCCTGCCGCTCGGTGCGGACGGAGAGGTCGCGCGCCGCATCACTGATCTGGCCGGCGCCGCTGCGCACGGTCGCCGTTGCATCGGTTGCCTGGGCGACGGCGCTCTGCAGGTTTTCGACCGACTGGTTGAAATGGGCGCGCAGATTATCGAGATCGCCGGCCAGCCGCTCGCCGATGCGAACCTGCAGGTTGCCGGAGGAAAGCTCGCTCAGCGCACCATGCAGGGTCTTGACGGCGAAGTCGATCGCGGCGCGCTCGTGCTGCTTTTCGGCCTCGCGCTGATGGCGCTCCTGATCCGCCATCCGGTCTGCCTCGCGCGCCTTGGCGCTCATGTCACGCTCGGCGGTCTGCGCGGCCTGAGCCGCAGCGATACCGGCATCGGCGGAAGAGAAGGAAAGCGTCACAGCCCGCGTCAGGCCGATCAATGCACCGGCCTGAAGCACGAGGACGACGGCGTGGAGGATGACGCGATCGAAACCGGAGGCGCCCGGGAAGACGGCGAGCGGCGCCAGGACATAGAGCAGCACGTGATGCAGCGCGACGACGCCGGCATAGGCCACGACCGCCTTCCAATCGATCCAGGCGGCGCAGATCGCCAGCGACGCGAAGAAATACATGTGGATGTCGATCTGCAGCCCCGAGCCTTCGAAGGCATAGACGAGGATCGAGACGCTGACGGCATGGGCGATCGAACTGATGATCCGTGTATTGGCGCCGGTACGGTCCTTCGCCCAGTTGGCGGTCGCCAGTGCAGCGACGAGGAACTGCGCGATCACAGGCATCGCCTGGAATTGCTCGGCGGCGACGATCTGGTGCAGCGCCGTCAGAAGCGCGTTCACCCATAGCAGGCCGACGACATAGGGGCCGACCATATTGCGCAATTTCTCAAGCGAATTCATTCAACTCTCCTTTTGCAGGCAACCCACCGCCAGAGCATGGTTGAGAACGAACAGCGCACCGGAACGTCTCAGGCGCGCGGGGAAATTATCGGCATCGGAATAGGCAACGGCGATCCAGGAAAATGCGCCTGGAGCGACGAAGGAGCCACCGGCCGTACCGATGACATTGATGACATGGCCGGCAGGTTCGCTAGGTTCTGTGACCACGACGACGAAACGCCCCGATGGCATGGCAGCCACGGAAAGGAAAAGGCAGAAAAACATGATGAAATATATCAATATCTTTCTGCCGCTTATCTCGGCGCGATCAGAATGCATAGCAGCTTCAAACGTCATGAATTCAATACTCGAAATATATACATTCAGATTTAAGCATTTATTACCGAACATGTTCTTGCGATCACGCAGAGACTATTAGAAAATACTCTTCAGAAGTTGCAGATGCGGCGACTTCGGCGAACGACTGCAACTTCTGCCCGAGCATTTGCGAAAGCGCGCGACGGCCTTGCCTTGATCCGCCGTTTCGGCCAAAACGCCGGGCATGATCACGATTACCGAAATCTCTGCCCGCATTGCCGGGCGCCTTCTCCTCGACCATGCCAGCGTGACGCTTCCGGCGGGTACCAAGGCAGGCCTTGTCGGGCGCAATGGCGCGGGCAAGTCGACGCTTTTCCGCATCATCACCGGCGACCTCGGTGCCGAGACCGGCAGCGTGTCGATCCCGAAGAATGCGCGCATCGGCCAGGTGGCGCAGGAAGCGCCGGCGACGGAGCAGTCGCTGATCGAGATCGTGCTTTCGGCCGACAAGGAGCGTGCCGCGCTTCTCAAGGAAGCTGAAACGGCGACCGATGCGCATCGCATCGCCGAAATCCAGACGCGGCTCGTCGATATCGACGCGCATTCGGCAGAAGCCCGCGCCGCCAGCATTCTCGCCGGCCTCGGCTTCAGCCAGGAAGCCCAGCTGCGGCCTGCCTCCTCCTACTCCGGTGGCTGGCGCATGCGCGTGGCGCTCGCCTCGGTGCTGTTTGCCGAGCCTGATCTCCTGCTGCTCGACGAGCCGACCAACTATCTCGACCTCGAAGGCACGATGTGGCTTGAGGATTACGTGCGCCGCTACCCGCATACGGTCATCGTCATCAGCCACGACCGCGACATGCTCAACAACGCAGTCAATTCGATCGTCCATCTCGACCAGAAGAAGCTGACCTTCTATCGCGGTGGCTACGACCAGTTCGAGCGCCAGAAGGCCGAAGCCGACGAATTGCAGATGAAGGCGAAGGCGAAGAACGATGCGGCGCGCAAGCACCTGCAGAGCTTCATCGACCGCTTCAAGGCCAAGGCCTCCAAGGCCCGCCAGGCGCAGTCGCGCGTCAAGGCGCTGGAGCGCATGGGAACGGTTGCCGCCGTGATCGAGGACCACGTCCAGCCGATCACCTTCCCGAGCCCGAAAAGCAGCCGGCCTCGCCGATCGTCGCCATCCAGGGCGGCGCCGTCGGCTATGAGCCGGGCAAGCCGATCCTGAAGAACATCACGCTGCGCATCGACAATGACGACCGCATCGCCCTCCTCGGCTCCAACGGCAACGGCAAGTCGACCTTCGCGAAGTTCATCGCCGGGCGCCTGAACGCCGAGAGCGGCGACCTCCGGGTCGCCTCCAATCTGAAGATCGGCTTCTTCGCGCAGCATCAGCTCGACGATCTCGTGCCGAACGAGACGCCGGTGGAGCATGTGCGCCGCCTGATGCCGACCGAACCCGAGGCCAAGGTGCGCGCCCGCGTCGCTCAGATGGGCCTTGCGACCGAAAAGATGGCGTCGGCCGCCAAGGACCTTTCCGGTGGCGAGAAGGCACGCCTGCTGATGGGCCTTGCCGCCTTCCATGCGCCGAACCTGCTGATCCTCGACGAACCGACCAACCATCTTGATATCGACAGCCGCCGGGCGCTGATCGAGGCGCTGAACGACTATGACGGCGCGGTCATCCTGATCTCGCACGACCGCCACCTGATCGAGGCGACCGTCGACCGGCTCTGGCTCGTCAATAACGGCACCGTCTCCAATTTCGACGGCGACATGGACGAGTATCGCGACCTGATCGTCTCCTCCGGCAGGAAGAAGGACGAGAAGGTACAGAGTGCCGACGATCCGGCGAGCAAGGCCGAGCAGCGCAAGCTGAATGCCGACAAGCGCGCCTCGCTGGCGCCGCTCAAGAAAAAGATCAACGAAATCGAATCGTTGACGGGCAAGCTGGAGAAACAGATTCAGGCGCTTGATGCGGAACTTGCAGATCCGGTTCTCTACGAGAAGGCGCCCGCCAAGGCGGCCGAGAAGGCCAAGCAGCGCGGCGAAGCGGCAGCAAAACTTTCCGCTGCCGAAGAGCAATGGCTGGAGCTTTCGGCCGAATATGAAGAGGCTATGGCAGGATAGCCACAAGCGCCCGGAAAAGGCTGCGGCAGAAGGGCACAAGTTAACGGCCGGACATCCGATTTAAACCGATCGTTAACCATAATTCGAAAGGTTGTCTCAACATTCATTACTGATTTGTTGAGCCCCTTTCATGTCCCGTATCGCCCTTCTTTCGAGTGTCGTTCTCGCGCTTGCCCTTTGCGGCTGCCAGACAACCAAGCAGCCTGCCCCCGACAAGACGATCAAGACGTCTTCGATCAAGACCGAGGAGAGCACTGCGGGCTTTCCCAAGCCCGCCAATCTCGCTTTCGGCGAAACCCATCATCTTGCCGGCCGCGTGCTGACCGTTTCATCGCTCAAGGATTTGAAGCTGGAGCCGAAGGAAGTCGTGCTCTCCTTCGACGACGGCCCGATTCCCGGCCGCACCGACCGGGTGCTCGCAACGCTCGACCGCTTCGGCGTCAAGGGAGCCTTCATGATGGTCGGCGAAATGGCGGCGCTGCATCCGGAGCTGGCGCGGCGCGTCGCCATGGAAGGCAACACGATCGGCAGCCACACCTACAAGCATCCGAACCTCAACACGCTGTCCTTCGACCAGGCGATCGCCGAGATCACCCGCGGCGAAGCGGCCGTGACCAAGGCGACCGGCACCGACGTCAACTTCTTCCGCTTCCCCTATCTCGCCGACAGCCGCAAGCTCCGCTCTGCCGTCGCGGCGCGCGAGATGATCGTCATGGATGTCGATGTCGACACCAAGGACTATTTCAGCTCGACGCCCGAACAGGTGGCCGACCGCGCCATGAACCGGCTGCGCCAGCGGGGCCGCGGCATCATCCTGATGCACGACATCCACAAGCGCACCGCGGCCATGCTCCCTGCCCTGCTCGCGCGCCTGGAAGCCGAGGGCTACAAGGTGGTGACGCTGAAGTTCAAGCGGGACGACAAGCCCGTCGTCATGGCTTCGCTTTGAGGGTGACATGGGCGCTTGCCCGGCTGTAGAGTTCTGTTAAAACAAGCGCCCAATAAATCATACTTTTGAGCACACCGGAGCGAGCACCTCTCATGTCCCCTATCAACCTCGCCATCGTCGGCGTCGGCAAGATCGTCCGCGACCAGCATCTTCCTTCCATCGACAAGAATGCCGACTACAAGCTCGTCGCGACGGCGAGCCGCCACGGCACGGTGGAGGGCATCCAGAGCTTCACGACGATCGAGGCGATGCTCGAAGCTGTTCCCGAGATCGACGCCGTCTCGCTCTGCATGCCGCCGCAGTACCGCTACGAGGCAGCCTACAAGGCGCTGTCGGCCGGCAAGCATGTGTTCCTCGAAAAGCCGCCGGGCGCGACGCTGAGCGAAGTGGCCGATCTCGAAGCGCTGGCTGCGGCCAAGGGCGTCTCGCTGTTTGCCAGCTGGCATTCGCGCTATGCCGCGGCCGTCGAGGCAGCCAAGGATTTCCTTTCGAAGACCGAGATCAAGAAGGTTCACGTCATCTGGAAGGAAGACGTGCGCCACTGGCATCCCAACCAGGACTGGATCTGGCAGGCCGGCGGCCTCGGCGTCTTCGACCCCGGCATCAACGCCCTGTCGATCGTCACCCACATCCTGCCGCGCGCCATCTTCCTGACCGGTGCGACGCTCGAATTCCCTGAGAACCGCGACGCACCGATCGCCGCCGACCTGCATTTCCGCGACGCCGGCGCGATGACCGTCCATGGCGAATTCGACTGGCGCCAGACCGGCAAGCAGAGCTGGGACATCATTGCCGAGACGGCGGCAGGCACGATGGAACTGGCCGAAGGCGGCTCAAAGCTTTCGGTCAACGGCGAGCTGACGTTCTCGGCGCCCGAGGAAGAATACCCCTCGCTCTACCGCCGCTTCGCCGAAATCATCAAGGCCGGCCAGTCCGACGTCGACCTGGCACCGCTGCGCCACGTCGCCGATGCCTTCATGCTCGGCAAGCGCAAGTTCGTGGAAGCCTTCCACGATTGATCACAGGGACGATGCGGCGTCTACGCGCCGCATCCCCAACCTGAAGCGAGGGCGGAGATGGCCGAAGACAAACCGGAACTGACCGCCCTCCTCAAGGAAGTCGCCGAGACCCCGAAACGCGACAACAGCGCCTACCACGCCGCCATGGCCGAAGCCCGCCAGGCCTTCGAAAAGGCCGAAGCCGTCCTCGGCGGCCCGGTGCGGCTGAAGACCAAGACGAAACTCAAGCGCAACGGCGACTATGTCGTGAAGTGGACGTTCAAGCGGGATGGCTGAACGTGCCTAGTTTGAAGGCTTAGGCCTTCTTCTCCCAGCGCCCCTCGGGCGTCTGCTGCCAATAGGTGAGGTTATGCCCCTCGCCTTTCAGCTTCTTCCATTGGGCGCGCGCGCCTTCCAGCTGTTCCGGATCGTAACCGTCGAACATGAAGACGATGCGCTCATAGGCATCGGCTTGCGGTGGTTCGGCGCCATCGACAATGAAGCGGACGGTCGCCTGGTTGGCGTTATCGCCGGTGACCGTGAGCAGAACCGGCTGGTTTCCTGCCAGTTCGCTCTCATCGGTGCCGTGCGGCAGAAAACTGTCGTCCCTATAGGTCCAGAGATGGGTGTCGAGCGCATCCCGTCTTGCCGGCTCCTTCATCTGGATGGCGACGCGCCAGCCGCGTTCGACGCTCTTGTCGACGAGCGGCGGCAGCGCGTCCTCCAGCTTGGATTCCGTCAGATGGTAGAAAAGGACTTCGGTCATGCCTGCATTCCAGCCTGTGATCAGGCCTCGTAATGGTCGCGCACGAGCTGATCAAGCAGGCGCACGCCGAAACCGGAGCCCCAGGACTGGTTGATCTCGTCCTGCGGCGAGCCGAGCGCGGTGCCGGCGATATCGAGATGCGCCCAGGGCGTTTCCTGCACGAAGCGCTTCAGGAAATGCGCCGCGGTGATCGAACCGGCATAGCGGCCGCCGGTGTTCTTCATGTCGGCGAATTTCGAGTCGATCATCTTGTCGTAATCGCGGCCGAGCGGCATGCGCCAGAGCTTCTCGTTGGTGGCGAGACCGGCGGACGTCAGCTGCGCCGAGAGCGTGTCGTCGTTCGAGAACAGACCGGCATGGACATTGCCGAGCGCGACCATGATGGCGCCGGTCAGCGTTGCCAGGTTGATCATGAAGCGCGGCTTGAAGCGGTCGTTGCAATACCAGAGCGCATCGCAGAGCACGAGGCGGCCTTCGGCATCGGTGTTGATGATCTCGATCGTCTGGCCGGACATCGAGGTGACGATATCGCCGGGGCGCTGCGCGTTGCCATCAGGCATGTTTTCCACAAGACCGATGATGCCGACGGCATTGACCTCCGCCTTGCGGGCGGCGAGCACATGCATCAGGCCGGTCACGGCTGCGGCACCGCCCATGTCACCCTTCATGTCTTCCATGCCGGCAGCCGGCTTGATCGAGATGCCGCCAGTATCGAAGACGACGCCCTTGCCGATGAAGGCGATCGGCCGGTCCTTCGCCTTGCCGCCCTTCCAATGCATGATCGCCAAACGCGGCGGACGGACGGAACCCTGGGCCACGCCGAGCAGCGCCCCCATGCCGAGCCGCTTCATTTCGCGTTCCGTCAGGATTTCCACTTCGACGCCGAGTTTCTCGAGCTCCTTTGCCTTGGCGGCAAATTCGACCGGGCCAAGCACATTCGGCGGCTCATTGACGAGATCGCGGGCGAGATTGACGCCCTCGGCGACAGCCTCGGCATCGGCCAGCGCCTTCTTGGCGCCGGAGGCATCGGCAGTGACGATCGTCACCTTGGCCGACTTGCCATTCGCCTTGTCGTCCTCGTCGGACTTCTTGGTCTTGTAATTATCGAAAGCGTAGGCGCGCATGAGCATGCCGAGCGCAAAGCCGGAGGCAGCCTTGGCGTCGATCGCCGCACCCGGCGCATCGATGAAGATCGTCGCCTTGTCGGCGCCCTTGATCTTGCCGGCAGCGATACCGCCGAGCTTCAGCCAGTCATGCGCAACCAAATCCTGCGGCTTGCCGAGACCGATGACGAAGAGTCGGTCCGCGGGGGAGCCTTCGGGGGCGACGAGGTCGAGTGCCGACATCGCCTTGGCGGAAAACTTGGCGATCTTCGAGGCCTTGGCGATGACGCCTGCGGGGTCGGCAATCTCTGCGCCAGCCGCAAGTTCGCCGTCGCCAGCCTTCAAGAGAACGGTAAGGCCGCCGCTAATCTTGGCGGATTTCGCGAATGAAATATCGAATTTAACAGACATGTCTTCTCCTTGGGATTCGCAGCGGAATCCTCTCCGGCGGCGATCATTCCGGGTTTCATGTCCGAAAACAAGACGTGATCGCCGGGCCATGGACAAATCCGCGCCGCCGGGGCAGAAAGCCAGCGCGCCGCGGGAAGGCCTGGCCAACGGAAGACATCGACAGTGATTGCAGCCCTCAAGACCTATATTTCCGGCTGGAGAATCAGCTTTCCGCCGACCGCTGCCGATATTTTCGTCGGGCTCTTCTGCCTGTGGTGGCTGCTGCTCGTCATCTTCTACGCCTTTCCCGGCATCGATCTGGCGACCTCCCGCTACTTTTTCACGCCCGCGACCTGCGACGCCACCGCGCTTGCCGGCGATGTCTGCGGCTCCTTCACGCTGGCCGGCAACTGGTTCCTCAAAAATCTCCGCGTTATCTTCTTCCGGCTACCCTACGTGGTGGCGATCGTTCAGCTCGGCTTCCTGATCGCCTGCTACACGCAGCATGGAGCGACGTTCAACGCGGTCCGGGCACGTAATCTTAAGGTCGCGCTCGGCTCGCTGCTGATCGGCCCAGGCCTGATCGTCAATCTGATCCTAAAGGAACATTGGGGCCGCCCTCGCCCGGTTTCCGTCACCGAATTTGGCGGCATGATGGACTTCGTCCAGGCCGGATCCTTCGCGGGCAAATGCGTCAGCAACTGTTCGTTCATCTCAGGCGAAGCGGCAAGTGCCGGCTGGCTTCTCTGTCTGCTGGTATTCATTCCGCAGCCGGCGAGAACCGGGCTTTTCCTGCCAGTTGTCGCAGTGTCGCTGCTGACGCCCATGATGCGGCTCGCTTTCGGCGGCCATTTCCTTTCCGACATCATCCTCGGCTGGCTGCTCGCGGTCGTCGTCTTTGCCGGTCTCTACGCGTTCACAGATTCGTCACACCGCCCAAAAAATTCTGAAATTTGAATGAATTTTTGAGCCGGACCGGTCGCAAAAGCGAAACAAACATCGTAGATGGAATCCGCTGCGGGGCGTTTGCCCGGCGGATCGTTCAAGGGCAGGCATGAAACTTCTCGAGATCTACATATTGCGGCGCGTCGGCCAGATGTTTTTCGTAGCGCTGCTGCCAGTGCTTGCGATCATCTGGACGACTCAGGTGCTGCAGCGCGTCAATCTCGTGACCGACAGCGGGCAATCCGTCGGATCGTTCGCGATGCTGGCAACGCTGATCCTGCCGTCGATCATTCCGATCGTCCTGCCCTTCGCTCTCGTCATCGGCATCACCCAGACGCTGACGACGATGAACAACGATTCCGAGCTGACCGTCATCGACGCTGCCGGGGCCAAGCGCAGCATCCTGGTGCGCCCGATCCTGTTGCTTGCGGCCGTCATCAGCGTTTTCTCTTTCTTCGTCGACAACGTCGTCGAACCGAAGGCTAAGACCGGCGTCCGCCAGATGGTAGCTGAGACCTACGCCGACCTGCTCTCGACCGTCATTGAGGAGAAAAACTTCCGCAAGATCGACGACGGCCTGTTTGTGCAAATTTCCGAACGTCTCGCGGGCCGCGTCCTGCGTGGGCTCTTCGTCGTCGACGAGCGCGATCCGGCCTTCGACATGATCTATTATGCGCGCGAAGGCGCCGTCGACCAGAGCGGCACGTCGCTGCTCATGAAGGATGGCGAAGTCCAGAGAAAGACCCGCGACGGCAACGTCTCGATCATCCGCTTCGATTCCTATTCGTTCGACCTGTCGGACCTGACGGAAAACCGTGGCGAGGCGACGCTGCGCGCCAGCGACCGCGATCTGTCGTTCCTTTTGAACCCCGACCCGACAGATAAGGATTACATTGCGAAACCAGGCAGTTATACCGCCGAGCTGCATCGGCGCCTGACGGACTGGACGCTGCCTTTCGTCTTTGCTCTGATTTCACTGGTGATTGCCGGCGACGCACGCTCGCATCGCGAAGCGCGCCTCCACCCGATGATCTCGGCGCTCGGGATCGCCTTTGCTCTTCGCTGGGCATCTTTCTACGCTGCAAACGAGATCGATACGCGCCCAGCCTACACGGTGATCCTTTACGGCATCCCTGTTGTCGCTTCGCTGATTGCGATCGTCCTTCTCAATTTCCATCGGCGACTCGTTCCGACGGCCATCAGCAATCGCCTTTCGGCGATTTCGCGTCTTTTGAGCGGCTATCTAGGCCCGCGTAAGAACGGAAAATCGGGAGGTGCCGCATGATTTTCGGCACGCTTGGGCGTTATTTCTTCCGCCGCTACATGGTGACGACCGTCTGGTTCTTCCTGGGAATCATCAGCATCGTCTTCCTGATCGACTTCAGCGAGACCGCGACCCGAATGTCCGGCCTTCCCGGCTACACGGTTGCGAGTGGCCTGTTGATGACGGCGGTTCGTCTGCCGCTGCTTTTGCAGCAGACTATTCCATTCATCGCCCTCTTCGTCGGCATGACCGTGCTGATCGGGCTCAACCGGAAATACGAACTGGTCGTCACTCGCGCGGCAGGCATTTCCGTCTGGCAGTTCATGACGCCCTTCGTTGTCGGCGCCTTGCTGCTTGGCGTCTTGACGGTCACGGTCATCAACCCGATTGCCGCTTGGGGCCAGCGCCAGGCCGCGCTCGTCGAGACCGATTGGCGCGGGCAGGACAAGCTTGCCAACAAGGCATCGCAGATCCCGTGGATTCGTCAGATCAGCGGCCAGGACGACGTTATCATCGGCGCGCAGACGATCCTCGAGAACGGCACGCTGCTGACCGACGCGGTGCTTATCCACTTCGATTCGGATGGCCGGGTGATCCTGCGCCAGGATGCGAAGTCGGCAAAGTTGGAAGATGGTTACTGGCTTCTTAAGGATGTGACGGAGCGCCGCCCCGGCGAAATCGTCCAGCGTAAGCCAACGGTACAACTGCGTACCAATTTGAAGCAAGATTTCGTCAGGGAGCGCCTGACTCCACCTGAAACCATTGCTTTTTTTGATCTTTCTAATCGAATTGAAATTGCGAAATCCTTCGGTGTTCCGACCAAGGCGCTGGAGACGCAATTCCACTCACTGCTGTCGCAGCCGCTGCTTCTCGTAGCGATGACTCTCATTGCTGCAACAGTGTCCCTGAAATTTAGCCGGTTCAACCAATCGAGGTCCGTGATTCTGGGTGGCATCATCTCAGGCTTCGTGCTTTATGTGCTGACCGTGCTTGTAAAAGCATTTGGAAGCAGCGGAGTTGTGCCGCCTTTCGTGGCGGCCTGGATTCCGGTAGTCGTCGCGCTGGCACTCGGCGCAACGATTCTGCTTCATCAGGAGGATGGCTAGTGGCGGCAGGCGACCGCAAGACTTTTAGTAAACAGTTGGTTGCCCTGCTCGCAGGCGCGACTCTGCTCAGCTATTCCGGCAGCATTCCAGAAGTCTTTGCACAGGAAAATCCAGCTATCCAGAAGCTGCAGCCGAAGGTCCAAGAGGGCCAGAAGCTGGTGCTTTCGGCAAACGAACTGGTCTATAACAAGGACCAGCAGATCGTTTCCGTCACGGGTGGCGTTCAGATCAATTACGCCGGCTACAAGCTGGTGGCGCAGCGCGTCGAATACAATCAGAAGACCGGCCGGATGATGGCGCTCGGCAACATCGAGATGATCAGTCCCGATGGCAACCGGATGTATTCCGACAAGCTTGACGTCACTGACGATTTTGCCAATGGCTTCATCAACGCTCTCCGTATCGAGACAGCGGACAATACGCGCATCGTCGCCGAAAGCGGTGAGCGCGTCGGCGGCACGCAGATGATCCTGAACAGGGGCGTCTATACGGCCTGCTTGCCCTGCGCTGAAAACCCTGAAAAGCCGCCATTTTGGCAGGTCAAGGCTGAACGCGTCATCCAGAACGGCGAGAAGCATACCATTCGCCTGGAGAAGGCTCGCTTCGAGCTGCTCGGCACTCCGATCGCTTACATTCCGTGGATCGAAGTCCCAGATAACACCGTGAAGCGCAAGTCGGGTTTCCTGTTCCCGACGATGAGCACGTCGCAGAATCTCGGATTCGGGCTCTCCATTCCGTATTACTACGTGTTCTCGCCGAGCATGGACGCAACGGTGACGGGTACCGGTTATACCGAGCAGGGCTTCCTGCTTGATGGCGAGTTCCGTCAGCGTTTCGAGAACGGCACACATACGCTTCGGATGGCGGGTATCAACCAGCTCAATCCGGAGAACTTTACGAGCGATACGAGCGATCAGCGCGAAAACCGCGGCATGATCGCCTCGCAGGCCGAGTTCAAGATCAATCCGCGCTGGACCTTCGGCTGGGACGTCATGTATCAGTCCGACAACAACTTCTCGCGGACTTACAATCTTAAAGACTACAACCAGACAACGCATACCAACCAGATTTACCTGACGGGCCTCGGCAAGCGGAATTACTTCGATCTGCGCTCATTCTATTTCGACGTCCAGGATGCGGATCCGACGAGCGAAGCCGAAAAGCAGCAGGCGATCGTCTATCCGACGATGGACTATCACTATGTCGCGCCGCAGCCGCTGGCAGGTGGTGAACTGTCGCTCGACGTCAATCTGACGAATATCTCGCGGACGCATGACAGCTTCTTCGACAACCCGCTTGGCGACGACAGGTTCTCGCTCAAGGGGCAAACTGCGCGCCTCAGCGGCGAGTTGGAATGGAAGCGGACCTTTGTGACGCCAGCAGGCGTCCTGATCACGCCGCTGCTTGCTGCGCGCGGCGATGCGTTCTCGCTCAATGTCGACGACCCGAACTCGATCAGCGGCACCTCCGTCTACAATGGCGACTTCGACAACGGCGATGCGGCGACCCGCGGCATGCTGACTGCCGGTCTCGAAGTCCGTTATCCGTTCCTGATCACGACCTCCAACAGCTCGCATGTGATCGAACCGATCGCGCAGGTTTATGCGCGCCCGGACGAGCCGCTTGCAGGCGCCCTGCCGAACGAAGATGCGCAGAGCTTTGTCTTCGATGCGACCAACCTGTTCGATCGTGACAAGTTCTCGGGTTATGACCGTATCGAGGGTGGCACGCGCGCCAATATCGGCTTCCAGTACACGGGCACATTCGACAGCGGCTACAAGCTGCACGGTATCTTCGGCCAGTCCTTCCAGCTCGCCGGTGACAACTCGTTCGCCAGCCCCGATCTGGTCAATGCAGGCGCCGAATCCGGCCTCGAAACATCGCGCTCCGACTATGTCGGTCTTGGCGGCATCGAGACGCCTCAGGGTCTGGCTCTCGCAGCATCCTACCGTCTCGACGAGAAGGACTTGTCGTTCCGCCGTGGTGATTTCACTGCAGGCTTCCAGAACGACACGTTCCAGAGCCAGTTGATCTATACCCATATCACCAAGCAGCCGGACTACGGCCTCCTGGAGGATGCGGACGAATTGCAGACGAAGGCGTCGGTCAAGTTCAAGGATTACTGGTCCATCTTCGGCGGCATCGCCTGGGATCTGAACAACGACGTCATCGCCCGCAAGAGCATCGGCCTCTCCTACGAAGATGAGTGCACGATCTTCACGATCGCCTATACCGACAAGCGCGACCTGAGCGACGAGTCCGCAAGCGACTGGACGATCGGCGCCAAGTTGACGTTCCGCACGCTGGGCGACATCAACGTCGGCAACTTCGACGATCCGGACAAGAAGATCTACAACAACTAAGCGTACAGAGCGGCGGCGAAAGAAAGAGAGCCTTTCTTTCGCCGCAAGACTTTTGCAGGACATTGCCGTCAGCAATTATCTGAGGCATAGGAAAGCATCATTTCGTTGGAAATGACGTCCTGTAGTCTCGATGGAAGGAAATAGGCGCGCATAGACTGTGTCGTCTAGGGAAGGGTCGATAGATGATTGGCGCCAGAAGAACGGTTACGGCAATCCTTGCAGGCGCTGCGATGTGCATCGCGGCTGCCGCGTTTCAGCCGGCCTTTGCCGCAAGCGAAGTCAAGGCCGTTGTCAACGGCACGGCGATCACCTCCGGTGACGTTGCCAAGCGTGTGGCCTTCCTGAAGCTGCAGCATCAGAAGGCAGATGCGAAGAGCGCCCAGGAATCGCTGGTCGACGAAGCGCTGAAGCGCCAGGAAGTCGCCCGCGTGCGCATGTCGGTCTCCAAGGACGACGTCGACGCCTCCTTCGCCCGTTTTGCGCAGGGTAACAAGCTGACCGTTGCGCAGCTGACCGACATTCTGACCCGCGCTGGCGTCGGTGCCGACCATTTCAAGCAGTTCATCGCGGTGCAGATGAGCTGGCCGCGCGTCGTCAATGCGCGCTTCGGCTCCGCCGGCCGCATGTCGAGCAGCGATCTCGTCTCGCGCATGATGGAAAACAACAAGCAGAAGCCCGAGACCACCGAGTATATGCTGCAGCAGGTGATCTTCGTGGTGCCGCAGTCGAAGAAGGGCATCACCGCCAAGCGCAAGAGCGAAGCGGAAGCATCCCGCTCGAAGTATCCAGGCTGTGATCAGGCGAAGGTCTTTGCCGCGACCATGCGTGACGTTTCCATCCGTGATCTCGGCCGCATGCTGGCCCCGCAGCTGCCGGCAGACTGGAAGCCGCTGGTCGAGCAGGCCAAGGGCAACACGACGGCAACCCGCGTGACTGACAAGGGCGTCGAGTATCTGGCGATCTGCAGCCAGCGTCAGGTTTCCGACGACACGGCCGCCGAGATGGTGTTCCGCCAGGAAGACCTCGACAAGGCGAAGGCCAACAAGGAAGCGCCGACCGACGAGAATTCCAAGAAGTACCTCGACGAACTGCGCTCCAAGGCGCAGATCATCTATCGCTGATCGCCATGGCAGTCCCCTTCTCGCGGCCACTGGCGCTGACGCAGGGTGACCCGGCAGGGGTCGGCCCGGATATCACGCTGACGGCGTGGCTGCGCCGCCGCGAGCTCGGTCTTGCGCCGTTCTTCTTCATCGGCGATCCCGACGTGCTGGCCGTGCGTGCCCGTCAGCTCGATGTTACCGTGCCGATCCGCCACGCGGATGCCGGCACTGCTGGCGAAATCTTTGCCGAAGCTCTGCCGGTCCTGCCGATAGCGGCCGGCGTTGAAGTCGCTGCCGGTGAACCGCATGTGGCGACGGCCGCCGGAACGATCGCCGCGATCGAGACCGCGGTCGCGCTGACCCACAAGGGCGAAGCGCTTGCGGTCGTGACGAACCCGATCGCGAAGTCAGTGCTTTACGAGGCGGGCTTCAAATTCCCTGGACATACCGAGTTTCTTGCCGATCTCGCAGCACGCGCGACGGGTAAGGCCATGACGCCGGTCATGATGCTTGCCGGACCGAAACTGCGCGCCATTCCCGTCACCATCCATATCCCGATCAAGGACGTGCCGCAGGCGCTGACCGGCGCGCTGATCGTCGAGACCTGCCGCATTGCCAATGCCGACCTGATCGAGCGCTTTGGGATCGCCCAACCGCGCCTTGCGGTGGCCGGTCTCAATCCGCATGCGGGCGAAAGCGGCACGATGGGCCGCGAGGACGAGGACATCATCCATCCGGCCGTGCAGCAGTTGCGCGCCGAGGGCATCGATGCCATCGGCCCCCTGCCCGCCGATACGATGTTCCATGACGAGGCCCGCGCCCGCTACGACGTCGCCGTCTGCATGTATCATGACCAGGCGCTGATCCCGGCCAAGGCACTCGGCTTCGACGATTCCGTCAATGTCACGCTTGGCCTGCCCTTCGTGCGCACCTCCCCCGATCATGGCACCGCCTTCGGCATTGCCGGCAAGGGCATTGCCCGCGAGCACAGCCTCGTCGCCGCACTGAAGCTCGGCGCCCAGCTGGGCCGCAACGCCGAGAGCCGCCGCTGATGGCTGCACTCGATGGCCTGCCGGCGCTGCGCGACGTCATCCAGCGTCACGGGCTCGACGCCCGCAAGGCGCTCGGACAGAACTTCCTCCTGGACCTCAACCTGACGCAGAAGGTTGCCCGCACTGCCGGCAGTCTCGAGAATGCGACCGTGTTCGAGGTTGGCCCAGGTCCCGGCGGCCTGACGCGTGCAATCCTGGCGCTCGGCGCCAAGAAGGTGATTGCCGTCGAGCGCGATCCGCGCTGCCTGCCGGCGCTTGCCGAGATTGCCGATCACTATCCGGGCCGTCTCGAGGTCATCGAAGGTGACGCGCTGAAGACCGATTTCGAGGCTATGGCGCCTGCGGGTCCGGTCAAGATCATCGCCAACCTGCCCTATAATGTCGGCACGCAGCTTCTGGTGAACTGGCTGCTGCCGAAGCAGTGGCCGCCCTTCTGGGAGTCGCTGACGCTGATGTTCCAGAAGGAAGTCGGCGAGCGGATCGTCGCCGAACAGGACGACGATCACTACGGCCGCCTCGGCGTGCTCGCGGGCTGGCGCACTCAAGCGCATATGGCCTTCGACATTTCCCCGCAGGCCTTCACGCCGCCGCCGAAGGTGACGTCGACGGTTGTGCACCTGACGCCGCGTGAAAACCCGATCCCCTGCTCCGTGGCCAACCTGGAGCGGGTCACGCATGCCGCCTTCGGCCAGCGCCGCAAGATGCTGCGCCAGAGCCTGAAGCCGATCGGCGGCGAGGCGCTGCTGCAGAAGGCGGGTATCGATCCGCAGCGGCGGGCCGAGACGCTTTCGGTGGATGAGTTTTGTTTGCTGGCGAATAGCCTCTAGGGAACTTGTTCGGACATTGGGCGCGGGGCGACCAAGTCCTTAGGCGCGCGCGACTTTTCTTTTCAGGCTAATGAGTCATTCGCCGCGCGGACGCGCGGCGGCTGGGTTCTTGTGAAGAGCACAGGAACCAGGGAAGTTCGCGGAGCCCCCGGCCCGCCCCTCAGAGAACCGGCGTTTCTTCCAGCAGCTTGGTGACGAAGTCGAAGACGCCGTGGCCGCGGTCTCGGCGGAGACGCTCGGCCTTGACGATCGACTGAACGGAGTCGAAGGCTTTCTCGAGATCGTCGTTGACGATGACATAGTCGTATTCGCGCCAGTGGCCGATTTCGGCGCGGGAATTGGCCAGCCGCTGGGCGATGACTTCTTCGGAGTCTTCGGCGCGACGGTGCAGGCGCGATTGCAGCTCGGTCATGGTCGGGGGCAGCACGAAGATCGAGACGACGTCAGCCGACATCTTCTCCTGCAGCTGCTGGGCGCCCTGCCAGTCGATGTCGAACAGCATGTCGCGTCCTTCGCTCATCGCCTGTTCGACGGGAGCGCGCGGCGTTCCGTAGAAATTGCCGTGAACCTCGGCCCACTCAAGAAGCGAATCGGAATCGCGCAGCACCTCGAATTCACGGATGCTGACGAAGCGATAGTGGATGCCCTCGACCTCGCTCGGGCGGCGCTGGCGCGTTGTGACACTGACCGACAGACCGATCTGGCTATCCTGCGCCAGAAGCGTGCGGGCAATCGTCGATTTTCCGGCGCCCGACGGCGATGAGATGACAAGCATCAGGCCGCGGCGCGCGATCTGAATGGGCGACGTTTTCGTCGGTTGCATGGATCACTCCAGATTCTGGACCTGTTCGCGGAACTGGTCGATGACGACTTTCAGTTCAATGCCGGCGGCGGTCACGGCCGAGGCATTCGATTTCGAACAGATGGTATTCGATTCCCGGTTAAATTCCTGTGCAAGGAAATCCAGCTTGCGGCCGACAGGGCCGCCTTTTGCCAGCAATTCGCGGGCAGCGGCGACATGCGCCTTCAGCCGGTCGATTTCCTCGCGAAGATCAGCCTTGGTGGCAAGCAGCGCCGCCTCAGCATGAAGGCGATCGCGATCGAGCGCTGCGGTGCCATCGAGCAGCATCGCCACCTGCGTCTTCAGGCGCTCGGCGATCTCCTGCGGCGAACGCGAAGGGTCGCGCTCGATGGTCTGCGTCAGCCTTTCGATGGTCGAGACATGGTCGAGGAGTACGCGCGACAGAGCCGCCCCCTCCTGCTCGCGCATCAGCTTCAGATCGGCAAGCGCGCCGACGAGGCCGCTGACGACATCGGCATCACGGGCAGCGAGTGCGTCTTCGCTGTCTTCGCTCTCGCGGAACTCCACGAGGCCGCGGATCGACAACAGCGTGTCGAGCTTCAGCGGCTCCGGATCGATGATGCCTGCCAGCTGGTCGCGCAGGGCAAGAACGGTCGCCAGCGCATCCTGATTGAGAACTGTTTCGAAGCGGTTCTCGCCGGCAGAAACCGAGAGGTTCGCCTGCATGTTGCCGCGGCTGAAGGTTTCGCCCGCCATGCGGCGCACGTCCACCTCCATCCGCTCCAGGCCGGGCGGCAGGCGCAGGCGCAGGTCGAGACCCTTGCCGTTGACCGAGCGCAGTTCCCATGCCCAACGCCAACGGCCGCTCGTTCCCTCACGCCGTGCAAAACCGGTCATGGACTGCAAAGCCATGCGAGCCTCCGAAATCAGTTGGTCTTCTTTTTCTTCTGGGCGGCAGGCGCATCCGCCTGTGCTTCGGGCTGGCCGTCCACCGCGATATTCGGATCGGCGCCCTTGTCGGCTTCCAGCTTGCGCCAGCGCCTGACATTGGCATTGTGGTCGTCGAGGGTGGCCGCGAAGACGTGGCCGCCGGTGCCGTCGGCAACGAAATAGAGGTCCTCGGTCTTCCAAGGGTTAGCCACGGCTTCCAGCGCATCGCGGCCCGGATTGGCAATCGGCGTCGGCGGCAGGCCCTTGATGATATAGGTGTTGAAGGGCGTGTCCTTCTTCAGGTCCGACTGATAGATCGGCCGGTCAGCCGGCTTGCCGTCGCCGCCGAAGAGGCCGTAAATGATCGTCGGATCCGACTGCAGGCGCATGCCCTTGCCGAGACGGTTGAGGAAGACGGAGGCGACATGGGCGCGCTCGTCCGGCACGCCGGTTTCCTTCTCGACGATCGAGGCGAGTGCCACCAGCTCTTCCTTCGACTTCAGCTGAAGCGCCGGATCGCGCTTGTCCCAGATCTGCTCGACGAGCTTGGTCTGGGCGGCTGCCATCTGGTCGACGATCTCGCCGCGCTTAGTGCCGCGCGAGAACTTGTATGTATCCGGCCGCAGGCTGCCTTCAGCAGGAAGCACGGTCGGCAGCTCGCCTTCCAGAACCTGGTCCTCGTTCATGCGATTGAACATCTGGCGGACCGTCAGGCCCTCAGGGAAGGAAATCGAATAGAGGATCGACTTGCCCGACTTCAGCAGCTCCATGATGTCGTTCATGGAAGCCTTGGCCTTGATCTCGTATTCACCAGCCTTCAGGCTTTCGCCTTCGTTCAGATGGGTGGCCGTCAGATAGCGGAAGATGCGGGCGTCGGAGATGATGTTGTTGCGCTCGAGATTGCTCGAAATCTCGGAGAGACCGGCGCCGCTGCGAACGATGAAGTTGGTGTTCGTCTCGAGCGGGCCCGGATCCTGATAGCTCGAGATCGCGTAGTAGAAGGCAAAGACCGCCGCGGCGCAGCCGAGCACCACCAGCGTCATCACGAAATTGAGGAAGATCACGACCTGGCTGCGCGCCTTCTTGGAGCGCTTCGGCGGCTCCGGAACGCGTTCCGGGCGCAGCGCTTCAGTCGGCGATTTCGGAATGATCCGGCCGTTCTGTGCCTGCTGCTCGCCCTGACCCGGCGTTTCGTTGCTCTGGTTCGTGTCGCTCACCCGGCATTCCTCTATATTTGGCCCCGTCTGCTTTTTAAGAAGCAATACGGCAAAAAACAGGTGGGCCGCCGCCACGAGGTGCCGGCCCTGCCTTCGTGCTCTGCCAAAATGCGCCGTGGCGCCCGCCTGTTAGGCGGCGTAGCGGCGCAGAACCAGCGATGCGTTGGTACCGCCGAATCCGAAGGAATTCGACAGTGCCACATTGATTTCCCGCTGACGAGCCTTGTGCGGAACGAGATCGATGGCCGTTTCGCGCTCGGGGTTGTCGAGGTTCAGCGTCGGCGGGGCGACGTTGTCGCGGATCGCCAGCGTCGTGAAGATCGCTTCGATAGCGCCTGCGGCACCGAGAAGGTGACCCGTTGCCGACTTGGTGGACGACATCGAGATCTTCGAAGCGGCATTGCCGACGAGGCGCTCGACGGCGCCGAGCTCGATCGTGTCGGCCATGGTCGAGGTGCCGTGGGCGTTGATGTAGTCGATATCGGCAGGCGTCAGGCCGGCGCGCTTCAGCGCCATCGCCATGCAGCGCTGTGCGCCTTCGCCGTCTTCCGACGGTGCGGTGATGTGATAGGCGTCGCCCGACAGACCATAGCCGACGACTTCGGCATAGATCTTGGCGCCGCGCGCCAGCGCATGTTCCAGCTCTTCGAGAACGACGATGCCGGCGCCCTCGCCCATGACGAAGCCGTCACGGTCCTTGTCGTAGGGACGCGAAGCCTTGGTCGGGTCGTCGTTGTGCTGGGTCGACAGCGCCTTGCAGGCGGCAAAGCCCGCGAGCGAAATGCGGCTGACCGGGGATTCGGTACCGCCGGCAACCATGACATCGGCATCGCCGAGTGCGATCAGACGGGCAGCATCGCCGATGGCGTGCGCGCCGGTCGAGCAGGCGGTGACGACGGAGTGGTTCGGGCCGCGCAGCTTGTGGCGGATCGATACCTGGCCGGAGACCAGGTTGATCAGGCGGCCGGGAATGAAGAATGGAGAGATGCGGCGCGGGCCCTTGTCGCGCAGCGTATAGCCCGCTTCGACGATGCCCTCGATGCCACCGATGCCGGAACCGATCAGCACGCCGGTGGCGATCTGGTCCTCGTCGGTCTGTGGATGCCAGTTTGCATCCTTCAGCGCCATGTCGGCCGCAGCCATGCCGTAGATGATGAAGGGATCGACCTTGCGCTGTTCCTTCGGCTCCATCCAGTCATCGGGATTGAAGGTGCCTTCGGTGCCGTCACCGACGGGAATGCGGCAGGCGATCTTGGCGGGAAGATCTTCGACTTCGAACTCGGTTACGAGGCGGGCACCGTTCTTGCCTTCGAGCAGACGCTTCCAGGTGATTTCAGTTCCGCATCCCAAGGGTGATACCATACCGGTACCGGTGATAACGACCCGTCTCATCGAGTGTCCCCGCCTATAGTCTTCTTGAAATTGGGCTTAGCCCCAAATGAAAAGGGCGGACTCGTGGCCCGCCCTTTGAAAATCGCTCAGGATTAAGCCTGGGCCTTTTCGATGAACTTGACTGCGTCGCCGACGGTCAGGATCGAGTCAGCTGCGTCGTCAGGAATTTCAACGCCGAATTCTTCTTCGAACGCCATGACCAGTTCGACGGTGTCGAGCGAGTCTGCGCCCAGATCGTCGATAAAGCTTGCGCCTTCGACAACCTTGTCGGCATCGACGCCAAGATGATCAATAACAATTTTCTTTACGCGTTCTGCGATATCGCTCATGTCGGTTTCCTCGACCTTATGTCCTGATCAGAGTGCCTTCTGGCACCCCTACCCTGTTTCAGCCTACGGCGCCCTCTCGACGCCTTCAGCAAACTCGTTGGCCCGGCTTCCAGGTGTACCAGGCTGGCTCAAAGCCTGCCGGTTCGCCTTGTTTCTCGGGACGACTGTTCACAGTCATTGGCCCGCTTAACACGGTTTATGTCTGCCGCAAAGCCAGAAAATCAACCCCGCCAGATTGGTCAACACGCTATTGACGTGAAAAACGGTGACGGGGCCGGTTTCCTGTTTCAGATCATGGCCATGCCGCCGTTTACGTGCAGCGTCTGGCCCGTCATGTAGGCTGCTTCGTTGGAAGCGAGATAGGTAACGGCAGAAGCAACTTCGGCGCCCGTGCCCATGCGCTTCATCGGGATCGCGCCCATGATCGCGTCCTTCTGCTTGTCGTTCAGCTTGCCGGTCATGGCAGACTCGATGAAGCCGGGGGCGACGCAGTTGACGGTGACGTTGCGGGTGGCGATCTCCTGCGCCAGCGACTTGGTGAAGCCGATCATGCCGGCCTTGGAAGCACAGTAGTTTGCCTGGCCCGGATTGCCGGTGACGCCGACGATCGACGTGATGTTGATGATGCGGCCGAAGCGGCGACGCATCATCGGATGGGTCAGCTCGCGGGTCAGCAGGAACATCGAGGTCAGGTTGACTTCGATGACGGCGTCCCAGTCCTCGTCGCTCATGCGAACGAAGAGGCCATCCTTGGTGATGCCGGCATTGTTGACGAGAATATCGACGCCGCCGAGCTCTTCTTCGGCCTTGGCGCCGAGCGCCTTGACTTCGTCACGGTTCGACAGGTTCGCCGGGAAGATCTTGACGCGGTCGCCGAGATCGGCGGCCAGCGCTTCGAGCTTTTCGACGCGCGTGCCGTGCAGGCCGACGATGGCACCCTGCTTGTGGAGGATACGGGCGATTTCCTCGCCGATGCCGCCGGATGCGCCTGTGACGAGAGCCTTGCGGCCGGTAAGATCGAGCATGGATGCGTTCCTTATGTCTGGTGGGGCCGATCAGGCCATGAGGGCGGCGACGGCTGCGTCGATATCGGCGGCCGTATTGACTGCAATGCCATTGACCGTCTTGTCGATGCGGCGCGCGAGGCCCGTCAGCACCTTGCCGGAGCCGAGCTCGTAGAGCGTCGTGACGTTATTTGCGGCGAACCATTCGACCGTCTCGCGCCAGCGGACCTGGCCGGTGACCTGCTCGACGAGAAGCTTGGCAATCTCGTCTGCATCGCTGACCGGTGCAGCGCGGACATTGGCGATGACGGGAACGATCGGATTGGACTTGGCAACGCCGGCGAGCGCTTCACGCATCGCGTCTGCGGCCGGCGCCATCAACGTTGAATGGAAGGGCGCGGAGACCGGCAGCAGGATGGCGCGCTTGGCGCCCTTGTCGGTCGCGAGCGCCGCAGCCTTTTCGACGGCTGCCTTCTCGCCGGAGATGACCAGCTGACCGCCGCCATTGTCGTTGGCGATCTGGACCGAACCGAGGGCGGACGCCTCTTCGCAGACGGCGATGACGTCAGCCTGCTCGAGGCCGATGATCGCGGCCATGGCCCCGACGCCGACCGGAACGGCTGCCTGCATGGCATTGCCGCGGATGCGCAGAAGACGGGCGGTATCGGCGAGCGAGAAGGTGCCGGCAGCGCAGAGTGCGGAATATTCGCCGAGCGAATGGCCGGCGACATAGGAAACCTTGGACTTGAGATCGAGGCCCTTGGCCTGCAGAACGCGAATGACGGCCATGGAGACGGCCATCAGCGCCGGCTGGGCGTTCGCCGTCAGCGTCAGCGTCTCTTCGGGACCTTCGAACATGATGGAGGACAGCTTTTCGCCGAGCGCCTCGTCGACTTCATCGAAGACAGCGCGGGCTTCGGCGAAGTTTTCGGCAAGCTCCTTGCCCATGCCGACAGCCTGGCTGCCTTGGCCCGGAAATGTAAAAGCGACCGTCATTTCTATATCCCTATTATGTCATTTGGGCGATTTCGCCTCCAATTGACGTTCTTTCCTGAGGAGTCAATAGCCCGTTCGCGGTCTCCAGAGCCTTTTGCAGGTGCGAAAAACCGGGCTTTTTGCACTTGCGCTCGCCGAATTCGCACTTAAATTTGCGCCGCCCCAGCGCGGGTTCCGCCGCACACTTGCTTTCAAGGTTTTCCAATGAAGTTCAACAAATTAGGCCGTACAGACATATCGGTTTCGCAAATCTGCCTCGGCACCATGACCTGGGGCTCGCAGAACAGCGAGGCAGAAGCCCACGCGCAGATGGATTACGCCGTCGAAAAGGGCGTGAACTTCTTCGACACCGCCGAACTCTATCCGACGACGCCGCTTTCCTCGGAAACCTACGGCCACACCGAAGAATTCATCGGCAGCTGGTTCGCAAAGACCGGCAAGCGCAAGGACATCGTGCTGGCGACCAAGGTAGCCGGCCACGGGCGCTCCTACATCCGCGGCGGCGAAGGCGCCGATGCCAAGAACATCAAGCTTGCCGTCGAAGCCAGCCTCAAGCGCCTGAAGACCGACTATATCGACCTCTACCAGATCCACTGGCCGAACCGTGGCCATTTCCATTTCCGCCAGAACTGGCACTACGACCCCTTCAAGCAGGACCGCGCCAAAGCCGTCGCCAACATTCTCGATATTCTTGAGGCGACGGATATCCTGGTGAAGGAAGGCAAGGTGCGCGCGCTCGGTCTCTCCAACGAGACGACCTGGGGCATCCAGAAGTACCTGACGCTCTCGGAGCAGAAGGGCCTGCCGCGCGTCGCCAGCGTCCAGAACGAATATAACCTCCTCTATCGTCACTTCGATCTGGATCTCGCCGAACTCTCGCATCACGAAGATGTCGGCCTGCTCGCCTATTCGCCGCTCGCCGCCGGCATTCTCTCCGGCAAGTATCAGAGTGGCGTGAAGCCTGAGGGATCGCGCGCCTCGATCAACGGCGACCTCGGCGGCCGCCTGCAGCCGCTGCAGGAAGCACCGACCAAGGCCTATATCGAGATCGCCGCCAACCACGGCCTCGACCCCTCGGCCATGGCACTCGCCTTCTGCCTCACCCGCCGCTTCATGGCCTCGGTGATCATCGGCGCGACGACGATAGAACAGCTGACGACCGATCTCAGCTCGGTCGATGTGAAGCTGTCGGGCGACGTGCTTGCCGAGATCGAGAAGGTCCACCGGCAGTATCCGATGCCGCTTTGATCATAGAGAAAGGCCGCGCGTGCGAAACGTGCGGCCAGCCCTTGCCTTCTGCCGAAAAATCCGTATAAGCGCCCCTGTTCGAAACCCGGTCTTCTGGCTGGTGGCTGAACGGAGGGCCGGTTTCCTTTAGGGGAATCGTTCGGAACGGAAGCGTTCCAGCCTCCCGTGTCTCCGCTCTCGACCGTCTCGGAAACGCTTTTCTTGCCTGGGTCCGCCCAATCAGGAGCAGTCGTTGAGGCTTAGCCGCCGAATACCGGGTTGACCAAACGCAAGAAAGGCAAAGCTGTCATGGCTCTTTATGAACATGTATTCCTTGCCCGGCAGGATATTTCCGCTCAGCAGGTCGACGCCCTCGTAGAACAGTACAAGGGTGTGATCGAAGCTAACGGCGGTAAGGTCGGGCGCGTCGAAAACTGGGGCCTCAAGTCCCTCACGTACCGCATCAAGAAGAACCGCAAGGCACATTACGTCCTCGTGGACATCGATGCACCGGCAGCTGCGATCCAGGAAATGGAACGTCAGATGCGCATCAGCGAAGACGTCCTGCGCTACATGACGATCGCTGTTGAAAAGCACGAAGAAGGCCCGTCTGCCATGATGCAGAAGCGCGACCGCGACGACCGCGGCCCGCGTGAAGGTGGCGACCGTGGCCCGCGCCGCGAGTTCGGTGACCGTCCGCCGCGCCGTGACGGCGACTTCCAGCGTGGCCCGCGTCCTGATCGCGCTCCCCGCGAAGACCGTGCATAAGGAGATATAAGAATGTCTGAAGCTTCCTCCGCTCCGGTCCGCCGCCCGTTCCATCGCCGCCGCAAGACCTGCCCGTTCTCGGGCGCTAATGCTCCGCGCATCGACTACAAGGACGTCCGTCTCCTGCAGCGCTACATTTCCGAGCGCGGCAAGATCGTTCCGTCCCGTATCACGGCTGTTTCGCAGAAGAAGCAGCGCGAACTCGCTCAGGCGATCAAGCGCGCCCGCTTCCTCGGCCTGCTGCCGTACGTCGTCGCCTAATCGGCTGACGAGACCAAATCGAGGGAAGGCAGCAATGCCTTCCCTTCTCCCTTTCGCGATGGGCGCGGATCGGAACTCTTAAAACCCATGTTGAGGCCTTTCTGAAACTGATTCAGAAAACGCCCTCTAACTGCTTGATGAAGCAGGACAGCGACCGTGAACAAACTGGACTTTAAAACGCTTTTGACCGGCGCCCTTGCCGGCATTACCGCCGCACTGCTGGTGCTCGGCGCGAGCGTTCAATTGTCGTTCAGCGCCGTCCTTTACGCGGCTTCCGCGCTTCCCATTCTTCTCGTCGGCCTCGGCTGGGGCAATGCTGCGGCCATCTCCGCCGTCGTGACTGCCGCCGTGCTCGGCGCCATCGCCATCTCGCCGACCTTCGCGCTGATGATGACGCTGGTGACGCTGCTGCCGGCCGGCTGGCTCAGCCACCTCGCCAATCTGGCGCGCCCCGCTTCCGAGCTCGGCGGTCCCGATCATCTGATGGCCTGGTATCCGCTGTCCGACATCCTGCTGCATCTCTGCGCACTCGTGACGCTCGCCGTCATCGTCACCGGCTTCATGATCGGCTACGGCCCGGATCTCGTCAGCCAGATGGTCGATGCGCTGTTCACGTCCTTTGCCCAGCAGCAGCCGGAAGTGAGCCTCGATCCGGCTGCGACGGCGCAGACCAAGTCGCTGCTGCTGCTGATGCTGCCAGCCATCCAGGGCGCCATGTGGGTGGTGCTCTTGTTTGCTGCCTATTACATCGCGACCCGCATCGTGAACGCTTCGGGCCGGGCGCTGCGTCCGCGCGAAGACATTCCGTCCGCGCTTCGGATGAATCGCAACTCGATTTTCGTCTTCCTCGCCGGTCTGGCTGCCACCTTCTTCGGCGGCGTTCCGGCGATGATCGGAGCAACCGTCGTCGGCACGTTCGGCGCCGGCTTCCTGCTTTCCGGCTTCGCCTCGCTGCATTTCCGCACGCGCGGCAAGGACTGGCGCCTGCCGGCGCTGATCCTTCTCTACCTGGCATCGCTCATCCTGATGCTGCCAGCCTTTTTCATCCTGGTCGTCGGCCTGTCCGATACGCGCAAAGCGATCGCACTGACCCCCAACAAGGATGCCGATGCCCCCAAACAAACAGATTCGAACATCTAAGAAAGGAACTCTAACATGGACGTCATTCTCCTCGAACGTATCTCCAAGCTCGGCCAGATGGGCGAAACCGTAAAGGTTCGCGACGGCTTTGCTCGTAACTACCTCCTGCCGCTCGGCAAGGCTCTGCGCGCCAACGAAGCCAACAAGAAGCGCTTCGAAGCCGAGCGTGCAACGCTCGAAGCCCGTAACCTCGAGCGCAAGTCGGAAGCCCAGAAGGTTGCCGACGTTCTCGACGGCAAGTCCTTCATCGTCGTCCGTTCGGCTGGCGAAACCGGCCAGATGTACGGCTCGGTTGCTGCTCGCGACGTCGTCGACATCCTCGGCGCAGAAGGCTTCAACATCGGCCGCAACCAGGTTCACCTGAACACGCCGATCAAGGCAATCGGCCTGCACAAGGTTGAAATCCAGCTGCATTCGGAAGTCGAAATCCACGTTGAGCTCAACGTTGCCCGTTCGGCTGAAGAAGCTGAGCGCCAGGCCAAGGGCGAGACCCTGACCTCGGTTGACGCGATCTACGGCGTTGACGAAGACGCTCTGCGTCCGGAAGACTTCTTCGATCCGGAAGCTGACGGCCTCGACGAAGACGAAGCATAAGCTTCTCTCCGATACAGCATACGGAAAGCCCGGCCTCGTGCCGGGCTTTTTCGTTTCAGGGGCCTACTGGTTCTCGGCAACACTCTTCAGAGGTGCTGCGCTCTTATCGATCCGCACCACGACCGAGAGGCCGGGCGACAGGTCCTTGGCCAGATCCTGCCCGGGATCGATGCTGATGCGCACGCCGACGCGCTGGGCGACCTTGGTGAAATTGCCGGTGGCGTTATCGGGCTTGATGACGGCGAATTCCGAGCCGGCGGCCGGCGAGAAGCGTTCGACGCGGCCAGTCAGCCGGTGATGGCCGAGCGCATCGACCGAGACCGAGACCGGCTGGCCGACCTGCATCCCATCGAGCTGGGTTTCCTTGAAATTGGCGATCACCCAGACGTCCTCGGGAACCACCGCCATCATCTGCGTGCCCAATGTGACGTATTGACCGATCCGCACGCCGATCTCTCCGAGATGGCCGTCGCGGGGTGCCACGACCGAGGTGTTCTGCAGGTCGATTTCGGCGAGCTGGACCGCCGCCTCGGCACCGGCGACATTGGCTTCCAGAGAGGCACGATTGACGATGATCGTCGCCAGGCTTTGCTTGGAGACTTCGAGGGCGGCCTGCGCCTGATTGAGCGCCGCCTTCGCCTGCTCGAGCGTCGCCTGGGCGGCTTCGGATTCGCTGGCCGAAGCGATGCCGCGGTTGCTCAGATTATCGACGCGATCCCAGGCAAGCTGGGCGCGCTTCAGCGCCGCCGTGGCGCTGTCGATCTGCGCCTGGCTGGAGGTGATGCTGGCTTGCGCCGAGAGCTCCTGCTGATGCGAATTGGCAAGCGAGGCTTTCTGGCCGTCGAGGGCGGCGCGCGACTGCGCCAGCTTCTGGGCATAGATGCGGTCATCGATCTTGGCGAGCACCTGCCCCTGCTTCACATGCTCGTAATCCTTGACCGGGACATCGACGACATAGCCGCTGACCTGCGGGCTCATCAGCGTCACATAGCCGCGGACATAGGCATTGTCGGTCGTTTCCACCGAGGTGACGAAAGGCGGCAGGCGCCAGGCATAGAGCACCAGCAGGATGCCGGCGGCACCGGCGATCAGCACGATCAGAGAGGTGGGCGAGCGGAGGGATTTGAACATGCGAGTGGGGCCTCTGGCTCAGGATTGCGCAAGGACGGCCTCCGGCCCGTTCTGCCAGGGCCGGCGCTTCCATGCGAGATGGAGAAGAAGGACGACGAGACCTGCCAGGCAGGACAGGAAGATGACGTAGAAGGCGTCGTTATAGGCCAGCACATAGGCCTCCCGCGTCACCTGCTGGCCGAGCAGCGAGAGACCCTCGGCATTCAGCAGCGTCTTGTCGGTGATGACCTTGCCGTAGGCCGCCGAAAGCTGCGAGACGCGCTGGGCGACGATCGGGTCCGTCAGCAGGATATGCTCGACGAGGACGTTGGAATGAAACTTCTCGCGGATGACGACGAAAGTGCCGAGCACCGACGAGGCAAAGAGCGAGCCGATCGACTGGGTGAACAGGAAGATCACCAGGAAGTTGACGATATAGGGCATGCCCTTGGCGAGAACGGCCGCGAAGCCCTTGGACATGACGGGCGGCAGGAACATCGCCGCACCGGCCGCGACCATCGCCTGGCTTAAATACATTTCCGGCGGCCGCGTCAGGCTGGTGGACTGGCTGTCGATATAGGCGCCCGCCGCGATCAGGATCAGCGCCAGTACATGCGCGGTCTCCACATAGCGCGTCATCATCAAATAGGCGCAGAACAGGCCACCCGCGAGCGACGAGAGCAGGATGATCGCATAGAGATGGATCGTCTGGTCGTTGAGCAGGCCGAGCTGCTGGTAGAAATTCGCAGCCGTCGTCGACTGCTCCGAGGAGACGAAGCGGAACAACAGCAGGAGACCGGCCATGCGCATGTTCGCGCCCGAGAAGACGAAGCGCAGGTCGAGCATCGGATTGGCGCGCGGCAGCTCGATCAGGAACATCAGCGTCAGCGCGCCGATCGAGACGGCAAGCACGATGCCGAGCCAGGATACTTCGAACCACCAGTAGAGCCGCCCGAGCGTCAGGACGACGGCCAGGCAGCCGAAGCTGATGGCGAGCAGCAGGTAGCTCAGGATATCGAGCCGCTGGATGACCTTGGCGCGCGGTGGCGCCGTGAGCGGCAGCAGATAGATGACCGGCAGGGCAATCAGCGCCAGCCCCATCTCGAAAGTGTAGAGCGCGCTGTAGCCGCCGAGATCCAGCAGCGACGGCGAGATGATGCGGGCGATCGGCGCTGCAAACAGCGTGTTCATCAGCGCGAGGCTGAGGCCCACCGAGAGCTTCTTCTCCGGCGGGAAGGCTTCCAGCATGTAGAGGAAGCCGAGCGTCGAGAGTGGGGCGGCGGCCATGCCGCTCAAGGCGCGCACGACGATCGCCGAATGCAGATCGGTGATCAGCAGGTTCATCATCGAGGCGAAGAGGAAGCAGATGATGCTGAACTCGGCAAAGCGGCGCAGGCCATATTGCGTGCGGATCTTGAAGAGCGCGATGGCAAGGCTGGCATAGGGCGCCATATAGGCGGCGGACAGCCACGACACCTTGATCGTGGTCGCCGAGAACGAGCCCTGCAGCTGGTAGATATTGGCGGTGATCAGGTTCATCCCCAACCCTTGGGTCAGGAAGAACAAGACCGAGGAGGCCATGTAGAGCGGCACCTTCCAGCGCGCCAGCGGCACCGGCAAGGGCGGCGCTGCGGGCGGCGGCGTGACGGCCTCTTCCTCGCCCTTGCGGGCGGCTACAGCATTGTCGTTTGCTGTCTCGGCGAGGCTCATTCACGCGTCCTCATTGTCCGCGAACGGCCGCCAGGTTCGCCTGCATTGCGCGGATAACATTCAAGGTAGTCCTGAGATCGCTTTCGGGAATACCGGCGATGATCTGGCCGCGCACTTCCTCCGCGAGCCCCTCGACTTCTGCGGCGACCACCCTGCCCGCATCGGTCATGTAGATCTCCTTGGCGCGGCGGTCGGAGCCGGCGACACGGCGCTCGACATAGCCCTGCCCTTCCATCGCATCGAGGATGCGCACGAGCGTCGGGGTTTCGAGCTCGAGGCGGTCTGCGAGCTCGCGTTGGTTGATGCCGTCCTTCTTGTTGAGATTGAAGAACACCCGGGCGCGCGGCAGCGTCATGTTGCGTTCCCTGACCCTGGCATCGAAAGTCGCTCTCAGCTTGCGGGTGAAGGCAGCAATGTCTTCGATCAATTCGCGGCCGAGCAGCTTATTCGCCATAGATTCCAGTCCAGTTAGTTAGTGTGCTAATTATATTATTACTATCTAAAGCAGATTTGGCATTTTTTCAAGTACTAACTCGGATGGCTTACGGGTAAAATAGCCATCAGTAAAAATGCAGGCTGAGTCGCAGCCGGGCCCGTGTCCCCAAGGTGACACGATAGCATTTTTTGTCCACAGGCTTTGAAGCGCTGTGGACAAGTCGAACAACGTGCAAAGCGCAGTGGATTTTGAAGACCGGCAGGCGCTGTTGCCGCCATGCACTTGCATTTGCAGGTGGCAGTCTTCAAATCCGGGATAGAAACGACAGAACGGATGACGATGAACGACGCCGCGCGAAAGATTGCCGCCGTTGCTCCTGCCGAGCAGCATTACCGCGAAGCACCCAACAATATCGAAGCGGAGCAGGCGCTTCTGGGTGCTATCCTGATGAACAACGACGCCTATTACCGGGTGTCCGACTTCCTCAAGCCGATCCATCTCTATGAGCCGCTGCACCGGAAGATCTTCGAGGTCGCCGGCGATATCATCCGCATGGGCAAGATCGCCAATCCGGTGACGATCAAGACCTTCCTGAAGGCCGACGAGAAGGTCGGCGACATGACGGTCTCCGAATATCTCGCCCGCCTCGCCCGTGAGGCCGTCACCATCATCAATGCCGAGGACTATGGCCGCGCGATCTACGATCTGGCGCTGCGCCGCGCGCTGATCACCATCGGCGAGGACGTCGTCAACATCGCCTATGACGCACCGCTCGACATGCCGCCGCAGGCGCAGATCGAAGACACCGAGCGCCGCCTGTTCGAGCTCGCCGAAAACGGCCGCTACGACGGCGGCTTCCAGTCGTTCAACGACGCCGTGGCGCTGGCGATCGACATGGCTGCCGTCGCCAAGGAGCGTGATGGCGGTCTCTCCGGCATCTCCACCGGCATCCATTCGCTCGACGGCAAGATGGGCGGTCTGCAGCGCTCCGACTTGATCGTGCTCGCCGGACGTCCGGGTATGGGCAAGACCTCGCTCGCCACCAACATCGCCTATAACATCGCCGCCGCCTATGAAGGCGAAGTGCAGGCGGACGGAAGCTTCAAGGCGAAGCAGGGCGGCGTCGTCGGATTCTACTCGCTCGAAATGTCGTCCGAACAGCTCGCCACCCGTATCATCTCCGAGCAGACGGAAGTCTCTTCCTCGAAGATCCGCCGCGGCGACATCAACGATGCCGATTTCGAAAAGCTGGTCGCCTGCTCGATGATGATGCAGAAGGTGCCGCTTTATATCGACCAGACCGGTGGTATCTCGATCGCCCAGCTTTCGGCTCGCGCCCGCCGCCTGAAGCGCCAGCGCGGCCTCGATTGCCTCGTGGTGGACTATATCCAGCTGATGACCGGCGCCGGTAAGGGCGACAACCGCGTTCAGGAAATCACCCAGATCACCACCGGCCTCAAGGCGCTCGGCAAGGAACTCAACGTTCCCATCATCGCCCTTTCGCAGCTGTCGCGTCAGGTCGAAAGCCGCGACGACAAACGCCCGCAGCTCTCCGACCTTCGTGAATCGGGCTCGATCGAGCAGGACGCCGACGTCGTGCTCTTCGTGTTCCGCGAGGAATATTACGTCAAGAACCTCGAGCCCCGCGATCCCGCCGATCCGAAATACGCGGAATGGGAAGCACTGTTCGAAAAGGTCAAGGGCACCGCCGACGTCATCATCGCCAAGCAGCGCCACGGACCGACCGGCACCGTCAAGCTCGCCTTCCAGTCGGAGTTCACCCGCTTCGCCGACCTCGCCGAGCCGTCGTTCACGCAGTACGAAGAACACTGAGCAGCGTGGCTGCAATCTGACACCGAGCCCTCATGTTGGCATTATCGCCAACATGAGGCTTTCTTATCGACGCCGTAGCGTAGTCGCCTCGCACGACCGTCACCTCTCCGATCCCCCTAATCTACCCACACGGCCACGGCCAGCGCTGCAAGGTTTTCGCCGACAGCTTGTAGTCCCGCGCAGACTATCCAAGATCGAAGACTATGCCGTTGGCGTTTAGCCAGTGAACTAACCAGCTACCCGCGAAATAGATTATAAACGGCGCTCCAGTTGCGCCAAAAATGAATGCCGGCTTGCGGATGTGCGAGGGGTCGTCTTCCTCCCATATTGCTCTGGCCGCGATATAATTTGCCTCAAACTTGGTATTTTTCTTCGGCGCGACCACGCCACTCAAAAAGAACAACGGAATAGAAGTCGCAAACATAAGTGCGCAACTTGTGGCTTGGAACGGCGAGAAAAAGACGGTCGAACCGTGTTCGTTGTGTTTTAAATACAAGTTCAAAGCGAGGTCGGGAGATCGCGGGGCGAGATCGACCCATCGTGATTGCAAGAATAGCAAGCAGATAAAAGACGCGATTCCGTAGCCTGCCAGGCTGCCACTGATGACATTTCTGATCTTGTTGGCGATCATTTCGCAACTCGAGGATTAACTCTGGAGTAAATACAACTAAAGACTTTCCGGCCGCCCATGCAATCGGTCTTTGCTGGCGTAGTAAACTTCCTCCTACTGAGAAGCATTCCCTGATGACAGCAATGTTCGCCGCCGTCACAATCATGCCCGCAACTCTCCGGAAGCCAGGGTATCCGCTGTAGCCGCGATGTGAACGCCACTTCGATGAGCGGGAAGAGTCCTACTAACTCACGACAGTCAACAAACTGAGCCATGATTTTTTGAGAAATGCAGAGAATACACGAGGACACCGTGCCGCTCATCGAATGGGATCTTGTGTTGCCTGACAAGAATGACATTGCTGCAATGCAGCGACGGGGTTCCCCTCACAGGTCATGAGCTTTAGACTGGCCGGAGACTCCTCTCCGGCCCTTATTCTTGATGTGTGCGATGACCGATATTTCCGACAGCTTCGAAGACGACCCTTTTGAATCCGCCGGCCTGCGGCTGACGGTGGATCTTTCCGCCCTCGCCCAGAACTGGCAGGACATGGCGCGGCGTTCTGGAAAGGCGCGCGCCTCGGCCGTCGTCAAGGCGGATGCCTATGGCATGGGGATCGAGGATTCCGGCGAGGCGCTCTATATGGCGGGCGCACGCGACTTCTTCGTCGCGACCGTCGACGAGGGCGTGACGCTGCGCCTCTATGCGCCCGATGCGCGGATCTTCGTGCTGTCGGGCATCTGGCCCGGAACCGAGCGGCGCTTCTTCGAGAATGATCTGGTGCCGGTCATTTCGTCCGAAGAGCAGCTCGCCTTCTGGATGGCGGTGCTTTCCGACTATGGCGATTATCCCTGCGCGCTGCATGTCGATACCGGCTTCAACAGGCTCGGTCTTCACATCGACGAGGCGCTGGCACTCGCCGACGACGTCTCGCGGCCGGCGAGCTTTGCGCCTGTTCTCGTGATGAGCCATCTCGCCTGCGGCGACGATCAGCTGTCGCCGATGAACAAGCAGCAACTTGAATCATTCCGCAGGGTTACCGCCGCCTATGAAGGTATCGAATCAAGCCTTGCGGCCTCCGCCGGTGTGTTTCTCGGCGAAAATTATCATTTCGACCTGACGCGCCCGGGCATCGCCATCTATGGCGCCGAGGCCGTCCACGGCATAAAGAACCCGATGCGCCCTGTCGCCACCGCCGAAGCCCGGGTGATCCAGGTCAAGACGGTGCGCGCCGGTGAATCCGTCAGCTACGGGCGGGCGCTGAAGCTGACCCGCGACAGCCGACTGGCGATCGTTGCCGCCGGTTATGCCGATGGCTACATGCGCAGCCAGTCCAGCGGCGGGGTGCCGCTGCGCAATGCGCTGCCGCAGGGCGGTCAGGGCTTCTTCGAGGGATATCACGTTCCGGTCGCCGGCCGTATCACCATGGACCTGACGATCTTCGACGTCACTGATCTGCCCGAAAACCTGATCCGCGCCGGCGATTACATCGAGCTCTTCGGCAAGAATATCCTCGTCGACGATGCGGCACGCGCCGCAGGCACGATCGGCTACGAGATGCTGACGAGCATCGGGCTGCGTCACGAGCGGAAATACGTGGTCGACGAGGAATAGTCCTCAGCGCGTCGTCAGCGCCAGGCGAACCCCGAGTGCGACGAGCAGCGCGCCGAGACCGCGATCGAGCCACAGGCCGATCTTGCGATTGCCCTTGACGAGCGCGGCCAGCTTGCCGCCCGCCAGGATCAGCGGCGGCTCGATGAAGACGGCAACGGCGATGATCAGCAGGCCGTGGACGGCGAGCTGCAACCAGACCGGCCCCGCGCCTTCGACGACGAATTGCGGCAGGAAGGCCAAAAAGAAGATCGCCACCTTCGGATTGAGCAGCGACACCAGCACGCCCTGCCGGTAGATGCGCTGCCAGCTCATGGTCTCCGCCGCAGCCTCGACGAAACCGCCCTCACCGCCCGACCGCAGCGCCTGGATGCCGAGCCAGACGAGATAGGCGGCACCCGCCCACTTCACCGCCGAGAAGGCGAAGGCAGAGGCGGCCAGCACTGCGGAGAGGCCGAAGGCGGCGAAGAGCACATGCAGGCAGGCGCCCGTCCACACGCCGAAGACCGCGGAAAAGCCGGCGCGCGTGCCGCTCTTGATCGTATGGCCGAGAATGAACGCCATATCCGGACCCGGCGACAGGTTGAGGAGCACGGCGGCGGTCAGGAAGGTGATCCAGTGGGCAAGCGAATAATCGAGCATGGGCAATGTTCCTATGAATATACAACGCAGCCTGCCACTGCGGCTGATGATAGGAAAATCATTAGTTTTGATTGATGCGCCCAGACGCAATGGACGGGCGGCCACTCTTGGCGAGCGGCCACCCCAATTCGGTTACTCTTCGTCGGAGCCGCCGTCTCCGTCGTCACCGTCGCCGTCATCAGCGCTATCGTCGCTGTCGTCGGCTTCATCGGCGCTGGTCTCTTCGTCCGTCGCCGATTCCTCCTGCGTCATCGCTTCCTCGACGGTGGTCTCTTCGCTCTCGTAGGACGACTCGATGGTCTCCGTTTCCTCGGACACATATTCCGAGTAGGAGAACGAGGCGTCGGACGTATCGCTTTCCCACGTCGCCACTTCGGTCACCGAGACGGCTTCGCTATAGGATTCCATCGTGATGACGGCCGCAACGGCCACAGGCGTACCGTCCCGCTGAAGGGAAAGCGCAATATCCGAATGACCGGCCTTCAGGTCGCGTCTAACCGCGACATCGACGTCGACAGGTTTATGAACCTTATGGCCATGAACCTCGGAGAGAACGTCGCCCGGCTTGATCCCTTGCTTGTCGGCAACACCACCCGGCTTGACGGAAAGAACCAGCACACCATGCTCTCCCTTGGCGAGCTTGAACTTCTTGGCGACGGCCTTGTTGACCGGCAGCAGAAGCGCATCCAGAGCCTTGGAAATGGAAGGTGCCGGCATTCCGTCTGCAGGGGGCGTTGCAGCGGCTGCGGGATATATTGCGAGCGGCGAAGCGATGTTCGCGGCAATCACCAGCGCGCGAACAGCAAGGTAGGTATTTCTCAAGTCAATCTCCACCGTAGATGCGAGCCGGCCGATGCCGTCTCCGCGTGTCATAAATGGCCCTCTCTCATTAAGAATTTGCCAATAGATCAGCAGATCATGAAACTAAAGTCGCATGCGCGTGTGCTGCTTGCGCCGTGTGCCTATCCCCTGTTGCGTCGGAGCAAGAACGGACCGACATATGGATGAAAGAGCGAATCATCCGCGACCGGATGATGCCGCCAACTCCAGCATCGAAAGTCCAACCTGATGGCGAAGGCCAGAACTCAATTCACCTGCCAGAACTGCGGCACGGTCCATAACCGCTGGGCCGGGAAGTGCGAAGGCTGCGGCGAGTGGAACACCATCGTCGAGGAAGATCCGATGGGCGGCATCGGCGGCGGACCGGCCAAGACGCCGAAGAAGGGACGTCCCGTTGCCCTGACCGCGCTCTCGGGCGAGATCGAGGAAGCGCCGCGCATCCATACCGGCATTTCCGAGCTCGACCGGGCGCTCGGCGGCGGCTTCGTGCGCGGGTCGGCCGTGCTCGTCGGCGGCGATCCCGGCATCGGCAAGTCGACGCTGCTTATGCAGGCCGCCGCCGCGCTCTCGCGCCGCGGCCACAAGATCATCTATGTCTCGGGTGAAGAGGCCGTTGCTCAGGTGCGCCTGCGCGCGCAACGGCTGAGTGCGGCCGATACCGACGTGATGCTGGCCGCCGAAACCAATGTCGAGGACATCCTCGCGACGCTTGCCGAGGGAAAACGCCCCGATCTCGTCATCATCGATTCCATCCAGACGCTGTGGAGCGATCTGGCGGAATCGGCGCCGGGCACCGTCACCCAGGTCAGGACCGGCGTGCAGGCGATGATCCGTTTTGCCAAGCAGACGGGTGCTGCCATGGTGCTCGTCGGCCACGTCACCAAGGACGGCCAGATCGCCGGTCCGCGCGTCGTCGAGCACATGGTCGATGCCGTCCTCTATTTCGAAGGCGACCGCGGCCACCACTATCGCATCCTGCGAACCGTCAAGAACCGCTTCGGTCCGACCGACGAGATCGGCGTCTTCGAAATGTCCGACAAGGGGCTGCGCGAAGTCGCCAACCCTTCCGAGCTGTTCCTCGGCGAGCGCAACGAGAAATCCCCGGGTGCGGCGGTGTTCGCCGGCATGGAGGGCACGCGGCCGATCCTCGTCGAAGTGCAGGCGCTGGTGGCGCCGACTTCGCTCGGCACGCCGCGGCGCGCCATCGTCGGCTGGGACTCGGCACGGCTTTCGATGATCCTTGCCGTGCTCGAAGCCCATTGCGGCGTGAAGCTCGGCCAACACGACGTCTATCTCAACATCGCCGGCGGCTACCGGATCTCCGAGCCGGCAGCCGATCTGGCCGTCGCTTCGGCCCTTGTTTCCTCGCTTGCCGGTATTGCTCTCCCGGCCGATTGCGTCTATTTCGGCGAAGTCAGCCTGTCGGGGGCCGTCCGACCGGTTGCGCACACCGCCCAGCGCCTCAAAGAAGCCGAGAAGCTGGGATTTTCTGCAGCGCTGCTTCCAACAGCGACCGCCGATCTGCCGAAGGGCACCGGGGGACGCTGGAACGAGATAGAGAGCCTGCCGGACCTGGTGGCGCGCATCGCCGGATCGAAGGGTGCGCTACGACGTGTGGAAGACGACGGTTGATCCTTTCATTGCCGTAAACGGTAGTGATATAGGATGCACACGAATGAGGCGCGGCCCGCTTGCGGAAACGCAGCAGCCCTGGAGTTGAATTTATATGCCCATTACGATTTTCGACGGTATTGTCATCGGCGTCGTGCTCTTCTCCGCCGTATTGGCGATGGTCCGCGGCTTTTCCCGTGAGGTCCTGTCGATCGCAAGCTGGGGCGGTTCTGCTGCCGCAGCCTACTACCTCTACCACTACCTGGTGCCCTACGCGAAGAAGTACACCGACGACGACCGCATCGCGATCGTCGGCTCGGCCGCCGTCGTCTTCCTGATCGCGCTGATCGTCATCTCCTTCATCACCATGAAGATCGCCGATTTCATCATCGACAGCCGCATCGGCGCGCTCGACCGCACGCTCGGCTTCCTGTTCGGCGCCGCACGCGGCATTCTTCTGCTGGTCGTGGCCGTCGCCTTCTGGAACTGGCTGGTCGATGCCGATCACCGTCCGGCATGGGTCAACAACGCCAAATCCAAGCCGTTCCTCGACTCGATGGTCGTGAAACTGCAGTCGGTCCTGCCGGAAGAGTTCGCCCAAATGATACGCACCAGCGTGATGGACAAAATTCAGCCGCAGGGCGAGAATACGGGCAATGCCAATGCGCCGGCAGCAGACCAGGCGCCGGCAGACGATGCAGCACCGGCCGCCCCTGCAGGCGGCGCGCAACCGCAGTCGAATTGACACAGTGTTCAACAGCTTGACCTGCACGATGGCAATTGCCATTTGAGCGGGACGTACAGTAAAGGTCCGGCCGGGCATCCGCTCTGCCGGGCCTCAGCCGTTTAAAACGCATGATGACGGCGTCATGCTATGGAAAGCCGATCCATTCTTGTGAGAGCAAAGGCCCGCATCGATGAACCAGTCCTATTCCCTGACGCTCAATGACGAACTCGATGGGGATACGCTCCATGAAGAGTGCGGCGTCTTTGGTATTCTCGGCCATGACGATGCGGCAACGCTGACGGCGCTCGGGCTTCACGCCCTGCAGCACCGCGGCCAGGAAGCCGCCGGTATCGTCTCCTTCGACGGATCGCGGTTCCATTCCGAGCGCCATATGGGCCTGGTCGGCGACCACTATACCAACCCGACGACGCTGGCCCGCCTGCCCGGCAATATCTCGATCGGTCACAACCGCTATTCGACGACGGGCGAAGTGGCGCTGCGCAACGTTCAGCCGCTGTTTGCCGAACTCGAAGTCGGCGGCATCGCCATCGCCCACAACGGCAACTTCACCAACGGCCTGACCCTTCGCCGCCAGCTGATCGCCGGTGGCGCCATCTGTCAGTCGACGTCGGACACGGAAGTCGTCCTCCACCTGATCGCCCGCTCGCGCTACGCCTCGACCGCCGACCGCTTCATCGACGCCATCCGCCAGATGGAAGGCGGCTACTCGATGGTCGCGATCACCCGCACCAAGCTGATCGCCGCCCGCGACCCCACCGGCATCCGTCCGCTGGTTATGGGTGAACTCGACGGCAAGCCGATCTTCGCATCCGAAACCTGCGCGCTCGACATCATCGGCGCCAAGTTCATCCGCGACGTCGAGAATGGCGAAGTCATCATCTGCGAAATCCAGTCCGACGGCTCGATCACCATCGACGCGCGCAAGGCCGGCAATGGCCAGTCGGAACGCCTCTGCCTGTTCGAATATGTCTATTTCGCCCGTCCTGATTCCGTCGTCGGCGGCCGCAGCGTCTACGTTGCCCGCAAGAACATGGGCATCAACCTTGCCAAGGAAGCGCCCGTCGAAGCCGACGTCGTCGTTCCTGTTCCCGATGGCGGCACGCCGGCTGCGCTCGGCTACGCGCAGGAAAGCGGCATCCCGTTCGAATACGGCATCATCCGTAACCATTATGTCGGCCGTACCTTCATCGAGCCGACGCAGCAGATCCGTGCCTTCGGCGTGAAGCTCAAGCATTCGGCCAACCGGGCGATGATCGAAGGCAAGCGCGTCGTGCTGGTCGACGATTCCGTCGTGCGCGGCACCACATCGCTGAAGATCGTGCAGATGATCCGCGATGCCGGCGCCAAGGAAGTGCACCTGCGCGTCGCCAGCCCGATGATCTACTATCCTGATTTCTACGGCATCGACACGCCTGATCGCGAAAAGCTGCTCGCCAACCAGTACGAAAGCCTGGAAGCGATGTGCAAATATATCGGCGCGGATTCGCTGGAATTTTTGTCGATCAACGGCCTCTACCGCGCCGTCGGCGGCGAAGACCGCAACGACGCCCGCCCGCAGTTCACCGACCACTATTTCACCGGCGACTACCCGACCCGCCTCCTCGACAAGGACGGCGAGAAAATGGGCCGCAAGGTCTCGCTGCTGGCGACGAACGGGTAAGGCTTGCCCTTTGGGGCATTAGCCGGGACGTTATCACCCGGAGTCCCCTCACCCTACCCTCTCCCCCAAGGGAGAGGGGATGTTGGCGTAAGCGGGTACCGCAGTCATGCCTTCTCCCCTCGGGGAGAAGGTGCCCGAAGGGCGGATGAGGGGGCCGCAGATGCAGGCCTCTCCCTCTTTCAACACGAAAGACTCTCCTGCGCGCAAAGACTTGCGCGCGCTGGATCCCTGTGACAAGCACAGGGATGAGGGAGGCGAGGTTGGCGGCTCGCCAAAAGCGACCATTCAATCGTTCCCACAAAGAACTCAAAGACCAGCCCCGCGCGGCATCAGGACGGCAGTATGAACATCAATCTTGAAGGCAAGATCGCGCTCGTGACCGGCGCTTCCCGCGGCATCGGCTATTTCACCGCGCTCGAACTCGCAAAGGCCGGCGCGCACGTCATCGCCTGCGCCCGCACCGTCGGCGGTCTCGAAGACCTCGACGACGCGATCAAGGCGGTCGGCGGCAGCGCCACGCTGGTTCCCTTCGATCTCGCCGACATGGAAGCCATCGACCGTCTCGGCGGCTCGATCTTCGAACGCTGGGGCAAGCTCGACATTCTCGTCGCCAATGCCGGCGTGCTCGGCGTCATCTCGCCGATCGGCCATGTCGAGGCGAAGACCTTCGAGAAGGTGATGAACATCAATGTCAACGCCACCTGGCGGTTGATCCGCTCGGTCGATCCGCTCCTGACCCGCGCCGAAGCCGGCCGCGCCGTCATCCTCTCGTCGGCTGCCGCGCACAAGTGTCGTCCGTTCTGGGGTCCCTACTCCGCCTCCAAGGCCGCCGTCGAAGCGCTCGCCCGCACCTGGGCCGGTGAAAGCCAGTCGACGCCGCTGCGCATCACCAGCGTCGATCCGGGCGCCACCCGCACCGCAATGCGCGCCCAGGCCGTTCCCGGCGAAGACCCGGCATCGCTACCGCATCCCTCCGAAGTCGCCAAGGCGATCCTCCCCCTCCTCGGCCCCGGCGTCACCGAAACCGGCAAGCTCTTCATCGTGCGCGAAAACAAGCTGGTGGATTACCACCTGCCGGCGTGAACTAGCTTCCCTTGATGGCTCCTCGAATTGTGCTACATATGTAGCACTCTCGGGAGCGCAACAATGTCCATCACCACCAAGATCAGACGCCAGGGCGGAGCTGCGATCGTCACGCTGCCGCCTGCCGTTCTGAAAATGATGCAGGTCGAGGTCGGCGATCAGCTTTCGCTCGATGTCGCCAATGGCGAATTGATCGGCCGGGCGACACGCCCTGCAAAGAAGCGGTACTCGCTCAGCGAATTGCTGGAGGGAGCCGACGAAATTCGCGCGCTCAACGCTGAAGTCGCCGATGCGCAGGATGGCGATCCGGTGGGCCGCGAAATCTGATGATGGTCCGCAGCAACGTTCCGAAGCGCGGCGACGTCTATTGGATCGATCCGCACCCTGTCGCCGGGCGCGAGATGAAGAACCGGCACCGTTTCGTCGTCATCACGCCGCGCGAAATCAATGCTCTCGGCGTGAGCATGACCGTGCCGATCACCAACGGCGGCGCCTTCACCCGTGATGTCGGCCTGGCCGTTGCGATTTCCGGGCATGACACGACGGGCGTTGCCGTCTGCAATCAGGTCCGCAGCTTCGACATTGCCGCGCGCATCCAGCAGAAGACCGCCCAATATATCGAAACGCTCGACGAGGCGACGATGAGCGAAATCGTCGCGCGCGTGGTCAGCGCCATCGATCCGGCGCCGGAAGGCTAGCTCACCGGCCGCACGAAATACGGCTCGAGCGCGCTTCCCGGGCAGAGCGCGTTGAGATCGACCGCACCCTTGATCCCCTCCACCTTGCCGTCGTCGGCGAATTGCCAGAGCGACCAATTCTGGCAGTCCGGCTGCTGACCGATGTTGCGGATCCACAGGAGATGCGGCGGGAAGCGGGTTTCGTTGCCCTTGAAATACTGCTCGAAGAAGCTCTCGTTCATGTAGAAGACCGGCTCGCCGGGATAGCGGCCGTTCAGCCGGGCATAGAAGGCTGCGATTTCGGCGCTGAGTTCGTCCAGCGTCGGCACCTTGCCGCAATTGCCGGTGAATTCGAGGTCGAGCGCCAGAGGCAGGGCGTCGGCTTCGGCGGGGATGGTGGCGATGACGTTATCGGCCTGCTCGGCGCCGGGGCGGCAGAAGGTGAAGAAGTGATAGGCGCCGCGGACGATCCCGGCCTGCTTTGCTGCCTGCCAGTTCTCGGCGAATTTCCGGTCGCGGTGATCACCGCCCTCGGTCGCCTTCATGATGGCGAAGCGGATGTTCGGTTGATCCTTCAGGCCCCCCCAATCGATGTCGCCCTGGTGATGGCTGATGTCTATGCCCTGGATCGGATAATCTGCGAGGGATGGCGGAGAGAACGGCGTCATGGCGCGATCGTATGCCAGATAGGCGCCGCAGGCGACAGCCGTCAGGATGATCGCGGTGATGAACAGGAGGAAGACGCGGCGCACGGGGTTATCTCATCTGTTTCGGCTGTGGTGATAGCATGGAAATACCGTAACTTTGACGCCCGGCCCTTCGCTTTCGCTTCGGGCGTTCGGCCCTGCAATCGATTCGCTGGATCGATTGCTGCGGCTTTGCCGCATCGGGCCTCACCCCCACTTGACCGATGGCCGTTCCCGCGCCATAAAACGCGCCATGAAAACGGTTATCTGCATTAACTGCCGGAAGATTATTCGCTAGCGCGCTCGCTGGCCTGGCCGTTTTCGTCTCCCAAATACGCAAAGATGAGAAACGCCCCGGCCCGCCGGTGGCAGTATTTTTCGGATCATTGCATTGGGAGAACAGGACATGGCCGGCCCGGCTGAACTCAAGCTTTACAACACGCTGACGCGCGAAAAGACGGCCTTCGAACCGATCGATCGCGACAATGTCCGCATGTATGTCTGCGGCCCGACCGTTTACGATTTCGCCCATATCGGCAATGCCCGCCCGGTCATCGTCTTCGACGTGCTGTTCCGGCTGCTTCGCCATGTCTATGGCGCAGACAAGGTCACCTATGCGCGCAACATCACCGACGTCGATGACAAGATCAACGCCCGGGCGCTTCGCGACTATCCCGGGCTGCCGCTGAACGAGGCGATCCGCCGCGTCACCGAGAAGACCGAGACGCAGTTTCTCGACGACGCCAAGTCGCTCGGCTGCCTGGAGCCGACGCACCAGCCGCGGGCGACCGAGAACATTGCCGGGATGATCGAGATCATCGAAAAGCTGCTCGATAACCGCCATGCCTATCAGGCCGAAGGCGAAGTGCTGTTCGACACGCGCTCGATGGCCGATTACGGCCAGCTCTCGAAGCGCAACCTCGACGAACAGCAGGCGGGCGCGCGCATCGCCGTCGATGCCCACAAGAAGAATCCTGGCGATTTCGTGCTCTGGAAGCTGTCTTCCGAGAGCGAACCCGGCTGGGAGAGCCCCTGGGGCCGCGGCCGTCCGGGCTGGCATATCGAGTGCTCGGCGATGAGCCAGCGCTATGTCGGCGAGGTCTTCGACATTCACGGCGGCGGGCTGGACCTGATCTTCCCGCACCACGAAAACGAGATCGCCCAGTCGCGCTGCGCTCACGGCACGGAGGTGATGGCGAATGTCTGGATGCATAACGGCTTCCTGCAGGTCGAAGGCCGCAAGATGTCGAAGTCCGAAGGCAATTTCGTCACCATCTACGAGTTGCTGCACACGGAGAAATTCGGCGGCCGGAAGTGGCCGGGCGAAGTGTTGCGCGTGGCGATGCTGATGACGCATTACCGCGAGCCGATCGATTTCTCGATCAAGCGGCTGGAAGAAGCCGAGCGCCTGCTCGCCAAGTGGCCGGCAGCCGATGCCGGCGATGCGGCACCGGACGCCGCGGTGCTTGCGGCACTGGCAGACGACCTCAACACGGTCGCCGCGGTGCAGGCGCTGCATGCGCTGGCGCAGTCCGGTGATGCTGCGGTGTTTGCGGCGAGTGCTGCGCTGCTCGGTGTGCTGCCGGAGAAGACGGAGGTCGATGAAGCCGTCGCGATCGAGATCGACCGTCGTGTTGCGGCGCGGCTTGAATTGCTGAAGGCGAAGAACTTTGCCGAGGCGGACAAGCTGCGTGATGAGCTGTTGGCGGAAGGCGTGCAGCTGAAGGACGGCAAGGATGCGGCGACCGGAGAACGCGTGACGACCTGGGAGTTGAAGCGGTGAGCCTACGGGTCTTGACCAAGTCCCCTCCCCAACCCCTCCCCACAAGGGGGAGGGGCTCAGCGGCCGCCTTGCCTGCTTTGGACCTTGCAGTTTGCGCCGACGCGTCGACAGTGTCGGCAAGCGGTGCCACGGGTAAGCCCTCCCCCTTGTGGGGAGGGTTGGGAGGGGTCTTTCTCCAAGACCCGGGATCACGGAGGAAGGTCCAATGACTGTTTACACCGGCGGATGCCAGTGCGGTGCCGTTCGCTTCCGGGTGGAGGGCGAGCTGACGCATTCGTCGATCTGTCATTGCCGGATGTGCCAGAAGGCGTCTGGAGGGTACTACGCGCCGCTGGTGTCCGTCCGCGGTGCGGAACTCGCGTGGACGCGCGGCGAGCGCAAGCGTTTCAAGTCCTCGAACTTCGCCTTCCGCGGCTTCTGTGGCGATTGCGGTACGCCGCTGACCTATGAGGCGCCGGATGGGCTGGCGATTGCCGCTGGCGCCTTCGACGATCCCGCGGCGCTGCCGCCGACGATCCAGTATGGCATCGAGGCGAAGCTGCCCTTTACCGACCGGCTGCATACGCTGCCGGGCATCCGAACCGAGGATGATGTCGAGGCGGCCGAGTTCATCAACGACATCGTCTCCTACCAGCACCCCGATCACGACACCGCGGCCTGGCCGCCGGAGGAGAAGGCGTGAGCGCAAGCGCGGATAGAAGCGGCGGTTGCCAATGCGGCGCGGTGCGTTACCGGGCCTCGGGCGAGCTCGGCTATCCGCATCTCTGCCATTGCCGCATGTGCCAGAAGGCGGCAGGCAATTATTTCCTGCCGCTTGCCGGTGTCTTGCGCGCTGATTTTACGCTGACGCGCGGCGAGCCGAAATGGTTCAGCTCTTCAGATCTCGTGCGACGCGGCTTCTGCGCCGAATGCGGCACGCCGCTCTTTTACGATATCCCGGAAGCCGATTTCATCAATATCACGCTCGGCTCGCTAGACGATCCGCAGTCCGTCGAGCCGGTGGCGCAGTCGAACATGGGCACCCGCATGCGCTGGTTCGATGATCTCGACGCCCTGCCCGTCGAGCCGGAACCCGAAAGCAGCGAGCGCGAAGACACGATCGCATCGAGCAACCACCAGCATCCCGATCACGATACCATTCAGTGGCCCCATGGAGCAGCAAGATGAGTGAACCCATTCGAACAGGCGGCTGCCAGTGCGGCGCGATCCGCTTCCGCATCTCGGGAAAGATCGGCCGCCCGTCGATCTGCCATTGCCGGATGTGCCAGAAGCAGTTCGGCGGCTTCTTCTCGGCGCTGGTGACGGCCCCAGAGGACGGCATGGAATGGACGCGCGGCGAGCTCAGCTATTTCCAGTCGTCGATCAATATCGACCGCGGCTTCTGCAGCAATTGCGGCACGCCGATGACCTACCGGCATCCCGGCGGACTGGAGCTGGCGATCGGCACCTTCGACGAGCGCAGCGACCTGCAGCCGCAGATCCAGGTGAACCATGAGGCGCGCCTGCCCTGGGTCGAGAAGATCTTCGACGCCCCTGTGCATACCGACCCGGATTTCTATTCGCGCCAGGAAGCGATCATCTCCTTCCAGCATCCCGATCACGATACCGAAACATGGCCCGCGAAAGGCTTCAAGGCATGACCGAAGTGTTGCGTACGCTCTATCCCGAAATCGAGGCCTATGCCTCCGGCCATCTCGATGTCGGCGACGGCCACAAGATCTATTGGGAGCGCTCGGGCACGCCGGGCGCCAAGCCGGCCGTCTTCCTGCATGGCGGCCCGGGCGGCGGTTTCTCGCCCGTTCATCGCCGGCTCTTCGATCCCAGGCTCTATGACGTCATGCTGTTCGACCAGCGCGGCTGCGGAAAGTCCACGCCGCATGCCAATCTCGAGGCCAACACGACTTGGGATCTGGTGGCTGACATCGAGCGGCTGCGCGAAATGGCGGGCGTCGAGAAATGGCAGGTCTTCGGCGGCTCCTGGGGCTCGACACTGGCGCTCGCCTATGCCGAGAAGCACCCGGAACGGGTCTCCGAACTCATCGTGCGCGGCATCTACACGCTGACCAAGGCCGAGCTCGACTGGTACTATCAGTTCGGCGTCTCCGAGATGTTCCCGGAAAAATGGGAGCGTTTCACCGCGCCGATCCCGCCCGAGGAGCGCCACGAGATGATGCACGCCTATAACCGCCGCCTCACCGGCTCCGACCGGGCGGTGGCGCTTGAAGCCGCACACGCCTGGAGCATCTGGGAAGGCGAGACAATCACGCTCTTGCCGGAGAAATCCACCAGCGGCAAGTTCGAGGAAGCCGAGTTTGCCTATGCATTCGCCCGCATCGAGAACCACTTCTTCGTCAATGCCGGCTGGATGGACGAGGGACAGCTGCTGCGCGACGCGCACAAGCTGAAGGACATCCCCGGCGTCATCGTCCACGGCCGCTACGACATGCCCTGCCCCGCCAAATACGCCTGGCAGCTGCACAAGGCCTGGCCGAAGGCGGAGTTTCATCTGATCGAGGGCGCGGGCCATGCGTTTTCGGAGCCGGGGATTCTGGATCAACTGATCCGGGCGACGGACAAGTTTGCGGGGAAATAGGCTGGCCCAGTGGGTGCCGGCCCCCCTCTGCCCTGCCGGGCATCTCCCCCACAGGTGGGGAGATCCGCTGGGCGCAGCCGCTCGCTCCAACCTGAATTGTTTCGGGAGATGCGAGCCGCAAGTTGATCTCCCCCCTTGTGGGGGAGATGCCCGGCAGGGCAGAGGGGGGTGCGCCTCCCCGAACACAACGCATGAAGCAGTGACCGCCTTGGAGGCATCGCAATGACCAGAGAACGCATCTACCTCTTCGACACGACGCTCCGGGACGGGCAGCAGACGCCCGGGATCGATTTTTCGGTCGAGGACAAGATTGCGATTGCGGCGATGCTGGATGATTTCGGTCTCGATTATGTCGAGGGCGGCTATCCCGGCGCCAACCCGACCGATACCGCCTTCTTCAGCGAGAAGCGCACGACGGCCGCCCGCTTCGTCGCCTTCGGCATGACCAAGCGGCCGGGGATCTCGACTTCCAACGATCCGGGCCTCGCCACGCTGCTGCAGGCCAAGAGCGATGCGATCTGTTTCGTCGCCAAGAGCTGGGACTACCATGTGAAGGTGGCCCTCGGCTGCACCAACGAGGAAAACCTCGAATCCATCTCCGAAAGCGTCAAGGCCGCGGTTGCTGCCGGCAAGGAGGCGATGGTCGATTGCGAGCATTTCTTCGACGGCTATAAGGCCAATCCGGAATATGCCACCGCCTGCGCCAAGGCCGCCTATGATGCCGGCGCGCGCTGGGTGGTGCTCTGCGACACCAATGGCGGCACGCAGCCGCCGGAGATCCGGGCGATCGTCGAGGCGCTGATTTCAGCCGGCGTTCCCGGAGACTGTCTCGGCATCCATGCCCATAACGACACTGGCCAGGCGGTCGCCAACTCGCTCGCCGCCGTCGAGGCCGGCGTGCGGCAGATCCAGGGTACGCTGAACGGCATCGGCGAACGCTGCGGCAATGCCAATCTGGTGACGCTGATCCCGACGCTGGCGCTGAAGGATGCCTATTCGACCCGTTTCGAGACGTCGATCGACGAGGATCGGCTCATCAATCTGACGCGCCTGTCGCATGCCTTCGACGAGCTCTTGAACCGCTCGCCCGATCACCAGATGCCCTATGTCGGCGCCTCCGCTTTTGCCACCAAGGCCGGCATCCATGCCTCGGCATTGCTCAAGGATCCGCGCACCTACGAGCATGTGAAGCCCGAAAGTGTGGGCAATTTCCGCAAGATCATGGTCTCCGACCAGGGCGGCAAGGCGAATTTCATCAATGCCCTGAAGCGCCGCGGCATCGAGGTCGGCAAGGATGATCCGAAGCTCGACCTCTTGATCTCCATCGTCAAGGAGCGCGAGGCGTCCGGCTATGCCTATGAGGGCGCCGATGCGAGCTTCGAGCTGCTCGCCCGCCGCACGCTCGGCACCATCCCGGAATTCTTCGGCATCGACGGTTTCCGCGTGATGATCGAGCGCCGGTTCGACAGTCTCGGCCGCGTCAAGATCGTTTCGGAAGCGGTGGTGAAGATCACCATCGACGGCCAGACGCTGATGTCGGTCGCCGAGGCAGAAGGCCCGGTCAACGCGCTCGACCTCGCGCTGCGCAAGGATTTCGGCAAATACCAGCACGAGATCGACGACCTCGTGCTTGCCGACTTCAAGGTGCGTATCCTCAACGGCGGCACCGAGGCCATCACCCGCGTCCTGATCGAATCGATCGATTCCAGCGGCGTGCGCTGGTGGACGGTCGGGGTTTCCGAAAATATCATCGACGCCTCGTTCCAGGCGCTGATGGATTCGGTTATCTACAAGCTGATGAAGAACCGGCAGCTGGCGGGGAAGATCGCGGCGGAGTGAGCGGATGTGGAATTCCACATCTGGCAAATCAAAAGTCCTTCACATCCATTCACGGAAATGAATTGGCCTATTCACGTCGGTTAGGTTAGAGCGGGCTCCATAACAATAAAATATGGAAACGCCCCCATGTCCGTCGATGCGACCGCGCCGATCATCAAGAACGAGGATAGTCCGCGAGGATTTGCCTTCGCGCTGACTGCCTATCTCTTGTGGGGCTTCCTGCCGATCTACATGAAGGCGCTGTCGCATATCTCGCCGGCAGAGGTTATCGCGCACCGTGTTCTCTGGTCGGTTCCGATCGCGGGGCTCGTGCTTCTGGTGCTCGGTCGCACGCAGGAAATCCGCGATGCGCTGCGTTCGCCGCGGATGATCGCCATGGCGACGCTGACGGCAGCGCTGATCACCGTCAACTGGGGCACCTATGTCTGGGCGATCGGCGCCGGGCATTCGCTCGATGCGGCGATCGGCTATTTCATCAATCCGCTGATCAGCATCTTCATGGGTTCGGTACTGCTCAAGGAAAAGCTGCGGCCGATGCAGATGGCAGCGATCGGGCTGGCGGCAATTGCGGTGGTGGTGCTGATCGTCGATGGCGGCGGCATGCCGTGGATTGCGCTGACGCTCGCCTTCAGCTGGGCCTTCTACGCCTTCTTCCGCAAGACGCTGCCGCTCGGACCGAACCAGGGCTTCCTGCTCGAGGTGCTGATCCTCAGCATTCCCGCGATCCTCTACATCCTCTACCTGGAACTCGTCACCGGCGAAGGCCATTTCATTGAGACCGGCTGGAGCGATACCGCCCTCCTGCTCGGCTGCGGCCTCGTCACCGCCCTGCCGCTGATGATCTATGCCAATGGCGCCAAGCTCCTGAAGCTCTCGACCATCGGCATCATGCAGTATATCGCGCCGACGATGATCTTCCTGATTGCCATCTTCGCCTTCCACGAGCCGCTCGGCACCGCGCGCATGATCGCTTTCCCGCTCATCTGGGCAGGTCTGGTGCTCTATACGCTGTCGATGCTGAAGGCGACGCGCGGGCGCTGAGCGCCCGCCTAACGTCTTACATTTTGGAGAGAACCTCGTCCTCGCCGCCGCGATCGGCGGCGATTTCGGCTGCCTGCGCCATGATCGCCGGAATGATGCCGGAGACGTCGTCGATGACGAGCGGCTGGACGCGATGGGCGGTGTGGATGAAGCCTTCTTCCGTCATGTGCTTCATCAGCTCCATCATCGGATCCCAGAAGCCGTTGATATTGGCGAAGACCATCGGTTTTTCGTGGCGGGCGAGCTGTGCCCAGGTCATGATCTCGACGATCTCTTCCAGCGTGCCGATGCCGCCCGGCAGCGCCACGAAAGCGTCCGAACGCTCGAACATCATGTGTTTGCGCGCATGCATGTCAGGCGTTACAATCAGTTCGTTGAGCTGGCCGAGCGAATGGCGCGTCGCTTCCATGTCGATCAGGAATTCCGGGATGATGCCGGTGACCTGGCCGCCCGCCGAAAGCACACCGCTGGCAACCGCCCCATGATGCCTTTCGTGCCACCACCGTAGATGAGCCTTAACCCATATTCGGCAATTTCCTTGCCGAGCGTGCGGCCGGCAGTCATGTATGCAGCGTCGCGTCCCGGCCTGGAGCCGCAGTAGACGCAGATGGATTTTATCGAGTGCGATTGATCAGTCATGGGGCCAAACAACTATTCCGGGGCTGGGCAGTCAAGAAAAATGAGGCAAAACCTACGTCTTAAGCGTAGGTGATCGCCTTGGATGCTTGTGAAGAGCGACGGGAATCGCTAGCAATTTCTGATACTACGGCACATTTGCCGCCTGGGGAGAATGAATGATGAGAAACCGCGCCGGCTTGCTGGCCCTCGCAGTGCTTGCAATTGCAATCCTTCTTATGGTCTTCGTGGTCATGCCCCGGATCGGCGGAGACGCGTCCAAGGTCGGCGATGCGATCAACCAGGCAAGCAACGAAGTCAAAAATACGGTCGAAGAAGCAGGCAAGACCGCCCGCAACGCCGTTGCCGATGCTGCCGCCACCACAGAGAAGGTCGGCCGCCTGACGGCTGACGCCGGACAGTCTCTCACCAAACTTAAGGCGCTCTTCGCCGACGGCAAGACCCCGGCTGCAGATGCGCTTGCGGCTGCCAAGACGAAGGCGACCGGCGCGCTGCAGGCGATTGCCGATTTTGCAGCGCCTGACGGCATCGACCCGGCGACCGCCGCGATCATCACCAAGGCCAAGGACGGCGCTTCGAAGGCGCTCGCCACCATCCAGGCGCTTCCTGAAAATGCCGCCGATGCGCTGGCCGCGCTCCTCAAGGCAGAATCCGAACTGACCGGCGCACCGGCAGCTCAGCCCGGCACGGCTCCCCAGCCGCAGGCTGACACGACGGCCCAGGCGCCGGCAGCAGCCGATGCCAACGCACCGGCCGCAACGGCGCCCGCCGCCGATCAGGCGAATGCCGGTCCGAAGATCCCGGCCTTTGACGTTCTGCGCGTCGAACCCGATGGCTCCACCGTCATTGCCGGCTCGGCCGAGCCGAACGGCAAGCTCGAAGTCGTCGATGGTGACAAGGTCGTCACCACGACCGATGTCGGCCCCTCCGGCGACTTTGCAGCCGTGCTCGACAATCCGCTCGGCCCCGGCGATCACCAGCTGGTGCTGAAAGTGACCGGCAAGGACGGCAAGGTTCAGACGTCGGAAGAAGTCGCGACCGTTTCCGTGCCGAAGGACGGCAGCGGTGCCGAGCTCCTCGCCATGGTTTCCAAGCCGGGTGAAGCAAGCCGCATCATCACCGCTCCGAAGGCCGAGCAGCAGACCGCTGCGGCTACGCCTGCCGCGAACGGTGCGACGCCCGCCCTGCCCGCAGCTTCCACCGATATCGCCAACACCGCACCGGCCGTTCCCGCCGCTCCGGCTGAAGTCATGGTCAATGCCGTCGAAATCGAAGGCAACAAGATCTTCGTTGCCGGTACGGCCAAGGCCAATGCCAACGTGCTCGCCTATGCCGACGACAAGCTGATCGGCAAGGCACGCGCCGGTGGCGACGGCCATTTCGTCATCGACGGCGCCATGGATCTGGCCGTCGGCGACCACAAGATCCGCGTCGATGTCGTCGATGGCGCCGGCAAGGTTCTCGTGCGCGCCGCCGTCAACTTCAACCGTCCGGAAGGCGATCAGGTTACCGTCGCTGCACAGACCTCTGCGCCGAGTGCTGCGCCGGCCGCGGCAACGCCCTCGATGGTGCCGCTTGAAGAAGGCGAACTCGCCAAGCTGAAGACGGATGCCGGCAAGGCTTTCGCTCTGCTGAAGGGCCTGTTCGTCAATGGCCAGCTTCCCGGCAACGAGCAGCTCGCCGCCGCCCGTTCGGCGACCGAGTTTGCGCTGCGCTCGATCTCGGAATTCCGCCCGTCGGTGGATGCCCGCGCCGAGTTCAAGGAAACCGCTGCCAAGTCCTCGCAGTCGGCAGCAAGCGCGCTGACGACGCTGCAGGCGCTGCCGCGTGATGCCAAGTCCGTTGGTGCGGCGATCGACAAGCTCGCCTCGATCATCGACGAGCTGACGACCGTTCCGGCTGCACCCGAGGCACCGGCCACTCCGGCTGCACCCGCACCGGCGACCAACGAAGTCGCATCGGGCAACAGCAGCGAGCCGAAGACGATCGAGCAGGCGCCGCTGACGACGAGCAACAACACCGTGATCATCCGCCGTGGCGATACGCTCTGGCAGATCTCGCGCCGCGTCTATGGCGCCGGTGTCCGTTACACGACGATCTACATGGCCAACGAGGACGAGATCAAAAACCCGGACCGCATCCTGCCGGGCCAGATCTTCGGCGTTCCGAAGGACGCGCTGCCGAACTCGGAAGAGCTGCATCGCAAGCTGAAGGCCGGCGAACACCTCTAGGCTTTGTGTCATTATGACGAAAAGGCCGGGCGAACCTCTCGCCCGGCCTTTTGCTTTGGCGGTTTGCCGTTGCATTCGGGCGCTGCAAATCCTATGTGCCGGGAAACGGCGAGACTGTCTGGCGGAGGCTCCGAAAGAGCCGATCCGCCTTTTGCAATTTGCCGCTATCGAAAACGATCAAAGCCCTGCCCCCGGGCTTGGAGATAGACATGGCAAACAAGACGGTCTCTGATTCCAACCTGATGCGCACGCTGTTCAATCTCTGGCCCTATATGTGGCCGAACGAGCGGCCCGACCTGAAGATGCGCGTCGTCTGGGCGTCGGTCTATCTGCTGGTCTCGAAATTCGTGCTGCTGCTCGTCCCCTACTTCTTCAAGTGGTCGACCGATGCGCTGAACGGCAAGACCGATCTTCACACCAATCTTCCGCCGCTGCTGACCGGCGCCATCGCGCTGATCATCGCCTATAACCTGACCCGCCTGATCCAGCTGGCGCTCAACCAGCTGCGCGACGCGCTGTTTGCCAGCGTCGGGCAGTATGCGGTGCGCAAGCTCGCCTACAAGACCTTCGTGCACATGCACGAGCTGTCGCTGCGTTTCCATCTGGAGCGCAAGACCGGCGGCCTGTCGCGCATCATCGAGCGCGGCACCAAGGGCATCGAAACGATCGTCCGCTTCACGATCCTGAACTCGGTACCGACGGTCATCGAATTCCTGCTGACGGCCTTCATCTTCTGGTGGGGCTACGGCTTCTCCTATCTCGCCGTCACCGCCTTCACCGTCTGGGCCTATATCTGGTTCACGATCCGCGCCAGCGACTGGCGCATCGCCATCCGCCGCTCGATGAACGACAGCGACACGGACGCCAATACCAAGGCGATCGATTCGCTCCTCAACTTCGAAACCGTCAAATATTTCGGCAACGAGGAGATGGAGGCCAAGCGCTTCGACAAGTCGATGGAGAAGTACGAGAAGGCGGCAACCGACGTCTGGACCTCTCTGGGATGGCTGAACTTCGGCCAGGGCGTCATCTTCGGCATCGGCACGACGATCATGCTGGTTCTCTCCGGCCTAGCCGTCCAGCGCGGCGAGCAGACGGTCGGCGACTTCGTCTTCGTCAATTCAATGCTCCTGCAGCTTGCCGTGCCGCTGAACTTCATCGGCTTCGTCTATCGCGAAATCCGCCAGGGCCTCACCGATATCGAGCAGATGTTCGATCTTCTGGAAGTGAAGGCCGAGGTCACCGATGCGCCCGACGCCAAGCCGCTGGCGATCGGCCAGGGTGCCATCAGCTTCAGGGACGTGCATTTCTCCTACGATCCGGCCCGCCCGATCCTGAAGGGCATCTCCTTCGACGTGCCCGCCGGCAAGACCGTCGCCGTCGTCGGCCCGTCCGGGGCCGGCAAGTCGACGCTGTCGCGCCTGCTCTACCGCTTCTACGATATCCAGAGCGGGGCGATCACCGTCGATGGCCAGGATATTCGCGGACTGACGCAGAAAAGCCTGCGAACGGCGATCGGTATGGTGCCGCAGGATACCGTGCTCTTTAACGACACGGTCGCCTACAACATCCGCTACGGCCGCCCGTCGGCCAGCGAAGCAGACGTGAAGACGGCCGCCGAGATCGCCCAGATCGCCCATTTCATCGAGCTGCTGCCGGAAGGTTTCGACACCAAGGTCGGCGAGCGCGGGTTGAAGCTTTCGGGCGGCGAGAAGCAGCGCGTGGCGATCGCCCGTACCATCCTGAAGGCGCCGCCGATCCTGATCCTCGACGAGGCGACATCGGCGCTCGACACCACGACGGAAGGCGAAATCCAGGCCGCTCTCGATGCCGTGTCGAAGAACCGCACCACGCTGGTCATCGCCCACCGGCTGTCGACCGTCATCGGCGCCGACGAGATCATCGTGCTGAAGAGCGGCGAGATCGCCGAGCGCGGCACGCATGGCGAACTGCTTGCCAAGAACGGCCTCTACGCCTCGATGTGGAACCGCCAGCGCGAGGCAACCGCGGCCGAAGAACACCTGAAGCAGGTGCGCGAGAGCGACGAAATGGGCGTTGTCACGCGCCTTGCGCCCGCCACCTGACCATCTGAACAAAACGGCCGATTTGCCGTTTTGCTGTTTAGAACCTTGACACAAAGGCCGCCGCAGCGGCCACGGCATTGCCCCGGCCGGAGTTTTTCTATAACCAGCGGTAACGAAAAAACCGAGGAGACCGGCGCATATGAGCCTGCTTGATACCGTTCGAAACACCATCGTTCCGGTCCATAAGGAAGGCTATCCTTTCGTCGCCGCCTTCTTCGTCGCGTCGCTGCTGCTCGGCTGGCTGTTCAAGCCGCTGTTCTGGGTCGGCCTGATCCTGACGCTGTGGTGCGCCTATTTCTTCCGTGATCCGGAGCGCATGACGCCACAGGACGACGATCTCGTCATCTCGCCTGCAGACGGCAAGGTCTCGTCGATCCAGATGGTGACGCCGCCGGCCGAGCTCAATCTTGGCAGCGAGCCGATGCTGCGCATCTCCGTGTTCATGAACGTCTTCAACTGCCATGTGAACCGTTCGCCGGTGCGCGGCCGCATCGTCAGCATCAACTACCGCTCCGGCAGCTTCGTGAATGCCGAGCTCGACAAGGCCAGCGAAGACAACGAGCGCAACGGCCTCGTCATCGAGACCGCGCATGGCAATATCGGTGTCGTGCAGATCGCCGGCCTGGTTGCGCGGCGCATTCTCTGCTGGGCCAATACCAACGAGCCGCTCGATGCCGGTGAACGCTTCGGCCTGATCCGCTTCGGTTCGCGCCTCGATGTCTTCCTGCCTGCCGGTGCTGCGCCCCGCGTCGCACTGGGCCAGACGGCGATTGCCGGCGAGACGGTGCTTGCCGAATTCGCCTCCGCCAAGGGTCCGGTCATCAGCCGCCGCATCTAAGACGATCAGGAGCGACAGATGGAGACGCCTTTCCCACCTTTCGAGCCCAACGGACCGAACGATTCGGCGCGTGGTCCGAGACTGCGTGAAATCCCGCTCCGGCTGGTCGTTCCCAATCTCATCACCATTCTCGCCATCTGCGCCGGCCTGACCGGTATCCGCCTCGCCTTCGAGGGCCGTTACGAGCTTGCCGTGATGATGGTGCTGCTCGCCGCCTTCCTCGACGGCATCGACGGCCGTATCGCGCGGCTGATGAAGGCGACGTCGAAATTCGGCGCGCAGATGGATTCGCTCGCCGACATCGTCAATTTCGGCGTGGCCCCTGCCCTCGTCGGCTATGTCTATGCGCTCGACCAGGCCCGCTCGATCGGCTGGATCGCGGCGCTGATCTATGCGATCGCCGCCGGCCTGCGCCTTGCCCGCTTCAACGTCATGTCGGAGCGCGAGAACCGGGCGCCCTGGCAGTCGGAATATTTCGTCGGCGTGCCCGCGCCCGCCGGCGCCATGCTGGTGCTGGCGCCCGTCTATCTCGGTTTCCTCGGCCTGGAGACGGACCGCCTCTTCGCGCTCCTGTCGTCCGCCTATACCGTTCTCATCGCCTTCCTGCTGATCAGCCGCCTGCCAGTCTGGTCGGGCAAGCAGGAGGGCAGCAAGCTGCGCCGCGATCTGGTGCTGCCGCTGATGCTCGGTGTCGTTCTCTATGTCGCGCTGCTGATGAGCTACACCTGGGAGATCATGGTCTTCACCGTAGTCATCTATCTGATATCGCTGCCCTTCGGCGCTCGGCGCTGGAAGAAGAAATACGGCACGCTGACGATCGAGGAACCCGGCGTCGGCGAAGACGATATGGGCCGCCATATCTGATTTGATTAGCACGCTACTCATGCGTGCTTTTCGCATCAAGCCTCGCGCAAAGTTTTCGCCTTACACACTTCCTGATAATCGATGCCTCTATTTTGTCGCTATTGCCGACAAAAGAGCAAATCAGAACATGTCCAGGGAACACGTAAGGAGAGTATCGTGACCTCGAAGAAGACTGGCTCCACGGAACAGCCGGCCAAGCATGACCTCAGCACCCACTACCGCCCGCTCGGCCTGAAGGCCGTGCTGGCAGCAGCACTGATGCTGAAGAAGCCTGCCCTCATCAAGAAGCCCGCCTAAGCGGCCGCGAAAAAGCGGATGAGCAGGCTGATCGCCAGCAGGCTCATGACGACACCGATGATGACGTCGAGAACCCGCCAGGCGGCGGGTTTCGCGAAGACCGGCTGAAGCAGCCGCGCTCCATATCCCAGCCCGAAAAACCAGACGAATGACGCAACGGCAGCACCGATGCCGTAAGCGAGGCGATCTGCGCCCTGATAGGCCGCCGACAGGCTGCCGAGCAGCACCACCGTATCCAGATAGACATGCGGATTGAGGAAGGTGAAGGCGAGGCATGTGGCGACCGCCGCCTTCAATCCCAGCGCCTGCGGCGCCCCGGCCTGCATGGCGCCCGGATGTAGGGCACGGCGGAAGGCCATGAAGGCATAGGAGCCGAGGAAGACGGCGCCGCCAAGCGTCACCACCGAGATCAGCACCGGAGACTGCGATACCAGCGTACCCAGACCGCCCACACCGGCGGCGATCAGCAGCGCATCCGACAGCGCGCAGATCAGGCAGAGAATGAAGACATGCGAGCGCAGCAGGCCCTGGCGGAGAATGAAGGCATTCTGAGCGCCGATGGCGATAATCAGGGATGCGCCAAGGAAGAAGCCCGAAAGGGCAGCCGAAATCGAGATCATGAAGATGGTCCGGGAATGAGAAGATTGGAAATCAGAAGAAGCTGAGCTGCCCGTCGCCGGGCTTCTTGGCAGGTGCCTTCGGGGGCTTTTCGAGAACGACGGGCGTCTGCAGGTCCTCGCCCATGTTCGCCACCTTGTTGACCTTGTCGGAAACAGGGATGGCTTCGAAGAAGTCTTCCTCGACAGGCCTCATCAGGTCGGCAACCTCGCGCGGCTCCTGCGTCTTGCAGTCGAGCCAGCGGGTATAGTCCTCGGGCTTGATGACGACGGGCATCCGGTCGTGGATCGGCGCGATCGCAGCATTGGCCGCCGTCGTCAGGATCGCGCCGGTATCGACTTCCGAGCCATCGGCCGACGACCATGTCTCCATCAGCCCGGCAAAGGCAACGATGCCGCCATGCTTCGGCTTGATCCAGTAGGCCTGCGATTTCTCGCCGCTTTCCTTCGACGGGCGGTGCCATTCGTAGAAACCGCTTGCCGGGATCAAGACGCGGCGGTGGCGCATGGCGGCGCGGAAGGACGCCTTGCCAATCGCCGTTTCGGCCCGGGCATTGATCAGCAGCGGAAATTCCTTGGGATCCTTGACCCAGGAAGGCGTGAAGCCCCAGCGCACCAGGACGGCGCGGCGATCCGGAAGATTGCTGCCCTTCTCCGGCGTTTCTCCGGAGACGACGACGAGGATCGGCTGCGTCGGCGCAATATTGTAGCGCGCCGGAAAGTCCTCGAGCTCAAAAAGCCCGAGCAGGTCCTGCAGCTCTTCCGGAGATATCGTCAGGGCGTAGCGTCCGCACATGCCCTGTCTTTGCACCCTGCCGCGCAACGGTCAAGGGTGGGCTCAACTGCGTGGCGCAAAGAGGATGATTGCTGTTCCGGCAAGGCAGATCGCGGCGCCGCCGATGTCCCACCGGTCGGGAATGCGGTTTTCGACGAGCCACAGCCAGAGGAGCGAGGCGACGATATAGATGCCACCGTAAGCGGCGAATGTGCGCCCCGCAGCCTCGCTCGGCACGAAGGTCAGCAGCCAGGCGAAGAGCGCCAGCGACACCATGCCCGGCGCCAGCCACCAGACGGACTTGCCCATCTTCAGCCAGGCCCAGAAGGCGAAGCAGCCGGCGATCTCGAAGAGCGCGGCAAAGGCATAGATCAGATAGGTCAGCGGGCTTCTCTTCGAATCGATGCTGCGTTAGTCAGGTTCATCGATACGCTCGGCGATCGCCCCGCAATTCGCAACCGGCAGAGCCACGGAAACGGCAGAAATGACTTCGACGGCCAAGGCAGCATCCTCCGCCATCCTCGAACGCGACGGCAAATATCTGCTGGTGCTGCGCCGCAATCCGCCATCCGCCGACATGTATGCCTTTCCGGGCGGCCGCGCCGAAGAGGGCGAGACGCCCGATGAGACGGCGCTGCGGGAATTCCAGGAAGAGACCGGTATTGTGGCTCGCAACCCTCAACTCTTTTCGGTCTACGATCTGAAGACGCATGCGCCCGATGGCAGCGTCACCAGCCATTTCTTCCTGTCGGTCTTCACCGTCGAGGCGGATGCCGATGCCGTTGCGGAAGCCGCCGATGATGCCGCCGATCTCGGCTGGTACAGCGTGGACGAGATCCGCCGGATGCCGGTGCCGCAATCCGTTCTCGAATGCGCCGAGCGGCTGGCGCTTCGACAATAACGGCGTGGAAACTCCGCCACGCGCCTTGTTCCCGACACGGCTTGCGTATCAACTGTTCACATGATTCCCGTACGACGCGTTGTTTTGTCCCTGTTCTTGTGCGCCGGTGCAGCGATGAGCGCGCCCGTCTGGGCACAGGGCAAGAATGCGGCGGCGCCTGCGGCACCCGAGGCACCCCCGCCTCCACCGGCGGCCGTACCCTACGACGACAAGCTTTTGCGGTTTGCGGAAGTGATCGGTTCGGTGCATTACCTGCGCACGCTCTGCAAGGCGCCAGGCGGCGACGAGTGGCGCAACAGCATGCAGCAACTGCTTGATTCCGAAGCGAAAGACGAGCCTCAGCGCAAAGAGAAGCTGACCGCTGCTTTCAACCGTGGATACCGTGCCTTCGCATCCGTCTATACCGATTGCACCGCATCGGCGATCGTGGCAGAAGAGCGCTACCGTAACGAAGGTGCAACACTTGCCACAGAAATTACTTCGCGGTTTGGAAATTGACGTTTAATTAACCTGTTTTCACTCCCGCGCGTGTCGTTTTGGGAAAAGGCTGATAGAGTTGTTAACCAGGCAGTAAGGCATGCAGTTCGAGGAAAAGAAAATGGAACCGAGCCTCAACGACATCGACGACATGATCGTCCATGAAAAGATGCAGGCGGCTTTGGAGTACCACAACGAAGCTTGGGCTGACGGCATGGCCGACGGCATCGAGCCTGAGATCATCGCCGACACCGCCATCATTCACGCCCTTCGCGAAACGATCCGCCTGCATGGCGAAAACAGCGCGGAAGCCCTGCTCGATTCGCTGCGTGAACGTATGCTTGCTGGCGAGTTTTCTCCGAACCGCAGACTGCAGTAAAAGTTAGAGAGTCGGATGCACACCGGTAAGGACAAGGCCCCGCGGCGGCTGATCGCGCCGCTTCTCGTTGCTCTATGCGCTGGCGCCGGCATTTTCGCGGCACCCGCAGCCTTTGCGCTTTCGGAGCTGCACAAGGCGCCCGGACAGCCTGATCCGCAGGCGACCGACCAGAAGAACACCCAGCAGACGCAGACACCGCCGGCGGCGACGCCCGGCGTGCCGATGCCCGATCCGCTGGTGAACAAGGATCATGCGGCGCAGAGCACCGACAAGACGCCCGGCGCATCAGACAGCGGCAAGCCCGTCGACGTGATCTACGACATCACCAAGGTTCCCGAGCCCGTGCGCAAGATGCGCGAACAGATCGTCGAAGCAGCGGCTTCCGGCGACCTCGAGCGTCTCCGCCCGCTGATGGGCACCGGCGCACAGCAGACGCAGGTCAGCGTCGGCCAGCCGACCGACGATCCGATCGGCACGCTGAAGGACCTTTCGGGCGATCCTGACGGCGACGAAATCCTGGCGATCATCCTCGACGTCATCTCCACCGGTTTCGTGCATGTCGGCGCGGGGACTGCCGATGAGGCCTATGTCTGGCCCTATTTTGCCGAGAAGGACCTGAAGGCGCTGACGCCGCCGGAGCGCGTCGAGCTGCTGCGCATCGTCACCGCAGGCGATCTTTCCGACATGCAGGAATTCGGCGGCTACAATTTCTATCGCCTTGGCATTGCGCCCGACGGCAAGTGGAAGTTCTTCACCGCCGGCGATTGATCGCCCCTGCCCGCCGCTTGCAGCGGCGGCGCGGAAGACTTAACTCTGAGCGATCACGAACGCGACAGGTTTCGCCATGCCCTCCGTCTTTCTTCCGCACCGCGCCCTTCTCAGGATCGGTGGCGCTGACGCCGGGTCATTCCTGCAGAACCTCATCACCACCGATATCGTCTCGATGGCGCCGGATGAGGCACGCCCCGGCGCGCTACTGACGCCGCAGGGCAAGATTCTCTTCGATTTCATGATCTGGCGCGATGGCACGGATTTCGTCATCGAGACCGAGCGCGAGCAGTTCGAAGCGCTGACGAAGCGGCTGACCATGTACAAGCTGCGCGCCGCCGTGACGCTTGCGCCGGTGGACGCCGAGGGCGTGACCGTTTCCTGGGACAGCGATGCGGCCGATGGCGCTGCCGACAGCCGCTTTGCCAGGGCGGGCATCACACTTCGCCGCCAGGCCGGAAAGCACGGCACTGACGACGCTTCGCTCTATGACGGCCTGCGCGCGGCGCATGGTGTCGTCACCTCGGGCGCCGACTTCGCGCTGCAGGACGCATTCCCGCATGACGTGCTGATGGATCTGAACGGCGGGCTCTCCTTCAAGAAGGGCTGCTATGTCGGCCAGGAGGTCGTATCCCGCATGCAGCATCGCGGTACGGCGCGGCGGCGCGTGGTGACGGTTTCTGCTGGCACACACCTGCCGGCATCGGGCACGGAGATCACCGCAGGCGGCAAGCCGGTCGGCACGCTCGGCACGGTCAGCGGCAAGAGCGGGCTGGCGATCGTGCGCATCGACCGCGCCGGCGAAGCGATGGCTGCGGAAACGCCGCTGCTTGCCGGTGACGTGCCTGTCACGCTCGCCCTGCCCGGCTGGAGCGGCCTTGCCTTCCCGTCCACATCCGACGAGGCCAGCGCGTGACCAAGCCGCCCCGCGCCTGGCAGCGCATGCTCTCCGGCAGGCGGCTCGATCTTCTCGATCCCTCGCCGCTCGATGTCGAGCTCAGCGATATCGCCCACGGTCTTGCCCGTGTTGCGCGCTGGAACGGCCAGACCTCGGGAAACCACGCCTTCTCCGTTGCGCAGCACAGCCTTGTCGTCGAGGACATCTTCCGCCGCCTCAACGAGGCGAGTGCCAGCGACTGCCTGATGGCGCTGCTGCATGACGCCCCGGAATATGTGATCGGCGACATGATCTCGCCGTTCAAATCTGTCGTCGGCGGCGGCTACAAGACCGTCGAGAAGCGGCTGGAAGCGGCCGTGCACCTGCGCTTCGGCCTGCCGCCGCATGCCTCGCGCGAGCTCAAGGACAAGATCAAGAAGGCCGACACCATTGCCGCCTATTTTGAGGCGACCTGCCTTGCCGGCTTCACTTCAGTCGAAGCGCAGAAGTTCTTCGGCCAGCCGCGCGGCATCACCAAGGAAATGCTGCTGATCGAGCCGCTGCCGGCCACCGAGGCGCAGCAGCTGTTCTGTGATCGCTTTGCGGCGATCGAGGCACTCAGGAGCGCCAAGCCGTGACGCGGATCGTCGTCTCGCCGCTTGCCCGCATCGCCGAGATGGCCGTGCGCCACGGCGCCCGCGAGATGGTGAGCCTGATGGCCAAGGAGCAGGCGTTCCACCGCCCGGGGGTGATTTCCGCCAGCCGCCATCTGCTGCTGCATATGAACGACATCGCCTTCAAGGGTACCGGCAATCTGGTAGCGCCCGGCGAAGCGCATGTGCGCGAGATCATCGACTTTGCCGCCGCCTGGGACCAGAGCGCGCCGCTGCTCGTTCATTGCTGGATGGGCGTGTCTCGATCACCGGCGGCTGCCCTTGTCGCAGCCCTTTCGCTGGTGCCCGATCAGGATGAGACGGCGCTTGCGGAGCGGTTGCGCGCCGCCTCCCCCTATGCCACGCCGAACACCCGGATCATTGAGATCGGCGATGCGCTGCTCGATCGCAAGGGCAGGCTTGTCGATGCCGTGCGCGCCATCGGGCGCGGCGCCGAAGCCGACGGCAATGCGCCTTTCATGTTTACGATCGCGCCCGAAAAAGCCGGTTGACGCTCCCCCACCCTGCCCCATCTAGCCAAGTGCAATGGAAATTCGAGGTGTGGCAGCAGGCATGGAACAGGCAACAGACGTCATCGTAGCAACCCGGACAGCACTCAGCCAGGCAAGCGCGCTTGCCGTCCAGTATTCCTTCTCGATCCTTGGCGCGATCATTCTCCTCATCGTCGGATGGGCGATGGCGAGCTTCGTCAGCCGCTGGGCCTATGAGGGGATTTCGCGGGTGCGGGGCATCGACGAAACGCTGGCGCGCTTCTTCACCAACGTCCTGCGCTACGCTCTCCTCATCCTCGTCTTCATCACCGTGCTCGGCCAGTTCGGGGTGCAGACGGCCTCGATCATCGCCGCTCTCGGCGCTGCCGGCCTGGCGATCGGCCTGGCGCTGCAGGGGACGCTGCAGAATATCGCGGCCGGCATCATGCTGTTGATCCTGCGGCCTTTCCGGGTCGGCGAATATATCGAGACCAGCAGTATTTCGGGCACGGTGCGCGAGATCGGCCTCTTCGCCACCGAGTTCAAGACCGGCGACGGGCTCTACCGGCTGGCGCCGAACTCGATCCTCTGGAACACGCCGATCACCAATTACAGCCGCGAACCGACCCGGCAGAACGAACTGAAGGTAACGGTCGCCTATGCCGACGACATCGACGCGGCGATGGACCGGCTGCTGTCGATCAGCAAACAGGATTCGCGCGTGCTGAAATCGCCGGCGCCGGCCGTGTTCATCGATACGCTCGGCGGCGCGACGCTCGGGCTGACGCTGCGTTACTGGGCCAAGACCGGTGACTGGTGGGCGCTGAGCCGCGACATGGTCAAACGCGTCAAGCTGAGCTTCGACGAAGGCGGCCACCTGATCCCGGTCTCCGCCGCCAATGGCAATGCGGTTCCGGAACCCGAGCCGGAGGAAGCGCAGAAACCGGCCCGCCGCCGCGCCTCCTCCAAGGATCAGACGACGCGTCAGTGACGCAGGGCGGAACGTTTTGACTCCCTGCCGGTTAATCTCTCAAGGAGATTGACCATGCCGCTGCCGAACTACCGGGACACATTCCTCCAATGCCTGACGACGCTGAAAGGGCTCACGGCGCAATCGGAGGAGTATGTCCGGTTTCGCTGGCAGGCGATCTATCTCACCCGCGGCCGGTTCTCCTATTTCTTCCGCGGCGCGCTGGATGGCGCCAGCATCGGCTTTTCCGGCCAGCAGATCGACCTGACGAATGGCGAGGTCAGCATCATTCCCGCCCGCTCCGTCGGCCTCTATGGCGCGACCTTCGGGCTGAACGAAGCGATTACTGCCTATAGCGGCCCGCAGAAATCGGTGATCGAGGTGGCGCATGCCTTCAACGAGGAGAGCGAGATGGATTATCACCCCGAGTTCTTCTACGTGCGCATGAACCTGCTGCACACCGCAAGCGACAGCAAGATGGGCTTTGCCCGCGATCCCCGGCTTCGCGAAAACACCAATCTGATCTTCGTCGGACTGGAAGACCAGATGACCGCCGACCTGCTGGAGGAAAGCGACATCGCGCGCTGGGTGGCGCAGGAGAAGCCGATGGCATCGACCGAATGGTATGCCGAGCGGTATTATTACAGCTGAGCGTTAAGCCGAGCCCTCACACACAACACCGCACCCGGCGCCCCCTCGTGGCAACGTCCCTTCTCCCCTCGGGGAGAAGGTGCCCGGAGGGCGGATGAGGGGGCCCCGCGCCGGAGGGCAAATCAATCCCCTACTCGATCACTCCACAAGCCAGCCGCTCACCCGCATCACCCGCCGGCTGGCTGCGGTAGTCGTCGGAATTGGCGTGGATCATCAGCGCCCGGCCGCGGATGCCGTCTTCCTTGCCGTCGAGGCTCACCATGCTGTCGAAGACCTGGGCGCGCAGGATGCCGTCCTGGCCGACATACTGGTTCGGCAGGTCGCCGGCATGGGGACCCTTGGCCGCCAGGAAGCCGTGCTCGGCCTTGGTCGGGTTGAAGTGCTTGCCGGCCGATTCGTGGTGCGTTGCCGGATCGCACTTGCCGGTTTCGTGAACGTGGAAGGCGACCCATTTGTTGGCCGGGAGACCTGCAATCTCGGCCTCGATGAAGACGCCGCCATTGGCGGCTGCCGTCAGCGTCGCCCGGCCGGTTTCCTTGCCCTTGGCATCGACGAAATTGGCGGTCGCCGTCTGCTTGTCCTGCGCATTGACGGCAAAGGCCGCCGCGGCGAAGGCGAAGGCCGCGAGCGCGATTGTCTTTTTCATGAGGGTTTCCTTCCGCTTGGCTGTTCGTTGTCCAACGTCTCAAGCCGGAAGGGGTTCCTGCAAAACAAAAGCCGGCCACGAGGACCGGCTTCGTACAATCGCCATTCCCGGCGCCTCAGGAGGCGATATCGAGATCGTACTGGCCGTAGGTGTTGCGGTAAACATCCGGAAGGCCGTCGTCGTTGGATGCGCTCATCGCCATGTCGCTTACGCCACCGCGAAGGCCCATCATCAGGGCGAGAACATTGTCGGTCGCCGTCGAGCGCGGCTCGGACTGCGGTTCGTCTTCGCTCAGCTGAGCGAGAATTCCAGGCTTTTCATCGGCAGCACGCTCGCCACGGCTCAATACGCCGTCGCCATTGGTGTCGAGCCGCGAAAGCGTTGCCAAATAGGCATAGGCCGTATCTGAAACTGATGAAACATTGCTCATGCAAACCTCCGTTCACCGTCTCTGTCCGGTGATGGCTGTACGCAATACAAAATGTTGGACGATCAAAACTGACTCGGTGAATACCGTGCTTAGTGAGTCGGGTCAATAAGCTGTTAACTTCGCATTAAGGAAGGTTGACAAAGAGTTTTCACCTGTGGCCCGGGCGCCGTTTTCCACGGCTTCCCGCCTTCGCCAAAAGCCTCATTGCAACTGGCGGCGCGAGGCCTTATCTCGGGCGTCCATACCAACAATTGCGGTGACGAGAATGCATCAGGCCGAAGCCTTTGCCCCCTTCGAAAGCCTTGCGGCAGAGCTTATTCCATTCGCCACGGAAGGCGACGACGGTTCGCACGATCTGGCGCATGTGCTGCGCGTCTTCAAGAACGCCATGCGTATCCAGAAGAACGAAGGCGGTGACGCCCGGATCCTGGCAGCCGCCGTGCTGCTGCACGATTGCGTCGCCGTCGAGAAAAGCTCGCCGCTGCGTTCCAAGGCATCGGCGCTCGCCGCCCAGAAGGCATCGGGGATCCTGCAGAAAATGGGCTGGACGGCAGAGGATATCGCCGCCGTCGCCCATGCGATCACCGCGCACAGCTTCTCCGCCAATGTGACGCCCGAGACGCTCGAGGCGAAGATGCTGCAGGATGCCGACCGGCTGGACGCGATCGGCGCCGTCGGCGCGGCGCGCTGTTTCTACATTGCCGGGCGCATGGTCTCGGGGCTCTACGATCCCTTCGATCCCGATGCCAGGGAGCGCCCGCTCGACGACAAGCGCTATGCCATTGACCACTTCCAGACAAAGCTGTTCAAACTGGCCGACGGCTTCCAGACGGAAGCAGGCCGCGCGCTTGCAGCCGAGCGCGACAAGCGGCTTCGCGATTTCCTCGCGGATTTCATGGACGAGATTTAGGAGACGGGCATGCGCATCAGCGATCTTTTCATCTATCCGCTCAAGAGCGCACGCGGCATTGCCATCCCCTTCTCCGATATCGACGCTTTCGGCCTGCCGGGCGATCGCCGGGCGATGATCACCGATGCTCAGGGGCATTTCATCACCCAGCGCGAATTGCAGGATCTGGCCCGCATCGAGGTGCGCCCGGAAGCGTCCGCTTTCCGCCTGTTGATGGATGGCAAGGGCGAGATCGCCGTGCCGCCGCTGCAGCCTGGCCGGCGCATGGATGTGTCGGTCTGGAAAGAGCCGGTGAACGCCGCCGTTGCCGATGACGACAGCAACCGCCGTCTCTCCGAATGGCTGGGGCGCGAGGTGAAGCTGGTGTTCTTCGACGGCGAGGCGAAGCGCATCGCCAGCACCGAATGGGCGGGCGGCGAAACGCCCGTGACTTTTGCCGACGGCTATCAGATCCTGGTGACGACGACCGGTTCGCTGAAGGCGCTGAATGCCGATCTTGCGGCCCACGGCGAAGGCGCCGTCGGCATGGAGCGGTTCCGCCCGAATATCGTCGTCGACATCGACGAGCCCTGGCCGGAGGATCGCTGGGCGGCGATCGAGATCAACGGCATCCGCTTCGATCTCGTCAAACCCTGCGCCCGCTGCATCATGACCACGCAGGACCAGCAGACGGGCTCGCGCGATGTGCCAAACCCGATGCCCGCCATGGGGCGCCTGCGCATGTCGGCGGACCGGCGCGTGCCCGGCCCGCTCTTCGGCTGGAACGTGACGCCGCGCGGCAGCGGCAAGATCGCCGTCGGCGACACCGTCACCGTGCTCGAGCAACGTGCCGAGGGCTGGCCGCTGAAGGTGCGCAACCGCGCCTAAAGGCCAGCAAGCGCCCGGTCGATCTCGTTCATCACATCTACGGGCAGCGGCCCTTTCGCCAGAGCGCCGGCATTTTCCTCGACCTGCGCCACCGTGCGGAAGCCGGGGATCGGCAGCGTGCGCGGCGAGCGTGCCCAAAGCCAGGCGAGCGCGCCCTGCGTCAGCGTGCGGCCGCCATCGGTCAGCAGGTTACGGACGGCCTCCAGGCGGGCGGCGAATTCCGGCGCGATCTTGCCATCCTTGAAATAGACCATCCAGTCGAGGCTGGCACCGCGGACATCCTTCTCGCCAACCGTCTTGCCCGGCGTGAACTTGCCGCTGAGCAGACCCATGGCGAGCGGGCCGCGATTGATCGAGATCAGGCCGTTCTTCTCGACGACATCGATCATGTCGGGCACCGGCTCGAAGACATTCATCGTATGCTGGATCGAGACGAAACCGTTGCGATGGACATGGCGGGCGGCGCGGTCCGTGTAGTCGGTGCTCCAGCCGAAAGCATAGACCTTGCCCTCTGCCTTCAATCGCTCCAGCGTGTCGAAGACCTCGTCGGATGCTTCCGGCGGGAAGTCGTTGAGATGGAACTGCAGGAGATCCAGCCGCTCGCGGCGCAGGCGGCGGAGCGATGTCTCGGCCGAAGCGCGGATGAAGGCCGGATCGGCAAAGGCGCCGGTCGCCTGCCTGGTCTTCTCGTCGGTCGCGTGGCCGAACTTGGTGGCGATGACGATGTCGTCGCGATTGCCGATGGCACGGCCGACGATCTCCTCGGAATGCCCTGCCCCGTAATTCGATGCGGTATCGAAAAAGCGGATGCCGAGATCGACGGCGCGCGCGATGGCGCGGAGCGATTCGGCGTCATCGACCTCGCCCCAGCCGAGCGGCACATCGCCGGCATAGAAGGGACCGCCGATCGCCCAGCACCCCATGCCGAGGCGCGGGATCTCGCGGCCGTTCCATAGCGTGATCGTCGTCGCGTTGTCGGGTTTCGTCAGCATGTCATCCTCCTCGATCATCTGCCGTTGCAGGCAGAGATAGGCAGCGCCGAGCGCGGGGTAAACCGCCAGGGCTGCAGGATATCTTTCACGGGTGAAAAACCGCTATTCAGGCCGGCAGCTTGCCGCCTGCCGCGAGGGGATGCGCCGCACCGGGTGGCAGCGCCCTGAGGGAGGGGTCGAGTGCCTTCAGGGCCGCCTGGATAAAGCCATCGCGGGCCGAGACGGCATCGATGCCGCGCGGCTCGTAGACATGGCGGTGCAGGAAGAAGCTGGTGAGCCGGAAACCGGCGAGCAGGCTGTCGTAATCGGCGGCGTGATTGCCCTCCTCCGACAGGAAGGTCGGCAGGACCAGCATCTTGTCGGCATAGGGCTTGCCCGCCGCGCGGCAGACGGCGCGGCCGGATTTCGGCGAGACATAGGCGAGATCGTTACGCACCCCCGTGGCGGCGCATTCGGTGAGGTCGATGCCGTAGCCGAGGTCGTTCAGCACCGCGAGCTCGAAGCGGACGAAGAGCTCGCCGGCATCGGTCGGATTGTGGAGATTGTCGAGGATGACTTCGAGCGCATCGTAGAGATGCGGATGCGGGTCGCGCTCCGGCAGCAGCCGCAGCAGCGCGCCCATCGCCTGCACGCCGTAAACGGCGGTGGCGCTCTCCATCAATCTCGCCGCGCGCAGTTGCAGCGGCTCGATGCGGAATTCGCCGAGATGCTCGTCGAGGCGGGCGCGCCAGATGACGTCGACCTCGTTGCCCGGCTGCAGCACCGGCTGCATGCTGCGCGAACGGCCGGAGCGCACGAGGCCGAGATGGCGGCCGCGGTCGCGCGTCATCACTTCGGCGATGACGCTTGTCTCGCCGTGGCGCTTCACGCCCAGAACGATTGCATTGCCTTGCCACTGCATCGGCAAAATCCCAAAACTTCAGGAATCGATCCTAGAGCAACCGCCCGCAAAAGTCATTGAAGGGCGTCATTCGCCCGGGAATAGCTTGGCGAGGAAATCGCGCATGGCGCCTTCGTCGAAGGGCTTCACGAGAAGCGGCACCTGCTGCAGGTCGGCGGGAAAATCCGTGGTGTCGGAATAGCCGCTGACGAAGCCGAAGGGGATCGAACGCTCCTTGAGATGACGGGCAAAGCCGAAGCTCATCGACTCGCCGAGATTGACGTCGAGCAGCGCGAAATCATAGGTCTCGGCGCTGACGGCCTCCATCGCCTGATCCAGGCTGTTGGCAATGTCGATCGTCTCAAGGCCGACGGCGCGCAGGATATCTTCCGCTTCCATCGCAATGATGAGACTGTCTTCCAGAACCAGAACACGGGTTGCGTTCATGATTTATGCCCCTCGCTGTGCGCCGCTGACGGCGCGCACCGTCTTCTCAAACCGCATTTCTACCTCTGATGCCCCTCTTGGCCGCCGCGATTGCAAAATCTCGCGGTCCACACCCTAACTTCCCCACCTGCTCGATAGAAAGCAAACCGGGAGGAAAAGTGGCATGTCCGCACCTTATTTTCCATAGCACCGATTTGCATTTAAAAAAGACATAGTTGTTGAAACGCTCATATAAAAGGGCGCCGGCCCTCCGCAAGCCCTTCCCAGCCGGCGATCTCCAAGAGGCCCTCGCCGTTCAGCACCTCGCAGCCGCGCTCCTGCCAGCGGATCAGTCCGCGCTCGGCCAGTTTCTTCAGCGTCTTGTTGGTGTGGACGATCGACAGGCCGAGCGTATCGGCAATGTGCTGCTGGGTGATCGGGATGAATTTTCTGCCGTTGAACAGGTTGAGCCGCTTGCCGCGTTCATAGAGGAAGGCGACGAGATAGGCGGCGCGCTCGAGCGCGGTGCGGCGGCCGATGCTCAGCAGATGCTCGTCGAGGATTCGCTCCTCCTGCGCGGCGATCCAGGTGATGTCGAAGGCGAGCGACGCATGCTTGTTATAGAGCGTCATCAGCTTGTCGCGCTCGAAGACGCAGAGCGAGACGGGTGACAGCGCCTCGACCGAATGCTGCATCTCGTCCATGATCGTGCCCTGCAGGCCGATCAGGTCTCCGGGCATCACATAGTTCAGGATCTGGCGGCGGCCGTCTTCCAGTGTCTTGTAGCGAAAGCCCCAGCCGGAGAGCACGGTGAAGAGATGGGCGCTGTTGGCGCCTTCGACGAGGATCGTCGCCCCCGCATCGGCGGCAAGCTCGCCCTTCTTGAAGCGACTGACGAAATCCAGTTCGTCACCGCTGAATTCCCTGAAATGCGGCAATGGCCGCAAGGGACATTGCTCGCACGGTGTCTTGAACGAATGCGCTGGTTTTGCCGTTGCCATCCCTGCCCGAGCCCGCAAAAATCGGCGCCGCCGGTCCGCAGCGCCGTTCGATGCTGGAAATGCGACGGCGGGGATTTTGTTCCGCGAACGGCCGGGATTTTTTATTGAAAAACAATGGCGTGAGGAGAGCAAGCGGGATTTCTTGCCGCTGGGTTCTTGGAGCCCCCTCATCCCCGGCGCAACAAGTTGCGCCTGAAACCTATCGGGCCACCTTCTCCCCAAGGGGAGAAGGGAACGGGAACGTTGCGGCTAGTCCCTTCTCCCCTTGGGGAGAAGGTGCCGGCAGGCGGATGAGGGGGCTACGGGCGCTGCAATCAAAGTTCTTGCACCGCCCCACCCCCGTCAGCGCGGGAAATCCAGGCCCATCTCGCGGAAGCGTTCCGGGTCATCGCCCCAGTTTTCGCGCACCTTCACGAACAGGAAAAGGTGGACGTTCTGCTCGAGGATTTCGGAGAGCTCGCGGCGCGATGCGGACGAGATCGCCTTGATGGTTTCGCCACCCTTGCCAAGCGCAATCTTCTTCTGGCTGTCGCGCTCGACATAGATGACCTGCTCGATGCGCACCGAGCCGTCCTTGCGCTCTTCCCACTTCTCGGTCTCGACGTGAGACGAATAGGGAAGTTCCTGGTGCAAGCGCAGGAAGAGCTTTTCGCGGGTGATTTCGGCGGCGAGCTGGCGCATCGGCAGATCGGAGATCTGGTCTTCCGGATAGTACCAGGGGCCTTCAGGCAGCGTCTTGGCGAGATAGTCCATGACATCGTCGCAGCCCGAGCCGTTTTCGGCCGAGATCATGAAGGTCTGGTCGAACTGGACGGTCTGGTTGGCGGTGGCGGCCAGCGCCAGCAGCAGTTCGCGGTTGACGCGGTCGATCTTGTTCAGGACGAGGATCTTGCGCTGCGGCACATCCTTCAGGCCTTCGAGAATGGCTTCGGCATCGCCACGCAGACCGCGCTCGCTGTCGATCAGCAGCATGATGACATCCGCATCCTTGGCGCCGCCCCAGGCCGACGTCACCATGGCGCGGTCGAGCCGGCGGCGCGGCTTGAAGATGCCTGGCGTGTCCATGAAGACGATCTGTGCGTTGTTGTGGATCGCGATGCCGCGCACGATGGCGCGCGTCGTCTGAACCTTGTGGCTGACGATCGACACCTTGGCGCCGACCAGCCGGTTGACCAGCGTCGACTTGCCGGCATTGGTCGGCCCGATCAGGGCAACGAAGCCGGAATGCGTTGGGCCATGCGTTTCTTGGGCGCCATCATGCGCCATGTCGTTTTCTTCGGTCATCGTTCCGTCAATTCCCGGCAGAGGACTTCTGCCAAATAGCTTCGCGTTCGAGCATTCTTGTCGCTGCGGCCTGTTCGGCTGCGCGCTTGGAGCGGTCGATACCCGTTTCCGGGGAGACACCGGCCACTTCCACCGTCACCGTGAAGCGTGGATCATGATCCGGCCCGGTGCGTTCTTCAACACGATATAGGGGCGTCACGCCAAATTTCGCGTGGGCCCATTCCTGCAATTCGGTCTTCGCGTCACGGCGAGCGCCATCGGCACGCACCGCCCGCTTCTCCCAGAACTTCAGGATGAAGCGGCGGGCGGTCTCCAGACCACCGTCGAGATAGAGCGCGGCGATCAGGCTTTCGACCACATCGGCGCGCACGTTCATCATCCGCTTGCCGGTGAGTTTCTTCACGTCGGCGCCAGTGCGGATGAAAAGATGCAGGTCGAGCTCGTCGGCGACGGCCGCGCAAGTGTCTGCGCTGACCAGCTGGTTCAGCCGGACAGAGAGCTCACCTTCCGCGGCAGTGCCGAAGGTCTTGAAAAGCAGCTCGGCGATGCAGAGGCCAAGCACTCTGTCGCCGAGGAATTCGAGACGTTCGTAATTGCCGCCCTTCTGCGTTCGGGCGCTGGCATGCGTCAAGGCGCGGTCCAGGCGCTCCTTCTCGGCGAACTCGTGACCGATCAAGGCTTCAAGCTTGGTCCGGTCTGCCGCCGAGAGCGTCTGAGCCTTGCTCATTCAACGACCTTGAAGAGACGGTCCCAACGCATGTTGGACGGCCATTTCCAGATTTCGCGGAACGAGGTGTCATTGCCGAGCGAGAAGAAGATGACGCTGGCGCGGCCAACGAGGTTCTCGGCGGGCACGAAGCCGACGTCGAAGCGGCTGTCCAGCGAGTTGTCGCGGTTGTCGCCCATCATGAAGTAGTGACCTTCGGGAACGACGAATTCCTGGGTGTTGTCACCACGGGACACCGGCGACTGGTCGAGCGTGTCGTAGGTCTTGCCGTCATCCAGCGTTTCGCGGAAAACCGGAACGTCCTGGCCCGGATCCTGCGCATAGTCGGAATTGAAGGTGCCGTCTGCGACCTTCGGAACCGGCTTGCCGTTGATCAGGAGAACGCCGTTCGTCACCTGGATCTTGTCGCCCGGGAGGCCGACGACGCGCTTGATATAATCGATCTCAGGGTTCGGCGGGAAGCGGAAGACGACGATGTCGCCGCGCGCCGGTTCGCTGCCGAAGATGCGGCCGCTGAACAGGTTCGGCGAGAAGGGCAGCGAGTATTTCGAATAGCCGTAAGCGAACTTGTTGACGAAGATGTAGTCACCGACCAGGAGCGTCGGCATCATCGAGCCGGACGGGATGGTGAAAGGCTGGAAGAAGACGGTGCGGATCACCATCGCCAGCAGCAATGCCTGGATGATGACCTTGATGTTTTCCCACAGAGCGTTCGGCTTGGTATCGGCTTTTTCGGACACGCAGTCTTATTCCTTAAAGGCGCCGAAGCGGCGCAATTCTATAGTTGCTTCTCTCTAGCGGCTTCGGCCGGTGGCGGCAATGGCGCGAACATTAAAAGCGACGACAGGCCGCGGCTCAGCCTGCTTCCGGCAGCGCCTCGATGATCACGAATGCCTGAGCAAGCGGATAATCATCGGTTATTGTCAAATGAATGACCGGACGGTGCCCGGCAGGCATCATCGCTTCCAGGATGACGGCAGCCCCACCCGTCAGCTTCATCGTCGGCTTGCCGCTCGGCAGGTTGACGACGCCCATGTCCTTCCAGAAGACGCCCTGGGCGATGCCGGTGCCGAGCGCCTTGGAGCAGGCTTCCTTGGCGGCAAAGCGCTTGGCGTAGGATTCGGCGCGGTTCGCGCGGCGGTCGGAGCGGGCGCGCTCGACATCGGTGAAGCATCGCTGCGTGAAACGCTCGCCGAAACGCTCGATCGATTTTTCGACGCGGCGGATGTCGATGAGGTCGCTGCCAATACCGATGATCATGAAAGGTCCTTCTGCGGGCGGAACGTCAGACGGTGGGCACGTCATGCACCTGATGGCTGAGACGCAGCTTGGCGCGCTCCATCAGGCGGGCGCGGCGGCGGGACTGGAAGCCCCTGACGGTGTAGAACGTCAGCGCGTAAAGCACAACCGAGGTGACGGCACCGGGCGGGATGGCGCCGATCAGCATCGGCTCCAGCACGGGGCGCCAGAGCTCGGTGAAATTCAGCTGGTGGAACATCTCGTGGAGATCGATCGACTGGCCGCCCAGCGTATCCTTGCGGGCGAGCACGAGATGGCCGATTTCCCAGGTGATGCCCCAGATGAAGGGATAGGTCAGCGGATTGCCGAAGGCGGCGCATCCGAGTGCCGCGGCCACCATGTTTCCCGAGAGAAAATAGGTGATCACGAAGGCCATGATGAAATGCACGCCGATGAACGGCGTCCAGGACACGAACACACCAGCGGCCACGCCCGCCGCAACAGCATGCGGCGAGGCCGTCAATCTCATGACGCGCATTCTCAGATAGCGCGCGGGACGCAGAAAGCCTTTGCGGGGCCACAAGGCCTCCCGCATTCTCTCGCGAAATCCTGCAGGTTTTCTACGGCGGAACAACATGGCGGCTATTTAGTGCAGCGCACCTCACCATGACAAGAGCGGCGAAAAATCACGGGGTCCGCCTACCGCTCTTTGCTATCGTCACACTTTTCAGTGTCTACTCACAGGGCGCACATAATGCATGGCGCCCCATCACATCTTCGCAAGTATTAACGGGTACGGAACAGACCGCGGTCAACCTGACGCTGACGATACTCAAGATCGATACGGTCGTACGAGCCGTTCAGGTAGGCCATTTCACGTTCCTGAGCATTCGGAGCGCGAAGAGCGCGGGCGATTTTCTTGATAGGACCAAACATAGCGTTGCCTCTTTCTTTCGTTCATTCTCTGATGACACGGAAGATAAGTGCTGCAGCGCACAATTACCAACGCTCTAATACAGGTGCAGCCATGCGCATTGCGCATGCCTCGCCTTTTCGTCGTGCAAATTCGGTCACAAAACGATCATAAAATGTGCAGACGCCTCAGTCGTAGAGGCGCCGCACCGTCGCAATGCAGTCCAGTTCCTTGAGCTGGGCGAGCATCTGGTTCAGCTGGCGGAGGTCCCAGACCTCGATATCCAACGTCATTTCGGTGAAATCGGCGGCAACGCGCACCGTGTTCAGGACGCGGATGTTGACGTCGAGACCGCCGACCGTCTGCGCCACTTTTGCAAGGGTGCCCGGCTCGTTCAGCGCATTGACCATGATGCGGGCCATGAAGCGAGACTTGTTGGCCTCGTCGAGATCCCAGCGTACGTCGATCCAGCGGTCCGGCTGATCGTCGAAGTGCTGGAGCGCCGAAGACTGGATCGGGTAGATGGTGATCCCCTTCCCCTTCTCCATGATGCCGACGATGCGATCGCCGGGCACGGCGCCGGTGGGTGCGAACTGCACGGCGATGTTGCTGGAGATGCCGCGGATCGGCACGGCATCGACGCCCGCCTCGCCTGCCAGCAACCCGGCTTCGGCGCCTTCCTTGGTCTTGCCCGGCACCTTGAAGATCATGCCCGAGGCGCTGCGGACGTTGAACCAGCCTTCATCGCCGCTCGGCTTGACGGTGACGCGCTCGTCCTGGTGATCCGGATAGACAGCGCGCAGCACGTCGAGCGAGGACATCTCGCCGCGGCCGACGGCGGCGATGGCGTCCTCGACATCCTTCTGGCCGAGGCGGTGAAGCGCGGGCTTCATGGCATCGCGCGAGAAGATCTTGCCGGCGCGGTCGAAGGTGCGCTCGAGAATGCGGTGGCCAAGGCCGACATATTGCTTGCGGATCGCCATGCGGGTGGCGCGGCGGATGGCGGCGCGCGCCTTGCCGGTGACGACGATCTCTTCCCAGGCCGCCGGCGGCACCTGCACGCCGGAGCGGATGATCTCGACTTCATCGCCATTTGCCAGGCGCGTCACCAGCGGCATGATGCGGCCGTTGATCTTGGCGCCGACCGTGGTGTCGCCGATATTGGTGTGAACGGCATAGGCGAAGTCGATCGGTGTCGCCCCACGCGGCAGCGCGATCAGCTTGCCCTTCGGGGTGAAGCAGAAGACCTGGTCCTGGAAGAGTTCGAGCTTGGTGTGTTCGAGGAATTCTTCCGGGCTGTCGCCCTCGGCCAGCGCCTCGATCGTATGGCGCAGCCAGGAATAGGCATTGGATTCGCGCGAGAGGATGTCGCCCTCGGGGCTGGTCGCACCGTCCTTGTAGAGCGTGTGCGCGGCGATACCGTATTCGGCGATCTCATGCATGCGCTTGGTGCGGATCTGCAGCTCGATACGCTGCGAGGACGGACCGACGATCGTGGTGTGCAGCGAGCGGTAGTCGTTCTGCTTCGGCGTCGAGATATAGTCCTTGAAGCGGCCGGGCACGACGCGCCAGCGGGTGTGGACGATACCGAGCGCCCGGTAACAGGCCGGGATCTCATCGACGAGGATGCGAAAGCCATAGACATCGGAGAGCTGCTCGAAGGAGAGCGACTTCGACTGCATCTTGCGGAAGACCGAATAGGGCTTCTTCTGGCGGCCCTTGACGTAGACGCTCTCCATGCCGTTCGCCACGAGCAGATCGCGCAATTCCGTCTCGATCTTCTTGACCAGGCCTTCATTGCGCTGGGAGAGCTCCTCCAGGCGTTTGGTGACGGTCTCGTAGGCTTCCGGATTGATATGGCGGAACGAGAGTTCCTCGAGCTCGTCGCGCATGTCCTGCATACCCATGCGGCCGGCGAGCGGCGCATAGATATCCATCGTCTCTTCCGAGATACGGGCGCGCTTGTCGGCAGCCATATGGTCCAGCGTGCGCATGTTGTGCAGGCGGTCGGCGAGCTTGACGAGCAGCACCCGCACGTCGTCGGAAATGGCGAGCAGCAGCTTGCGCAGGTTTTCGGCCTGCTTGGCCTTCTTGGTGACGAGGTCGAGCTTCTTGATCTTGGTGAGGCCCTCGACGAGACGGCCGATATCCTCACCGAACAATTCGTCGATCTCGGCGCGGGTCGCCGTCGTGTCCTCGATCGTGTCGTGCAGCAGGGCGACTGCGATCGTCGACTCGTCGAGATGCATGTCGGTCAGAATGGCGGCGACTTCGAGAGGATGGGAGATGTAGGGATCGCCGCTGGCCCGCTTCTGCTGGCCGTGCTTCTGCATGGCGTAGACATAAGCTTTGTTCAGCAGAGCTTCATTGGCATCGGGCTTGTATTTCTGCACCCGCTCCACGAGCTCATACTGACGCATCATGCCGCAACAACTCCGATAAAAATAAAAGCGCGCCAATCAACGATTGGCGCACAGATTGGCAATAATATGCCCTAGCAATAAAGGCGCAAGATTGACGATTGGTAATCGTCAATAAAGCCGCGAGACTTAGTAGTCGTCGCTCTTTTCCGGCGGCACGAGGCCTTCGATACCGGCAAGAAGTTCTTCTTCCGACATCTGGTCGAAAGTGATGGTTTCCGGCAGGTCGTCCTGCTCTTCGCCATCGGCAGCGGCAACACCGCCGGCAGCAATCAGGCTTGCCGGATCGGGCTCGGGCTCGTCGACTTCGACGTGCTTCTGCAGCGAATGGATCAGGTCTTCCTTCAGATCGTCGGGAGACAGGGTCTCGTCGGCGATTTCGCGAAGGGCTACAACCGGGTTCTTGTCGTTGTCGCGATCGATAGTGATCGAGGCACCCTGGGAAATCAGCCGGGCGCGGTGGCTGGCAAGCAGAACCAGCTCGAAGCGGTTCTCAACTTTGTCGATGCAATCTTCTACTGTGACACGGGCCATTGCCTGTCCTTTGCGGTCGTGATCTCGGGATTGACACGCCCGATACAATTAAAACCCGGCGAATTCAAGTTTTTCGTGCGTTGACCCGTAGTTTCCGGGCTATCCTGTTAAAATCACACAGGGAATATGACATTTCCACCAATAGTTGCTTGGAATATGCCGAATCGTGCCCTAAATCTCCTGTATATGAATAATTCATAAATTACGGATTATTCCTCTCGGCAGGCAAGTCATTGTTTTTATGTGATTTTGGCGAGAGCCCATTTGGATTACTCTAATTGGATTGGCAAGCGATGTTCGACCCACGGGAAAAAATTGCACTCTTCATTGATGGCGCCAACCTCTATGCGGCATCCAAGAGCCTCGGCTTCGATATTGACTACCGGAAGCTGCTGAAAGCCTTCCAGAAGCGCGGCTATCTGCTGCGTGCTTACTATTATACGGCGTTGATCGAAGACCAGGAATATTCGTCGATCCGCCCGCTGATCGACTGGCTTGACTATAACGGCTACAAGGTCGTGACCAAGCCTGCGAAGGAATTCACCGACTCCATGGGCCGCCGTAAGATCAAGGGCAACATGGATATCGAACTCGCGATAGACGCGATGGAACAGTCCGAAACCGTCGATCACCTGGTGATCTTCTCCGGCGATGGTGATTTCACGACGCTGGTGGAAGCGCTGCAGCGCCGTGGCCGCAAGGTTTCGATCATCTCGACGATGGCAACGCAACCGCCGATGATCGCCGACGATCTGCGCCGCCAGGCCGACCATTTCATCGACCTTCTGTCGCTCAAGGCCGAAATCGGCCGCGATCCGTCCGAACGTCCGCAGAAGCCGGTCGCCGAGACCACGGCTGCCGCCGACAGCGACGACTGACCAAGACGGCCGGTTGCAACCGGCCGCATCATTCCCTGGAAATTTGTGAGTTTCGCAGCCGGTCACGATCGGCTGCACCAAGCGGTTGCGCCTCGCAGGCGCTGAGGAACTCGCGCGAAGGCGGCTGAAGGATCAGCCGTTGTCCTTCATCAACCGGCTCTTCTGCCGGTTCCAATCGCGTTCCTTCTCCGTCTCGCGCTTGTCGTGCAGCTTCTTGCCCTTGGCGAGCGCCAGCTCCATCTTGGCGCGGCCGCGATCGTTGAAATAGATCTTCAGCGGCACGAGCGTCATGCCTTCGCGGTTGATACCGGAGCGCAGGCGATTGATCTCACGGGCCGAAAGTAGCAGCTTGCGGCGACGGCGCGGCTCGTGATTGAAGCGATTGGCCTGCAGATATTCCGGCAGATAGGAATTGATCAGCCAGATCTCGCCATCCTCATCCGACGCATAGGATTCGGCGATATTGGCCTTGCCCTCGCGCAGCGACTTGACCTCGGTGCCCTTCAGCACGAGGCCTGCCTCGTAGGTATCGATGATCTCGTAATTGAAGCGCGCCTTGCGATTTTCGGCGACGATCTTCTTGACGACACGCTGGCTGCCTTTGGGGGCCATGACGAAATTCCAATTCTTGGGGCGCGCAACGGCGCGCCCTCATTTGCTGCCCATTATGTAGGGGAACTGCAAGTGCTTGTGAAGACAGGAGCCCTGCCCTCACCCGCAGCTTAGTTCAGGAGGCCGGCGTGGCGGAGCGCCGCGTCCATGGCCGCCTCGGTGCCGGCTTCCAGCGAGGAGACCAGCGGCGAGCGGACATTGCGGCTCATACGGCCGAGCTTGTTGAGGCCGTACTTGGCGCCGCAGACGCCCGGCTCCATGAAGACGGCCTTGTGCAGCGGCATCAGGCGATCCTGATATTCCAGCGCCTTCACGTAATCACCCGCAAGCGTTGCCGCCTGGAACTCCGCACAGAGGCGCGGAGCGATATTGGCAACGACGGAGATGCAGCCGACGCCGCCATGGGCATTGAAGCCCAGCGCCGTCGCGTCTTCGCCGGAAAGCTGGCGGAAATCATTGCCGCAGGTAATGCGCTGGTCGGAGACGCGCTCGATCTTGCCCGTCGCGTCCTTGACGCCGACGATGTTGGAATGCGCCTTGGCAAGCACACCCATCGTTTCCGGCGACATGTCGATCACCGAACGGCCCGGGATGTTGTAGATGTAGATCGGCAGCTTGACCGCTTCGGCGATCGCCGAGAAATGCGCGATCAGGCCCTTCTGCGTCGGCTTGTTGTAATAGGGCGTGACGACGAGAACGGCATCCGCGCCTGCCTTTTCGGCATGCTGGGCGAGCTCGATCGCTTCGCGGGTGTTGTTCGAACCGGCACCGGCCATGACGGGCACGCGCTTGGCAGCCGCTTCGATGCAGAGTTCCACGACCCGTTTGTGCTCGGCATGCGACAGCGTCGGCGATTCGCCGGTCGTCCCGACAGGAACGAGGCCGCTGCTTCCCTCTTTGATCTGCCAGTCGACGTGAGCAGCGAAAGCCGCCTCATCAACATTGCCGGCATCTGTGAAAGGGGTGACGAGGGCGGGAATGGATCCCTTGAACATGCAGAACTCCCTAAGGCCGAAATCCACGCTTCGGCCGCATTCTTTGGATAAGAGTTGCGCACCATAGAGCGGTGAAAACGCCGCGACAAGCGTGGTGAGATCGGTTTAGGGCAAATTCCGATATCAAATGTGAACGAAGTTTACCGGTTCCGGTAAGCTTTCATTAAGATGCCGTTTGCGAGACTTGGGGCCACGTTTTCGTTGCGAGTATCCCGAATGAAAAGAGCTGTCCTGATCCTGACCGCCCTCGGCCTTTCGGCCGCCGCGTGGGGCAGCGCCGCGTCGCCATTGCCGCAGACGGACATTCCGGTACCCGACGCCAAGCCCCTCGGCTATCTGCCGCAGACCTCCGCCCCCGAAGCGATCATGACCGGCGCCATTCCGCGCACCGTCGCACCGATCAATGGCGACTTGAAGAGCGGCCTCGACGCGCTCTCGGCCAAGAACCCGCAGCAGGCAATCTCCATCCGCGACGGCATGGCCAAGGGAACGCTCGACCGGCATATCCTGACCTGGGCGATCGCCATGTCGGGCCTCAAAGGCGTGCCCTCCTACGAAATCGCCGGCGCCTCCCAGGAACTGAAGGGCTGGCCGGGGCTTTCCAGGCTGCGCGCCAATTCCGAGCGCGCGCTCTATGACGAGAACCCCGATCCGGCAGCGGTGCTCGCCGCCTTCGGCGAGACGGCACCTGAGACGACGCAGGGCGCGATCGTTCTGTCCCGGGCCTTGATTTCAGCCGGAAAGCAGCAGCAGGCCGCCAAATATATCCGCAAGGTCTGGCGCGGCGAAGGGCTGGACAAGGACACCGAGGACAAGGTCCTCGCCGAGTTCTCCGGCCTGCTTTCCCCCGCCGATCACAAGGCGCGCATGGACTATCTCATGTATCGCGGGCGCACGGCGCAGGCCAAGCGCTTCGGCGACATGGGCCAGGCGCAATCGCTCTACAAGGCTTGGTCGGCCGTCGCCGCCAAGGCACCGAACGCGGCTGCCCTGCTCAATGGCGTCGATGCGAAGTGGGGTACCGATCCCGGCTATCTCTTTGCCCGCATCGAATATCTGCGCAAGCAGGACAAATATGCCGAAGCGGCCAAGCTTCTGGCGCAGATGCCCTCGAAGCGCGACGAACTCGTCAATGCCGGCGAATGGTGGAACGAACAGCGCATCGTCAGCCGCGGCCTGGTCGATCAGGGTCAGTTCGCCGCCGCCTACAAGATCGTCGCCAACAGCGTTGCGACCAGCACGGCCGATATCGTCGAAGCCGAATTCCATGCCGGATGGTATGCGCTGCGTGGGCTTCAGGAGCCGGAGGCCGCCGAGACGCATTTCCGCAAGATCCTGCAGGTTTCCAGCGGACCGCTTTCGGTCTCGCGCGCCTGGTACTGGCTCGGCCGCGCCGCGGAAGCCGGTGGTCCCGGCAAGTCCGCCGAATTCTACACCAAGGCCGCAAGCTTCCCGAGCACCTTCTACGGTCAGCTCGCCAGCGAACGCCTGGGCCGCAAGACACTGAATGTCGCCTACCCCTCGCCGAGCGCCGCGGACCGGCAGAACCTGCAATCACGCGAAGCCGTGCAGGCAATCTCCCGCCTTGAGGCTGCCGGCCATGGATGGCGCGCCGCGACCCTTTATCTGGCGCTCGCCGACCAGATCCAGAGCCCCGGCGAGCTTGCGATCCTGACCGCGCAGGCCGAACGCTCCGGCGACCATCACCTCTCGCTGCAGATCGGCAAGATCGCCTATTCGCGCGGCATCGATGTCGCAGCCCTCGCCTTCCCTGTCGGCGTCATCCCGTCGAGCGCCAATATTTCCGGCTCCGGCAAGGCGCTCGCCTATGCGATCGCCCGCCAGGAAAGCGCCTTCAACCCGGCCGCCGTCTCCGCCGCCAACGCCCGCGGCCTGCTTCAGCTACTGCCGGGCACGGCCAAAGCTGTCGCCAAACGCCATAACATCACCTTCTCCGCCGACAAGCTGACGGCCGACGCCGGCTATAACGCCACGCTCGGCGCCCATTATCTGGGCGAACAGATCGACGCCTTCGGCGGCTCCTACATCCTGACCTTCATCGCCTATAACGCCGGACCGAAGCGTGTGCCCGAATGGATCGCCCGCTACGGCGACCCGCGCGGCAAGAATATCGACGAGATCGTCGACTGGATCGAGCGCATTCCTTCCCCGAGACGCGCAACTATGTGCAGCGTGTGATGGAGAATTACGAGGTCTACAAGGCAAGGCTGGGCCAGACGCCCGATATCGAACGCGACCTGATCGGCGGCCGCTCCTCCTGAGACCGCTTGCAGATTGAGGCGCCGGCGCTAACCTCCCTGGCAACAGGGAGATGACGATGACGACGAATTTCAATACCGGCTTCGTAGCGCAGACGATCACCACGGCCGACGGCCTCAAGCTGCATGCCCGGGATTACGACAGCGCGCATGGAGACGCCCTCCCCGTCATCTGCCTGCCCGGCCTGACGCGCAATTCCCGCGACTTCCACCAGTTGGCGATCATGCTTTCGAGCCATCCCCAATCCCCCCGCCGCGTCATCGCCTTGGACTATCGCGGCCGCGGACAATCGGATTGGGATCACAACAAGGCCAACTACAACATCGCCGTCGAGGCGCAGGATGTGCTCGCCCTTTGCGAAACCCTCGGCATCCACCGCGCCATCTTCATCGGCACCTCCCGCGGCGGACTGATTCTGCATCTGATCGCCGTGATGAAGCCGGAGCTGCTGGCGGGCGTGGTGCTGAACGATGTCGGGCCGGTGCTTGAGGTCGAAGGGTTGCGGCATATTCAGAACTATCTCGGCCATGCCAGAGCGCCCCGTGATTGGGACGATGCGGCGGCCATCCTGCAGGATCTACACGGCAAGGCGTTTCCGGCGCTCGGCTCGGAGGACTGGCGGGAGATGGCGGAGGCGCTCTACCGCCGCGATGGCGATCGCGTCGTCAGCGATTTCGACCCCGCGATTGCGGAAGCGATGGTTGCGGCGGATCTCAGCAAGCCGTTGCCGGAGATGTGGGCACAGTTCGAAGCGATGAGACTGGTGCCGCTGCTGGTCGTGAGGGGTGAGAATTCGACGCTGCTCTCGGAGGAGACGGTCAGGGAGATGGCGAAGCGGCACCCAAAGAGCGAGAGGATCATCGCCGCCGAGCAAGGGCATGCACCGCTGCTGCATGTTGATGGGATTGGCGAGCGCGTCGTGCAGTTCGTCAATGCCTGCGGATAGACGAACAACGCCTTTTCTAACGAACTAAGCCCGCAGCAATACCCGCAATACAAAAAGCCCGGCTCAAAGAGCCGGGCTTTCCTGATTAGACCGAAGTCAGATCAGATTAGAATGCACGCTGCAGGCGGAAGAAGCCCGTTACGCCATCCAGGTCGCCGCCGGTGAGGTCGGAGTCGTGGTTGACGTAGGTGACTGCCAGCTTCGTGGAGAGGTTCTCAACGATCTGGTAGTCGAGCGTTACGCCAGCGCGCCACTCATGACCACCGTCCCAACCGTCGCCGCCAGCTGCGGTGAGGGCTTCCGGATCGACGTTAGCCGTGTACTGAACGCCGGGGGTGATCGTGAACTTGTCGGTTGCCTTGATAGCGTACTGAGCAGCGATAGCCCATTCACCGTTGAAGTAGTACTGGCTCGGGCCGGAAGACCAGATGCCAGCGATACCGAAGGTGCCCGGACCAACATCAGCCGTCAGACGAGCGCGGATTGCGCCGTTTTCAGCGTCGACGTCGTAGCCACCGATCACCTGATAGGTGAAGGCGCCAGCAGTGCCGCCGACAGCAACGTCGATACCGACGTTGTTCGAGCTGTTCTGCAGGTCAACGGTGCCAGCAGCGATCGAGGTTGCAACACCACCCTTGATGCCATTGAACTGCGAGGCATTGCCGGCGTTGCCGCCGAGCTCTTCAACAGCGATACCAGCGTAGAAGTCGCCAGACTCATACTGATAACGGATCGAGTTGAAGCCCGTCGAACCGGAGTTCGTTACGTCGAATTCGCCCGAGAAGTCATCGTCCCACCAGTTGTAGATACGGCCGACACGCAGACCAGCGATGTCGATGTATGCGGTGTCGAGAACAGTCTCGTTGGTGGAAGCAGCGCCGCCGCCCGTGTAGTTAGCCTGGTAAACGATTACGCCGGTGAGCGGGCCGTATTCGGTGTCGCTCTTAGCCGTGAACTGAACCTGACCGCGGGTCTTGGCATTCCAGTCTTCGCCGCCGTCGTTGTCGAACGCATCGCCGAAGCCGAAGTTTACGTCAAAACGAACGTAGCCTTCGATCTTGAGGCAGGTTTCGGTGCCCGGGATGTAGAAGTAGCCAGTGCCGTATGCGTCGCAAACGCGAACGTATTCTACTGCTTCCGGCTCAGCTGCGACGATTGCGTCGGCAGCCTGTGCGCCAGATACTACTGCCAGAGCAGCAGCGGAGCCGAGAAGAAGGCTCTTGATTGTCATTGGTGACCTCCAATTCAAAGTTTCGATCGGGTCTGGGATTTTTCGCCGTTAGAGCAGCGTTCCCTGCCCCATCCCCATGTTTCAAGAAGTCGGACGATCAACCGCCCTCGCTTCCGAGGTTGAAAATACAAGACGGCGTCCGTCACGCAATCACCAACTGCCACCTTTGTGCTGTTTGCATCTGCCTTCACAGACCCCTGTTGCTCAAAGGACACAAAATAGACATACGCCCCATCGGCTTCTTTATACTTCGTTAAGAAACTCCCGGTTTTGCAGGGGTTTAGCGCTATAGAGCATGTGGAGAAACCGGCGATATGTGCCGCAATGATACCGGTTTTCCGCCGGATTCGGGGCTTTTCGTGATTTGCTTATAAAGGTGCCGATGCTGCAGCGAAGCAGTTCGAAGCTTGCCGAGCCGCGGTGAATCACTGACCGGCGCCGATGATTCCCGATTTTGATTCTGCACCGCGCTGAATTCGATTCCATCAACGACAAAATCCGCCGGAAGGATTCGCGGCGGACGATTCAGAATTCGATGCTGGGAAATCTCTAAGAAGGATGGCGGAGAAGATGGGATTCGAACCCACGATACCCTCTCGGGTATACTCCCTTAGCAGGGGAGCGCCTTCGACCACTCGGCCACCTCTCCGGTGCGAGCCTGATAGAGTCATTCGACTGGTGAAGCAAGCGGTTTTTCGGCTTTTCACAGTCGAGATCAACAGTCTCGCGGTCTTTATGCCAACAGCTGCTTCAGATCGGCCGAAGCGTCGGCCAGAACGGCCTTGTCCGGGTTGATTCCGGTTTCCAGCATCTTCTTGCCCGTCACATAGGCCTTGGCGTCGTTGATCGCATCGACGGCGATGAACTGGCCGTTCCTGAAATACCAGATCGAATGGGCGCCTTCGCGGGCGCCGGGGCGCAGCAGCGTCTGGTCGTAGCCGAGATTGAAGCCGGCGATCTGCAGCTTCACGTCATACTGATCCGACCAGAACCACGGCTTCGGATCGTAGGGAGCATTGCCCCCGGCGATGACGGCGGCTGCGGCATCGGCCTGGTCGACGGCGTTCTGCACCGATTCGAGGCGGATGCGGCCGCCCTGCCAGGGGAGCACGGCGCAATCGCCTGCAGCATATATGGAGGGATCGGAGGTACGGGCGAACTCGTCGACGACGATCCCGTTGGCGACTTCGAGACCGGCTTCCTTGGCGAGCTGGTCGTTCGGGACGACGCCGATGCCGACGATGGCGAAATCGATGTCGATGACCGATCCGTCCGAAAGTTCTGCGCCGGTGACGCGGCCGTTGGCGCCGATCAGATGCTTCAGACCGGTCTTTTCGCGGATGACGACATCGTGGGTTTCGTGAATCACCCGGATGATGTCAGCCGTCTCCTTGGCGGCGACACGCTGAAGGATCCGGTCGGCCATTTCGATGACGGTAACTTCGAGGCCGAGATGGCGGGCAACGGCCGCCGCTTCGAGGCCAATATAGCCGCCGCCTATAATAAGGACTCGGCGGCCCGGGCGCATTTCGCCGGCAAGCAGATCGGCATCGCGCTTGTCACGGGCGACATAGACGCCTTCGAGATCGCCGCCGATCGAAGCCGGCAGCTTGCGCGGCGTCGAGCCTGTCGTCAGCGCCAGCGCTCCATACTTTATAGAGGAGCCGTCCTGCAGCACCACCTGCTTTGTGTCGCGCTTGATCTGCTCGACCCAGGTCGAGAGGCGGATCTCGACGTTATTATCCGGG